>NZ_VJOY01000006.1 GCF_007109405.1 Pseudomonas mangiferae
TGTGGATTCACGCCGAGAAGAACCAGGACATCGAGGTCGAGCACGACGAGACCCACTGGGTGGGCAACGACCGGCGCAAGACCATCGACCGTGACGAGACGACCCAGGTCAAGCGCGACCGCACCGAGACGGTGGACCGGCACGAGACCATCACGGTGCACGGCAACCGCACGGAGGAAGTGGATGGCAACGAGAAGATCACCATCCACAAGAACCGCACCGAGGAAGTGGACGGCAACGAGAAGGTGACGGTGCACCAGAACCGCACCAAGACCATCGACCGCAACGAGACCGACGACATCGGCAGGAACTGGTCCATCTCGGTCGGCCAGTTCAAGACCGAAACCGTCAAGCTCGCCTACATGCAGTCGGTGGGCATGGGCAAGATGGTCAACATCGGCCTGGGCTACAACCTCAACGTCGGCATGGCCATGGTCACCACGGTGGGCATGAGCCGTAACGACAACATCGGCCAGAACCACACCGCCTCGGTGGGCAAGGTCTACACCCTGACCGCGGGTGGGGCCAGCACGGTGGTGATGGACGACAAGAGCATCCTCCTGCAGGTGGGCAAGTCCAAGGTGGTGCTGGAAGCCGATGGCACCATCACCCTGGAAGGGGTGAAGATCGCGGTCAACGGCAAAGAGCTGGTGGACGTCGACGCCAAGAAGATCGATCTGAACTGAGCAGGGAAGTCGTCGCGTCATGACCGTTATCGTCAGTCAGTCCCTGTACCCCGTGCAGGGCTTCGAACACCGCTTCTACCATGGCAACCGCTACCACTGCCTGTCCGCCAAGGTCACCCTGCAGTGGGACACCGAGGGGCGCCTGACGCCCCTGGCGCGTCAGCCGGACCTGGTTCTCAACGACGTCTGGCTGGACGAGGAGAACCGTTCCAGCCTGCTCTATCCCAGCGACCTGATTCCCTACAAGCCCACCACCGATGTCCTGGTCACCGGCAGCGTGCGGCCGCCGGAAGACGGCCCTCTGCCCACCTGGTACGTGGCCTTGCGCATCGGCGAGCAGGAAAAGCGCCTGCGAGTGCACGGGCCTCGCCACTGGCGGCACAGCTTGCTGGGGGGCTGGAGCCTGAGCGAGCCGGAGCCCGTCTCGGCCGTGGCCCTGCTGTACGAGAATGCCTACGGCGGCACCCTCGGTCCGCTGCGCGAGCACTACGAGGAGGGCGAATTCTACCCCCCGAACCCCCTGGGGTGTGGCTTCGTCGACCGCTCCAGGGCCGACACCGCGCAGCTTTATCCCGCCGCCCAGATCGAGGCCTGGGACGCCCCCCTGGTTGCGTTCGGCCAGGATGTGGAACCCGGCGGCTTCGGCCCTCTGCCTGGCTTCGTGCCGGCCCGCCAGCAATACGCGGGCACCTATGACGAGCAATGGCGGCAGACGGTGGCGCCGAACATTCCCCAGGACATGGACATGCGCTATTGGAACACCGCCCCGGCGGACCAGCAGCCGCCGGCCTTCCTCAAGGCCGGGGACGTGATCGAGCTGGCCGGCACCCGTCCGGGACCGCCGCTGCGGCTGGTTCTGCCGCCCTTCGACGCAGCGGGCGTCGCGCACTGGGAGGACGAATCCCGGGAAACCCACGCGATGATGCTGGACACCGTGCTAATCGACCTGGACCGGGATCGCGTGACGCTGCGCTTCCACGGCCTCGTCGACTTCGACGAGCGTATCAAGCGCATCAATGTGTACTGCGCCCCCACCACCTACCCGGCAGGAAGTTGAGCCATGGGCGATCCCATCAAGGCGGAACGGACACCCAAGCATTTCGCGGCCGTGGTTTCCCCGGCACTGGCCGCCACGCCGTTCGGGACGCGCCCGGTGCCCAGTACGCCCGCGGTCAGTTTCGCGATGGCCGAAGGCGTCGCCCAGCGGACCTATGGCAACAGTGCCAACCTGTTCCTGCTGCGCTCGACGGCCATCGACAGCGGCAAGATGTTCAAGCCCACCGAGTTCCTGCCCCAGAACCCGGTGGAGGGCAGCTTCTCCACCAGCCATGGCCACGTGGGCGTCATCAGCGGCCCGAGCATTTCCCCCTGTCCCGGGGCGATCAACTGCGGCGTGCTGCCGGGGCCCAATGCCAAGTGTTCCGCCGAACTCGAAGGGCTGCTGGAAGCGCTGGCCGACCGAATGGCCAACGAGTTCATGAACAACCCGCTGTCGTTCCTGCTGGGCTTCAAGTCTGCCCACGACAAGGTGGTGGCGGACCTGGTGGTGGAAAAGGGCAAGGGCTACTGGGATTCGATCAAGGGCGGTGCGCAGTGGGTCTGGGGGGGCGTCACCAAGAGTGCCGACTACCTGGCCAACAATGACATCGGCACCATCGCCAACGATGCCAAGGAAGGGGTCGAGAAGGCCTACGACGCGTCCGTCGCCTTCACCACCGATGTGATGGAGGCCATCGACGAGCTGAGCCAGCTCAGCCTTGATGAGATCAAGGCGATCATCAAGGACTGGCTGCGCGAGCTGCTGGACGACCTGGCCTGTTCGGCTCAGGAGTTGCTGGCCAGCATGCTGGCCGATCCCAAGCCCATGGCGGAGCAACTGGGGGAGGCGGCGGGTGCGGCCGAGGTGCACGTGGCCGAAACGGTGGTGATTGCCGTGGCGACCCGGGGGGCGGGCGGTGCGGCGAGCAAGGTCGGTCAGCTGATCGGCAAGACCGGCAACCGCATCGGTGACCTCTACGAGCGGCTGAAGAGAGCGACGAAGAAGCCACGCGGCACCAAGCCGTCCCACGACCCCAAGCCCAAGCCGGTGCCGAAGAAGCCCACCCCTGAGCAGGAGCGGCCCCATGACAAGGATGGGGTGCAAGGCAAGGAAAAAGGCGAGGCCAAGCCGAACTGCCTGAACTGTGCTTTGGCCACGCCCAAACCGGTAAATGCTATTTATGGCGCTAAGCTGCTGAGCGGTGGCCAAGATCTGGATTTTGTTTTAGAGGCGCCTTTGCCATTAGCTTGGCAGCGAACTTATGCGTCGAACAATCCCAACGTTTCTTGGCTAGGGCAGGGGTGGAGCGTACCCATTGGCTTTCGCCTAGACGTAGAAAGCCAAGCTATCGTCTTCGTCGACTTACAGGGTCGGCGTACCTCGTTCCCCGATATAGCGGTGGGCGAGCGGTTCTTCTCCCGCTACGAATTCACCACCTTGCAGCGCAACCAGCGCAACCAGTACGAAGTGATCGCCCCAGACGGGTTGCGCCTGATCTTCGGCCTGGCTCCGCGGGACCAGGCTGCGCTGGGCGAGCGCGAGGTCGACGAGGCGCATCGCCAGCAGCGCGAGGCGCTGGCCTGGGAGCGGCTGCTGGCCAGCCGTGCCGCCCAGGGCGAAGAGCCGCTTGCGGCACCTGAGTCCGACCCCAAGGGCTTGCGGCCCCAGGCCGATTCGTTGGTGCTGCTGGGCTTCATCGATCCCAACCACAACCACCTGCGCCTGCATTACGCCGAGGATGGGCTGCCTTATCACCTGGACACCAGCAGCGGTCGCCGGCTGGGCTTCCTCTTCGATCGCAGCCGTCCGCGGGAACCGCGCCTGACCCATGTGGTGGAGCTGTTCGGCCAGCCCGATGCGGCGGGGCACTACCCGCGCGAGCAGCAGCAGTGGCTGGTGAAGTACTGCTACAGTGCCGAAGGCGACCTGGTAGAAGTACGCGACGGTAACGGGCAGGTCTGCCGGACCTTTGCCTGGGCCAACCACATGCTGATGGAGCACACCGAGCCGGGTGGGCTGGTGTCGCGGTACGAGTGGGATCGGCTTACGCCGAAGGGCAAGGTGCTGCGCAATACCCTCTCCAACGGCCAGCGCTGGACGTTCGTTTACGACGAGTTGGCTCGGGAAACCCAGGTTACTGACGCGGAAAATCGGGTGGTCCTGTATCGCTACGATGAAGACGACCGCCTCGTGGGCAAGGTGGATGCCTTGGGCGGAGAAAGCCGCTATGAGCTCGACCCTTACGGCAATCTGCTGGCCAGCACCGATCCAGCGGGGCGTACTACACGGTTCCAATACGATGCTCGGGGCAACCTTACCTGCCTGATCCAACCGGACGGCGCGTCCTACCGCTTCACCTGGGACGAGACTTGGCGCAAGCCGACGTCCATCACCGACCCGCTGGGCCGCACCACCCAGTACCGCTACGACACGCGCGGCAACCTGGTGGAACTGGTCGAGCCGGATGGTGGCCGCACCGATTACCGCCTGGATGCCCGTGGGCTGCCCACCGCGCTGGTGGACGCCCGGGGTGGGGTGAAGACCTTCGACTTCGATGCCCAGGGCCGGCTGCTGGGCTACACGGACTGCTCCGGCAGCCGCACCGGCTATGCCTACGACGCCCACGGCAACCTCGTCAGCGCGACCGATGCCCTGGGTCACACCACCCAGTACCGCTACACACGGGTCAACCGGCGCTTCCGCCTGAGCCACGTGCGCCACGCCGATGGGGGCGAGGAGCGCTTCGCCTACGACCCGTTGGGGCGGCTGGTGGCGCACCACGATCCCTTGGGTCGGGCGACCCGCTACCGCCTGGACGCCGAAGGCCGACCCCTGGAGCGGATCGACGCCCTGGGCCACCGGCTGGGGTATCGCTACGACCTGCACGGCCGCCTGGCGACCCTCACCAACGAGAACGGTGCGCTGTACCGCTTTGCCTGGGACCCGTTGGACCGGCTGGTGGCCGAGCAGGGCTTCGACGGCCGGCGCATCGACTACCGCTACGATGCAGCGGGGCATCTGCTGGAGAGCGCCGACGGCGTACCGCTGGGCCTGCCGCTGCTGGGCGAGGGCAGTGGAGCGCCGATCCTGCGCACCCGCTATGCCCGCGACGCCATGGGGCGGATGCTGGACAAGTACAGCCTCAAGCCAGACATCACCGGCCGGCCCCAGGTCGCCCACAGCCGCTACGCCTACGACGCTGCCGGGCAACTGGTGCGCGCACGCAACCGCCAGGCCCGGGTCGAGCTGTACTACAACCAGGGCGGTCGGTTGAGCCGGGAAGTGCTGCGCGGGCGCGGCGGGCAGTTCAGCGAACTGCAGCATCGCTACGACCTGCTGGGCAACCGCGAAGCTACAGTGCTGCCGGACGGTCGGACCCTCAACACCCTGACCTATGGCAGCGGCCACGTGCACCAGATCAACCTGGACTTCCAGACGATCTGCGACTTCGAGCGCGATGCCTTGCACCGAGAAGTGGGCCGTAGCCAGGGGGCGCTGTTCACCCAGTACAGCCTGGATCCGCTGGGGCGGTTGCTGCAGAGCCAGGCGCGGCTGCAACGTGAAGCCGCCGAGCCCCTGGTCGGGCCCGGTGCCGACAGCCCGGCGAGCCAGGGCCAGCGCATCGCCCGGCGCTACCAGTACGATCTGGCGGGCCAGCTCACCGCCCTGAGCGACCGTCGCCAGGGCGTGACCCAGTACGGCTACGACGCGTTGGGTCGGTTGCGAGCAGCGCTGTCGCCGCGCGGGGAAGAACTGTTCGCCTTCGACCCGGCCCACAACCTGATGGAGCCGGATCAGGCGCAGCGGGAAGACGTGCGGGCCCGCAAGACCCAGTGGACCGAGGAGGAATGGACGGCCTACGTGCAGGCCAACCTGCACAACCCCGACTTCAACCCACTGTTGACCCCGGCCGAGGCGGCCTCCGACCCCAGTACCTGGGGCGAGAACCGACCGAACCGGCTACGGGTGTGGCAAGAGCACCGTTACGCCTACGACCAGTGGGGTAACTGCGTCGAGAAGAAGTCCGGGCCGAACCAGGTACGGCACTTCGAGTGGGACGCCGAGCATCGGCTGAGCCGGGCGACGATCGAGACGCGCAAGGATCGCTTCGTCCACCAGGAGCGCTGGGGCTACGACTACGACCCTTTCGGGCGGCGCATCGCCAAGTACCGACTTGACCGCAATAGCAGCCGCTCGCCGCGGCCTTGGCAGGACCCCGACGCCCGCCACTTCGCCTGGGACGGCAACCGGCTGCTGATGGAGCGACAAGGGCAGCGGCAGAGCCTGTACGTGTACGAGGCACCGGACAGCTTCGTGCCCCTGGCGCTGGTGCGCAGCGAAGGCACTCTTCCGGCCCGCGAGGAGGATATCCCGCTGCCGGCGGAGTGGCTGGCCCTGAAGGACCTGCACCCGGAGCAGTGGGCGGCCACCACGGGCGCGCTGCAGCGCAAGATCGAAGCCAAGCGCCAGGCGAAGCGGGAACGGCTGGGCCGCAGTGACGACGTCGAAGCCCAAGGCGACCACGGCCCGGCGGAAATCCTCTACTTCCACACCGACCACCTGGGCACGCCGCGGGAGCTGACCGACGGAGGCGGCCGGATCGTTTGGTCGGCGACCTACAAGGCGTGGGGCAACGCTTACGTTGAGCATCCCGCGCAGCCGGTGCGGCGCGTGGTGGGCAACACCCAGCTCGAGACCTGGGAGGCGACGAGCGAGCCGGTGCAGCAAAACCTGCGCTTCCAGGGTCAGTACTTCGACGGTGAGACGGGCCTGCACTACAACCGCTTCCGGTACTACGATCCGGATATCGGGCGGTTCGTGAGCCAGGATCCAATTGGACTTTTGGGAGGAGACAACAGTTATCAATATGCTCCTAACCCAATAGGGTGGATTGACCCTCTAGGGTTAAATCGGTTTAAAAGGAGCAAATGGGGTCCTTGTCAAAAAGGGACAGGTTTAGATTATGTTGTTTTTCAACAGGATATTGACTGGGACTTGGCTGTGAAAGGTAAGACAAATTTGGAGCGGGCTGCAGAGGGCGGAGCGCCATTTATCATGAAAAATGGTTCTCCTCAGCAAGTACAGTTGCACCACTCGAGGCAGCAATCTGTTGGACCTTTGTTTGAAGTAACTACTAGTACTCACCGAGCTGGGAAAGGTAAAGGAAGGGAAGCTATGCATCCATATGGCAATAGTAAAAATCCAGAATTCCCAGTAGATAGAGATGCATTTGATATAGATAGAAAACAATATTGGAAAGATCGAGCAGCAGCAGAGAAAATAAAAAGAGCTGGAGGGTGCTAAGATGACAAACAAGTCTATAGAAGATTATATTTCAAATCTAAGTGGGGATGTGCTTCGTGATGATGTCGCTGAAGCAATTACAGCATTGAATAAGTTAGGTATTAATAAGGGTAGTGATTTTTGGGAGTTTTATGTTAAGTATCAAGGTCCTTTTATTAGTCCTAGAGATAAGCCCGAATTACTGGACCTTATAGGGCCTGAAATTCCAGCAATATTGGATCAGACCGAATATGTAAAAGATAGATATGAAATTGGTGAGGAGTTTTTAGCAATTACTTCAGATGAAAGCGAAGGTATGTATTTGTATTCAATTTCAAAGGGGGACGTTTATGATTTAGATATTTCTGATTTAAAAGATTTTTTAAATGGGAAGCTAGCACCACGGTGGGGTGACTTTGGAAGTTTCTTGATTTGGTATTTTAAATTGTAATGGGACGGCAACCGGCTGCTGATGGAGCGACAAGGCAGCGGCAGAGCCTGTACGTGTACGAGGCCGGACAGCTTCGTGCCCCTGGCGATGGTGCGCAGCGAAGGCACTCTTCCGACTCCTGAGGAGGGTAATGCTGATATCGAGCATCCGGCGCAGCCGGTACGGCGCGTAGTGGACAACACGCAGCTCGAGACCTGGGAAGGCGACGAGCGACCCGGTGCAGCAGAACCTGCGCTTCCAGGGTCAGTACTTCGACGACGAGACGGGTCTGCACTACAACCGCTTCCGGTACTACGACCCGGATATCGGGCGGTTCGTGAGCCAGGATCCCATTGGCTAGCGGGTGGAATCAATAATTACCAGTACGCGCCGAATCCGGTGGGGTGGATTGATCCGTTTGGCCTTACAGGTGCACGCGGAACTTGGAAGGGGCCTCATGTGCCAGGTGGAGTACAGACAGGTCTTAGTACTGGTGAAGGGGGTACTGGTATTACAAATCCGGCGGTTCAAGAGGCCTACGACAACGTACCAGTAGAATTAAGATCGGATCCAAGAATGCATGGTAACTGCGCTGAAGCCGAGGCGCTGAGTAAAGGAGCTAATCAGGCTGGTGTTACAAACCTTGAAGAGTTAAAAGAGATTTCTAAAAATTCAACCTTTGAAGCTCAGCGCAACGACAAAAAAGGTAAACCTATGGTTGCATGCCGCTCATGTTCTGAGGTGCAAAAGCAACTCGGAATTACAGACATTGTTGGTTGTGAAAAGAAAAGGTGAGGTATGGGGGATTTCAATAGAATAGATGTTGTAGAAGGCAAGAGGTTAGAGCGTGAGTTTGAATTAGATTCAATTAGCTATACCGATTTGCAAATGATTCATTATGAATTTGTAAAAAAAATTGTTTTTGATGAGGCACTTCTTTCCGAGAAAAAAATTTCGAAACCATTGATTCTCTACGCTATAAAAGCAAATGAGAAAATCTTACACAATATCTCGGGTGATCTTTCAGAATTAGAATTTCGTGCCGAAAAGATAAATATTTGGAAATTTCAAGAATCATTGAAGGGGGAGGAAAAGAAATTTTTGAAGATTATCCTCAACGGCTTTTCCGGGAAAGAGGATTTTGAGGAGGCTATAAATAATGATTCTGCTACGGTCTCGATGTTTCTTTCAGGTGAATTTTTTGATTCATTAGCTCTTGGAGGGAGTGAGTTTTGTAAGAAACATGCTGAATTTGTCAGGCAGCATAGGCTGCTGAAGCCTTATAAAATATTTTTTTGATTTAAATTTTTAGAAGTGGAGGCGATTTAATCAACTAAATGAAAAGCTCAGTAAGGAATTTGCTTGATCGTTTGAATTTATTAAATGAACGCGACCCAGAGCGGGGCGAGCAGAGAATATTGCCGCCAGAGAAAAAAATAAAAAAATTAGGACTTTGAAGGCGGGTCAATATAGGGAGCTATCTCCTTACCTCAAAGAAAGATTTGAATTTTGCTCTTCGTGGGTAAATGCGAGGCTAAGTCAGAATTGGTTAAGTTTAGAAGAAATAGATGATTATGAAAGTGATGGGACTCTAAAAGAGTGGATTGAAATACGTAAGGAAAATTCATTTGGCGATGAGCCGCCAGGTAAAATAGCTCCTGAAAATTGCGCAATATTTTCATATAATCCATATGAGCCCGAGGAAACCTATCTGGTTTGGCAGGACGGAAAAAAGGAGCCGCTAATATGGGAGTACTTTGGCGGAGATTTTCTAAAATTTAATGATTTTAAGAGCTATTTAGAATTCATAGTAGGAGATAAAGAATCTGACGATAGCGGGCGTTTTTGAGTTTTTCGAATTTTAATGGATGTACGTGTACGTGTACGTGTACGTGTACGTGGCGTTGGTGCACAGCGAAGGCACTGTCCGGCCCCCGAGGAAGACATTCCGCTACTGGCCCTGAAGGGCCTGCACCCGGAGCAATGGGCGGCCACCACGGGCGTGCTGCAGCGCAAGATCGACGCCAAGCGCCAAGCGCCAAGCGCCAAGCGAAGCGGCTGGGCTTTAGAGGTAAAGCCGCCCCGACCAGGACGGCTACGGCCCGGCGGAAATCCTCTACTTCCACACCGACCACCTGGGCACGCCCCGGGAGCTGACCGACGACGGCGGCCGGATCGTCTGGTCGGCCACCTACAAGGCGTGAGGCAACGCTTATGTTGAGCATCCCGCGCAGCCAGTACGGCGCGTGGCGGGCAACACCCAGCTCGAAGCCTGGGAGGCGACGAGCGGACCGGTGCAGCAAAACCTGCGTTTCCAGGGGCAGTACTTCGACGGCGAGACGGGGCTGCACTACAACCGCTTCCGGTACTACGACCCGGATATCGGGCGGTTCGTGAGCCAGGATCCCATCGGGTTAGCAGGTGGGATCAACAATTACCAGTACGTGCCTAACCCGGTGGAGTGGATTGATCCTTTAGGCTTGACCTGTAAGGTTTACAGGATGATAAGACCCGATGAGAATCCAGATAATAGTTTGAGTGCAAAAATCCGGATGCCGATTATAAGCCTGAGGGACACGTTTTACATGGGAGTCGTCCAAAATTCAAATCCCAATATATATCTGCTACCAAAAGTCTTGAAGTAGCTATGGGTTGGGCTGCGGCAACTGGTAATAGGATAGTTGAGATAGACCTGAGTAAGGTGCCTGGTCCTGTATTGGATGTGAGTGGAGGTGATTGTGGCCTTCTTAAAGGAAAACAGCAAAAATTGGGTTAATAAGTCACAAGAGGTTTTAATTTTGGGCGGCGTCCCAAACAGTGCGATGAGGGTTCTGCCATGAAAAGTATTGAAAATTTAGAATCAATAATTATGGACATTTCTTCAAATATATTCTGTGGCTTAAGAGGGCACATTTTTCCTGCAGAAAAAGATTTTGAAGATTTATTTCGCTTTATGAAAGAATTAAATGGTTTAACAAGATCTCAGGATTTTGCTAGTAAAGAACTCGCCGGGGTATATTTTGATTTATCCACTGCTATCTACTCAGCTGTCGATACGTCAGGTGAAAAGGCAGATTGGCTTATGAATATGTTCGATAAATTTTGTGATATCGCCAGAGATTATTTTTCAGTAGAAGGTTGATAAATGGCTTTAGAGCTGGCCAGTAGTCGTTAGTAGAGCAAATAAATCAACGGAGTATCCTGGGACTCCAGACGGCTCCACCTGGCATCACCATCAAAATTCTGGTTATATGCAATTAGTGCCTGAAGATATACATGATGCAGTTAGGCACGCTGGCGGGATAGCCACCTCTAAATGTAAATAGGTGAAATCATGGTTTATTTGAGCGATGGATTTGGGCCGACTTCTGAAGACCGCATTAAGGTATTTGAAGGAAAGTGGAGCATACGGTTGACTGAAGATTATAAAAATTTTCTGCTAAAGAATAATGGCGGAAAGCCAGATTTAGCTAAATTCTGTTTTTTTGATAAAAATAAAAATAAAAATAAAAATAAAGAGGATGAAAGTGTAGTTAATAATTTTTATGGGCTATGCGGAGAGAAGGAGAAGAGAAGTCATCTGAGTTTAGATTTTAAAATGAAAGTTTTTATAGATAGATTTCCCGTTAAAGCTATACCTATAGCTTCTGATGTGTTTGGGAATCAATTAATTGTTGTTTCGGAAGGTGAGAGTTATGGAAAAGTATATTTTTTTGATCATGAGTATGAGGAGAATAATTTGTATCTAGTTGCTGAGAATGTCGAAGAACTATTAAACAAACTACATTAAAAATTAAAGAGGAAATTTCGGCATAGAAAAGACTATTGGTAGGCCGATAAAAATTATTTTCAGGCTTACAAAAAAATCTTATGTTGAGTAGGTGGGTAGTGGTATCAAAGTTGATTTTTCCTCTCCCAATGCTTTTTGAAGCTATGTTAGGGTTTCATCCACTTTTAGGTGTCGTTAAAAATAAAAGCAACGATAAAAGAGAAAGAGCGTGATGCAATTAAATGAAGATAGTGTGGAAGAATGGTTGAAAGAGCTGCTTAGCAAAGATTTTCTTTCTGGTTATGATGATGAAGAGAAAGTAATTGATTGTTTAGATTCGCGTGATACTGACCCATTCGATTCAGAATGGGTCAGTGTCGATAAGCTACTATCGAATGAAATTAAAAATTCTTCTGAAAAAGATAAGATTGAGTCACTGCGTGATAGATATAGAAAGTCTTTTTTTGATAAGGTAATTCGCTCCAGCGGTTCGGCTGATCTGGCGAGCTATGTATCTGAAGATATAGAACTTATTATAGGTGTTATATTTCTCTCTATAGAAAGTGATTTTATTTATTCTATGATATGCAGCTACGCTAAGGATGTTGTGCCAGATAATGATATGGAAAGATTAAAAGGTATGCCAGAGGCTTGATTTGGGTTTTAGTAAAGATTGCATGCAAATCTTGCCGGCGTGGATGCCAAAGAAAGCTTCTTAGTTAAAGCTGTTTAGTTTTAGGGGGAGAATTGAAGACGGTGCTGAATTAAATTAGATTGCTGCTGCCAGATTGACTGCTGGAGATACCCGATGGCCTCATATTTTTCTTTCAAAGAAGAGTTGTTAAATAAGATTAATAATGTTTTATCTAAATATGCTGCAGGTGTTTCCAGGTTTGCGCTTGTTTATGATTTTGGAAATCTAGATTTTTTTCCTATTTATTTGGCAGTTCTCACTAAGAAGCAGGAAGAAAATTATAGAAATAAAATGGTTTCCGATAGTGATTTTCAGTTACTTTGGAGCCCTGAAGAATTTACTGAGTATGCTACGAAAGATTTGTCCATAAACTTGAGCGCTGAAGCGGAAGACTTTATAAAGAATATTATAGAAAGTCAGGATGATTACGAAGTTTCTATCCGTGAAGCTATATGCTCAGTTTGTTTTTCCATAAATGATGGTTTAGTGAGTTCTTTCATATATGCAGTTGATCCAGAGCTTGCTGATTTGAAAGCTAATATTGGTTTAATAAAAAATATTCCTAGGAAAGAGGCTGTTGAGTTGCCGTCATGGGCTTAATTGGTTGTGTGTTTTAATTTATTTTCATGGATTAAATTAACTGAAGGGTTGTCAGTGAAATATTTTAGGTTTTTGTGAGTAATGGAAATTGAAATATAGCGAGCAGAAAAAAATTTGTGATTTAATGAGCTCAGCCTATCGGCTCGCTCCGTTAGATGCGATCATTGGTGTAGCTGTAGAGACTTTAAATTTACGCCCTATTCATGGTGTTAGGGTAAAGCCTGAAGGAAACGAGTCTGGTTGGTACATATGGGGTGGAGATTACAGTCCTAATGACGATTTTTTCAAACCTGTGCATCAGTCTCACATGAGTGATTTACTTCCATTTTTAAATCCATATTTTGCGCTTGATTATGGGTATAAATTTATTGTCAACGAACAAGATGATTATGTGGATATTTGGTATGAAGCTGAAGAGTAATTTTTCTGGCTAATGTTATTAAGGTTCGGTATGAATTTGGCTTTATTGCTAGGTGCTTATGGTTGCAGGTAGCATGGAAACTATAAAAATCTATGCTGAAAAAACCAGCAACGGGAATATCCTGAGGGAAGAGGTTCCTGTAGAGAAATTATCCAATGACAGTTATGAGTTGTTGGCCTCTCCGGGTCTAGCGCTTAACTTGGCCAAAGGCGACCGTTTTCGATTCGTGGATGAAAATACGCCAGTTGAAGTTTTGCAACGCTCAGGTAATTTGTGCATTCAGTTTTTTAGCGATGCCATTCCTGTGGCCGCGATTCGGTCTATCGAGCGTCGGGTAGCGGAAGAGCTGAATGGCACGGTCGATGGTTATACGGAAAGGAACGTCGTCATCACGGTTTCTGTCGAGTTGGGCTTCCCCACGATTGAACAAGTGGTGGGCGAGTTGGCGATACGTTTAACCTGGAGTGGTATTAGGGAAACGTCTATGACATGGACGATGGCGTGACCCCACTCAATTGGTGGGCCTAAAGAGGATGGACAGATGTTTGGCGTGAATAAGCCTTCGGCCTGACAGGCTTAAACACGTCCTGATTTGAGGGCCAATGAGAGCACTCAAAACATTCGAATAATACTATCGATTGTAGGTCGGCTATGGATGGCCAGTGGAAGAAGGCGTGAGTAATACTAGGTCAGCTGCGCTTTCAGAGACAGTACTCCGATGGTGAGATGGGCCTACACCACAATCGCTTCCTTTACTACGACCCGGATATTGGACGGTTCGTAAGCCAGGATCCGATTGGGTTGCTTGGAGGTAAAATTTTTAATTCTTTGGGTTTTCTCCAACCTGTGGGTTTTCTCCAACCCGCTCAATCGATTCTTTGTACTCATGCGTTGGAAAAGTGTATGGAGCTTAATTTTTTTAAGAACGAAAAATGTCTGGTTTATGGTCTATTGGCTACCAATTTTGTATTTTATTTTATGTGGATAAAATGAGTGGGCGATGGTGAGAAATAGTTATGACTGATGACGAGTTGGACAGGGTGGAGAGGCTCGAATGTCTTTTGTTAAAAACAATGTATCCGTTGAGGCAATAAGCAAGCAGTATGCTGTTTTCCTGATAAATATTCTGAATAATTTGGAGCTGCCTTCACAGTTTAATAAAAAAATTGGGGGGCTAAGTAGGTTGTTAAAGGATGCTGTAGAGGTAGAGAATTTTTTTAAAGAGGCGGGTGCCCTGAGTAAAGGGCAATCTATGCTGTGGGGTATAGAAAAGGACTGTAGGGATGAATGTCCAATCCTTTCCATGATAGCTCGCAGTGCTGTGTTTTGTTACTTGAACGATATGGCTTGGGAAAAAGAAAAAACGGGGGAAGAAACTCCTCTTTATTTTATTTTTTACTCTTTGGAACAGACCGATCTGCGATGTTTCGATAGTCTTGTGAAAAGCTTTGAAAGTCTGGCGGGCGGCTGAATTACATAAGCAATAAAATCATTCAGTTAGCCCTCGGTGAAAAAACGATTAGGTTGGCTCAACTGGCCAGCTCCCCCTGCAACGCCTCCACCGCCGCTATAGCCTGCCGTTCGCGTGCTTGCCAGTCGCCTTCTATCTCCACGAAAGGCTGACCGTGCTGTACCAGCCAATCCCGGCAGGCGGCGTGGAACGCGCGGCGTTCCTGCAGGTCGGGTTGGCAACGTTGGCCGTCCGGGGTCCAGGGGACGGTGTCCGGGGATAGCAGCAGGTGATGGTCGTAGCGGCGAGCGAGGAGGGCGGGTTCGATCCAGTCGGGGCAGTCGCCGAACAGCAGGCGGCTCCAGAGCAGGTTGCTCAAGAGGTGGGTGTCCAGCAGCAGGAGGGCGGGGCGGGCCTCGCGGGCGGCGTCTTCCCCCGCCAGTTGGCCCCGGGCGATGGGGTCGATGTCCGCGTAGGTGGTGTCGCGCTGATGTTCATCGATGAACTGGCGCACGTATTCGTCTACCACCCGGCCGCCGAAGCGTGCCTGGAGGCCGGCGGCCAGCCAGCTCTTGCCGCTGGATTCCGGTCCGGTGAGCACCACGACCTTCATGCGGTCTGCCGCCCGAGCGCGGAATCCTGGCGCCAGGTGCGCCAGCCCTGGATCGCCAGCAAGGTAAACAGGGCGTACAGGGCGGCCGTGAGGTACAGGCCCTTGTAGCAGAACAGGGCGACGAACAGCGCGTCCAGCAAAGTCCAGAGTGGCCAGCATTCCAGTCGTTTCTGCGCCATCCAGACCTGCGCCACCAGGCTGAAGGCGGTGAGGCTGGCGTCCCACCAGGGCAGGGCGGCGTCGGTATGGGTGGCCATCAGGTAGCCCAGGGCCAGGCTGCCCAGGGTACCCGCCAGCAGGCCCATGGCCATCCTTGCCGGGGACAACCGGCTCACCTGGCGTCCGTCGTGACGACCGCCACCGCGGGTCCATTGCCACCAGCCATAGAGCTGCAGGCCGGCGTAGACCACCTGCAGGAGCATGTCGGAATAGAGCTTCACGTCGTAGAAGATCCACACGTAGAGCAGCACCATCACCAGGCCGATGGGCCAGCACCAGACGTTCTGCCGGATGGTCAGCCAGACGGCGATCACGCCTAGGCTGGCAGCGAAGAGTTCAAGGGGCGACACGGTGGAGACTACCTGTGGCGGGAAAAGCGGGCATTGTAGCGTCGGCTCGCATCGCTGCGGTGCGGGTAATGGCCAGAATCCGAGCGCGTCCAGGGCCAACCCGGGCGAACCCGGTGCCCGCTGCGTCAGTCGTAGCCTAGGCTCTGTACGAAACGTGACTGCTCTTGGTGAGGGCTCATTAACGCGGGTTCGGAATGCTCATCTACCGTCGTAAATTCCGCTTCTGCGCCCGGTTTTATCTCGCCTGATTGTCGCTCGACGACTTTTTTCGACAGAACCTAGAGCCGCCAGGAGGTCCCGTCGTGGAAAAACTGAAGATCGCCACCTTCAACATCAACGGTATTCGCTCGCGCCTGCCGGCGCTGCTGGACTGGCTGGAGCGGGAAGCGCCCGACGTGGTCTGCCTGCAGGAGTTGAAGGCCCCGGACAAGGCGTTCCCCATCGCCGATATCCGCGCTGCCGGCTACGGGGCGATCTGGCAGGGGCAGACGTCCTGGAATGGCGTGGCGATCCTCGCCCGTGGCATGGACCCCCTGGAAATACGGCGCGGGCTGCCCGGGGGCGAGGACGACACCCATAGCCGCTACCTGGAGGCGGCGGTGCACGGCGTCATCGTCGGCTGCCTCTACCTGCCCAACGGCAACCCGCAGCCAGGGCCCAAGTTTGAGTACAAGCTGGCCTGGTTCGAGCGTTTCATCGAGCATGCCGCCGGGCTCTTCGCCAGCGGCCATCCAGTGGTACTGGCGGGCGACTACAACGTGGTGCCCACCGACGAGGACATCTACAATCCGCGCTCGTGGCGCAAGGATGCCTTGCTCCAGCCGGAAAGCCGCGCCTGCTTCCAGCGCCTGCTGGCACAGGGCTGGACGGACGCGCTGCGGGCCCGTCACCCGGACGAGCGCATCTACACCTTCTGGGACTATTTCCGCCAGCATTGGCAGAAGAACTCGGGGCTGCGCATCGACCACCTGCTGCTCAGCGCCGACCTGGCGCCGCGCCTGCTGGACGCCGGGGTCGACCGCTGGGTGCGGGACCAGCCCCATGCCAGCGATCATGCGCCCACCTGGATTACCCTGGACCGGAGCGAGGCCGAGACGGCCGCGCCCAAGGGCCGCAGGCGCAAGGCCAAGGCAACGGATGCCTGAGGCAATCAACTGCCTGTCATGGGCGCCTGCCAGCCTGTTGGCGCCGCCCGTTCGCTTCGCTCATTGAATGAATTCAGCGAGGGCGTCGGGGGACGCCGGTCTCGCCACCCAGGAGCCGTCAACGATGTACCACGGGGAAAAATTCAACGCCTGGACCCACCTGGTGGGGGCGGTGCTGGCCTGCATCGGTGCCATCTGGCTGCTGGTGGAAGCCAGCCTGGCCGGGGAGGTGCGCAAGATCGTCGCGGTGGCCATCTACGGCATCACCCTGCTGCTGCTCTACAGCATCTCCACCGTCTATCACAGCGTGCGCGGCCGGGCGAAGGTGGTGATGCGCAAGCTGGACCACCTGTCCATCTACCTGCTGATCGCCGGCAGCTACACGCCGTTCTGCCTGGTGACCCTTCGCGGGGCCTGGGGCTGGTCGCTGTTCGGCACGGTATGGGGCCTGGGGGTTGCCGGCATGCTCCAGGAAATCAAGCCGCGCTCCGAGGCGCGGGTGCTGTCCCTGGTGATCTACGCGGTGATGGGCTGGATCGTGCTGGTGGCGGTGGACCCCTTGATCGAGGCCCTGGGCATCACCGGCTTCTACTGGCTGGCGGCCGGGGGCGTGCTCTACACCGTGGGCATCCTGTTCTTCGTGCTGGACCAGCGGCTGCGCCACGCCCATGGCATCTGGCACCTGTTCGTGATGGCCGGCAGCCTGTTGCATTTCGTGGCGATCCTGCGCTACGTGGTCTAGGCGTGTGCCTTGGCTTGCGCGGGCCGGACCGCCGCGGGGCCTCGATATTCCATATGGGGGGCGAGCAACCGCGCATCTTTCTGGAACCGCCTTGGAGGATCACCCCCGATTCAGGGCCCCGGCCCCATGCCCAACCGCGTAGAATCGCCGCGCCACTGGTTTCGGGTGTAGCGGGGCGGAAATGGATTGGGACAACCTGCGGTTCTTTCTGGAATTGTCGCGGGCCGGCAAGCTGACCGCCGCGGCCCGGCGCCTGGGCGTCGACCACACCACCGTGGCGCGCCGGGTACAGGCCCTGGAGAAACTGCTGGACCGCCAGCTGTTCATCCGCACCCGCGCCGGCTACCGACTCTCCGAGGCCGGCCGCGAGCTGCTGGCCCAGGCGGAGGCCATGGAAAGCGCGGTGATGTCCATCGAGCGGGCCAGCAGCACCGCCGACACCCTGTCCGGCCAGGTGCGCATCGGTGCGACGGAGGGCTACGGCACGGTGATGCTGGCCGGCCAGCTGGCGGCGCTGACCCAGCGCTACCCGCACCTGGGAGTGGACCTGCTGGCGGTGCCGCGCACCGTGCGGCTGGCCCGCCACGAGGCCGACATCGTGATCACCCTGGAGCGCCCCGAGCGCGGGCCCTACCTGATCACCAAGCTCACTGACTACGTGCTGCGGCTGTACGCCTCGGAACGCTACCTGGCGTCCCACCCGCCGATCCGCAGCCCGGACGACCTGCGCGGCCACGTGTTCGTCAGCTACATCGAGGACCTGCTGTACAGCAAGGAGCTGCTGTACCTAGACGAGATCGCCCGGCCGCGGCAGAGCGCCCTGCGCAGCACCAGCATCCTGGCCCAGCAGGCCGCGGTGGCGGCGGGCGCCGGGCTGGCGATCCTGCCGGCGTTTTCCGCCTGCAACGAACCGCTGCTGCAGGAAGTGCTGGTGGGGCAGGTGGAGTTCGTCCGCACCTTCTGGATGCTGATGCCTACCGAGAACAAGGAAATCGCCCGCATGCGGGTCTGCTGGGATTTCCTGCGGGACGTGGCGGCGCGCAACCAGGATCGCCTGCTGGGCCGCGCCACCTGAGGCCGCGCGGCCCGTGGCTCAGAGCGGGTAGTCGCTCAGCTGGCGGGCGATCAGCAGACGCTGGATCTCGCTGGAGCCTTCGTAGATCTGGGTGATCCGGGCATCGCGGTAGTAGCGCTCCACCGGGTAGTCCTCCAGGTAGCCGTAGCCGCCATGGATCTGCATGGCTTTGGAGCAGACGAACTCCGCCATTTCCGAGGCGAACAGCTTGGCCTGTGACGCTTCCGACAGGCACGGGTGGCCGGCGCTGCGCAGGCGTGCCGCGTGCAGGATCAGCAGCCGCGCGGCGTTCAGCCGGGTGTGCATGTCCGCCAGCAGGTTGGCGACGCTCTGGTGCTCGATGATCGGCTTGTCGAACTGCACGCGCTCCCGGGCATAGCCCAGCGCCGCTTCGAAGGCCGCCCGGGCGATGCCCAGGGCCTGGGCGGCGATACCGATACGCCCGCCTTCCAGGTTGGCGAGGGCGATGGCCAGGCCCTTGCCCCGTGGCCCCAGCAGGTTGGCCTCGGGGATGCGGCAGTTCTGCAGGGTCACCGCGCAGGTGTCCGAGGCACGGATGCCCATCTTGTGCTCGCTGCGTTCCACCACGAAGCCGGGGGTGTCGGTGGGCACCAGGAAGGCGGAAAGGCCCTTCTTGCCCAGTTCCGGGTCGGTGACCGCGAAGACGATGGCCAGCTTCGCCCGGCGGCCGTTGCTGACGAACTGCTTGGCACCGTTGAGCACCCACTGGCCATTTTCCAGCACCGCCCGGGTGCGCAGGTTGTGGGCTTCCGAGCCGGCCTGGGGCTCGGTCAGGCAAAAGCAGCCGATGGCGCGGCCGCTGGCCAGGTCCGGCAGCCAGGCGTTCTGCTGCTCCGGTGTGCCGTACTTCAGCAGCGGGCCGCAGCCCACCGAACTGTGGATGCTCATCAGCGCGCCGAGGGCGCCGTCGCCGGCGGAGATCTCCTCCACCGCCAGGGCATAGGCCACGTAGTCGATGTAGGTGCCGCCGAACTGTTCCGGCACCACCATGCCCAGCAGGCCCAGGTCGCCCAGCTGGGCCACCACCGCGTCGTCGATCCAGCCGGCCTTTTCCCAGGCCTGGGCGTGGGGGACCACTTCGGCCCGGGCGAAATCCCGGGCCATGTCGCGAATCATGCGTTGTTCGTCACTGAGTTCGATGTCGTGCATCGTCGTTCCTTGAAAAAGCGAAGGATTCAGAAATCGGCGAAGAACGCCTGCACCCGTTCGGGGCTCACGTCTGCCAGGCGAGGCGGGTTCCAGCGCGGTTGCTTGTCCTTGTCGATCAGCAGGGCGCGCACGCCTTCCATGATGTCGCCGCGGTCGAACCACTGGCGATCCAAGTGCGTTTCCAGGCGGAAGCAGTCGGCCAGGCGCAAGGTGCGGCCGCGGCGCAGAAGCTCCAGGGTCACCGCCAGGGCCAGGGGCGAGCGGCCGTCCAACTGGGCGACGGTCTCCTCGGCCCAGGGGCGCAGCGCGGGATCGGTTTCCGCCAGCAGGGATGCGCGGATGGCGGCCATATCGGGCTGGGAGAAGTGCCGGTCGATGGCCGCCTGCAGCGGCGCCAGGCGTGCGGCGGGCAGTTCCCGCCGCGCCAGCTCGTCCAGCAGTCCGGCCAGGACCTGGGCGGCGGGGCGGTCCCAGGCGAGGCTGTCCAGGCGCGCCTCCAGTTCTGCGAAGCGGGTAGAAGGCAGAACATGGTCCGCCAGGCCGGCGCGCAGGGCGTCGGCGGCGCCCACGTGGGTGCCGGTGAGGCCCAGGTAGAGGCCCAGTTCGCCGGGCAGGCGTGGCAGGAAGTAGCTGCCGCCCACGTCCGGGAAGTAGCCGATGCCGGTTTCCGGCATGCCCATGCGCACCCGCTCACCCACCACCCGCAGCGAAGCGCCCTGCACCAGTCCCATGCCGCCGCCGAGGACGAAGCCGTCCATCAGCGCCAGCACCGGCTTGGCGTAGGCGTGGATGTACTGGTCGAGGGCGTATTCCTCCTCGAAGAAGCGCAGGTGCAGGTCGCCACCGGCCTTGTGGCTGTCGTACAGGGAGCGGATATCGCCGCCGGCGCAGAAGGCCTTCTCGCCGGCCCCGCGCAGTACCACCGCCTGGATCGCCGGGTCGTCCGCCCACTGCTGCAGGTGCCGATGGAGCAGCCGCACCATCTCCAGGGTCAGGGCATTGAGCCCGGCGGGGCGGTTCAGGGTCAGGTAGCCGATGCCGTTGCGGACCTCGTGCAGGATCGGGCTGTCCGTGTCGGCCCCGCTCATGCCTCCGGCTCCTGGGCGTAAAGCTTAATGATCGAGGAGAAGTCCAGACCGCCATGGCCCTGCAGGCTGAAGGCCTGGTAGAGCTGCTGGGCCAGGGCGCCGAGGATCACCGGCTGGCGCACCTGCCTGGCCGCCTCGCTGGCCAGCCCCAGGTCCTTGAGCATCAGGTCGGTGCCGAAGCCGCCGCTGTAGCCGCGAGACGCCGGGGCGTTTTCCAGCACGCCGGGGAACGGGTTGTTCACCTCCGAGGCCCAGCAGCGGCCGCTGCTGGTATTGATGATGCCGGCCAGGACCTTGGCGTCCATGCCCAGGGCGACGCCCAGGGACATGGCCTCGGCGACACCGATCATGGAAATCCCCAGCAGCATGTTGTTGGCCACCTTCGCCACCTGGCCGTTGCCGGACGCGCCGCAGTGCACGACGTTCTTGCCCATGGCGGCGAGGATCGGCTGGGCGCGCTGGAAGTCCTCGGCAGCGCCACCGATCATGAAGGTCAGGGTGCCGGCCGCGGCTCCCACGGTGCCGCCGGACACCGGCGCGTCCAGCATCGGGTTGCCGTGGGCGGCCGCCGCCTTGGCCACGTCGCGGGCGCTCAGCGGATCGATGGTGGAGGAGTCGATCAGCAGCACGCCGGCGGGCAGGTGGGCGAGCAGGCCGTCCTCGCCCAGGTAGACCGCCTTCACGTGGGCCGCGGCGGGCAACATGGTGATCACCACGTCGACCCCGGCGCCGGCCACCGCGCCCACCGAGGCGGCCTCCCGGGCGCCGGCTTCCACCAGCCCGGCGAGGGCCGGCTTGGACAGGTCGAAGGCGGTGACCTGGTGGCCGGCCTTGAGCAGGTTGCGGGCCATCGGGCCGCCCATGTTGCCGAGTCCTAGAAATCCGATATGCATGGCCGTGTCCTTGTTGTTCTTGTGGGGAAGGGCGCCGGAGCGCCATGGCGCAGCCCGCCGCCACGGGGGCGGCGGGCGCGGCTCACTTGAGGGTGATGGTGGTGTTGATGCCGCCCACGTCGTCCTCGTCGAACCAGCGCTGGGTGACGGTCTTGGTCTGGGTGTAGAACTGCACCACCTGTTTGCCGTACGGCCCCAGGTCGCCCAGCTTGGACGCCCGCGAGCCGGTGAAGGAGAACAGCGGTACCGGCACCGGGATCGGCACGTTGATGCCCACCTGGCCCACGTCGATCTCTTCCTGGAAGTGACGGGCGGCCGCGCCGGAGCGGGTGAACAGCGCGGTGCCGTTGCCGTTGGGGTTGGCGTTGACCAGGGCGATGGCCTCGTCCAGGGTCTCGGCCTCCATCACGCAGAGCACCGGGCCGAAGACTTCCTCGCGGTAGATGCTCATCTCCGGCTTCACCTTGGCGAAGATGGTGGGGCCGACGAAGTTGCCCTTCTCGAACCCGGAGACATTGGGCTGTCGGCCATCCAGGGCCAGCTCGGCGCCTTCCTCGACGCCGCGCTGGATCAGCCCGGTGACCCGGTCCAGGGCGGCGCAGGACACCAGCGGGCCGACGTCGGTGCCCTGTTCGGTGCCGGCGTTGACCTTGAGGGTCTTGGCCTTCTCCACCAGCTCCGGCAGCCAGGCGCGTGCCTCGCCCACCAGCACCAGCACCGACAGCGCCATGCAGCGCTGGCCAGCCGCGCCGAAAGCGGCGCCCACCAGGTTGTTGAGGGTCTGCTGCTTGTTGGCATCGGGCAGGATCACCCCGTGGTTCTTCGCGCCCATCATGCACTGCACGCGTTTGCCGGCCTGGCTGGCACGGTGGTAGACGTGGGTGCCGACTTTGGTGGAGCCGACGAAGGACACCGCCTTGATGTCGGGGTGGTCGCAGATCAGGTTCACCGCGTCGGCGCCGCCGTGGATCACGTTGAGCACGCCCGCCGGAATGCCGGCCTCCAGGGCCAGCTCGGCCAGGCGCATGGTCACCATGGGGTCCTGCTCGGACGGCTTGAGGACGAAGGTGTTGCCGGTGGCGATGGCCATGGGGAACATCCACAGGGGAATCATCGCCGGGAAGTTGAACGGGGTGATACCCGCGCAGACGCCCAGGGGCTGCAGCAGGGTATAGGTGTCGACGGCGTTGGCCACGTTGTTGGCCAGTTCGCCCAGTTGCAGGTTGCCGATGCCGGCGGCGTGTTCCACCACCTCCAGGCCGCGGAACACGTCGCCCTCGGCGTCCGGCAGGGTCTTGCCCTGCTCGGCGGTGAGGATCGCCGCCAGTTCCTTCATGTTGTCCCGGATCAGCTGCTGGTACTTGAGGAAGATCCGCGCCCGGGTGCCGATGGGGGTCTTGCGCCAGGTCTGGAAGGCGCGCTTGGCGCTGGCGACGGCGGCGTTCATTTCTTCGGCGGTGGCGAACGGCACCCGCGCCAAGACTTCCTGAGTCGCCGGGTTGACCACTTCGCGCCACTGGGTGGTGGTGGACTCCACCAGCTTGCCGTCGATCAGCAGTTTGACGGTGGGGACAGCATTCGCTTGGGACATGGCAGGGCCTGCTCGATTGTTGTTGTGGGGCTGCCAGGCAGCCGGTTGCTACGATCCTAACAACGCAAATTTGCCGATATCAATGCGGCTCCGCGCATAACGGGTCTGCATGAATGCACAACGGGCGGAAAATGTCGTTGCCTGGCGGCTGGAATCCGCCGCATGACGGCGTTGGGTGGGGTGCAGGCGAGGAGGCGTCGCGGCACGACCGGCGC
This sequence comes from Pseudomonas mangiferae, assembly GCF_007109405.1. Taxonomy (GTDB): domain Bacteria; phylum Pseudomonadota; class Gammaproteobacteria; order Pseudomonadales; family Pseudomonadaceae; genus Pseudomonas_T; species Pseudomonas_T mangiferae. The sequence continues at coordinate 23,474 of NZ_VJOY01000006.1, forward strand.
CACGAAAAGAAACGCGGCATCGCCCAGGGCTCGGGCGATGCCGCTGCGGTGCAGGTATCAGGCGTCCAGCAGGATCGCGCGCACCCGGGTCGCCAGCATGTCGAGGCTGAAGGGCTTGGTCAGCACGTGCATGCCGGGTTCCAGATCGCCCTGGCCGATCACCGCGCTCTCGGCGTAACCGGTGATGAACAGTACTTTCAGCGCCGGTCGCAGCTGGCGCGCGGCGTCGGCCATCTGCCGGCCATTCATGCCGCCGGGCAGGCCGACGTCGCTGATCAGCAGGTCGATGCGCTGGTCGGATTGCAGGGCGCCTAGCCCAGCGGCGCCGTCGGCGGCCTCCAGGGTGGCGTAGCCGAGTTCTTCCAGCACCTCGCCGATCAACATGCGGATGGCCGGCTCATCGTCCACCACCAGCACGGTCTGGCCAGCATCGGCCCGGGGCGCCTCGGTGAAGGCGTCCGGCACGGTTTCCTCCTCGCTGTCGCCCAGGTGCCGCGGCAGATAGAGGCAGACCCGGGTGCCGGCGCCCGGTACCGACTGGATGTTCGCCAGCCCCCCAGACTGCTTGGCGAAGCCGTAGATCATCGACAGCCCGAGGCCGGTGCCCATGCCCAGGGGCTTGGTGGTGAAGAACGGGTCGAAGGCCCGGGCTGCCACCTCGGCGCTCATCCCGGTACCGGTGTCGCTCACCGCGATGGCCACGTAGGGGCCGGCCGGCAGGTCGCCCTCGCCGAGGTGCACGTTGGCGGTCTCGATCAACAGCTGGCCGCCGTCGGGCATGGCGTCCCGGGCGTTGATGCACAGGTTGAGGAGGGCGTTCTCCAGCTGGTTCGGGTCGCAGAGGATGGTCCACAGGTCGCGGGCGGCCTCGGTGTGCAGTTCGATCTGCGGCCCGACGGTGCGGCGGATCAGCTCCTCCATCTCGTGGATCAGCGAGTTGGCGCGGGTCGGCTTGGGGTCCAGGGTCTGCCGGCGGGAAAACGCCAGCAGCCGGTGGGTCAGGGCGGCGGCGCGGTTGGCCGAGGCCAGGGCGGCATCCACGTAGCGCCCGAGGCCGTCGACCCGGCCCTGGTCGATGCGTGTGTGCAGCAGGTCGAGGCTGCCGATGATGCCGGTGAGCAGGTTGTTGAAATCGTGGGCCAGGCCGCCAGTGAGCTGGCCGACCGCTTCCATCTTCTGGCTCTGGTGCAGGCGCTCCTGGGCTTCCCGTAGGGCCGCCGCCTGTTCCTTCACCGGGGTGACGTCCCGCACCGTGGCGTAGATCAGGCCGTCCCGGGGTACCGCGTTCCAGGAGAACCAGCGGTAGCTGCCGTCGCGGTGGCGGTAGCGGTTCTCGAAGGCGGTCACCGTGGTCTCGCAGGTCAGGGCGTGCATGGCCTGCTCGGAGACCGCCAGGTCGTCCGGGTGCACCAGGGCGGAGAAGCGCTGGGCCTTGATGGTGGCCTCGTCCCAGCCCAGGGTGCGCTCCCAGGCCGGGTTGAGGGTGACGAAGTGGCCGTCCGGGCGGGCGGTGCAGAGCATGTCGGGGGAGGTCTGCCAGACCAGGTCGCGCTCCCGGGTACGAGCTTCCACCCGCTGCTCCAGGGTTTCGGCGAGCTCCCGCAACTGCGCCTCGCTGGCGCGCAGGCGCTCCTCGGCGACGATGCGCTCGGTGAGGTCCACGGTCACGGTGAGCACTGCGCGTGGTCGACCCTGCTCGTCGTCCAGGCGGCTGAGGCTGCTATGGGTCCAGACGATGCTGCCATCCGGCTGCACGTAGCGCTTCTCCATGATCACCGGGCGTTCGGAGACTAGTACCTGCTCGAAGGCGGCGGCGCTCTTGGCGAGGTCCTCGGGGTGGGTGACCTGGGCACCGGTGGCGGCCAGCACCTGCTCGTGGCTCAGGCCGAGAATCCGGCAGAGTTCGGTGTTGGCGCGCAGGAAGCGGCCGTCCAGGCTGCGTTCGGAGAGGCCCACGGCGGCCTGGGCGAAGATCGCCGCGAGGCGCGCCTCGCTTTCCCGCAGGGCGGTTTCCACCCGCACCCGCTCGGTGATGTCGCGTCCCACCGAGACCAGCTGGGCCGTCCCGTCCTCGGCGCCGGCCAGGGGCGAGATCATCAGGTCCCACCATTTCGGCGTGCCCGCCTCGGTGGGCCGGAACCCCTGGAAGCGGCCGATCCGGCCGGCCCGGGCCTCGGCCACTGCGGCGCAGGCGGCCTCGTAGTCGCGGCCTTTCCAGGTCTGCAGCCAGGAGCGGCCCACCAGCGCCTCGGGGTCGCGAATCTCCATGGCCTCCACGCCGCCGGGGCTGATGAAGCGCAGGCGCCCCTCCAGGTCCAGCACCACGATGCAGTCACGGCTGGAGCCGAGGATCAGCTGGTTCAGGCCCTGGGCTTCCTGCAGGGCCTGCTCGGCGGCGCGGGTGGCGGTGACGTTGCGGGACACCGCCAGCAGGCGCTGGGGCTGGCCGTTCGCGCCGAGGATCGGCGTGACCCGCACGTCCCACCAGCTGCTGTCGCCATCGGCGAAGCGGGCGAGCCCCTGGAACTGGCCGACCCCGCCGGCGCGGGCGGTCTCCAGGGCCTCGCGGGCGACGGCGGTGTCCTGAGGCCAGAAATCCAGCCAGGGGCGGCCGCGCAGGTCGTTGCCGGGCGCCAGCTGCAGCGCGCGCCGGCCACCCTCGCTCATGAACAGCAGGGTGCCGTCCAGCTCCAGGACCTTGATGCAGTCGTCGGATGAGGCCAGGACCCCGCGCAGGAATTCCGCGTCCGCCCGCTGGGCCTCGGTGGCCTGGCGCTGGTCGGTCTGGTCGCGGAGCACCTTGAGGAAGCCCAGGTGCCGGCCTTCGCCATCGCGCAGGGCGAGGGTCTCGCCGCTGGCCCAGAAGGGGCCGTCGTCCCGCAGGTACCAGCGTTCGCCCTGGACACGGCCCTCGTTCAAGGCGCGCTGGCACTCCTCGGCGCACCCACCGGCCTGGCGCTGTTCGAGGGGGTCGCAGAACGCCAGGGGCTGGCCCAGCAGGTCGGGAGCGGCGCGGCGGAACAGTCGCTCGGCACCGCCGTTGCAATCGACGATGGAGCCCTCGCGGTCGGTGACCAGCAGGGCCACGTCAAGGGTGTTGGCGAACAGCGCGCGGTGACGGTCGGCATCGGCCCGCAGGCGGGCGTTCTCCGTCTCCAGCGCGTCGAGTCGGCGGCGCAGGCGTTCGAGTTCTGTATCAGGCATGCGGTCTGTCCTACTTCCGGGATGGACGGGCCGGACGATACGGTCGGCCAGCGTTCGCGGTGTCGCGCCTCAGCACCGCTGAGGGCAGGTCACGAAACGAAAGTCGAGCGAGATGGAATAGTTGAGCGCGGCAGTATGGCGTGGGACGCGCGTCCTGTCACCCGACGGGCGCCGGCAGGCCAGGCACGCCGGGGCCTCCGCCGTCCTGGGGAACTGCCGGCGGTCCAGGCGGCCTGATCAGCATGACTCCGCGGCGCCCCGTCCCGGTCGGTGCCCGCTTATCCCGAGGAGGAAACCATGCAGATCGATCTGAACGGCAAGCGCGCCCTGGTGAGCGGTTCCACCGGCGGCATCGGCCTGGCCATCGCCCGCGGGCTCGCCGGTGCCGGCGCCGAGGTGGTGGTCAACGGTCGCAGCGACGAGCGCGTGCAGCAGGCCATCGCCGCCATCCGCCAGGACTGCCCCCAGGCGCGCCTGACCGGCGTCAGCGCCGACCTGGGCAGCGCCGCCGGCGCCCAGCAGCTGTTCGCCCAGGTCGCGGAGGTGGACATCCTGGTGAACAACCTGGGCATCTTCGAGCCCAAGGGCTTCTTCGAGATTCCCGACGAGGACTGGCAGCGCTTCTTCGAGGTGAACGTGATGAGCGCCGTACGCCTGTCGCGGCACTACGCGCCGAAGATGGCGGCGCGGGGCTGGGGGCGGGTGCTGTTCCTCTCCAGCGAGTCGGGCCTGCAGATTCCCACCGAGATGGTCCACTACGGCATGACCAAGACCGCCCTGCTGGCGGTGTCCCGGGGCCTCGCGGAAACCCTGGCCGGCAGCGGCGTGACGGTGAACGCGGTGCTGCCGGGGCCGACCCGCTCCGAAGGCGTGGGCGACTTCTTCGAATCCCTGGCCCAGGAAAAGGGCGTGCCGGTGTCGCAACTGGAGCAGGACTTCATCCGCGACAATCGCCCCAGCTCGGTGATCGGCCGGCTGGCCACGGTGGAGGAGGTGGCGAACATGGTGGTCTACCTGGCCTCGCCCCAGGCATCCGCCACCACCGGGGCTTCCGTGCGGGTGGACGGCGGGGTGATCCGCTCCATCGCCTGACAGCGGTTCAGGCGTTGCGCCACTCCGCGGCCAGGCGTTCCACCAGCTCGGCCGCTGGCAGCTCCCGGGCGAGGGCGGCCGCCTGGCCGGCCCAGTGCACCCCGAAGCCGCGGTTGCCGGCGGCCCGTTGCAGGGCCTTGGCGGCGTCATAGGCGATGGGGTAGTCCGGCCATGCCGGCGCGCCTGGGCGCTCCAGGTCGTGGAAGCGGTTCACCAGCCCCCGCGCCGGGCGGCCGGAAATGGCGGCGGTGATGCGGGTTTCCCCGGCCTGGCGCAGGGCGTCGCGGTAGGCGGCGTCCGCGCTGGATTCCGGGCAGAGCACGAAGGCCGTGCCTAATTGGGCGGCGCAGGCCCCCAGGTCCAGCGCGGCGGCGATGCCCTGGCCGTCCATGATGCCGCCGGCGGCGATCACCGGCAGGCGGCCGCGACGCGCCAGCAGGCGCACCAGGGCCAGGGTGCCGTAGCCGGCGTCGCCACGCGCCGGGTCGAATACCCCGCGGTGGCCGCCGGCCTCGATCCCCTGGGCCACCAGCAGGTCGACGCCGGCCGCCTCGGCCTGGGCCGCTTCGTCCGGGGTGGTGACACAGGCCCAGACCTGCAGGCCGGCGGCCTTCAACGCCTGGATGCAGGTGGCCGCCGGCAGGCCGAAATGCAGGCTGACCACGGCCGGTCGTTCTTCCAGCAGCATCTCCAGCCAGGCCTCGTCTTCGGTGAAGCTGCGGTAGGCGGCCGCCAGGGTGGCGGGCGGCGTGGCGCCCAGCTCGGCGAAGAACGGCGCCAGATGGGCCAACCAGTCCCGCTCGCGGATGGCATCCGCCGTCGCCGGGCGGTGGCAGAACAGGTTGACGTTGAATGGCCGGTCGGTGAGGGCGCGGGTCTCACGGATCGCCGTGCGCGCCTGTTCCTCCGAACTGGCGCCCAGGCCCAGGGAGCCCAGGGCGCCGGCATTGCACACCGCGGCCGCCAGTGCCGGTGTGGAGACCCCGGCCATGGGGGCCTGCACGATGGGGTGGCGCAAGCCGAGGGTGAACAACGGATCGACGATCATGGGCGGGGCTCCGAGCGAAAAGGCTTGCGGGTTTTATCTCATGTAAAGATTATTCGTTCAATTTCATTCTCGTTTGGAGAACGATTTGGACTTCACCACCCTCGCCATCTTCCGCGCGGTCGCTGAAGAAGCCAGCGTCACCCGCGCCGCCCAGCGTCTGCAGCGGGTCCAGTCCAACGTCACCACCCGCATCCGGCAGCTGGAAGACGAGTTGGGCGTGACCCTGTTTTCCCGGGACGGCAAACGCATGCTGCTGACCGAGCAGGGCCGCGCCTACCTGGCCTACGCCGAGCGCTTGCTGGCGCTGGAGGAGGAGGCCCGACAGGCGGTGCGCCCCGGTCGGCCCGAGGGGTCGCTGCGCCTGGGCAGCATGGAGAGCACCGCTGCCAGCCGCCTGCCGGCGGTACTGGCGGACTATCACCAGGCCTGGCCCGCGGTGGCCCTGGCGGTAACCACTGGCCCCACCCGAGCGCTGCTGGACGCGCTGGTGGCGCACCGCCTGGATGCGGCGCTGGTGGCGCGGGCCCTGGTCTGGCAGGACGGCGCCTGGGTGGAGACGCCCCTGCAGCCGGCCCTGGAAGGCGAGCCGGTGTTCACCGAGGACCTGCTGCTGGTCACCCCGGAAGCCCACCCGTTGGTGAGCGGCCCCCAGGACGTGACGACGCCACGGATCGCCGGCTTCGCAACGGGGTGCGCCTACCGCGACCTGCTGGCCAGCTGGTTGGCGTCGGCGGGCCGCCGATTGCCGGTACAGGAGGTAGGGTCCTACCACGCGATCCTCGCCTGCGTAGCGGCGGGGGCCTGCGTGGCGGTGATGCCGCGCAGCGTGCTGGACCTGCTGCGCGAGCCGCCCCGGCTCCGGGTCACGCCCCTGGTTTCGGTGGATACCCTGCTGGTGCGGCGCCGGGGCTACGCCAGCGCCGCGTTCGACGCCCTGCGCGACGGTCTGCTGGCGGCTCCGACCCGCTCACCCCGGTAAACCGTGCCGCGGCCGAGTGCCCTCAGGAGCGCTCCAGGGCGCGCACGAAGGCCGGCTCCCCGGCTCGGGCGCGCCGACGGTCGCGCCAGTCCCGCAGCAGTTCCTCCAGGTAGGGCAGGATCGCCAGCAGGACCATCGCGCCGAACACGCCGGCCAGGTAGCCGATAGGCAGCGGATGGGCCTTCCAATGCAGAGAGAACTCCGCCGGCGTGTTACCTAGGCCGAACAGCGACAACAGCGCCTGCCAGTGCAGCAGGGCAATCACGCTCAGGCCCATCAGCGGGATCATTTCCAGGAAACTGTGCACGTGCTGCTCCAGCGGGGTGACCTTCCGCAGGGTCACGGCATAGCTTACGTCCCACAGGGCGGTCAGCTCGTGCAGGACGAAGGCCACCAGCATCAGCAGGAATATCAGGGCATTCACTTGCAGGAACATGGCCGCCAGCAACGGCACCGCGATCTCCAGCAGCATCAGCAGGTGGATCAAGGTTTCCTTGATGCCGGTGGTGGTGCTGATCCCGCTGCGCCGGTGGCAGAGCCAGTCGGCGAAGCCGGCCAGCAGCCAGACCGGCAACAGGAAGTACATGAGGTAGGCGGTGGCGAGGGTTTCGTCAGGCATGGTCACGGTCTCTCCCGGTCCTTGGTGGGAAGGTTGCCCGCTCTGCGCCGCGGGTTTGCGCACGCGGCGGGGTGTTCATGGGAAAACACCGGGGCGCATCGAGTTCAGAAGGAGCGCAAAAGACACGCGGGGGGCTGTCAAGGTGGCTGAAATATTCAGAACGAATTTCCTGGGCGGCGCCTCCAACCCCTACGAACCCCTGGCCTGGAAACGTCGTACATGCCGCTTGCGTTCCGTTCCACACCGGTCGTCACCGGTGCGTTGTTGGTGCTGTCGGGACTGGCGTTCGCCGTGGGCGGCGCCTGGTTGCTGGCCCTCGGCGGCAGCGTCTACTACCTGCTGGCGGGACTCGGCCTGGTGGCCGTGGGCGTTCTGCTGCTGAAGGGCCGTCGCCAGGCGCTCTGGCTGTATGGCCTGCTCTGGGTCGCCACCTTGGCCTGGTCGCTATGGGAAGTGGGGCCGGACCCTTGGGCGCTGGAGCCGCGCCTGCTGCTGCCAACCCTGCTGGGCCTGTACCTGCTGATGCCCGGGGTGCGGCGCAAGCTGGACGGTAGACGTCCGGTCGGCCGGCGCGGCGCCTGGGTGTTGCCGCTGCTGGGTGTGCTGCTGGTGGGGTCGCTGTTCTTCGCTCACCCGCGCCCGCAGCCGGCGCCTGACCTGGCGCGGGTGGAGGCGCCGGTGTCCGACGGCGTGGCGGAAGCCGACTGGCCGTTCTACGGCCGTACGCCCCGGGGCGAGCGCTGGTCGCCCCTGGAGCAGATCACCCCCGGCAACGTCACCCAATTGGAGAATGCCTGGACCTACCGCACCGGTGACCAGGCCCGGGACGGCGAGAACGAGCACGGCTACGAATTCAACGTCGAGGTCACGCCGATCAAGGTGGGCGACCTGCTGTACATCTGCACGCCCCACAGTCAGGTCATCGCCCTCGACCCGGACACCGGCGTCGAGCGCTGGCGCTTCGATCCCAAGCCGCAGACCGGCAACAACGCCTACCTGGCCTGCCGTGGCGTGTCCTACTACGAGGCCCCGGCCGGCACGCCCTGCGCCCAGCGCATCATCGCCCCGGTGGCGGACGCCCGGCTGATGGCCCTGGATGCCCATACCGGCCAGCTCTGCGACGGCTTTGGCGAGCACGGCTACGTGTCCCTCCGGCGCCACCTGGGCGCGGTGCCCGAAGGGTTCCACTTCGTCACCTCGCCGCCCCTGGTGGCCCAGGACCGGGTGATCCTCGGTGGCTGGATCTACGACGGCCAGGCGACCCACGAGCCCTCCGGCGCGGTGCGCGCCTTCGATCCGGTCACGGGCGAGATCGCCTGGGCCTGGGACGTGGGCCGGCCCGATTCGCCGGTGGTACATCCGGCTGCCAGCGAGACCTTCACCCGCGGCACGCCAAACGCCTGGGGCGTCTACACCGCCGACGTCGAGCGGGGCCTGGTCTACCTGCCCACCGGCAATGCCGTGCCGGACTACTACGGGGCGAAGCGCCGGCCCTTCGACGAGCGCTATTCCAGTTCGGTGGTGGCCTTGGATATCCGCAGCGGTGCGCCTCGCTGGACCTTCCAGACGCTGCACCACGACCTGTGGGACATGGACGTGCCCATCGGCCCGACCCTGGTGGACCTGCCGCAGCCGAACGGCGCCAGCGTCCCGGCGCTGGTGCAGACCACCAAGCGCGGCGAGCTGTTCCTGTTGAACCGCGAGACCGGCGAGCCCCTGGCGGACGTGGAAGAGCGCCCCGCGCCCCAGGGCGGCCTGCCCGAGGAAACGGTGGCACCGACCCAGCCCTACTCGGTGCGCATGCCCTCGTTCGCGCCGCCGCCGGTGCGAGAGCAGGACACCTGGGGCGTGACCCCCTTCGACCAGATGCTCTGCCGCATCCAGTTCCGACGGATGAACTACCAGGGCGCCTTCACCCCCTTCGTGCAGGACAAACCGACGCTGGTCTACCCGGCCTTCGACGGCGTGATCGACTGGCAGGGTGCGTCCCTCGACCCCCTGCACCGGCGGCTCTACGCCAATCTCAGCTACATCCCCTTCGTCGCCGAGGTATATGCCCGGGAGGATGCGGAGCGCCGCGGCCTAGTGGAGCCGTGGGACGGCAAGGGCACGCCGCCGCGACCCAAGGACTTCGCCATCAACCCCCAGTACGGCACACCCTACGTGGTGAAGGTGGAGCCCTGGCTGGGGATCTTGCAGGCGCCGTGCAAGGCGCCGCCCTGGGGCCAGCTGGCGGCCGTCGACCTGGACAGCCGGCGGATCGCCTGGCAGCACGACGTGGGCACCACCCGCGACACCGGTCCGTTCGGCCTGCACCTGAACCTGCCGTTCCCCACCGGCATCTTCAACATCGGCGGCAACCTCAACACCCGCTCGGGCCTGATCTTCATGGGCGCCACGGCCGACGACTACCTGCGGGCCTTCGAGGCCAGCAGTGGCCGGGAACTCTGGAAAACCCGGCTGCCCGCCGGCGGGCAGGCCACCCCGATGACCTACCTGGGCAAGGATGGCCGCCAATACGTGGTGATCGCCGCCGGTGGCCACGGCGGTCTGAAGACTCGGTCGGGGGATTACCTGAAGGCCTACGCGCTGCCGGCCCAGGGGCGCTGACCGGCTGTGACGATTTCGGCGATGGGGCCTGCGCGATACCCGTCGCGGTTTGAGCCGTGCTGGGCGGGGGCGGACCCGGGCAAGGGCCCGGCAGCGCACGGCGGCCATGGGCGTGGCGTGTTCCGGTTCGGTCTGGCAATTCTCGTCGAGGGGGTCAGCCCGCGCGGCGCGAGCGGCCGGACAGCACCAGGGCAATTCCGCCCAGTACCAGCAGGCCCGACAGCACCCACTGCAACGAGGGCAGCTCCGCCAGCAGCAGCGCCCCGCCCAGGGCCGTGAGCAGCGGCACGCTCAGTTGCACCGAGGCCGCTTGCAGACCGCCCAGGCCGCCCAGGGCAGCGTACCAGAGGGCATAGCCCAGCCCGGAGGCGAGCCCGCCGGAGAGCACCGCATAGACCACCCCGTGGACGTCGGCTTCCAGCCGGTTTGCCTGGACCAGGCACAGGGCCAAGGCGAAGGGCACGGCCCGCAGGAAATTCCCTGCGGTGGCCGCCAGCGGGTCGCCCCGGCGGCGCGAGGGCAGGCTGTAGAACGCCCAGGCCAGCCCGGCGGCGATCATCAGCAGGGCGGCGAACGGCTCCGGTGAACGGGCGCCGGGCAGCAGCAGGTAGACCACGCCGGCCAAGGCCAGCCCCAGCCCGACCGATTGCCGGCCACCGGGACGCTCGCCCTGGCGCCAGGCGGCCAGGAACATCCCGGCCTGCACGCCGCCGAACAGCAGCAGGGCACCGGTGGCCGCGCCCAGGTCGCGGTAGGCGTAGGAAAAGCCGCCGGCGTAGGCGAACAGTGCGAGCGCGCCGGGCCAGTCGCCGGCGAACGGCTGGCGCTGGCGCAGGCGGACCAGCACGGCCAGCACCAACGCCCCGGCGAGCAGGCGCAGCAGGGTGAAGCTGGCGGCATCCAAGGCGGTGTCCCGCAAGGCCAGGCGGCATAGCAAGGAGTTGCCGGCGAAGGCCAGCATCGCCAGCAGGGTGAACAGCAGGATTCGGGAACGAGGCATCGTGTCCTCGGCGCTTAGGAAGGGGTTTCACTATGGGCGAACTCGGCTGCGGACCCAACCCTTCGGTTATGAGCCATGCCTTTTCAATCTAAATGGGCGACGAAGGCGGCTGTTACCATCCCGGACCTTGCACGTTCGTGCAGACCCTTCTTGCGACGGCAGCGTATGGCGCTGCCGTCGTGCATTTCCAGCGGAGAAAAAGGATGAACATGCCGCTCGTTTTGAATATCGCGGGCTTCCTGGCCCTGTTGCTGGTCCTGGCGCGCAGCGGGGCTCATTGGAGCCTGTCGCGCAAGGTACTGGTCGGCCTGCTCTTGGGCGCGGGCTACGGCCTGGTCCTGCAACTGCTCCATGGCGAGAACGCTGCGGTACTGAAGACCTCCGTCGCCTGGTTCGACATCGTCGGCAGCGGCTACGTGAAGCTGCTGCAGATGCTGGTGATGCCCCTGGTCTTTGTGTCCATCCTCGGTGCCGTCGCCCGCCTGCGGGATGCGGCTTCCCTGGGGCGGATCAGCGTGGCGGTGCTGGGCGTACTGCTGTTCACCACCGCCATCGCCGCCCTGGTGGGGGTATTCGTCACCCGCCTGTTCGGCCTCACCGCCGAGGGCCTGGTGCAGGGCGACCAGGAAAGCGCGCGCCTGTCCCTCATCCAGAGCCACTACGCGGGCCAGGTAGCAGACCTCAGTGTGCCGCAGCTGCTGCTGTCGCTGTTGCCGCAGAACCCGTTCGCCGACCTCGCCGGCGCCAATCCCACCTCCATCATCAGCGTGGTGATCTTCGCTGCGTTCCTCGGCGTGGCGGCCCTGGGCCTGCTTAAGGAGGACGAGGTTCGCGGTCGCCGCGTGCTGGCGGCCATCGACGCGCTGCAGGCCTGGGTGATGAAGCTGGTGCGCCTGGTGATGAGGCTGACGCCCTACGGCGTACTGGCGCTGATGACCAAGGTGGTGGCGGGCTCCAACCTGCAGGACATCCTCAAGCTGGGCGGCTTCCTGCTGGCGTCCTACCTGGGGCTGGCGATCATGTTCGGGGTGCATGCGCTGCTGCTGTCGGTCAACGGCATCAACCCGCTGCGGTTCTTCCAGAGGGTCTGGCCGGTGCTCACCTTCGCCTTCACCAGCCGCTCCAGCGCGGCGACCATCCCCCTCAACGTGGAGACCCAGGTACGGCGCCTGGGGGTGCCGGAGTCCATCGCCAGTTTCTCCGCCTCCTTCGGCGCCACCATCGGTCAGAACGGCTGCGCCGGCCTCTACCCGGCGATGCTGGCGGCGATGGTGGCGCCCACCCTGGGCATCGACCCCCTGGACCCGGTGTGGGTCGCCACCCTGGTAGGCATCGTCACCCTGAGTTCGGCAGGGGTGGCCGGGGTCGGCGGCGGTGCCACCTTCGCCGCGCTGCTGGTGCTGCCGGCCATGGGCCTGCCGGTGACCCTGGTGGCGTTGCTGATTTCCATCGAGCCGCTGATCGACATGGGCCGCACCGCCCTCAACGTCAACGGTTCCCTCACCGCGGGTACCCTCACCAGCCGCTGGTTCGGCGCCGGCGAACGCGCGTCGTCGGCCGAGGACGGGCAGGCCGAGCCGGTGCACGGCTGAGGCCTGGTGCGTGACGAAGAAAGCCGGTTCGCCGGCTTTTTTCATGGGCGGCCGATGGGGGCTACGAACCCTGCTGACGCTTCGCGGGGCGGGTGTCGATTCCCACGTCACGCCGTACGCGGCACAGGCTTTTGCTCGCTGGCCCGACACCACGACCGGCTCGTTCATGGCAGGGCGACAGTGCCTCACCCGGCACGGCCGAAGCACCAGTCCCGCTGACCAGTCAGCCAGGAACAGGCGCCTGCTCGCTGATTTTTAGGCGAGGCGAAGACAAGGAATGGTCCGGCCTTGATGCCGGTCAATGAGCCCCGGCCTTCCTGCGGGGATGCTTGCGCCATACCCCCATCCGCGGGGAAAGGAGCGTCCCATGAATCGTATGAAACACACTGTTCTCGCCGTTGCGATCGGCGTGGCGAGCCTGTTCGCGGCCCTGCCCTCGGTCGAGGCCGCCTCTGCCCAGGAAATCATGGCGGCGAGCCGCGACCAGGCGCCCGACCTGTCCAAGCTGCCCCACGAGCGGGTGCAACTGGTCCGCCCGCCGTTCATCCACGCCCACGAGCAGGTGGCCAAGGGCGGGCCGAAGGTGGTGCAGTTCACTCTGCCGATCCAGGAGAAGGACCTGGTGCTGGACGCCCGAGGTACCACGATCCACGCCATGACCTTCGGCGGCTCCGTGCCCGGGCCGATGCTGGTGGTGCACGAGGGCGACTACGTGGAAGTCACCCTGGTCAACCTGGCCAGCAACACCATGCCCCACAACATCGACTTCCATGCCGCTACCGGCGCCATGGGCGGTGGCGACTTCACCCACGTTTCCCCCGGCCAGCAGGTGACCCTGCGCTGGAAGGCCACCCGCCCCGGCACCTTCGTCTACCACTGCGCCCCCGGCGGCTCCATGACCCCCTGGCACCTGGTGCAGGGCATGCAGGGCGCGGTGATGGTATTGCCCCGCGATGGGTTGAAGGACGAGAAAGGCCAGCCACTGAACTACGACCGCGCCTACTACATCGGCGAATCCGAGTTCTATGTGCCCAAGGATGCCCAGGGAGCCTTCAAGCGCTACCCGTCCCTGGGAGCGTCGATGCCTGACACGCTGCAGGCCATGCGCGGCCTGATTCCCACCCACGTGGTGTTCAACGGCGCCGTGGGCGCCCTCACTGGCGAGCACGCCCTGCGCGCCAAGGTGGGCGAGCGGGTCCTGTTCGTCCATTCCCAGGCCAACCGCGACAGCCGTCCGCACCTGATCGGCGGTCACGGCGACTACGTCTGGGAGGAGGGCAAGTTCAACAACCCGCCGCTGCGTGACCTGGAAACCTGGTTCATCCGGGGCGGCTCCGCCGGTGCCGCGCTGTACAGCTTCCGCCAGCCGGGCACCTACGTGTACCTCAACCACAACCTGATCGAGGCCATCGAACTGGGCGCCGCCGCCCAGGTGGTGGTGGACGGCGATCGCTGGGATCACGACCTGATGACCCAGCCGAGCCCGGTCGGGCCGATCCAGGCCGACACCGACCTGACCCTGCCGGTGGAGGCCGCGGCTACCGCGCCCTGACCTGCAGAACGTCCTCTCACCCGAGCCCGGCATTCGCCGGGCTCTTCGTTTGGGCGAGCGGTATGAAGGTCGGCCGCTCCTGCCTGGTCGTGCCCAACCGTCCGTCCGGTGTTTTTTTCGCCACGAAACGCGCGCCGTTCCGCTGGAGGCCACGGTCCATCGAAGGTCGCCGAAAAAAGGTCGGAAACCCCCGTTCCAGGCGGCCTCCAGGGCCATGCCGTTGGTCCGCCCCGACCTCAAGCCGATACCGTAGCCGACGATAGCTTGGCCGACGCCGCACCAGGATCTGCGCGCGCCTACCATGCCTGCCCGGAATGAGGATCGTCGAGGGCAGCACCAGAAGTGCCTACCGATGATCGATCTCTCCGTTTGGAACCTCACGCTTCCCGAACAGGTCCCGCTGCGGACCATCCAGACCCCGCAGATGCAGTCGGGCTACAACAGCAAGTATTTCTATCGCAACGGTGAGTCGTTCGTCTTCTGGGCGCCGGTCACCGGGACCGCCACCGGCAACAGCGACTTCCCCCGCAGCGAACTGCGGGAGGTCTACCCCGACGGCAAGGCGCGCAACTGGCAGTACAGCGAGGGCAACCACACCCTCAGCGCCCGCCTGGCGGTGAACAAAGTGCCGTCCACCGGCCAGATCGTCATCGGCCAGGTGCACGCCAAGGACAACCTCACGCCCTACGTGAAACTGATCTACAGCCAAGTGAAGGGCGTCGGGTACGTCCAGGTCTACCTGCGCCAACGACCCAACGACGTGAAGAGCCCGCTGGTCATGACCTACAAGAGCATGCCCCTGGACTACTTCTTCAACTACACCATCACCATCACCCGGGCCGGCCAGCTGATGATCGACATCGCCGGTCAGCAGTACGTCAACCGCATCGACCCCAGCTGGGCCAGCAAGCATTTCTACTTCAAGGCGGGCGTCTACACCCTGGACAACCAGGGCCCCGCCACCGAAGGCGGCCAGGCCGAGTTCGCCGAACTCAACGTGGTGCACCAGAAGTAGTGCGGCGGCTGCGATGACGCTGAGGTCGGCGTGAGCACGATCCGATCGTGACGAATGAAAAAGCCCGGCGCAGGCCGGGCTTTTTTTAGTGAGACGAATGATTGCATCGAGCACCTGAGCAGTGCGCTATTTCAACTTGTCTCTACCCACATATAGCCCCACAACAACGCCCAGGATTACACACATGGGAAAACCAACGATCAATATGAGGGTATTCAGAGACATCTGGTCCTCCCCCTGAACTGGCCCTACGAACAGCCTCGCTACTGTAGGGAATGCCAAGAGCATCGCTCCGCCACCCAATACGCCGCCCAGTAAGGCACAGATTGCGTTCTTGATTTTCGTCATAGGACTTTCCAGAACCAGACTTCCCTGGCCTCGAAGAAACTGCTCATGAAACCTTCCCAACTCACTCCCCACTGTATTCGAAAGTAACTCGTGCTCGTGGTGAGCCGATACCCGTTCCAGAGATCGATATGGTCGCCTGTGCGGTTTAGATAACTTTCACCGCCCCTGCGCCAATAATCCTTGAAGAAGATGATTCCTGTCTTTTCCCTGAGCGCTTCCTCGAAATTTTTCGGATCGATGCGCTGGGCCGGAAACACATCTGGAATCGCTGCTTTCTTGAGCGCTTTCGCCAGTTCCTCAGCCCTCAATACATGCCCGGCGCGTTTTGGATGTAGCCAGCAGAATTCGGCGTTTAATTTCGTTACATCGTACCCACATCGTGCAAGTGCCGTTCCTATTCGGATAGCGCATTGGTCATCGAAAGCCTTTTCTCCGTCCTTACGGCGGCAAGGATGCTCATCGCCATTCACTTCCGGATGTGCATTCCATAGTTCCTCGAATCGCATGGTTCTTCCTTGAAACGAATAGCGCGGGATGGACGTCAACCGCCCGTTCCGCGGGAGTCAGATTGGGTCCAGATCCCCCACGTTATCCGGGGTCGATGAGTTAACGGTGGAAGCGCGTCTCAAGATTTCAATTTCCCGGCGCATCCGCGCGGTCTCGTGGTCGTCGAGGGGGCGTTCGGCGTATTCACGGCTGAGGAAAAGGATGACGTCGTTGCCGTCGGGGTCGTCGGCGTAGGCCGGGTGGGCCGCCACCTCCGCCAGCAGGCGCGCGCTCACCGGCACCACGTGGAAGTGGACGCTGAAGCCTGGCGAGAAGCCCAGCTTGTAGACGATCACCTTGCGCGGCGCGTAGGCGCGGTGCAGCAGTCGTTCCGTGCGTTGCAGCACCGGGCCCAGCGCCTGCAGGGCATCGGCGGGGAGCTGGTGCAGTTCCGCGGCAGCGGCTCGGGCCGAGACGATCAGGTAGCCGGGGTAGCGCGCGTCGCGCCGGTGGCTGATGTCCCAGTGCTCGGTCGCGACGATCAGGTGCTCATTCATGGCTCAGGTGCGCTTGGGGAAAGGCTTTCTCCGGACAGCGGAGGCCAGCTGGACCACCGACGCTCGTCCATCGATCGATCATCCGGCCTGGCGCTGGGCCCGGCGGAATTCGCCGGGCGTGGCGCCGCTCCAGCGTTTGAAGGCGCGCTGGAAGGCTTCCGCTGAGGCGAAGCCCAGCAAGTAGGCGATCTCGCCGAAGGCCAGGTCGGTGTCGCGGATGTAGC
The DNA here is from genome assembly GCF_007109405.1 of Pseudomonas mangiferae. Classification (GTDB taxonomy): domain Bacteria; phylum Pseudomonadota; class Gammaproteobacteria; order Pseudomonadales; family Pseudomonadaceae; genus Pseudomonas_T; species Pseudomonas_T mangiferae. Next base: position 39,800 of record NZ_VJOY01000006.1, read on the forward strand.
TGATGGCCAGGTCGTGGCGGGTATCGGCGAGCAGGGTGCGGAACGAGCTGCCTTCCTCGGCGAGCTTGCGGCGCAGGGTCCAGGCCGGCAGGTGCAGGCGGGCGGCGATGTCTTCCAGGGCCGGTTCGCGGCCGTGGAGCAGGGGGCCGAGCAACTGGGTGACCCGTTCCCGCAGGCTGCGGGTGCGGGTGAGCTGGTCCAGTTCCCGCTCGCAGAGGTCGCGCAACTGGTTCCAGGTGCTGGGGCAGTGGCCCGGGCAGGGCAGGGCGAGGGTCTCGGCGGACAGCCGCACTTGGTTGCCGCTGGCGCCGAACTCCACCGGGCAGCCGAAGGCGTCGGCGTAGCGCTCGGCGTAGACAGGCGCCTCGAATTCGATGTCCACCCGCTCCACTGGCAGGGGGTGGCCCACCAGGGCGCCCAGTTGCGCGATCCAGCCCGCCAGCACCGAATCCACCACAAAGCGGTTGTAGCGGTTGTACGGGCTGATGGAATAGAAGCGCAGCCAGGCGCCCTCTGCGTCTTCCTGGAAGCTGGACTGGCCCCGGTAGTTATGGGCGTAGAGCGGCTCGAAACGGGTCAGGGTGCGGGCCGCCTCGCCCAGGGTCGGGGCCTGGGCGGCGGTGACCCCGGCCAGGCCGGCCTGGCCGAGGCGGCTGTGGCGACCCATGGCCAGGCCCAGGCTTTCGTCCCCGGTCAGTTCGATGGCGGCGTGGCCCAGGCGCATGTAGCGGGGGATGGACAGGCGGGCGCGGGCTTCGCCGCGGCGCCGGGCATCCAGGCCGTATTGCAGCAGCAGGGGCTGCGGGTCCTGCGCGTGTTCGCGCAGGGCCGCGGCCAGGCTGTCGATGAAGCCGACGGAAAGGTCGCCCAGGCGGACCCGGGCCGGGCGCGGCGGCGTCACAGCCAGAGGTTGATCAGGCGGGCGCCGCGGCCGTCGTCCACCGGGCGCGGTCCATCCTGGGCGAGTACCAGGCTGCGGCCGGCGCTGCCCAGGTTCCACAGGCGGCCACGCATGAACACGGCGATGCCGGCCTGGGCACCGCTGGCCTGCAGGCGGCTGGCGGAGGCCACCGTGGTGAGGGCGGGCGGCGTCGGGCAGGCGCTGGGCGGCAGCGGCGCGGGTTGCAGCAGGCGGTCGGCCTCGTCCCGGTGGCGTTCGCCGACGAAGGCCGGTACCGCCAGCAACTGGGCGCCATGGCGGGCCAGTTCGGCGTGGCTGGCGGCATCGGTGCTGTCGGCATAGAACAGCACCCCCAGGCGACCGGCGGGGGTGTCCACCACCTCCAGCTCATCGTGGCGGGCGGCACCGGTGACCCGGCGCTCGCCGCCGTCGGCGGCGACCTTGCGCTGGGGCTGGCCGAGGGGGTGGCCGTCGGGGGCGAAGACCTGGCTGACGTTGTACAGCGGGCCGTCGCCGACCTTCAGCGACGTGCCTTCGACCCGCGGCTCGGGCAGCACGATAGAGCCGGCCACCAGGGTCACGCCATAGGCCCTGGCGAGCCCGCCGAACAGGGTCTGGTAGTCGGCGGCCATGCGCTCGGCCTTCATCCGCAGCAGGGCGTCCCCGAGGCGGTCCTCGCCTTCTGCGTGCCACAGGGCCTTGAGGGTATCCAGCGGGTTGCCCAGGGCCAGCCAGGCCATGGCGCCGGCCAGGGTACGGGCGTCGTACACCTGGTCCTTCTCGCCGGTGGCCACCAGCCAGGTCCCGATGTGCTCGGGCAGCACCACCACGGTCTTGTCGTTGAGCAGGCCTTCCGCCCGGGCCTTGTCCAGGTAGGCGGCGAGCTTCAGGTGGAGGCGCTCGACGCTCTGGTAGTCGGAGGGGAACAGTTCGGGCTGGATGCCCAGCAGGTTGCCGCGGCCGCTGGCATGGCCCTGACTGAAGTCCAGACGGCTGCGCAGGTCGGCCAGGTAGTGCACCGGCGCCCGCTCGCCGGACCATACGGCGTAGACGGCGAGGCCGGCCACCAGCAGCAGGCTGGCGAGGGTGCCGGTCAGGAGGAAGAACAGCTTGCGCATGGTGGGTCGGTCGCGATCGGCCATGACGATCGACCGAGGGTAAGCGGCGAACGACCGCTTGCCAACCCTCGGGCTGTGCATTTCGATCAGTAACTTGTCGTTTTCGATCATTGAGCGCGGGCGGAGCGCTCTTTTATCGTTCGGCCCCATAACGACCGGCGCCCCTGGAGGCGCCGGCATGTCCACCGTGACGCATCGCCCGATGCCGGAGAACCGCCATGACCGCCCCCTATCCGCACCTGCTTGCGCCCCTCGACCTGGGGTTCACCGTGCTGCGCAACCGCACCCTGATGGGCTCGATGCACACCGGCCTCGAGGAGAAGCCGGACGGCTTCGAGCGCATGGCCGCCTATTTCGCCGAGCGCGCCCGGGGCGGCGTCGGCCTGATGGTCACTGGCGGCATCGGGCCCAACGTGGAAGGCGGGGTCTATTCCGGGGCGGCCAAGCTGACCACCGAGGACGAGGCCGCCCAGCACCGCATCGTCACTTCGGCGGTGCACGAGGCGGGCGGCAAGATCTGCATGCAGATCCTGCATGCCGGGCGCTACGCCTACAGCCCCAAATCGGTGGCGCCCAGCGCGATCCAGGCGCCGATCAACCCGTTCAAGCCCCACGAGCTGGACGAGGCGGGCATCGAGAAGCAGATCGCCGACTTCGTCACCTGCGCCGCCCTGGCCCAGCAAGCCGAGTACGACGGCGTCGAGATCATGGGGTCGGAGGGGTACTTCATCAACCAGTTCCTCGCCGCCCACACCAACCAGCGCACCGACCGCTGGGGCGGCAGCTACGAGAACCGCATGCGCCTGCCGGTGGAGATCGTCCGCCGGGTGCGCGAGGCGGTGGGACCGAACTTCATCATCATCTATCGCTTGTCCATGCTCGACCTGGTGGAAGGCGGCAGCGACTGGGCGGAGATCGTCACCCTGGCCCAGGCCATCGAGGCGGCCGGCGCCACCCTGATCAACACCGGCATCGGCTGGCACGAGGCGCGCATCCCCACCATCGCCACCAAGGTGCCGCGCGCGGCTTTCACCCAGGTCACCGCCAAGCTGCGCGGCGCGGTGAAGATCCCGCTGATCACCACCAACCGTATCAACACCCCGGAGGTGGCGGAGCAGGTACTGGCCGCCGGCGACGCCGATATGGTGTCCATGGCGCGGCCGTTCCTCGCCGACTCCCAGTTCGTCGTCAAGGCGGCCGCCGGGCGCGCCGACGAGATCAACACCTGCATCGGCTGCAACCAGGCGTGTCTCGACCACACCTTCGGCGGCAAGCTGACCACCTGCCTGGTCAACCCGCGGGCCTGCTACGAGACCGAGCTGAACTACCTGCCCACCACCCAGCCCAAGCGCATCGCCGTGGTGGGCGCCGGCCCGGCCGGGCTGGCGGCGGCCACCGTCGCCGCCGAGCGCGGCCACCGGGTCACCCTGTTCGAGGCGGGCGCGGAGATCGGCGGGCAGTTCAACGTGGCCAAGCGCATCCCCGGCAAGGAAGAATTCCACGAGACCCTGCGTTATTTCCGCCGCAAGCTGGAGACCACCGGCGTCGAGCTGCGCCTGAACCGAGTGGCCACCGTCGACACGCTGGTGGGGGAAGGCTTCGACGAGATCGTCCTGGCCAGCGGCGTGGTGCCGCGCACCCCGGAAATCCCCGGCATCGACCATCCCAAGGTGATCGGTTACCTGGACGCCCTGCTGGAGCGCAAGCCGGTGGGCCAGCGGGTGGCGGTGATCGGCGCCGGCGGGATCGGCTTCGACGTGTCCGAGTTCATCACCCACAGCGGGCCGTCCACCAGCCTGGATCGCGAGGCGTTCTGGCGCGAGTGGGGCATCGACACGCGGCTGCAGGCCCGGGGCGGTGTCGCCGGCCTGCACCCGCAGCCGCAACCGGCGGCCCGCGAGGTCTGGCTGCTGCAGCGCAAGAAATCCAAGGTGGGCGACGGCCTCGGCAAGACCACCGGCTGGATCCACCGCGCCGGCCTGAAGATGAAGCACGTGCAGATGCTCAACTGCGTGCAGTACCTGAAGGTGGACGACGAGGGCCTGCACATCCGCATCGGCGAGGACGAGCCGCGGGTGCTGGCGGTGGACACCGTGATCGTCTGCGCCGGCCAGGACCCGCTGCGGGAGCTGCAGGCCGGGCTGGAAGCGGCGGGGCAACGGGTGCACCTGATCGGTGGCGCCGATGTGGCTGCCGAGCTGGATGCCAAGCGCGCCATCGGCCAGGGTTCGCGCCTCGCCGCAGAATTGTGAGGAGGGCGGGAACTTTTTTCCCGCTACCAACCGGTTCACAGTTTCCCCCGAGAGTTCCCGCCAGGGAGGGCGGCGGTGCGGCACAGTGCCAACCGAGTCACATTGTTGGCGGTTCCATTCCCCTAGACTGGCCGAAAAACACGTGCCGGCCTCCCCGCGGGAGCGTCCGCAGTTCCCGCCCGGGACGCACCCTGTTGGCTGGAGGGAAACCCGATGAGCATGCAGAGCAAACCCCGCATGGTCGAAGCCGTGATGTTCTTCAACGAGCGCGGCATCTGCAAGGAAATGCTCTTCGCCGAATTCGAGGCCATGCTCGACGGGGTGGTGAACCTCCCCGAGTTCGCCGACCAGCAGATGCGCGTCGCCTACGTGCTGATCAACCCCCGCCTGCTGCTGCGCTCCGTGGTGTTCTTCTACCTGGACTTCGACGAGAAGGGCCAGGCCGACGGTGGCTGGAACATGCCCCTGCGGCACCTGGCCGAGCGCGCCGGCCGCGGTCCCGACCTGGGCGCCGGGCCGATCCGCCTGGCCTGCCGCAGCCAGTGCCCGGTGTCCTGGCACCAGATGCACATGTGGGACCCCAGCCTGTCCCCGGGGCAGAACGACCTGGTGCTGCTGCGGGACGCGGCCAAGCGCAACACCTTGGGCATCCTGGTGGAAGAAGACGCTCCGCCGGTGGAGCCCCAGCGCCTGCAGATGGCCCCGGAAGACACGTGGTACGCCGCCGATCCGTCCCGGGACGTGGCGGAGAAGCTCGCCGCCCAGATGGACAGCGAGCACCGCCTGAAGACCGCGCAACTGATCAAGCAGCAGCGCCTGCGCATCCACAGCCTGACCCAGCAGCACGAGGACGAACTGGCCCGCAGCAAGCTGGCCGCCGAGGAGCAGCAGAAGCTCCTGTTGGCGGAAATCCAGGCCCTGCGCCAGACCCTCAAGCAGCAGGAAGAGCGCCACTCCGCCCTCAAGAGCCAGCTCGCCGCCCAGGCCGACAGCTTCCAGAAGGGCCGCGAGGAAATGACCCGCCAGTTGCGCGCCCTGGAGCGCCACGGGCGGACCGAGGCGGACATCCTCCGCGCCCAGTTCGACGGCGAGCTGCAGGCGAAGGTCGCCGCAGCGGTGGTGGAGCACAAGGAACAGATCGCTATCCGCGACGTGGAACTGGCCTACCGCAACGAACTGGACAGCCAGATGCAGGCGGAGATCGAGCGCCTGCGCCAGGAGCGCGACCGCCTGGCCAGTGCCAGCGGCGACCAGATCCTCGAGCGCCTGGCCAAGCTGGGCGTGGTGTTCGTGGTCTACCACCCCGGCGCCGGCCACCTGACCATTCCCCTGCAGGACATCGCCCGCTACCAGGACAACCCCCTGGCCTACGCCGCGGCCAAGTGCTTCGTCTCCGAGGCCCAGTACCGCCAATGGCTCGGCCACTACCAGCAGCCCACCTGCGAATCGCGCCTGCCCAGTGGCGAGCGCTGCGCGACACCGGTGGAACGGGTGGATTCGCCGAGCCGCTTCGTCGCCGGCGAAAGCAACTGCTGCGCCCGCCACAAGGCCAGCAACCGGCTGCGCACTGTCAGCTGACCTTGCCCCTCGTTCCGCCGGACTGGCGCCCCCTCGCGCCGCTGCAGCCCGTCGCCACCGACTGGCTGGCGCGGGCCGGCGTGGGCCTCGCCCTGCTGCGCCTTGACCTCATCGACCCGCAGCTGTCCGGTAACAAGTGGTTCAAGCTGGCACCCCACCTGGCCCGTGCCGCGGCCGAGGGCGCCGAAGGTCTGATCAGCCTGGGCGGCGCCCATTCCAATCATTTGCACGCCCTGGCCGCCGCCGGCCAGCGCTTCGGCTTCGCCACCGCCGGGCTGCTGCGCGGCACTCCCCAGGACACTCCCACCGTACGTGACCTGCAGGCCTGGGGCATGACCCTGCACTGGCTGGGCTACGCCGGCTACCGGGCCCGCCACCAGGCGGGGTTCTGGGCGCCCTGGCGCGACGCCTACCCCGGGCTGCTGCCGGTGGCCGAGGGCGGGGGCGGCCTGTCGGGCGCCCTTGGCTGCGCGGTGCTGGTGGAGCAGGTCCGCGCCGGGCTGCCAAGCCTGGGCTGGGACGACTACGATGCGCTGTGGGTGGCGGCCGGCACCGGGACCACCCTGGCGGGACTGGTAATGGGGGAGGAGGGCCGCCATCCGGTGCAGGGCGCGCTGGCGGTGCCCGCCGACCACGGGGTGGCCGGGCAGGTGCGCGCGCTGCTGCAGGCGGCGGGGCGCCCCGACACGGGCTATCGCCTGCTGGACGCCAGCCGTGGCGGGTTCGCGCGGCTGGATGCCGACCTAGCGAGGTTCCTCTTCGCCTGGGAAGCCAAGACCGGCATCGCGCTGGACCCGCTGTACACCACCAAGGCCCTGCTGGCGCTGCACGGCGAGGTGGCGGCGGGCCGGGTGGCCCGGGGCTCGCGCCTGGTGCTGGTGCACACGGGCGGCCTGCAAGGGCGTCGCGCCAGCCTGGACCGCCTTAGGGCGCTGGCTGGCTACACTCAGGGCGATGGTCCGCGGGAGGCACCATGAGCGAATCGCTGAACCCCGAACAATTGCGCAGCCTGACGCCGCTCAACCGCTTGTCCGAGCAGCAATGGCGGGAGCTGCGCGGGCAACTGGTGCCGCAACCGCTGCTGGCCGGCCAGTCGCTGTTCCGCCGGGGCGACCACGCCCGCCTGACCTACTACCTGCTCTCCGGTGAGTTGCTGCTGCGGGATGCCGAGGGTCGCGAAGAGCGGCTGGTGGCCGGCAGCGAGGCCAGCTGCCACCCCCTGGCGCCCAGCCTGCCGCGCCTGCAGGAAGCCCTGGCGCTGACCGAGGTGAGCGTGCTGGCTCTGGACAGCGCCACCCTGGCGCGCCTGGTGACCTGGCGCTCGGCCTACCAGGACCTGCTGCTGGAACTGGGTCAGGAGGGCGAGGACGTCGAGTGGCTGGAGCGTCTGCTGGAAAACCCCCTGTTCGCCAAGGTGCCGCCGGGCAATGTGCGCACCATGTTCCGTCGCCTGCGGCGCCTGGAGCTGCTGGCGGGCCATACCGTGCTGCGGGAAGGCGAGGCGGGCGACTGCTGCTACTTCCTCAAGAGCGGCCGCGCCGAAGTGATCCGCGGCGTGGACAGCCAGCATCAGGTGCTGGCCGAACTGGAAGTGGGGGCCTGCTTCGGCGAGGAGGCGCTGCTGTCGGACCGCCCGCGCAATGCCACGGTGACCCTGCTGGAAGAGGGCGTGGTGCTGCAGCTGGACCGCCAGGATTTCTTCGCGCTGCTCAAGGCCCCGGTGGTGGACGAAGTCTCCCTGGGTGAGGCGGCGCGCCTGCTGGACCGCGGCGCCCAGTGGCTGGACGTGCGCTTCCTCGACGAATACCAGCGCGGCCATGCCCGCGAGGCGCTGAACATGCCGCTGCACCTGCTGCGGCTGAAGGCGCGGCTGCTGGACCCGGCGCGGCTCTACCTGTGCTATTGCGACAGCGGCAAGCGCAGCGCCAGCGCGGTCTTCCTGCTGTCCCAGTTGGGCTTCAAGGCCTATGTCCTGCGGGATGGTGTCGACGGCCTGCCCGCCGTGCAGCGCGACGGCCTGCTGTGCGAGACCGGCTCCGGCTACCTGGCCCGCTCCGGGGGGCGCGTCGAGCGCAGCAGCTGAGGGCGTGTGGCCTCCCTTGCTCGTTGGCGTGAATGCTTGATCTCATGGCTCGCCCGGACCGGTAAGTGCAGGCGGCGGGCATGACCTGACACGGAATGAGCGGTTGCCGGATCGGGTTAAGGTTGCCGTCCGACCATGACTTCTGGCCGAGGGCGTTCGCACCCCCGCCGCGAGAGGCTTTGCAAACGCGCATTCGGTGGCGCAGACATTTCGTTAGTCTTTCTGTCCGCACGCGCGGCCCAGGGCCAGCCCGCCACCGCAAGCTCGCCGTCAGGCGGACCGGCCCGACCAGTCGTCATCCACCAGGAACACCCGTTCCACCTCGTTCCATGGGTGGCCATCGGCCGAGGTCAGGCGGGCCAGCAGCCTCGGCGGTGCCGGCTGCGAGGCCGCATCCAGCTCCGGTTCCGGCAGGAAGCGGCCTTCCAGGCGTCCGTCCGTGCTGAAAACGCCCTGGGCCGGGGCGAGCCAGGCCAGGCGTGGCAACTCCACCCAGCGACTCGCGGGTGCTTGGGCCCGCAGGGCCGGCCAATCGCTGCGGCGCAGCCAGCGCCCTCGCAGGTGGGCCGGGTTGGCACCGGGCGGCGCATCGAAGCCAGCGTGCGCGGGGTGGAACAGGTAGCCGGTGAGCCAGTAGCGGGAGCGGGGCGCCCCGAGGCCCCGGCCCGCCAGCAGGGCGAGGGTATCCGGATGGCGGCCCAGGGGCAGCTGGTGCTCCAGCAGGTGGGCCCGCTTGAGGTCCAGACGGTCGCGGCGATCAGGCCCCAGCCAGTCCCGGCCTGGCAGCGCGGCGGGGTCGCCCAGGTAGAACTTCACCGCCAGTTCGATGTGCTGCAGGCCTTCGTCGTCCTCCAGCAGCAGGTCCAGCTCGCCGACGGTGCGCCCGCCCCGGCGCACTGCCAGGTTGCCGGCGTGCAGGCGCACCCCTGGCGCCCGCTCCAGGGCGAAGCGCCAGAGCCGTTCGGAATAGCGACCCAGGCGCCGCTCCGGCACTTGCAGCCACCGTTCCAGCGGAGCGGGGTCCCGCTGCAGCGCCAGCAGCCAGTCCGCCAGGCGTTGCGGGTCCGCCGCCCAGGCGCTGGCGACCAGGGGGTGGCGTTGCTCGCGGGCGTCGTTCAGCAGCGGCGGCGAGACCAGCGTCCAGGCCAGGTCTCGGACGGCGGGCGGGTGCAACCGGCGGGGCAGGTCGAGGAGGGCGAAGAAGGGCGTCATGGCCGCCAGCATAGCCGCTGCGGGCCGCCGCGCGGTTTGCCGCTGCGTCGGGCTTTCGCCCATAATCGAGGCTCCCGCCCGCTGCAGAGAGCCCCATGGAGCAGTTCCGCAATATCGGCATCATCGGTCGTCTGGGCAGCGCCCAGGTCCTCGATACCATCCGCCGGCTCAAGCGCTTCCTGCTGGACCGGCACCTGCACGTGATCCTCGAAGAGACCATCGCCGATGCGCTGCCCGGCCACGGCCTGCAGATTTCCTCGCGCAAGAACCTCGGCGAAGTCTGCGACCTGGTGATCGTGGTGGGCGGCGATGGCAGCATGCTCGGTGCGGCCCGCGCCCTGGCGCGGCACAAGGTGCCGGTGCTGGGGATCAACCGCGGCAGCCTGGGCTTTCTCACCGACATCAAGCCGGACGAGCTGGAAGTGAAGGTGGCGGAAGTGCTCGACGGCGAGTACATCGTCGAGAGCCGCTTCCTGCTGGAGGCCGAGGTGCGCCGCAACGGCGAGGCCATCGGCCAGGGCGACGCCCTCAACGACGTGGTGCTGCACCCCGGCAAGTCCACCAAGATGATCGAGTTCGAGATGCACATCGACGGCCAGTTCGTCTGCACCCAGAAGGCCGACGGGCTGATCGTGGCGACGCCCACCGGTTCCACCGCCTACGCCCTGTCCGCCGGCGGGCCGATCATGCACCCCAAGCTGGACGCCATCGTCATCGTGCCGATGTGCCCCCATACCCTGTCCAGCCGGCCGATCGTGGTGGACAGCAACAGCGAGCTGAAGATCGTCGTCTCGCCGGCCCTGCAGATCTACCCGCTGGTGTCCTGCGACGGGCAGAACCACTTCACCTGCGCCCCGGGCGACGCCATCACGGTGAACAAGAAGTCGCAGAAGCTGCGGCTGATCCACCCCATCGACCACAACTACTACGAGATCTGCCGCACCAAGCTGGGCTGGGGCAGCCGGCTGGGCGGAGTCGACTGATGCACCTGGACCCGCGGCGCGGCTACGACCTGATCGGCGATATCCACGGGTGTGCCCATACCCTCGAACGCCTGCTGGTGGAGCTGGACTACCGGCCCGAAGGCGGCGTCTGGCGGCACAAGCGGCGCATGGCGCTGTTCCTCGGCGACCTCATCGACCGGGGCCCGCGCATCCGCGAGGCGCTGCACCTGGTGCACGGCATGGTGGAGGCCGGCCAGGCCGCCTGCATCATGGGCAACCACGAATTCAGCGCCCTGGGCTGGCACACCCCGGCCCCGGCCGGCAGCGGCCGCCAGTTCGTCCATGAGCACACCCCGCGCCACGCCCGGCTGCTGCAGGAAACCCAGGCGCAGTTCGAGCGCTACCCGGAAGAATGGCGCGACTTCCTCGGCTGGTTCCACCGCCTGCCGCTGTTCATCGACGCCGGGCGCTTCCGCCTGGTGCACGCCTGCTGGGACGCCGAACTGATCGACGGGGTACGGGCCATCCACCCCGACGGCTGCATCGACGAGGCCTTCGTCCGCGAGTCGGCGGTACCCGGCAGCCTGGCCGCCCGGGCTGCCGCCCGCCTGCTGCGCGGTACCGACATGCCGCTGCCCCAGGGCGTCGCCCTCACCGGGCGCGACGGCCTGACCCGCACTGCGTTCCGCACCAAGTTCTGGGAGGAAGACCCCCAGACCTACGGCGACGTGGTGTTCCAGCCCGATGCCCTGCCCGAGCACATCGCCGAGCGCCCCCTGAGCACGGCGCAGAAGGCCAACCTGCTGCTGTACGGCCCCCACGAGCCGCTGCTGTTCGTCGGCCACTACTGGCGGCGTGGCCGCCCGGCGCCGATCCGCGCCAACCTGGCCTGCCTTGACTACAGCGCGGTGATGCACGGCAAGCTGGTGGCCTACCGGCTGGACGACGAAACCCGCCTCGACCCCCACAAGTTCGTCTGGGTCGAGGTGCAGCCACCGGGAGATGCGGGATGAAGCCGGTGGTCGCCCTGCGCCTGCCGCTGGGCCAGGATCTGCGGGGCTTCATCGCCCTGCTGGAGCGCCTGAAGGTGCCCTGCCGGGTCAGCGAGGACGCCGGCGAGCAGGTGCTCTGGGTGCCGGACGGGCACTGGGCGGAAGAGGTGCGTAGCCTCTACGCGCGGCTGCCGGCGGGTGCCCCCGAGCCGCTGCTGGCGGGCACGCCGGCTCCCGCGGGCGAGAGTGCCTGGCGCCGCGCGCGGTCCAGCCCGGTGACCCTGCTGGTGCTGCTGGCCGCGCTGCTGGTGTCGCTGGTCACCCTGATGGGCGAGAACCTCGCCCTGGTGCGCTGGTTCACCTTCCTCGACTTCCACGTCCAGGGTGACTACCTCTGGTTCGCGCCCCTTTCGGACACCCTGTCCGGCCAGTGGTGGCGGCTGTTCTCGCCGATCCTGCTGCATTTCTGGATTCCCGGGATGGGACCGCTGCACTTGGTGTTCAACGCCCTGTGGTACTGGGAACTGGGGCGGCGCATCGAGGCGCGCCAGGGCGGGCTGATGCTGGTGCTGCTGACCCTGGTCTTCGGGCTGGCCTCCAACGTGGCGCAGTACGTCTACGGCGGGCCGGGCCTGTTCGGTGGCCTCTCCGGCGTGCTCTACGGGTTGCTCGGGTATTGCTGGCTGTACCAGTGGCTGGCGCCCCACCCGGCGTTCCGCCTGCCCCGCGGCGTGCTGGCGATGATGCTCGGCTGGCTGCTGCTGTGCCTGACCGGGGTGTTCTCCCTGGGCGGGGTGGCGGTGGCCAACGCGGCCCATGTCGGCGGCCTGCTGGCCGGCTGCGCCAGCGGGCTACTGGGCGGTGCCTTGGCGCGCTGGCGCCGCTAGGCCTCGGCAACAGACGGGAAGAGCGGCGAGGCAGCGCCGGAAGGTCGTCGCCCGGCCCGGCCTTTCCTCGACGGAGGGCCGTGCAGCCCCTAGAATGCCGTCCTTTTCCGCTGTCGCGTTTACCGGGAGATCCTCCATGTCCTCGTTCGCCCACCTGATCAGCACCCTCACCCCGGATGTCTACGAAAGCCTCAAGCTGGCGGTGGAAACCGGCAAGTGGGCCGACGGCCGCAAGCTCACCCAGGAGCAGAAGGAGCTGAGCCTGCAGGCGATGATCGCCTACGAGGCGCAGCACCTGCCGGAAGACCAGCGCACCGGCTACATGGGCGACCAGCACTGCGCCTCCAAGTCCCAGACGATCCCCAACCTCCTGCACGCCTCGGACGCCATCCATTGACCGAGCTGGGCCGCGGCACCCTGAGCAAGCTGTCGGTACAACTCGAATCCCCGGTGCGCTACAGCCTGCGCCTGGGGGAGCAGGACCTGGCGGTGAACCCGTTGATCGGCCGCCGGTTGCGCCTGGAATACCTGGGCGAGATCCACTGCAGCCACTGCGGCCGGCGCACCCGCAAGAGCTTCGCCCAGGGCTACTGCTACCCGTGCTTCACCCGCCTGCCCCAGTGCGACCTGTGCATCGTCAGCCCGGAGCGCTGCCACCACGCGCTGGGCACCTGCCGCGACCCCGACTGGGGCGAGCGCTTCTGCATGACCGACCACGTGGTCTACCTGGCCAATTCCTCCGGGGTGAAGGTGGGCATCACCCGCGCTTCGCAGATCCCGACCCGCTGGATCGACCAGGGCGCCATCCAGGCGCTGCCGATCCTGCGGGTGGCCACCCGGCAGCAGTCCGGGCTGGTGGAAGACCTGCTGCGCAGCCAGGTCACCGACCGCACCAACTGGCGCGCGCTGCTCAAGGGGGACGCCACGCCTCTGGACCTGCCGGCCCTGCGCGACCAGATACTGGATCGCTGCGCCGAGGGCCTGCTGGCCCTGCAGCAGCGCTTCGGCCTGCAGGCGATCCAGCCGGTGACCGACCTGGCGCCGGTGGAGATCCGCTACCCGGTGGAGGGCTATCCGACGAAGGTGGTCAGCCTCGATCTGGACAAGACACCGGTGGTGGACGGTACCCTGCACGGCATCAAGGGCCAGTATCTGATCCTGGATACCGGCGTGATCAATATCCGCAAGTACACGGCCTACCAGCTGGCCGTGCACGCTCACTAGAGGCAAGAAGCCCATGCGTACCGAACAGCCGAAGATGATCTACCTGAAGGACTATCAGGCGCCGGACTACCTGATCGACGAAACCCACCTGACCTTCGAGCTGTTCGAGGACCACACCCTGGTCCATGCCCAACTGGTGATGCGCCGCAACCCCGAGCGGGTGCACGAGGCCGCGGGCGCGCTGCCGCCGCTGGTGCTGCACGGCCAGGAGCTGGAGCTGCTGTCCCTGTCCCTGGACGACCAGGCGCTGGAGGCGGGGGACTACCGCCTGGACGACAACCAGCTGAGCCTGCAGCCGCGGCAGGCGCGCTTCGTCCTGGACAGCAGCGTGCGCATCCACCCGGAACGCAACACCGCCCTGGAGGGGCTGTACAAGTCCGGCAAGATGTTCTGCACCCAGTGCGAGGCCGAGGGTTTCCGCAAGATCACCTACTACCTCGACCGCCCCGACGTGATGAGCCGCTTCACCACCACCCTCAGCGCCGACAAGCAGCGCTACCCGGTGCTGCTCTCCAACGGCAACCCGCTGGCCACCGGCAGCGAGGAGGGCGGTCGTCACTGGGCCACCTGGGAAGACCCGTTCAAGAAGCCGGCCTACCTGTTCGCCCTGGTGGCGGGCGACCTCTGGTGCGTCGAGGACGCATTCAGGACCCACAGTGGCCGCGACGTCGCCCTGCGCATCTACGTGGAGCCGGAGAACATCGACAAGTGCCAGCACGCCATGGACAGCCTGAAGAAGTCCATGCGCTGGGACGAAGAGGTCTACGGCCGCGAGTACGACCTGGACATCTTCATGATCGTCGCGGTGAACGACTTCAACATGGGCGCCATGGAGAACAAGGGCCTCAACATCTTCAACTCCAGCGCGGTGCTGGCCAAGGCCGAGACCGCCACCGACGCCGCTCACCAGCGGGTCGAGGCGATCGTCGCCCACGAGTATTTTCACAACTGGTCGGGCAACCGGGTCACCTGCCGCGACTGGTTCCAGCTGTCCCTGAAGGAAGGCTTCACGGTGTTCCGCGACGCCGAGTTCTCCGCCGACATGAATTCCCGCACGGTGAAGCGGGTGGAGGACGTCGCCTACCTGCGCACCCACCAGTTCGCCGAGGACGCCGGCCCCATGGCCCACCCGGTGCGCCCGGACGCCTTCATCGAGATTTCCAACTTCTACACCCTGACGGTGTACGAGAAGGGCTCGGAAGTGGTGCGGATGATCCACACCCTGCTGGGGGCCGAGGGCTTCCGCAAGGGGACCGACCTGTACTTCGAGCGGCATGACGGCCAGGCGGTGACCTGCGACGACTTCGTCAAGGCCATGGAGGACGCCAACGGCGTCGACCTGACCCAGTTCAAGCGCTGGTACAGCCAGTCCGGCACGCCGCGCCTGGAGGTGAACGAGCGCTACGACACCGAGGCCCGGCGCTACAGCCTGACCTTCCGCCAGAGCTGCCCGGCCACCCCCGGCCAACCGCAGAAGCAGCCGTTCGTGATCCCGGTGGAGCTGGGCCTGCTGGACCCGGCCGGCCACCCGCTGCCGCTGCGCCTGGAAGGCGAGGCGACCGCCGCTGGCAGCAACCGGGTGATCCAGGTGACCGAGGCGGAGCAGACCTTCACCTTCCTCGACGTCCCGGCGAAGCCGCTGCCGTCCCTGCTGCGGGGCTTCTCCGCGCCGGTGAAGCTGAGCTTCCCCTACGGTCGCGACCAACTGATGTTCCTCATGCAGCACGACAGCGACGGGTTCAACCGCTGGGACGCGGCGCAGCAGCTGTCGGTACAGGTGCTGCAGGAGCTGATCGAGGCCCATCGCCGCGGCGACGCCCTGGTGCTGGACCCGCGTCTGCCGGAGGCCCTGCGCAGCGTGCTGGCCGACGACAGCCTGGACCAGGCCATGGTGGCCGAGATGCTCTCGCTGCCCGGCGAAGCCTACCTGGCGGAGATCAGCGAGGTGGCGGACGTGGAGGCCATCCACGCAGCCCGGGAATTCGCCCGCCGCGCCATCGCCGAGGCGCTGTACGAGCCGCTGCTGGCCCGCTACCGGGCCAACCGCGCCGAGTCCCAGCGGGTCGCCTATGCCGTCCAGGCCGACCAGATCGCCCGCCGCAGCCTGCAGAACATCGCGCTGTCCTACCTGATGCTGAGCGCGCGGCCGGAGATCCTCGAGGCCTGCCTCGACCAGTACCAGCACTGCGACAACATGACCGAGCGCCTGACCGCCCTGGCGGTGCTGGTGCAGTCGCCGTTCGAGGACGACAAGGCGCGGGCCCTGGAGGCCTTCGCCGAGCACTTCAAGGACAACCCGCTGGTCATGGACCAGTGGTTCAGCGTCCAGGCCGGCAACCCGCTGCCGGGCGGCCTGGAGCGGGTGCAGGCGCTGATGGGCCACCCGGCCTTCACCCTGAAGAACCCCAACAAGGTGCGCGCCCTGATCGGCGCCTTTGCCAACCAGAACCTGGTGAACTTCCACCGGGCGGACGGCGCCGGCTACCGTTTCCTCGCCGACCAGGTGATCGCCCTCAACGCCCTGAACCCGCAGATCGCGTCCCGCCAGCTGACCCCGCTGACCCGCTGGCGCAAGTACGACGAGGCCCGCCAGGGCCTGATGCGCGGCGAGCTGGAGCGCATCCTGGCCTCCGGCCCGCTGTCCAGCGACGTGTACGAAGTGGTGAGCAAGAGCCTCGCCTGAGGTTCATCGGGGCCGGTTCCCGGCCCCCTCGTTCCTTCCTTTCGCCGGCGCCCGCCGTCGGTGTCCCAGCGGACTCGCCCCGCAGGGCGGGTCGCCGCGCGGCGCCTCCCGCTCCCGTCTTCCTGGCGGCCGCCCGTCGCCGTCCATCATTCAGCCAGTTGCTTTTGCGAGATTCACGCCCCGATGAGCCGTCAAGCACGCGGGTTTCGGCGTAACAAAACATAACGTCCGGTCGATTGTCAGGGCTTCCGAAATCTGGCTAGCATGGGGCCCCTGCCCTGGGCAGTATCACTAATAACAATAAGAGGAATGTGTATGCGTGAGCCCGTTTCGTGGCGCACTCAGTCCGACGTGCTTGAGCAGTGCCCGTCCGCCGCGACGTTCCGCTTCCGCGCTTCACTGGGCAAGGCGTTCTGCTTGTACGCCGCACTGGCCGCCTGTCCCCTGGCGGCGTTTCCCGTATCCCTCCTGGCGGCCGAGCCCGCCGCCGTCTACGCCATCGAATCCCCGCGCGCGGTCCACGGGCTGCTGATCGACGTCGTTCATGCCGGTAGCCGGCTGGTGGCGGTGGGGGAACGCGGCCACATCCTCTATTCCGACGACGACGGCGCCCACTGGACGCAGGCCAAGGTGCCGACCCGGCAGTTGCTCACCGCCGTCTACTTCATCAATGACCGCCATGGCTGGGCGGTGGGCCACGACGCCCAGATCCTCGCCAGCGAGGACGGTGGCGCCACCTGGACCCTGCAGTTCGAGGACCTCAAGCGCGAGGCGCCGCTGCTGGATATCTGGTTCAAGGACGCCCAGGTGGGCTACGCCGTGGGCGCCTACGGGGCGCTGCTGGAGACCACTGACGGCGGCCACGACTGGCAAGACGTCAGCGACCGCCTGGACAACGAAGACCAGTACCACCTCAACGCCATCGCCGCGGTGAAGGACGCCGGGCTGTTCGTGGTGGGCGAGATGGGCAGCATGTTCCGCTCCGCCGACGGCGGCGCCACCTGGGAGAAGATCGAGGGCCCGTACCAGGGCTCGCTGTTCGGCGTCACCGGCACTGCCCAGCCGGGCACTCTGGTGGCCTACGGCCTGCGCGGCAACCTCTACCGCTCCACGGACTTCGGCGCCAGCTGGACGGCGGTCGCCCTGAAGAACGCCAGCGGCGGCACCCTGGAGTTCGGCCTGGCCGGCGGCGCGCTGCTGGCCGATGACTCGCTGGTCGTGGTGGGCCACGGCGGCAGCGTGCTGGTCAGTCACGATGACGGCGCCTCGTTCGCCGTGCTCAACCGGCCCGACCGGCTGTCCCTGTCGGCGGCCACCGCCGATGCCAAGGGCAATCTGATCCTGGTGGGGCAGGGCGGCATTCGCGTCGCCACGCCGACCGGCAGCGACCCCCAACGATAACGCCGGAGCCGAGTCATGAGCATCGTCAGCACCCATCACCAGGACAAGGCGAGCCTGCTGGAACGCCTGATCTTCAACAACCGGCCGGCGGTCATCGTCATCTGCCTGCTGGTCAGCCTGTTCCTGTTCTACCAGGCCCTGCACATCCGCCCGTCCACCAGCTTCGAGAAGATGATCCCGCTCCACCATCCCTACATCGAGAAGATGATGGAGCACCGCAACGACCTGGCCAACCTGGGCAACACCGTGCGCATCTCGGTGGAAGCGCGGGACGGCGACATCTTCAGCAAGGACTACATGGAGACCCTGCGGCAGATCAACGACGAGGTGTTCTACATCCCCGGCGTCGACCGCTCCGGCCTCAAGTCCCTGTGGAGCCCCAGCGTGCGCTGGACCGAGGTCACCGAGGAAGGCTTCGCCGGCGGCGAGGTGATCCCGCAGACCTACGACGGCTCCCCGGCCAGCCTCGACGAGCTGCGCAACAACGTGCTCAAGTCCGGGCAGATCGGTCGCCTGGTGGCCAACGACTTCGGGTCCAGCATCATCGACGTGCCGCTGCTGGAGTCCTACCCGGACCCCGAGGACCAGGGCCACCTGCTGAGCCTGGACTACCGCCAGTTCTCCCATGAGCTGGAAGAGAAGATCCGCGACAAGTACGAGGCGCAGAACCCCAACGTCAAGGTGCACATCGTCGGCTTCGCCAAGAAGGTGGGCGACCTGATCGACGGCCTGATCATGGTGGTGGCGTTCTTCGGCATCGCCTTCCTCATCACCCTGGTGCTGCTCTACTGGTTCACCTGGTGCCTCCGCAGCACGGTGGCGGTGCTGTCCACGACGCTGATCGCGGTGGTCTGGCAGCTGGGCCTGATGCACACCGTGGGCTTCGGCCTCGACCCCTACTCGATGCTGGTGCCGTTCCTGATCTTCGCCATCGGCATCTCCCACGGGGTGCAGAAGATCAACGGCATCGCCCTGCAGTCCAGCGGCGCGGACAACGCCCTCACGGCGGCGCGGCGCACCTTCCGCCAGCTGTTCCTGCCGGGGATGATCGCCATCCTCGCCGACGCCGTGGGCTTCATCACCCTGCTGGTGATCGACATCGGGGTGATCCGAGAACTGGCCATCGGCGCCTCCATCGGCGTGGCGGTGATCGTCTTCACCAACCTGATCCTGCTGCCGGTGGCCATTTCCTACGTCGGCATCAGCCGCAAGGCGGTGGAGCGCAGCAAGCGCGACGCGGTGAGCGAGCATCCGTTCTGGCGGCTGCTGTCCAACTTCGCCCACCCGGCGGTGGCGCCCATTTCGGTGGTGCTGGCACTGGTGGCCGGGGTCGGCGGCTTCTGGTACCAGAAGCACAACCTGCAGATCGGCGACCTGGACCAGGGCGCGCCGGAACTGCGTCCGGATTCCCGCTATAACCGCGACAATGCGTTCCTGATCCAGCACTACTCCACCAGCTCCGACGTGCTGGTGGTGATGGTCAAGACGCCCCGGGAAGGCTGTTCCACCTACGCTGCCATGGAGCCCATGGACCAGCTGGCGTGGAAGCTCAACAACACCGAGGGGGTGCAGTCGGCCATCTCCCTGGTGAGCGTGTCCAAGCAGGTCATCAAGGGGATGAACGAGGGCAACCTCAAATGGGAGGGCCTGTCGCGCAACCAGGATGTGCTGAACAACTCCATCAGCCGCGCCGACGGGCTGTACAACGCCGACTGCTCCCTGGCGCCGCTGCTGGTGTTCCTCGAGGACCACAAGGCCGCCACGCTCAAGCGCGCCGTAGGGGCCGTGGAGCAGTTCGCCGCCGAACACAAGGCGGATGGCCCGGAATTCCTCCTGGCCGCCGGCAACGCCGGGATCGAGGCGGCCACCAACGAGGTGATCGCCCGCTCCGAACTGATCATCCTGATCCTGGTGTACCTGTGCGTCGCCACCATGTGCATGATCACCTTCCGTTCGCCGGCGGCGACCCTGTGCATCATCCTGCCGCTGATCCTCACTTCGGTGCTGGGCAACGCCCTGATGGCCGCCCTGGGCATCGGCGTGAAGGTGGCAACCCTGCCGGTGATCGCCCTGGGCGTGGGCATCGGCGTGGACTACGGCATCTACATCTACAGCCGCCTGGAGAGTTTCCTGCGGGCCGGCCTGCCGTTGCAGGAGGCCTACTACGAGACCCTCAAGTCCACCGGCAAGGCGGTACTGTTCACCGGGCTGTGCCTGGCCATCGGCGTCGCCACCTGGATGTTCTCCGCCATCAAGTTCCAGGCGGACATGGGCCTGATGCTGACCTTCATGCTGCTGTGGAACATGTTCGGCGCCCTCTGGCTGCTGCCGGCCCTGGCGCGCTTCCTGATTCGGCCGGAGCGCCTGGCCGGGCGCGCGGGCGGTTCGCTGCTGGCGCACTGAACCGCGTACGCGGGACACACGATGCCGGGCCTTGGCCCGGCATCGTCGTTTCTGCGGGTTGGGATTCAGTGTCAGGCGGGCGAGGACGCGGTCGCTCTGCCGGTGGTCCGGATTGCGAGACCCGGCTGGGGGATTCTCTCAGTCGGGACAATGTCCGGCCGGGTGGCTTAGCTGGGCGTTCCGATTGCCGGCTGGGCAGGCTTCGTCCGAACGGCCTGCGGGCTATTCGATCGCGCGGTGCAGGGCCCGGCATCCCTCGTCAACCTCGGTTCTTCACTGGGTGGGACTGCCCCCAAGTCCTGAGCGCAACGGCCGTGTCGGGCGGCGGCCCCCGGGACGAGCGGCGCGCAGCGCGCCTCAGCGGGGGTAGAGGGGCGGCAGGGGACCGGCGTCCGGCGTGCCGTCGCCTTCGGTTTCCGCCGGGGGCAGGGCGCGGATGGCCTTGAACAACGCCTCGCCCTGCCAGTGCTGGCCAGCCTCGCTGTAGAGCGCGCCGTTCAGGCCGTCGAGGCTTTCCGACAGCGGCGCGAAGCGAGCGGCCATGGCGGCGAGGGTTTCCGGCTGCTGCCGCGCCCAGGCGTCCAGGGCCTGGCGGGTGGCCTGGGGATCGTTGGCCTGGCAGGCGCGGCGCAGGTCGTCCAGCAGCGTGCGCGGGCTCGGACCGTTCTGCACGCTGGGCGGGATCGCCGGTTGCCGGCGGGCGTGCCACCAGAGACCGAAGCCCAGCAGGGTGGTGAGAGCCAGCAGCAGCGTGGCCAACTGCCAGGGCCACAGGGGACGCGCGGGCGCCGCTTCGGCCAGGGGCGCCGGTGCCAGCGGCGCCTCCGGCTCCAGGCTCGGGTTGCCGGCGACGCTGAGGCTGCGGCCCGGCAGGCGCGCATGCTCCAGGCGGTCCTCGACGGTGTTCCACCAGACCAGGTCCACCGCCGGCACCGCCACGTCGCCGGCCTGGGTCGGCACCAGGGCGATCCGCTCCTCGCGGCTGCCGGTCACGCCCCGCTCGGAGACCTGGCTGGTGAGTTGCGGCTGGTCCGGGTAGCGGCGCAGGCCGGGTATCTCCGTGGCCGGCAGGGGCGGCAGCTGGGCGCCGGCCAGGCCGTCCACCTTCACCAGCAGGCTGCGGGTCAGGGAGTCGCCGGCCTTCAGCGCGCCCGGCTCCGGGTTCCAGCTCTCGTTCAGGGTCAGGGCGCGGGCCGGCAGCCAGGGGGCGTCGGCCGGGTAGTCGGCGGGCTTGGGCTTCACCGTCAGGGGGATGTCCGGGGACTTGACCCGGGTCAGCTTGCCCGGTCGCGCGCCGAACGGCTGGTAGGGGTTGCGGGTGTTGCGCTCCACCAGGGTGGCGCTGAAGGTCTGGGCGGGAATGCTCAGCTCGCCGCTGCGCTGGGGAAAGATCGCGTAGCGCAGCTCGATCACCCCGTGGCGCACGCCATTGATGTCCTTCTCGTAGGTGCGTGGCTCGCCCAACTGCTCCACCCGGGCGTCCGGCATCTGCAGGGCGGTCAGGCTGCTATCGTCGTACAGCGACACTGAGTGGTAGATGCGCAGGGTCAGCACCACCTGGGCCTGCACGTAGGTGGTTTCCTGATCGAGGCTGGCGTCGATGAACACCGGCGCCAGCTGGCGCTCGTCGCTGCCGGCGTCGGCGGGCGTCACCCGCACGGTCAGCGGCTGGCTCTCGGCATCGCCCAGACGCAGCGGCGGGATCACCACGAAGCCGGTCTGTTTCGGGCGCAGGGTGATCCGCCACTGGGTGGACGCGTGGGCGGCGCCGTCCAGGGTGGTCAGGTGGTTGACCTGACGGGTGTCCAGCACCTCGAACAGCGGGTCCAGGGCCTTCAGGTCCGGCCTGCCGAAGACCGTGACGTCGTCCGAGACGAGGGTCAGCTCCAGGGTCTCGCCCTCGCTCAGGCGGGCCCGGTCGACGCTGGCGGTGAGGCTCCCGGCGTGGGCCTGGAGGGCCAGCAGGGCGAGGAGCAGGAGGCAGAGCGAGCGGATCATCGGGTGGTTTCCTGGCGCTGTTGCTGTTCGTACCAGAACTTGCGGCGCAGCAATTCGGCGGGGTCGTCGGGAATCTGCCGCAGCCATTGTTCCAGGGCCTGGCGACGTTCCTCGCCGAGCCCTTCGCCTGTGCCCGTCCCGCTCTTGTCGGCCGCCGCGGCTTGGGCGGGCGAGGCGTGCCCGTCGGCGGCATCACCCGCCTGGGCAGGCTGGGCTGCGCCTGCCGAGGCAGGGGAGGCATCCCGTGGGGCTTCCGGCGCGTCGGGGCGTGGCGTTTTCCCGTCATGGCCGTTGGCCGCGGGCGGAGAGGGCGTCGCATCCGCCTGGCCGGAGGGCGACTGGGTCGCGCCGTCGGAGGACGGCGGTGGCGTCGAGGCCCCGTTGGCGCGATCGGCAGCGCCGGCCTCCTGCTGCTGGCCGCCGGCGTCGCTACGGCCCTGGCCGCTCCCGGCGGCGTCGGCAGACGGTTGTTTGGAGGGCGACGGCTGCCGGTCGGGCGGCGGGTCGCCGTCGGCGGCGGACGGCTGCTGCTGGCGTTCCTTCAGCAGGCGTTCCACCAGGGCCCGGTTGCGTTGCGCCGGTTCCAGGTCGGGCTGGCGCTCCAGGGCGCTGTCGTAGGCGTCCAGGGCGGCGTCCAGTTGGCCGGCCTTGGCCAGGGCATTGCCGCGGTTGTAGTGGGCCGCCGCGCTGTCCTCGCCGGCGAAGCGCTCGGCGGCGCCGGCGTAATCGCCGGCCTGGTAGAGGGCCAGGCCCTGCCACTGGCGGTCTTCGAAGCGGGCGGCCGCCTCCGCTGGCTGCTGCATCTGCAGCAGGCGCTGGCCCTGCTGGTCCGGGCGCAGCCACAGGTCGGCCAGTTCGAAGGCCTCGCTCGGCTGGGGCAGGGCCAGCAGCAGCGGCAGGCAGAACAACCAGCCGCGGCGCCCGGCGCAGGCGGCCAGCAGCAGCAACGGCAGCAACAGCCAATGGCCCTGGTCGGCCCAGGCCTGCAGGCGCACGATCGTCGTGTCCTGGCGCAGGCTCCCGGTGTCTTCCAGCAGACCGAGGGTGCGCAGGTCGCGGTCGTCCAGGCGCGCGCTGGCGTAGTGCCCGCCGAGCTTGCCGGCGAAGCGCTTGAGGCCCTTGGCGTCCAGCTTGGGCAGCAGGATGGCGCCGTGCGCGTCCTTGAGGAACCCGCCGTTTTCCTGGGCCACCGGGGCCCCCTGGGCGGTACCGATGCCCAGGATCGACAGGCGTGCGCCACGGTCGCCCAGGGCCGCGCGGATGGCGTGGCGCTCGTCGCTGTCCAGGCGCGAAGTGATCAGCAGCAACCGGCCTTGGCCCTGGGCGCCCTGGTCCAGCAGCGCCAGGGCCCGCGCCACCGCCAGGTCAGCGCGGCGTCCCGGCTCCGGCATGATGGAGGGCTTGAGGGCTTCCAGCAGGTTGCGCGCGGTCATCAGGTCGTCGGACAGCGGCACCAGGGTATGGGCGCTGCCGGCGTAGACCACCAGGGCGGTCTGGGCGTCGTGGCGCGCCTGGAGCAGGTCCAGCAGCTTGCGGCGCGCCTGCTCCAGGCGCGACGGCGGCGCGTCGGCGGCGAGCATCGCCGGGGTCAGCTCCAGCATCACCACCAGCGGGTCGGCGCGCTTGCCGGCGCTCTGTTCGATGCGTTGCCAGCTGGGCCCCAGCAGGGCCAGCAGCGCCAGCAGCCAGGCCAGCCCCAGAGCGATCCACGGCAGGCGGCCGCCCCGGGCGCGCTGGCCCTTGAGCAGCCAGGGCTGGAAGGCCGGCGGCAGCAGCTGTTGCCAGCGTCCGCTGCGGGCTTCCCGGTGCCAGAGGCGCCAGAGCAGCCAGCCCAGGGGCAGCAGCGCCAGCAGCCAGGCGGGGCGCAGCCAGTGGGGCCAGAGGTCGATCACGGGCGCCTCCGGGGCCAGCGGGCATGGGGCCACAGCACCCGGGCGACGAAGGCCACGCTGAGCAGCAGCGCCAGGCCCAGGGGCCAGGGGTAGAGGGCCAGGGCCGGGCGCGCCCGGGTCGGCGACTGGGCCACCGGCTCCAGGCGGTCGAGGGTGCTTTCGATGCGCCGCAGGTCCTCGCCGGTACGGGCGCGGAAATACTCGCCGCCGGTGCGCTCGGCGATGGCGGTCAGGGTCGGTTCGTCCAGGTCCAGGCCCGGGTTCATGCCGAGGAAACCGAGGCCACCGCCCTGATTGGGGTCGGCGCCGATGCCGATGGTGTAGACCTTCACCTGTTCGTCGGCGGCGAGGCGCGCGGCGGTCAGCGGTTCCACCTCGCCCCCGGTGTTGGCGCCGTCGGTGACCAGCACCAGCACGCGGCTGCTGGCGGGGCGCTGGCGCAGGCGTTTGACCCCCAGGCCGATGGCGTCGCCCAGTGCAGTGTTGGTGCCGGCGATGCCGATCAGCGCCTCGTCGAGCCAGGTATGCACGGTGGGCCGGTCGAAGGTTAGCGGCGCCTGCAGGTAGGCCTGGCTGCCGAACAGGATCAGGCCGATGCGATCCCCCTGGCGGCCGTCGATGAATTCGCCCATCAGCCGCTTGACCAGGGCCAGCCGGCTGACCTTGCGGCCGTCCAGGTCCATGTCGGCATATTCCATGGAGCCGGAGACGTCCACCGCCAGCAGCAGGTCGCGCCCGCTGGAAGGCAGGGGGAGCGGTTCGCCGACCCATTCGGGGCGCGCCGCGGCCACCAGCAGCAGCGCCCAGAGCAGGACGAAGCGCAGTTGCTGGCGCCAGGCGGGCAGGCGCAGCAGGGCGCGGCGCCCGGCCAGGGCCTCCAGCTCGGCGAGGAACGGGGTGTGCAGCGCCGCCTCGCCGCTGTCCGCCGCCGGCAGCAACCGGCGCAGCAGCCAGGGCAGCGGGGCGAGCAGGAAGACCCAGGGCCAGGCGAACTCAAACATGCTTGCGAATCCAGGTATCCACGGCCTGGTGGAGCCCGTCGATGGCCTTGTCGTCCAGGCGGCAGTGGGGGCGGTAGGCGCCTTCCACCAGGATCATCCAGCGGGTCAGCCCGGCCGCCGGGCAGCGGCTGTCGAGGAACGCCAGCCAGGCGCGCCCGCTGAGCACATGGCTGGCGTCGTCCGGGTAATGGGCCCGGCACAGGCGCTTGAGTAGGGCGTTCAGCTGCTGCAGCCAGTGTTGCGCCGGGGTGTCGTAGGGCTTGCCCAGGCGCGCCAGCTCGTCGAGGGCCGCCTGGCGCAGCGGGTCCAGGGCCGCTGACGCGTCCGCCATGGGGCGCCGGCGGCGCGGCAGGCGCCGGGCCAGGCGCCAGAGGCCCCAGAGCGCCAGGGGCAGCAGCACGGCTAGCAGCCACCAGCCGGGGGCTGGCGGCCACCAGGGGATCGGCGCCGGCGGGAGCGGCGGCGCCAGCTGATCCAGGGGGTTCATCGACCGCCTCGCTGCTGCAGGTGGTCGCGCAACTGGTCCACCACGTCCCGCTCGGTGCCCAGGGGCATCAGCAGCACTCCCAGTTTCTGCGACAGCCGCTGCCAGCGGGCGACCCGGCCCTCGGCCTGGCGCTGGTAGGCCTGGCGCAGGTCGCTGTCGTGGGTGTCCAGCTCCAGCTGGGCGCCGCGTTCGGCGAAACGCAGCAGGCCGGCGGCGGGCAGCGCCCGGTCGAGGGGGTCGGAGAGGGGCAGCAGGATCAGGTCGGTGTGCCGGGCCAGCAACCCCAACTGCTGCTCGGCGGTGTCGCTGAGGGCGCGCTCGTCGCAGAGCACCACCACCAGGCTGCCGGGGCGCAGCACTTCGCGGGCGCGCCGCAGGGCCAGGCTGAAGCCGTCGCGGTCGGGCGTTCGCTCCACGTGCAGGCCCTGGTTCACCCGCGCCAGGCGGCCCAGCAGTTGCAGCAGGCTCTGCTTGCTGCGGCGCGGCTTGATCTCGTAGTGCTCGGCGTCGCCGAACACCAGGCCGCCAATGCGATCGTTGTGGCCCAGGGCGGCCCAGCCGAACAGGCTGGCGGCGCGGGCGGCGAGCACTGACTTGAAGGCCTGGCCGCTGCCGAAGAACAGCCGCCGGCTCTGCTCCACCAGGATGAACACCGGGCGCTCCCGCTCCTCGTGGAACAGCTTGGTATGGGGTTCTTGGGATCGGGCGGTGACGCGCCAGTCGATGGTCCGCACGTCGTCGCCGGCCTGGTACACCCGCACCTGGTCGAAGTCCACGCCGCGCCCGCGCAGGCGCGAATGGTGCACCCCCACCAGCGGGCTGCGCCGCGACGGCGTGGAGAACAGCTGCACTTCCCGGGCCCGGTGGCGAATGTCGATCAGTTCGGCGAGGCTGGTGTGCACCCCCGGCACCGCTCCGGCCACGCCGCCTTCGGCGGCGGCCGGGGGCGCCTCGGCGGTGGGTCGGGCGATCACGCCACCGCCACCACGTCGAGGATGCGCTGGATCACCCGGTCCTGATCGATGCCGGCGGCTTCGGCTTCGAAGGACAGGATGATGCGGTGGCGCAGTACGTCAAACAGCACCGCCTGGATGTCCTCCGGGCTGACGAAGTCGCGCCCGGCCAGCCAGGCGTGGGCACGGGCGCAGCGGTCCAGGGCGATGGAGCCCCGGGGGCTGGAGCCGTAGGCGATCCACTCGGCCATTTCCGCGTCGAACTTGGCCGGGGTGCGGGTGGCCATGACCAGTTGCACCAGGTATTCCTCCACCGCGTCGGCCATGTACAGGCCGAGGATTTCCTTGCGGGCGGCGAAGATCGCCTGCTGGCTGACGCGCTTCTCCGGCTGGGCCTCGCCGTTGAGGGCCTCGCCCCGGGCCTGCTGGAGGATCTTGCGTTCGACGCCCGCGTCGGGAAAGCCGATCTTCACGTGCATGAGGAAGCGGTCGAGCTGGGCTTCCGGCAGCGGGTAGGTGCCTTCCTGCTCGATGGGGTTCTGGGTGGCCATCACCAGGAATAGCGGCGACAGCTCGTAGGTGCTGCGGCCGACGCTCACCTGGCGCTCGGCCATGGCTTCCAGCAGAGCCGACTGCACCTTGGCCGGCGCCCGGTTGATCTCGTCCGCCAGCACCAGGTTGTGGAAGATCGGCCCCTGCTGGAACACGAAGCTGCCGGTTTCCGGGCGGTAGATCTCGGTGCCGGTGATGTCCGCCGGCAGCAGGTCGGGGGTGAACTGGATGCGGTGGAACTCCGCTTCGAGGCCTTCGGCCAGGTCCTTGATCGCCTTGGTCTTGGCCAGGCCCGGGGCGCCTTCCACCAGCAGGTGGCCGTCGGCGAGGAGGGCGATCAGCAGGCGTTCCAGGAGCTTTTCCTGGCCGAGGATCTGGCTGGACAGGTAGTGGCGCAGCGCGACCAGCGCTTCACGGTGTTCCATGGGGCATTCCGCAAAAGGGTGGGGGCGCAGGATGCGGGCCCCCATCGAGGGCCCACACTTTAATCCATCGGCAGGTCCCCGCCCAACCGAGACGTCCGCCGGGCGTTTGCGGCGCCCGGACGGCGACGCATCAGACCTGGCGCCAGCGTTCCAGGTAGCGGCGGTGCTCGCGCTGGGCGCTGTCGGCGTCCCGTGCCCGCAGGCGCAGTCTCTCCCCCGGCACGCACTGGGCCAGGCGCGCCTGGGCCAGGAGGGTGAGGGCGCCGAGGCGAGGGTAGCCGCCGATGGTCTGGCGGTCGTTGAGCAGGACGAACGGCTGACCGTCCGGCGGGACCTGCACCGCCCCCGGCGGGATGCCCTCGGACACCAGGCCTTCGCCCCGGTAATCCAGCACCGGGCCCTGCAAGCGCACGCCCATGCGGTCGCCGCGGGTGTCCAGGGTCCAGTCGGCGTTGAAGGCGTCGAACAGGCTCCGGCTATCGAACCCGCCGATCTGCGCGCCCACCACCAGGTCTAGCCGGGCCGGGGCGGCGAGGTCGGGGCGCAAGGCAGCGGGCATCTCCCGGGCGACCGGCGCGGCGCCCCGCCAGTCCAGGGTATCGCCGGCCTGCAGCGGCCGGCCGCCCCCGGCCAGCCCGCCCAGGCCTTCGCGGACTACGGTGGCGCAGCTGCCCAGGACCGCGGGCGCGAGGAAACCGCCCGGGGCCGCCAGGTAGGTGCGGGCCCCCAGGCGCGGACCGATGAAGTCCAGCACCTGGCCCCGGCGCACGGCGAAATGACGCCAGGGCGCCAGGGGCTGGTCGTCCAGGCGCGCCTGCAGGTCGGCGCCGGCCAGGGCCAGGCAGGCATCCCGCTGGCAGACCAGGCGCAGCCCGCCCAGGGCGACCTCCACCACTGGCGCCCCCAGGGGGTTGCCCAGCAGCCAGTTGGCCCAGCCCATGGCCACCCAGTCGAGGGCGCCGCCCTGGGTCACCCCCAGGTGGCGCACGCCGAAGCGGCCGGCGTCCTGCAGCTGGCACAGCGGGGTGGCGCGTTCCACCACGAGGCCGCTCATGCCGCGGCGCGTCCGGTGGGCGCCAGGGGCGTGTCGTCGCCCCCCAGGCGCAGGAAGGTGGCGTGGTCGATGGCCTCGAAGCGCACCCGGTCGCCGGGGCGCAGCAGGCTGTAGCCGTCCCGCTGGCGGTCGAACAGCCGCGCCGGGGTGCGGCCGATCAGGTTCCAGCCGCCCGGCGAGACCAGCGGGTAGGCCGCGGTCTGCCGCTCGGCGATGCCGACGCTGCCGGCCGCCACCCGTTGCCGCGGGGTGTCCAGGCGCGGCGCCGCCAGGCGCGGGTCCACCAGGCCCATGAAGGCGAACCCGGGGGCGAAGCCCAGGGCGAACACCCGGTAGTCCCGTTCGCTGTGCAGGCGGATGACGTCGGCCGGTTCGAGCCCGCCGCGCTCGGCCAGCCGTGTCAGCTCCGGACCGACCCGCGGGTCGTACCAGACCGGTAGGGTGTGCCGGGCGCCGCCGTCGTCCTCCGGCACGCGCAGCCCGTCCAGGGCCGCGGCCAGGCGCCGGCGTGCCTCGGCCAGGTCCAGGCGGGTGACGTCGTAGTGCAGCATCAGGGTGGTGTAGGACGGCACCAGGTCCAGCAGCGCCGCGCCGAAGGCCTCGACGATGCGCTGCCGGGCCGCCAGCAGCCAGGGCAGGTTGTCCTCCTCGATGCGGTCGAACAGGCGCAGCATCAGCGCGTCCATGGCTACCACCTCGATGCGCGGGTTCATGGCTGCGCCTCGGCTTCGAGGGCCTCGCGGATGCGCTTCACCGCCGCCACCGAGGCGGCGTTGTCGCCGTGTACGCAGAGGGTGTCGCAGTCCAGCAGCAGGTCGCTGCCGTCGGCGGCGCGCAGCGGCGTGCGGCGGGCGAAGGCCAGGGCCTGGGCGACCACCGTGTCGCTGTCGTGGTGCACCGCGCCGGGCTGGCTGCGGGGCAGCAGGAAGCCATGGGCGTCGTAGCCGCGGTCGGCGAACGCCTCGAACAGCAGCGGCAGGCCGTATTCGGCGGCCAGGGCCAGGGCCGGGCCGTTGTCCCGGGTGCTCATGAGCATCAGCGGCAGGCCGGCGTCGTAGCGCGCCACCGCCTGCATCACCCCGCGCAGGGTGGCCGGGTCGCGCATCATGTCGGTGTACAGCGCGCCGTGAGGCTTCACGTAGCCGACCCGCAGGCCCTCGGCGCGGCAGACGCCGTCCAGGGCGCCGATCTGGTAGAGCAGCAGGTCCTCCACTTCCTGAGGCGTGCAGGCCATGGAGCGGCGGCCGAAGCCCACCAGGTCGGGGTAGGCGGGGTGGGCGCCGACCCGCACCCCGTGGCGCGCCGCCAGGGCGACGGTGCGGCGCATGGTGCCGGGGTCGGAGGCGTGGAAGCCGCAGGCGACGTTGGCGCAGTCGATGAAGGGCATGACCTCGGCGTCCAGGCCCAGGGTCCAGGCGCCGAAGCTTTCGCCGATGTCGCAGTTGAGCAGCAGAGCGGTCAAGGAAACGTCCTCGTGAACGGTGGCAAGGGCGGCTCGGTCAGTCGTGTTCCAGGTCCTTGCCGCGGGTTTCCGGCAGGCTCAGGGCCGCCAGTATCACCACGGCGTAGGCGCCGGCGGAGAATACGCCGATCCCGATGCCCAGGGGCATGCTCTGGCTCAAGTGGCCGATCAGCAGCGGGAACAGCGCCGCCACCGAGCGCCCGGCGTTGTAGCAGAAGCCCTGGCCAGACCCGCGCAGGCGGGTGGGGAACAGCTCGGTGAGAAAGGCGCCCATGCCGGAGAAGATGCCCGAGGCGAAGAAGCCCAGGGGGAAGCCGAGCCAGAGCATCAGGCCGTTGTGGATGGGCAACTGGGTGTAGCCCAGCACGATCAGCAGCGAGCCGGCCGCGAACAGGATGAAGTTCTTCCTGCGCCCCAGGGCATCGGTGAGCAGGGCGCTGATGACGTAGCCCACGTAGGAGCCGACGATGACCATCGCCAGGTAGCCGCCGGTGCCCAGCACGCTCAGGCCGCGCTCGGTCTTCAGGAAGGTGGGCAGCCAGGTGGTGATGGCGTAGTAGCCGCCCAGGGCGCCGGTGGTCAGCAGCGAGGCGCGCAGGGTGGTGCTTAGCAGCCGCGGGGCGAAGATCTCGCAGAACGCCAGCCAGGATTCGCGGCGTTCGTCGCGGCGGCGGTGGACCTGCTGGAAGCTGTCCGACTCCTTCACCAGGCGCCGCACGAACAGCACGAACAGCGCCGGCAGCAGCCCCAGCAGGAACAGCGCGCGCCAGGCCAGCTCCGCCGGCAGCCAGGTGAACAGCAGGGCGTAGAGCAGCGCCGTGAGCCCCCAGCCCAGAGCCCAGCCGGACTGCACCATGCCCACCGCCTTGCCGCGGTCCTGGGCGCGGATCACTTCGCCGATCAGCACCGCGCCGGCGGTCCACTCGCCGCCGAACCCGAAGCCCATCAGGGTGCGCGCCAGCAGCAACTGGTCGAAGTCCCGGGCCAGCCCGCAGAGGAAGGTGAACACCGCGAACCAGAGCACCGTGAGTTGCAGGGTGCGGACCCGGCCGATACGGTCGGCGAGGATGCCGGCGATCCAGCCGCCGGCGGCGGAGGCCAGCAGGGTGCAGGTGCCGATCAACCCGGCCTCGCCGGTGCTCAGGCCCCAGGTGGCGATCAGCGTGGGGATCACGAAGCTGAGCATCTGCGTGTCCATGCCATCCAGGCCATAGCCGATTTTGCAGCTCCAGAAAGTGCGCCGTTCGTTGGCGCTGATTTCGTGGTACCAGGCGAAGGGGCCGCGACGGGCGGGTTGGCCGTGCGTGTCCTGGGTCAGGCTCTTTTCCATGACGGAGGGTTCCTGGGGCAGCGGGCGAAGAAGGCGAGCCGGCCTCGTTGTGGTATTGGAAAGGCGCGGTCGTGAGGAGCGGGCGCGGCGCGGCCGCGCACCTGGGGCGAATCTTTCCGCCGGCGGGCGCGGGACGTCCAACGGAAAAAACCGGCCGCGCCAGATAAGAAATTCTGATCTGCCCGCGGGCCGGGGTTTCGGGTGACAATCCGGGCTCGGCGCGGGCGGCGCGCCGCCGCCGGAGCGCGTCGATGAACCTGAGATTCCTGGAAACCTTCGTCTGGGTCGCGCGGCTCAAGAGCTTTCGTCTGACCGCGGAGAAGCTCTTCACCACCCAGGCCTCCGTCTCCAGCCGTATCGCCGCCCTGGAGAGCGAACTCGATGTGCGCCTGTTCATTCGCGACAGCAAGGGCGTGTCCCTGACCCCCGCCGGGCTCACGGTGCTCGACCACGCCGAGCGGATGCTGGAGGTGCAGCGGGCGCTGCGCCAGTCCCTGGACGACGACGCCCGGCTGCAGCAGGGCTACCTGCGCCTGGGTGCCATGGACACCGTCATCCACACCTGGCTGAGCCCACTGGTGGCGCGGTTGATGGAACGCTACCCGGCGGTGGAGATCGAGCTGACCGCCGACACCGCGCGCAACCTCTGCGACCTATTGCAGAAGGGCTACCTGGACGTGGTGTTCCAGACCGATTTCATCCGCCACGAGACGGTGCGCAACCTGAGCCTGGCGCGCTACCCGATGCGCTGGATCGCCGCCCGCGGGTCCCTCTACGACCGCGACTACGCTTCCCTGGAAGACCTGGCGAAGGAGCGCATCATCACCTTCTCCAAGCAGTCGCGCCCGCACCAGGACGTGCTCAACCTGCTGCACGCCCACGGCATCGCCGCGCCCCGGGTGAACTGCGTGAATTCGGCCTCCGCCATCACCCGCCTGGTCCAGGACGGGTTTGGCATCGGCGCGCTGCCCCCAGCGCTGGTCGCCCGGGCGCTGGCCAGCGGCGAGCTGGTGCTGCTGGGTCTGGACAGCGGCCTGCCGCCCCTGGAGGCGGTAGCCTCGTGGCGCACCGGGGTCGGCCTGGAACTGGTGGAGCGGGTGGTGGAGATCGCCCGCGCAGTGGTGGCCGAGCAGGCCGGCGAGGCGGGCGCCGGCTACCTGCTGCCGGCCGACGAGCCCGCTTAGGCCGACCCGCCCGCCGCCGGTGAAAGAATATGTCGCGGCGTGGTAAGCACGTCGCCCGGCTCCCTCGCTAAGCTCTCCCGGGTGACCGGCCGGTCTGCCCGTTCCTTCCCCGCGCCGGTCGCCGGTTTCTGCAAGGTGAACCGCGGCCCCGATCCAGAGTCCTTCTCTCCACAAGCGCAAGACGCTTACGACAACAGCCCAAGCGGAGCATACACATGGCGTTCTTTACTGCGGCCAGCAAAGCCGACTTCCAGCATCAACTGCAAGCGGCCCTGGCACAGCACGTCAGCGAGCAGGCACTGCCACAAGTGAGCCTGTTCGCCGAGCAATTCTTCGGCATCATCGCCCTCGAGGAACTGACCCAGCGCCGGCTCTCCGACCTGGTCGGGTCCACGCTGTCGTCCTGGCGTCTGCTGGAGCGCTTCGAGCACGCCAAGCCGGAAGTGCGCGTCTTCAACCCGGATTACGAGAAGCACGGCTGGCAGTCCACCCACACCGTGGTGGAAGTTCTGCACCCGGACATCCCGTTCCTGGTGGACTCCGTGCGCATGGAGCTGAACCGCCATGGCCACAGTATCCACACCCTGCAGAACAGCGTCCTCAGCGTGCGCCGCGATGACAAGGGCGACCTGCTGGAAGTGCTGCCCAAGGGCACCCAGGACGAGGGCGTCAGCCAGGAATCCCTGATGTTCCTGGAGATCGACCGCTGCGCCAGCGCCGCCGACATGCGTGCCCTGGAGCGGGCCCTGCTGGACGTGCTGGGCGAAGTGCGCCTGACCGTCGCCGACTTCCAGCCCATGAAGGCCAAGGCCCGCGAACTGCTGGCCTGGCTGGACCAGGCCACCCTGCAGGTGGAGGACGCCGAGCGCGCGGAGATCCGCGTGTTCCTCGAGTGGCTGCTGGACAACCACTTCACCTTCCTCGGCTACGAGGAATTCACCCTGGCGGACGACGCCGACGGTGGCCGCCTGGTCTACGACCCGGCCTCCCTGCTGGGGGTCTCCAAGCTGCTGCGCAGCGGCCTGAGCGGCGAAGAGCTGCACGTCGAGCCCTACGCCGTGAACTACCTGCGCGAGCCGGTGCTGCTGTCCTTCGCCAAGGCCGCCCAGCCGAGCCGCGTGCACCGCCCGGCCTACCCGGACTTCGTGTCCATCCGCGAGCTGGACGGCAACGGCCAGGTGATCAAGGAGTGCCGCTTCCTCGGCCTCTACACCTCCACCGTCTACAGCGAGAGCGTCCGCGAGATTCCCTACATCCGTCGCAAGGTAGCGGAAGTCGCCCGCCGCTCCGGCTTCGATGCCCAGGGTCACCTGGGCAAGGAACTGGTCAAGGTCCTGGAGGTACTGCCCCGCGACGACCTGTTCCAGACCCCGGTGGAAGAGCTGTTCAGCACCGCCCTGTCCATCGTGCAGATCCAGGAGCGCAACAAGGTCCGCCTGTTCCTGCGCTTCGACCCCTACGGGCGCTTCGTCTACGCCCTGGCCTACGTCCCGCGCGACGTGTACTCCACCGAGAGCCGCCTGCGCATCCAGCAGGTGCTGGTGGACCGCCTGCACGCCACCGACTGCGAGTTCTGGACCTATTTCTCCGAGTCGGTCCTGGCCCGGGTGCAATTCATCCTGCGGGTGGACCCGAAGACCAAGCTGGACATCGACCCGCAGCAGCTGGAAAGCGAAGTGGTCCAGGCCTGCCGGTCCTGGAAGGACGACTTCGCCGGGCTGGTGGTGGAAAGTTTCGGCGAGGCCCAGGGCACCCGCGTGCTGGCGGACTTCCCGAAGAACTTCCCGGCCGGCTACCGCGAGCGCTTCGCCCCCCATTCGGCGGTGGTGGACCTGCAGCACCTGCTGAGCCTGGGCGAGGATCGCCCGCTGGTGATGAGCTTCTACCAGCCCCTGGCCCAGGGCGAGCAGCGTCAGCTGCACTGCAAGCTGTACCACGCCGACACGCCGCTGGCGCTGTCCGACGTGCTGCCGATCCTGGAGAACCTCGGCCTGCGCGTGCTGGGTGAGTTCCCCTACCGCCTGCACCACCGCAACGGCCGCGAGTACTGGATCCACGACTTCGCCTTCGCCTGGCCGGAAGGCCTGGACGTGGACATCCAGCAGCTCAACGACACCCTGCAGGACGCCTTCGTGCAGATCGTCCGCGGTGCCGCCGAGAACGATGCCTTCAACCGCCTGGTACTGACCGCCGGCCTGCCGTGGCGCGACGTCGCCCTGCTGCGCGCCTACGCCCGCTACCTCAAGCAGATCCGCCTGGGCTTCGACCTGGGCTACATCGCCAGCACCCTGCTCAACCACACCGACATCGCCCGGGAGCTGGTGCGGCTGTTCAAGACCCGCTTCTACCTGGCCCGCAAGCTGGGCGCCGACGACCTGGACGACAAGCAGCAGCGCCTGGAGCAGGCGATCCTCGCCGCCCTGGACAACGTCGCGGTGCTCAACGAGGACCGCATCCTGCGGCGCTACCTCGACCTGATCAAGGCGACCCTGCGCACCAACTTCTACCAGCCGGACGCCAACGGCCAGGCCCGCAGCTACTTCAGCTTCAAGTTCAACCCCAAGGCCATCCCCGAGCTGCCCAAGCCGGTGCCGAAGTTCGAGATCTTCGTCTACTCGCCGCGGGTCGAGGGCGTGCACCTGCGCTTCGGCAACGTCGCCCGGGGCGGCCTGCGCTGGTCGGACCGCGAGGAGGACTTCCGCACCGAGGTGCTGGGCCTGGTCAAGGCGCAGCAGGTGAAGAACGCGGTGATCGTGCCGGTGGGCGCCAAGGGCGGCTTCATCCCGCGCCGCCTGCCGGTGGGCGGCAGCCGCGACGAGATCCAGGCCGAGGCCATCGCCTGCTACCGAATCTTCATCTCCGGCCTGCTGGACATCACCGACAACCTCAAGGAAGGCGAGGTGGTGCCGCCGGCCCACGTGGTGCGCCACGACGAGGATGACCCCTACCTGGTGGTGGCGGCGGACAAGGGCACCGCGACCTTCTCCGACATCGCCAACGGTATCGCCAACGAGTACGGCTTCTGGCTGGGCGACGCATTCGCCTCCGGCGGCTCGGCCGGCTATGACCACAAGGGCATGGGCATCACCGCCAAGGGCGCCTGGGTGTCGGTGCAGCGGCATTTCCGCGAGCGCGGCATCGACGTGCAGAAGGACAACATCACCGTCATCGGCATCGGCGACATGGCCGGGGACGTGTTCGGCAATGGCCTGCTGCTGTCCGAGACCCTGCAACTGGTGGCCGCCTTCAACCACCAGCACATCTTCATCGACCCGAACCCGGACGCCGCCCGCAGCTTCGTCGAGCGCACGCGCATGTTCGAGCTGCCGCGCTCCAGCTGGGCCGACTACGACGCCTCGCTGATCTCCGCCGGCGGCGGCATCTTCCTGCGCAGCGCCAAGAGCATCACCATCAGCCCGGAAATGAAGGCGCGCTTCGACATCCAGGCCGACAAGCTGACCCCCACCGAGCTGATCAACGCGCTGCTCAAGGCACCAGTCGACCTGATCTGGAACGGCGGCATCGGCACCTACGTGAAGTCCAGCGACGAAAGCCACGCCGACGTCGGCGACAAGGCCAACGACGCCCTGCGCGTGGACGGCCGCGAGCTGCGGGCGAAGGTGGTGGGCGAGGGCGGCAACCTGGGCATGACCCAACTGGGCCGCGTGGAATACGGCCTCAACGGCGGCGCCAGCAATACCGACTTCATCGACAACGCCGGCGGCGTGGACTGCTCCGACCACGAGGTCAACATCAAGATCCTGCTCAACGAGATCGTCGCGGCGGGGGACATGACCGGCAAGCAGCGCAACGCCCTGCTGGCCGAGATGACCGATGCCGTGGGCAACCTGGTGCTGGGCAACAACTACAAGCAGACCCAGGCGCTGTCCCTGGCGCAACGGCGCGCCCGGGAGCGCATCGGCGAGTACAAGCGGCTGATCGTCGCCCTGGAAAGCGCCGGCAAGCTGGATCGCGCCCTGGAGTTCCTGCCCAGCGACGAAGCCCTCAACGACCGCGCCTCCAACGGCCAGGGCCTGACCCGGCCGGAGCTGTCGGTGCTGATCTCCTACAGCAAGATCGACCTCAAGGAAGCCCTGCTGAAGTCCCAGGTGCCGGACGACGAATACCTCGCCCGGGAAATGGAGACCGCTTTCCCCGAGCTGCTGGCGGAGAAGTTCGGCGACGCCATGCGCCGCCACCGCCTGAAGCGGGAGATCGTCAGCACCCAGATCGCCAACGACCTGGTCAACCACATGGGCATCACCTTCGTGCAGCGGCTCAAGGAGTCCACCGGCATGAGCGCGGCCAATGTCGCCGGTGCCTACGTGATCGTGCGCGACGTGTTCAACCTGCCGCGCTGGTGGCAGCGCATCGAGGCCCTGGATTACCAGGTGCCGGCCGAGCTGCAACTGACCCTGATGGATGAGCTGATGCGCCTGGTGCGCCGCGCCACCCGCTGGTTCCTGCGCAGCCGTCGTCACGAGCTGGACGCCGCCCGCGACGTCGCCCACTTCGCCCCGCGGGTGGCCGAGCTGGCCGGCCGTCTCGACGAACTGCTGGAAGGCCCAGCCCGCGAGCAGTGGCTGTCGCGCTTCCAGTCCTACGTGGAGGCCGGCGCTCCCGAGGACCTGGCGCGGGTGGTGGCGGGCACCAGCCACCTGTACACCCTGCTGCCGATCATCGAGGCGTCCGACGTCACCGGCCAGGACACCGCCCGGGTGGCCGAGGCGTACTTCGCCATCGGCGGCGCCCTGGACCTGTCCTGGTACCTGCAGCAGATCACCAACCTGTCGGTGGAGAGTTCCTGGCAGTCCCTGGCCCGCGAGGCGTTCCGCGACGACCTGGACTGGCAGCAGCGCGCCATCACCGTGTCGGTGCTGCAGATGACCGACGCCCCGGACGACATGGAGGCGCGGGTCGCCCTGTGGCTGGAACAGCACCGCCCGCTGGTTGAGCGCTGGCGGACGATGCTGGCCGAGCTGCGTGCGGCCAGCGGCAGCGACTACGCCATGTACGCGGTGGCCGACCGCGAGCTGATGGACCTGGCCCAGAGCGGCCAGCGCGGCACGTCGGCGTCCTGAGGCCGGTGTAATCGGAAAACCCCGCTTCGGCGGGGTTTTTCGTTACGGATACGGTCTGTGACGGGAGCTGCATTACGCCGGGCGGGCTGGGGTGTTTGGTCGTTTCCAGGCTTTCCAGTGCCCGCCCCGCGTGGTTGAATCCGGACATCGGCTTTTTCCGTTCGCCGGCGCTGACCTTCATGCCGTTCGCAGGGGCGCCGGGCAAGCACCTTCTGCGAGCGGACCCCATGCCTGTACTGCCGGGAAACCCATGCCTGCGCCCAGAACCATCTCCCTGTTGCACATCGAACACGACCCCCGGGATACCGAGCGTGTTCGCGATCTGCTGGAACGCCACGGCTACCACCTGGAGCTGACCCGGGTGGAAACCCCCGGGCAGCTCGACGAGGCCCTCGCCGGCCGGCGCTTCGACATCGTGCTGGGCGACTACAGCCTGCCCGCCCTGGACGGCACCGAGGCCCTGGAACAGGTGCTGCGCCAGGCGCCCCAGACGCCGTTCATTTTCCTCACCGACCTGGGCGGCGAGGCCTACGCGGTGGACATGATGCGCCGCGGCGCCACCGACTACCTGCTCAAGCGCAACCTGCCGCTGCTGGCCAACGCCGTGGAGCGCGCCCTCACCGAGGTGCACGAGCGGCGCCAGCGGCGCGTCGCGGAAGAGGAACTGCGGGACGTGCGCGAGCACGCCCACCTGATGATCGAGGCGGCGCGCCTGGGCATGTGGGACTACGAGCCGCCTACCGGTTCGCTGCGCTGGGACAGCCGCTGCAAGGCCATGTTCGGCCTGCCGCCGGACGCGGAGGTGGACCTGGCGTTGTTCGAGGCCCGCTGCCATCCGGACGACCGGGCGCGCATGCAGGAGGAGGTGCGCCAGGCCACCTCCGTCGAGACCGATCAGGCCTACTGCTCGGAATACCGCATCCTCCTGGAATATGGCGAGGTGCGCTGGGTGGCCACCCGGGGCAGGGCGTTCTTCGAGAACGGCGTGTGCGTGCGCTTCCTCGGCGTGCTGCAGGACATCACCGAACAGCGCCAGGCCACCGAGTCCCTGCAACGGCTCAACGAAGTGCTGGGCGAGCGGGTGGAAAAGCGCACCCGCGAGCGCGACCGCACCTGGGAGCTGTCCCGGGACATGCTGGCGGTGGTGGCCTTCGACAGCATGCCCCTGGCCCTCAACCCGGCCTGGGAGTACACCCTGGGCTGGTCGCGGGACGAGCTCCTGCGCGAGCCCCTGCTGAACCTGGTGCACCCGGAGGACCGGACCATGCTCAGGGTCAAAGCGGAAAGCCTTCGTCGCGGCCGTGTCGCGCCGCGCTTCGACATCCGCGTGCGGCACGCCAATGGCGGCTACCGCTGGCTGTCCTGGACCGCGGTGTCCGAGGAAGATGCGATCTACGCCGCGGCCCGGGACATCACCGGCGAGATCACCGCCATGGAGGAACTGGCCAGCACCAACCGCAAGCTGCGCGAGCAGATCGGCGAGCGCGAGCGGGTCGAGGCGACCCTGCAGCAGATGCAGCGGCTCGAAGCGGTGGGCCAGCTCACTGCCGGCGTCGCCCACGATTTCAACAACCTGCTCACGGTGATCCTCGCCAGCGCCAGCTTCCTGGTGCGCGACCTGGAGAAGGGCATCGCCACCGACAAGATGCTGCAGCGCCTGCACAACATCCGGGAAGCCGGCGAGCGCGGCGCTCGCCTCACCAACCAGTTGCTGGCGTTCTCCCGGCGCCAGCGGCTGGTGCCGGAGGCGGTGGACCTCAACGAGACCCTGACCGATACCCTCGACCTGCTGGAAAGCACCCTGGGCGGCAGCGTCCTGATCGAGACCGACATGCAGCAGGGGCTCTGGCACGCCCTGGTGGACCCCACCCAGATCGAGCTGATCCTGCTCAACCTGGCGATCAACGGCCGCGATGCCATGCCGGTAGGGGGGACCCTGCGCCTGGGCACTGCCAACGAGACCGTCACCCGACCGCCACTGCGCCCGGAAGACCCGGAGCCCGGCGAATACGTGGTGCTGCGGGTGGAGGACAACGGCTCGGGGATGAGCGACGAGGTCCTGGCCAAGGCGTTCGAGCCGTTCTTCACCACCAAGGACGTGGGCAAGGGCTCGGGCCTCGGCCTGCCCCAGGTGTTCGGCTTCGCCAAGCAGTCCGGCGGTGGCGTGGGCATCGAGACGCGGATGGGCCTGGGCACCACGGTGAAGGTCTACCTGCCCCGGGTCACCCGCGAGCCCGAGGCCAAGGCCGAGCCGGTCGCCGTGGACCCGGGCGCGGCGCTGGAAGGGCCGTCCCGCACCATCCTGCTGGTGGACGACGACGACCGCGTCCGCGAGGTGACCGCGGCGATGCTGGAGCGCTTCGGCTACCGGGTGCTGGCGGTGAACAGCGGGGCCGCGGCCTTAGCGATGCTGGGTGAGCGGCGCATCGACCTGCTGCTGGCGGACTTCGCCATGCCGGGGATGAACGGCGCCGAGCTGGCGCGTACCGTACGCGCGCGGTTGCCGGGCCTGCCGGTGGTGTTTATCACCGGCTATGCGGAGTTCGGCCAGTTGAATGCGGGCGAGACGGCCATCGTCGCCAAGCCGTTTAGTGAAGAGATTCTGCGGGAGAAGCTCCTGGACGCCCTGCGCGACGCCGAGTGATCAGCGCCGGCGGGGCGCCGGCAACCCGCGCAGGTAAGCGACTACATCCGCGGCGCCCGCCAGCCGCAGCCCGGCGCCCAGGGCGGTGGCGTCGGCATCCTGCTTGGGCAGCATCAGCCACTCCGGTGCGCCGGCGTGCCGCAGCAGGGACAGGCGGGCATAGGGAATCCCGGTTTCCACCAGCAGCCCCATGAACCCGGCATCCGCCCACGCCTGGCTGGGCATCGCCAGCACGTGGTAGCGCTGGTCGAGGGCCGACAGGGCCTGCGGGTCCAGTTCGTGGTCCAGCCGTTCGGCCTGGGTAGACAGCGCCAGGCCGCGGAAGCGGGCATAGGCGATGGCGCTGGCGAACGCCTCGGTGTGCTGGTCGCCGGCCCAGAACAGCCGGCCGCCACGCCAGGCCGCCCGTTGCAGGGCCACCGGTGCGCCACCGGGAAAACCCGGCAGGGCGTGGCCGATGGCCTTGAGAAAGTCCTTGTAGCCAATGATGCGCACCTGGCGGTGGGGCAGGGCGGCGACATAGTCCTCGAAGCGCGCGCAGGGCGGCAGGCCCGGGTTACTGCCCGGCAGGCCGTCCACCTGGCGCAGGTCCAGCTCCGCTGGTGCGGCGCGGCGGGTACGCACCACGCCCATCAGGGCAGCGCGGGCGGCCTGCTTGTCGTCCTGCACCGGCCCGGACAGGGCATCCCGGGGCAATTCCACCAGCCGCTGCAGGGGCAGGGCATCGTCCCACCAAATGCTTTCCGGTGGCGCTGACAGCGCCTGGAACGGCAGGTGCAGCTGGCTCGCGCGCTCCAGCACCTGGCGCGGCGCCCGGCCGCTCAGGCCCAGGCGCTGGGCGATGGCGGCGAGGCGCTCCGACAGGCTGGCAGGGACAGGGGTCATGGACGCACCGGGATGGGCAGCAGGGGAACGGGCCGGCACGACGCACCTCCCGCGTCCTGCGCGGTCGGAGTGTTCAAGGCCGCGCGCGTGGGGCGCGGCGGCATCATCGCCCTGTCCATCCTGAGATCGGTCTCCATGCCTAGCCTGATGCTGGATATTGCCCTATCCGCCGAACAGTTGCGTGCTGTTTATCAAGGGCATGCGAATCGGATCATGCTGCGCAGCCGTGACGGTCGTCGGGTCAGCCTGCCCGCCCATCACCTGCGGCCCTTTCTGACTCACGAGGGGGTGCACGGTTCCTTCGTGCTGGACTTCAGCCCCGACGGCGAGCTGCTGGCCCTGCGGCGCCTCGCTTGAGGGCCGGCGGGGCGGCTATAATCGCCGTCCTTTCCCGCCGACCGAACCCTCGCCCATGTACAACCTGGCTCGCGACCTGCTGTTCAGACTCTCCCCGGAAACCTCCCACGAACTGGCCATCGACTTGATCGGCGCCGGCGGGCGTCTCGGCCTGAACACGCTGCTGGGGCGCCAGCCCGCGCTGCCGGTGACGGTGATGGGGCTGACCTTCGCCAACCCGGTCGGCCTGGCCGCCGGCCTGGACAAGAACGGCGACGCCATCGACGGCTTCGCCCAGCTGGGCTTCGGTTTCGTCGAGATCGGCACCGTCACCCCCCGCCCGCAGCCGGGCAACCCCAAGCCTCGGCTGTTCCGTCTGCCCCAGGCCCAGGCCATCATCAACCGCATGGGTTTCAACAACCACGGTGTCGATCACCTAGTGGAGCGGGTCCGCGCCGCCCGCTACCGCGGCGTGCTGGGGATCAACATCGGCAAGAACGTCGATACTCCCGTGGAGCGGGCGGTGGACGACTACCTGGCCTGCCTGGACAAGGTCTACGACCTGGCCGGCTACGTCACCGTCAACGTCAGCTCGCCCAATACCCCCGGCCTGCGCAACCTGCAGTTCGGCGATTCTCTCAAACGTCTGCTGGAGGCCCTGGGCGAGCGTCAGCGGCACCTGGCCCAGCGCTACGGGCGGCACGTGCCGCTGGCCATCAAGATCGCCCCGGACATGAGCGACGAGGAAACCATCGAAGTGGCCCGTGCCCTGCTGGAATGCGGGATGGATGGGGTGATCGCCACCAACACCACCCTGGGCCGGGAAGGGGTCGAGGGGCTGCTGCACGGGGACGAGGCGGGCGGCCTGTCCGGTGCGCCGGTGCGAGCGAAGAGCACCCATACGGTACGGGTGCTGGCGAGCGAACTGGGCGGGCGGTTGCCGATCATCGCGGCGGGGGGCATCACCGAAGGCGCCCACGCGGCGGAGAAAATCGCCGCGGGTGCGAGCCTGGTGCAGGTCTATTCGGGGTTCATCTACCGGGGCCCGGCGCTGATCCGCGAGGCGGTGGATGCCATTGCGGCGATGCCGGGGCGTAAGCGGGGGAACATGCAGTGAGGGGAAGGGCTCCCGAAGGAGCCTTGGGCGTTACGCCCGCCGCCCGGTTGGGGCGTGCTGGATCAAATCGTGTCGATGTCGGTCAGCCGACTGCCTTGAGTTCGTTGAGTCGATGAATACCGGCGGCGCCGGTCAAACCATCCCAGTTGTCGCCGCGACCCTCGCGCCAGCCATTGATCCAGGCCTGGCGTGTGGACGGATGGGTGAAAGGACAGAGGTCGCGGGATTTGCCATGAATGCCGTGTTGATAACCGCGTAGAAATGCTCGTTCCATCGGATCACGCTTAAGTCTTCTCATAGGGTGTTGCCCTCACTTGTTGACTGTTATGTCCCGTTGGCCCCGAGGCGGGGTCGTGCAGCCGATGGGGCTGCCGCGGAGACCGCTGCCGGCGTCGCGGTCTTCCTGCCAGGCGCCATTGCGGCGTCGGCTAGGCTGTGTTCTAACCAAAGCGTACCGGGGTGGGAACGAACGTTTTGTCATAAGCACGTAACACCCAGGCGCTCCAGGCCATAAGATGCGCGGCACCGGCCGGTCGATTTTGCGGGAACACCGCGTGACCCGCGCCTTTGGGCCGGCTGTGCAGGCCTTTTGCTACCGATAATGAATCTCGTCCGCACGCGAGCTTCAACCCGACGAAGGGTCATGCCGACCCTTTCTTTTTTGGGAGACCCTGGTTTCCCACTGGCTTTTTCGAGTTCTGGAAACACAACCCATGTCGGACCGCTACGAAATCTTCCTCACCTGCCCGAAGAGCCTGGAAGGCCTGCTGCTGGACGAAGCCCGCCACCTGGGGCTGGAGGAGGCGCGCGAGCAGACCGCGGCGGTGCGGGGCTTCGCCGACCTGGAGACCGCCTACCGGCTGTGCCTGTGGTCGCGCCTGGCGAACCGCGTGCTGCTGGTGCTGAAGCGCTTTCCCAGCGACACCGCCGACACCCTCTACCAGGGCGTGCGGGCGGTGGAGTGGGCCGACCATCTGTCGCCCACCGGCACGCTGGCGGTGGAGTTCAGCGGCCACGGCTCGGGGATCGACAACACCCACTTCGGCGCCCTGAAGGTCAAGGATGCCATCGTCGACGCGCTGCGCACCGCTGAGGGCCAGCGGCCTTCGGTGGAAAAGCTCGACCCCGATCTGCGGGTCCACCTGCGCCTGGAGCGCGGTGAGGCGATCCTCTCCCTGGACCTTTCCGGCCACAGCCTTCACCAGCGCGGCTACCGCCTGCAGCAGGGCGCCGCGCCGCTCAAGGAGAACCTGGCGGCGGCCATCCTGATCCGCGCCGGCTGGCCGCGGCTCGCCGCCGAGGGCCGCGCATTGGCCGACCCCATGTGCGGCGTGGGCACCTTCCTGGTGGAAGCGGGCCTGATGGCAGCGGACATCGCGCCCAACCTCAAGCGCGAAAAATGGGGCTTCAGCCAGTGGCTGGGCCACGTGCCGGCCCTGTGGAAGAAACTCCACGCCGAGGCCGAGGCGCGCGCCCAGGCCGGCCTGTCGCGCCCGCCGGTGTGGATCCGCGGCTACGAGGCGGACCCGCGGCTGATCCAGCCGGCGCGCAACAACATCGAGCGCGCCGGGTTGTCCGCCTGGGTCAAGGTCTACCAGGGCGAGCTGGCCACCTTCGAGCCGCGCCCGGACCAGGGCCAGGCCGGCCTGGTGGTGTGCAACCCGCCCTACGGCGAGCGCCTGGGTGACGAAGCCAGCCTGCTCTACCTCTACCAGCACCTGGGCGAGCGCCTGCGCCAGGCCTGCCTGGGCTGGCAGGCGGCGGTGTTCACCGGGGCGCCGGAGCTGGGCAAGCGCATGGGCCTGCGCAGCCACAAGCAGTACGCCCTGTGGAACGGCGCGCTGCCCTGCAAGCTGCTGCTGTTCACCGTCGACGTGGCGCAGTTCGTCACCGGCGAGCGGCGCGGGCGCCCGGAGGGGGCTGCGGCAGAGGGCGCCGAGGCTCCGGTCGCGTCCTGTCCCGTCGAGCCGGCGCGCTTGTCCGAAGGCGGCACCATGTTTGCCAACCGCTTGCAGAAAAACCTCAAGCAGTTGGGCAAGTGGGCGCGCCGCGAAGGCATCCAGTGCTACCGGCTGTACGACGCCGACATGCCCGAGTACGCCGTGGCGGTGGATCTTTATGGCGATTGGGTACACGTGCAGGAATACG
The DNA here is from genome assembly GCF_007109405.1 of Pseudomonas mangiferae. Taxonomy (GTDB): domain Bacteria; phylum Pseudomonadota; class Gammaproteobacteria; order Pseudomonadales; family Pseudomonadaceae; genus Pseudomonas_T; species Pseudomonas_T mangiferae. The sequence continues at coordinate 84,027 of NZ_VJOY01000006.1, forward strand.
CGCCGCCACGCTCCATCGACCCTGCCAAGGCCCAGGAGCGCCTGCTGGACGCCCTGGCGGCGATCCCGCCGGCTCTGGGCGTGGACCCGGCGCGGGTGGTGGTCAAGCGCCGCGAACGCCAGGCCGGCACCCGCCAGTACGAGCGACAGGCCGAGCAGGGGCGTTTCCAGGAGGTGTCCGAGAAGGACGTGAAGCTGCTGGTGAACCTCACCGACTACCTGGACACCGGGCTGTTCCTCGACCACCGGCCGATGCGCCTGCGGCTGCAGCGGGAAGCGGAGGGCAAGCGCTTCCTCAACCTGTTCTGCTACACCGCCACCGCCACGGTGCATGCCGCCCAGGGCGGTGCCCGCAGCACCACCAGCGTCGACCTGTCGAAGACCTACCTGGACTGGGCCCGGCGCAACCTGGCGCTGAACGGCTTCTCCGAGCGGCACCAACTGGTGCGCAGCGACGTGGTGGCCTGGCTGGAAGAGGACCGCGGGCAGTACGACCTGATCTTCATCGACCCGCCCACCTTCTCCAATTCCAAGCGCCTGGAAGGGGTGTTCGACATCCAGCGTGACCACGTGCGCCTGCTGGACCTGGCGATGACCCGGCTGGCGCCGGGCGGCGCGCTGTACTTCTCCAACAACTTCCGCAAGTTCCAACTGGACGAAGGATTGGCGGCACGCTACCGGGTGGAGGAGATCAGCAGCGAGACGGTCGACCCGGACTTCGCCCGCAATCCCCGCATCCATCGTGCTTGGCGTCTGAGCGCTGCGTAGCTAAAGTGCCAGGATGGCCGCTCGCACCGGGCGGCCGGCATCCCGTGTCGGGATGGCGCTACTGGAGCTGCATTGCATGAGCCCGTCTGGTGACATCCGGCCTGGAAGCCCCGGCTTCGTCAGCCCCAGCACGCCCGCCTGGCTGATCGGCGCATCGGCCCTGGCCATCGGCCTGCTGCTGACCGCCGGCGTGGTGGCCACCACCCGGCATTTCTACCAGGATCAGCTGCGCCAGCGCTTTCTGTGGGCCGCCGACGAGCGCGCCGAAGTGCTCCAGGACCGCTTCGATGCCCACACGAAGGACCTGGATGGGTTGCGCCGCTTCCTCGTGCACCCCGAGCATTTGCAGCGCAGCGAATTCGCCCTGTACGTCGACCCGCTGCTGGACACCTCTCTGGCCTATTCCTGGATTCCCCGGGTGCTGGACGAGGCGCGCCCGGCCTTCGAGGAGGCGGGCCGCCGCGAAGGCATCGGCGACTTCGCCATCCGCGACCTGCAGCCGGACAGCAGCTTGCGGATCGCCGGCCAGCGTTCGGAATACCTGCCGATCCTCTACAGCGCCACCCGCCGGATAAAGCGTGTGCCCCTGGGGCTCGACCTGATGGCCCAGCCGACCCGTCGGCTGACCCTGGAGCGCGCCCGGGAGCGCGGCGACATGGCCTTGTCCGACCCGCTGATCCTCCCCGGTGCCAACCCGGAGGACAACCCGGGGCTGTTGCTGCTGGCGCCCGTGTACCCGCCGTTCCTGGCCAGCTCCGGCGAGCTGCGGGCCCTGCCACTGGGCTACGTCAGCGCGGTGTTCAGCCTGCGGCGGCTGATGAGCGAGGGCGGCAGCCGGGATACCGAGGCGAACCTGGCGCTAGTCCTCACCCAGGCGGGCGCCGGTGCCTCCGATACGCCGATCTATCGCTCCACCGGTGCCCCCAGCGCCGACCGCACGCTATCGGTGCGCAAGACCCTCGCCATCGCCGACCGCCGCTTCTACCTGGACATCCGCCCCACCGACGCCTTCCTCGCCGCCAACCAGGCCGCCGAACCCTGGCTGGCGTTCGCCGGCGGGCTGTGGGTCAGCGCGCTGCTGGCGGCCCTGCTGTACACCCTGGCCAGCCAGCGCCGCCGGGCGCTGCTGCTGGTGGAGGAGCGCACCGCGGCACTGCGCCAGCGGGAGCGGGAACTGCAGCAGAGCGAGCAGCGCTGGCAGTTCGCCCTGGAGAGCGCCGGCGACGGGGTCTGGGACTGGAACATCGAGACCGGCGAGATCTACCACTCCGCCGCCTGGCGCCAGAGCCTGGGGTATTCCGAGACGGAGACCTCCCTCGGCCTGGAGGCCTGGCGCCAGCGCATGCACCCCCAGGACCGCGCCGACTACCTGGACTGCCTCCAGGCGCACCTGGACGGCCTGACCCCGGACTACCGCCACGAGCACCGCATCCAGCGCCGCGACGGCAGCTGGATCTGGATTCTGGAGCGGGGCAAGGTGCTGGAATTCGACCGCGACGGCGCGCCGCGGCGCATGGTCGGCACCCACGTGGACATCAGCCGGCGCAAGGCCGCCGAAATGGAACTGGCGCGGGCCCACGGGCAACTGCGCGGGATCCTCGACTCGGCCACCGAATTCGCCATCATCGCCGTCGATCCCAGCGGCCTGATCCTCACCTTCAACATCGGCGCCGAGCGCATGCTCGGCTATTCCACCGCCGAGCTGGCCGGCCTGGCGTCCATCGAGCGGCTGCACCTGTGGTCCGAACTGCAGAACCGCTCCCAGGACCTGGCACGCCAGCTGGGCCATCCGGTGGTGGGGTTCGAGGCCCTGGTGGCACGGGCGGCGGAGCTGGACGACCCGGAGGCGGGGGAGTGGACCTACGTGCGCCGCGACGGCAGCACCCTGACGGTGAACCTGATCGTCACGGCGATCCGCGATGGCAGCGACGCCCTCGGCTTCCTCTGCATTGCCCGGGATGTCAGCGAAGAAAAACGGGTGCGGGAGATCCTGCTGGAGCGTGACCGGCTGCTGGAGAAGCTCACCCTCTGGCTTCCCGGCGCCATCTACCAGTTCCAACGCGAGGCGGACGGCAGTTTCCGCTTCCCCTATGCCAGCGTCGGCATCCGCGACGTCTACGAGTGCACCCCGGACGTCCTGCGGGAGGATGCCGGGCCGGCGTTCTCGCGCCTGCACCCGGACGATCACGAGCGCTTCATGGTCTCCATCGACCATTCCGCCCAGCACCTCACCACCTGGCACGAGGACTACCGGGTGCTGCTGCCCAGCCATGGCCTGCGCTGGCTGCGAGGCCAGGCGGCGCCGGAGCGCCTGGCGGACGGCAAGGTACTCTGGCACGGCTACCTGGCCGACATCACCGGCCTCAAGCAGGTGGAGCAGGAGCTGCGGGCGCTGTCCATCACCGATGCCCTCACCGGGGTGTTCAACCGTCGCTACTTCAATGAGCGGCTGGATGCGGAGATCGGCCGGGCCCAGCGCCATGGCCAGCCGCTGGCCCTGGTGATGCTGGACATCGACTACTTCAAGCGGATCAACGACCGCGCCGGCCATTCCGCCGGCGATCTGGTGCTCAAGGACATCTGCCAGCGCCTGGCCCAGCGCCTGCGGCGCATCGACAGCCTGTGTCGGCTGGGCGGCGAGGAATTCGTGGTGCTCTGCCCGGATACCGACCTGGGCCAGGCCACCATCCTCGCCGAGGCGTTGCGCCAGGCGATTCGCCGCGAGCCGGTGGAGGGCGTCGGGGAGGTCACCGCCAGTTTCGGCGTGGCTGCCTGGACCCTGGAGGAAACCGCGGACACCCTGCTGCGGCGTGCCGACGAGGCGGTCTACGCCGCCAAGCAGGGCGGGCGCGACCAGGTGGTGGCCAGCGACCTGTCGACCAGCCCGGCTTTCCGCCTGCCGGACCGCAGCGGCGGCGGCCGGTCGGGGTGATGCGCGCGGGCGGCGCCGTCCCTGGCGCCTGCGCGGGTCCTCAGCGCGCCGCCTTGGGCTGCTTGTAGAGTTCCAGCAGCACCTGATCGAGGATCGACGACGCCCCCCACGGGCGCGGGTCGTTGAGGATCGCCACCACCGCCCAGTTGCGGCCGTTGATGTCCCGGGTGAAGCCGGCGATGGCGCGTACGGTGTTCAGGGTGCCGGTCTTGATGTGGGCCTGGCCCGCCAGGGGGCTGTTGCGCAGGCGCTTGCGCATGGTGCCGTCCATCGCCACCAGCGGCAGGGACGACATGAACTCCGGCGCGTAGGGGCTCTGCCAGGCGGCCTGCAGCAGGGTGGCCATTTCCCGGGCGCTGACCCGCTCCTGGCGCGACAGGCCGGACCCGTTCTCCATCACCAGGTGCGAGGCGGTGATGCCCTTGCGGGCCATCCAGGCGCGGATCACCCGCTGCGCCGCCTTGGAATCGTCGCCGTCCGCCTCGTTGCGGAACTGCGCGCCGATGCTCAGGAACAGCTGCTGGGCCATGGTGTTGTTACTGTATTTGTTGATGTCGCGGATGATCTCCACCAGGTCCGGGGAGAATGCCCGCGCCAGGAGCTGGCCGTTCTTCGGCACGTCGCCCAGGCGGTCCTTGCCGAGGATGCTGCCCCCCAGTTCCTTCCAGATCGCCCGCACCGCACCGGCGGCGTAGGCCGGGTGATCCAGCAGGGCCAGGTAGGACTGGGCGCTGCAGCCTTCCACCATTTCGCCGCTGGCCACCAGGCTGGTGGTGCCGTCGGCCTGGGTCACCGGGTTGTAACGGATGTCCGGCCAGGCCGGGCACTGCCCGGCGGGCTTCACCTTGACCCGGTTGTCCAGGCGGATGGTCTCGATGGGCGGGTCGAAGCTGACGTTGACCCGGCCCCCTTCGGCGCGGGCGATGAAACGCAGGGCTTTGAGGTTCACCAGCAGCGAATCCGGGCCCACCAGGAACGGCTTGTTCTCGTCGCCGCCGTCGTCGTTGAAGGCCGGCAATTGCGGATGGACGAAGCGGCTGCGGTCCAGCACCAGGTCGCCGGTGACCTGCACCACGCCGTTGGCCCGCAGGTCGCGCATCAGCAGCCAGAGCTTTTCCATGTTCAGCTTCGGGTCGCCGCCGCCCTTGAGGTACAGGTTGCCGTGGAGCACGCCGTCCTTGAGCGGGCCGTCGCTGTAGAACTCGGTGCGCCACTGGTAGGTGGGGCCGAGGATCTCCAGGGCGGCGTAGGTGGTGATGACCTTCATAGTGGACGCCGGATTCACCGAGACGTCTGCGTTATAGACGGTCTGGGTGCCGGGACCGTCCAGGGGAATGGTGACCAGCGAGAGGGCGTCGTTGCCCAGCTTGTTGGTTTTCAGCGCCTGCTGGATCTTGGCCGGCAGGGCAGTATTGATGGGGGCAGCATGGAGCGGGGTGGCGAAAGGCGCGAGCAGGCTGGCCAACGCCAGGATACGGATGGACCTGAGCATCAGATGAAGACCCCTGGACAGGAAACGATGAAAAAGGATGAAGACGCGAAAAAGGGGGTAACGCTGGATGACATTGAAGATTTCCACGATGAATGCGGGAAATTGTCACGCATTATGCCGCAAGGTGTGGCGCGCCGCGCTAGCCGACGATCGCGGTGGTTTGGCCGCGTCCGGGCCGGTACGTTCCATGGGACGGGCGATCGGCGGCCCAACCTGCTAGAGTGCCGCCCGTGATCACTCAAGAGGACTTCCCCATGGCCACCAACCGTTCCCGTCGTCTGCGCAAGAAGCTGTGTGTCGACGAATTCCAGGAGCTGGGTTTCGAACTGAACCTGACCTACCCGGAAGGGGCCAGCGACGCCGACATCGAGGCCTTCCTCGACAGCCTGACCCAGGAGGCGCTGGTCGCCAACGGCCTGGGCTACGTCGGTGGCGAGGACTACGGCTTCGTCTGCCTGGGCAAGCGCGGCTCGGTGTCCGAGGAACAGCGCCAGGCCGTCGAGACCTGGCTGAAGTCCCGCAAGGACCTGGCCGGCTTCACCATCAGCCCGCTGATGGACGTCTGGTACCCGGAAAACCCGATCAACGCCTGAGGGCGGGTCGGTACGAAAGAAGGCGCTTCGGCGCCTTTTTTCATGCCCGCGATTCGCCGAGGCCGGCCTCGGCGCGCAGGGCCGGCACGTCCACCGTGTCCAGTTGCTCGGGGTCGAGGAAGCGCCGGGCATAGTCGAACGGCACGCCGCTCTCCAGGAACAGGCCGAACAGGTCCGGGTCGATGTGGCCGTCCCGGCACATCGCAGCCATCAGCCCCAGGGCCTCGGACAGCGGCTTGCCGGCCTTGTAGGGGCGGTCCACGGCGGTCAGCGCCTCGAACACGTCGGCCACCGCCATGATCCGCGCCGGCAGGCTCATCTGCGCCCGCGTCAGACCCCGGGGGAAGCCGCTGCCGTCCATGCGCTCGTGATGGCCGCCGGCGTACTCCGCCACGTCGCTCAGGTGCGGCGGGAACGGCAGGCGCTCCAGCATGAGGATGGTCTGCACCATGTGGTGGTTGATCACGTAGCGCTCCTCGGGGGTGAGGGTGCCGCGCTGCACCGACAGGTTGTGCAGCTCGCCCCGGTCGAACTTCCAGGTGGGCGTGTCCAGATGGAAACCCCAGGGGTTGTCCGGTGCCAGGTGCTCGCTGGCCGGGCGCTCGATGCGCTGCTCCGGGCGGTCGGCCAGCAGCGCTTCCTGCACCGGCAGCCGGGGCGCGGGTTGCCGGGCCTGGCGCTGCGCTTCTTCCCAGGACACGCCCAGGCGATCGTCCAGGGTCCGCCACCAGGTGCGGCCGGCGATGCGCTGCAGGCGCTCCAGATCGGCCTCGGCCATGGTCTCGCCGCCCCGGTTGCAGCGGGCGACGAAGGCGAAGTCGTCGTCCAGCTCCGCCAGCAGGCGGTCGCGACGCTCGGCCTCCCGCTCGCCGTCCGCGCCTTCGGCGACGGCGCGCCAGTAGGCGACCCAGGCGTCCCGTTTGAGCACCTCGAAGCGGGTACGCACTTCATGGATGCGGTCGTAGACGGTTTCCAGCTTGGTCGCCTTGTCCACCACGTACTCCGGCGTGGTCACCTTGCCGCAGTCGTGGAGCCAAGCGGCGATGTGCAGGGCTTCCCAATCCTCCTCGCCGGGGGTGAAGTCGCGGAACGCCGGGGCCTGGCTGTCGGCCGCGGCCCGCGCCAGGGCCAGGGCGATTTCCGGTACCCGCTGGCAGTGACCGCCGGTGTAGGGGCTCTTGGCGTCGATGGCACCGGCGATCAGCTGGATGAAGGCGTCCAGCAATTGTTTCTGCCGCTCCAGCAGGCGCTGGCTGTCGATGCACAGCGCGGCGATCCCGGACACCGCCTCGACGAAAGCCACCCGCTCCGGGCGCAGCAGGGTCGGGTCCTGGCTGCGGCCGCTGTCGCGATGCAGCAACACCAGCACACCCACGGTATCGCCGCGACGGTTGTGCAGGCCGCTGCTGACCAGATGGATGCGCGGACTGCCCAGGCGGTTCAGCAGGGCCTCGAAGCCCTCGGCACGGTCGTAGCCCAGCGACAGCGCCAGGCTGGCACCACCCGTCGCGGGCTGCGCCAGCCAGTGGGGCAGGTGGGCGTCGTCCGGCTCGTAGCTATCCAGGCGCAAGGCCTGGGGATCGAGGACCTGGCCTTCGAGGATCAGCCCCTGGGGCTGCAGGCGGCCGCTGTCGGCGTCCACCAGGTAGATCAACCCGCCGCAGGCCTCGCCGATGTCCACGGTTTCCTTCAGCACCCGCCGCAGCAGGGCATCGAAGCGGGTCTCCGCCGACAGGCTGGCGGTGATCTCGAGGAAGCTGGAGAGGGTTTCCTTCATGCGCGCCATGGCCAGGGCCAGGCGATCCACCTCGGCCACCGGCGAGCGGCTGCTGGCCGGGTGGCCGAAGTCGAAGCGGCGGATCGCCTCGGCCTCGGCCACCAGACCTTGCAGCGGCCGCACCAGGATGCGTGACAGCAGCCAGCCCAGGGGGATGCACAGCAGCAGGATCGCCAGGGTCAGCACCGCGCTCTGCCAGCGGATGCGGTAGGCCTCCTCCAGCAACTCGTCCTCCGGGGTCAGAAGGGCCAGGCGCAGGCCGCCCGGCCCGCCCTCGGCGAGGTGGCTGTAGGACACCAGCCAGCGGCGCTTGGCCAGCAGCATGAGCGCCTGGCGGTCTTCGTCCTGGCCCTGTTCCAGCAGCGCCCGCAGGGGTTCGCTGAGGTCGGCCACCCGCGGCAGCTGGGTACGCTCCTGCTTGGGGATCAGATGGTCCTCGCGGGGGTAGGCGATGGCCTCGCCGGTGGGGGTGAACAGCACCACCTCGCTGGACGGGGTGAGGCGGCTGGCCGCCAGGGTGGCGGAGAGCTGGGCCAGGGTCAGGTCGGCGGCGATCACCGCGTCGTCGCCGACGCGGCGGGCGAGGGTGGTGCCCACGTCATGGCTGGAAAAGAACACGTAGGGCGCGGTGGTGATCTGCCCGGCATCGCCGCGGGCGGCGACGAACCAGTCGCGCTGGCGCGGATCGTAGCGCTCCTCGGCGATGGGCCGGCGTTCCAGCAGGTTCAACTGCTCGTCGAAGAACAGCGAGACGGCCCGGGTGACTTCGCCGCCGCGGTCGATGCTCCACACCTGCAGGGCCGCCCCGGGCGGCGCGGCCAGCCGGCGCCGCAGGTCTTCGCTGCGCAGCGGGCGGACCATGAAGAAGTCGCCGTCGGGGTAGCCAAGGTACAGCGAGGCCAGCCGGTCATCGTCCCGCAGGGCCTGGGCGAAGGCGGGCAACCAGGCCAGCCGCTGCTCGCCGTCGCGCGCCTGGCCGGCGCCGCTCAGGGCCAGCAGGCCCAGCAACTGGCGGATCGGCTGGTAGGTCTCGCGCAGGTCGCGCTCCACGTCCTGGCGGATACGACCGAACAGGTGATCGCTGCCGGAGAGGATGATCCGGCTGGTTTGCCAGTAGTTGAACAGCCCGAGGGTGATGCCGCTCAGGAGCAGCAGCAGGGTGAACAGCAGGCTGATGTGGACGTGCAGGGGGAAACGGCGGTCGGACGGCTGGGCTGGCATGCGGGGCTCCGAGGATGCCTGTCACCCAGCAGCATAGAAGAGTCGGGTGCCGCCGCGAACGGCGCCGTCATTTATCGGCCAGCGGGTCACCGTGGCGGGCGGCGCGGTCCTCGGCTTCCGCCACGGCGGCCGCGGCGGCAGCCCGGCGGTCGTGGTTCAGCCAGCGCTTGCGCGCCTGGTGGGCGAGGGTGGACACCAGTAGCGCCAGCACCGCCCCCAGCAGGGTGTTGTACAGCCGCACCTCTGGCAGGTGCCAGTCCCGCGCCAGGCTTTCCGCCAGCAGCACGAAGCACACCGTGGTCTGCAGCACGAACAGCCCGTAGTGCTGGGCGATGAAGGCCCGGCTGAGGACGATCAGCGGCAGCATGCAGGCCACCAGCCATCCCGGCGTCGCCAGCCAGTGGCCGAGGAGGATCAGCACCACCGCGCCCAGCAGGCTGCCCAGGCAGCGGTGCACCGCCCGTTCCAGGCTGCTGTTGAGTTCGATCTGGATGGTGGTCACCACCGTGAGGGTCAGCCAGTAGCCCCGCGGCATGCCGCTGAGCTGGACCGCCAGGCCCGCCAGGGACGTCGCCAGGGTGCAGGCCAGGGCATGGATCAGCCAGAGCTGCCGAGGCAGCCGCCGCGCATGACGACCCAGCACCCGGAACAGCCCGCGCAGCCGCGGCAGGTGCGGCCACATGCGCAGGCCGTGCAGGCCGCGCAGGGCGAACGCCAGCAGCATCACCCAGAGCCCGCCGATGGCGAACAGCGCGCCGATGGCCAGGCCGTTGGGCAAGTTGCCGGTGCCGGCCTGACCCTGGCCCAGGCACAGGCAGACCGCCAGGCCCACCCCCAGCTTGCCCAGCTCGCTGCCGAAGCGCTGCAGCCAGGCCAGCAGGAACCCGTAGACGGCGAAGATCGACAGACTCAGCAGCCCGTGGCTGGCGGACCAGAAGCCCAGGCCGACGCTGACCGCGCCCAGCAGGGTGAGCAGCAGCATGCGCAGCATGCCGAAGCGGTGCAGGGGGTTCGTCAGGGCTGCCTGGAAGGCGCCGGTGGCGGCCCAGATGAAGCCGCTGTGGGCGCTGAACAGGCCCAGCAGCAGGGGGCCGCCGCAGCCGATCCCGGCGATGAGGGCGGGACCCCAGGCGGGTGGGCCGGCATGCCAATGGAGGAAATGTCTGAGCAGCGTGCGCATCGGGTCTCCAGGTGAGTCCGCTGGACTTTACACCGGGCTGGAGCGCCCGGTCATCTCGCGGGCCATCTCCGTGGCGTAGCTGTCGGTCATCCCGGCGATGAAATCGATCATCCGCAGGAAGGCCCGGTACAGCGGCCAGTGCGGGTCCGGGGCGTTGTTGCCGAGCAGGTCGAGGATGCGCCGGTTCTTGAATGACGGCCGGCGCCCGCCGTGCTGTTCCAGGGCCGCGCCGCAGAAGGCGTTGAGCAGGATCTCCAGGGTCGTGTAGGCGCCGATCTCGTGCAGGGTCTTGCGCTTGTCTTGGAAGATTTTCTCCCGGGCCAGGGCCTTGGCCTCCAGCACGCAGCGCTTCGCCGGACCGTGCATGTGCTCCACCAGGTCGCCCTGCAGGCGCCCCGCCAGCAGCGCCTGCTGCTGTTCGACGAAGGCGTGGGCGGCGGCGTTGGTCAGGTGCTCGATGGCCTTGCCGCGCAGGATCGCCAGGCGCCGCCGGCGCGAATCCCGCGGGCCGAGCTGGCGGTAGGTTTCCGGCAGGTCGTCGCCCACCAGGGCCAGCAGCAGGGCCTCCACCTCGGCATAGTCCAGCAGCTCCATCTCCAGGCCGTCCTCCAGGTCGATCAGGCCGTAGCAGATGTCGTCCGCCGCCTCCATCAGGTAGACCAGGGGATGGCGCGCCCAGCGTTGGTCCTCGATCTGCGGCAGGCCCAGCTTGCCGGCGATCTGTTCCAGCAGCGGCAGCTCGCTCTGGTAGCAGCCGAACTTGTGCTTCTTGTAGCCCAGGGCCTCGGCGTGGCGGGCGGTCCAGGGGTACTTCAGGTAGGCGCCGAGGGTCGCGTAGGTGAGCCGGGTGCCGCCGTCGAACTGGTGGTACTCCAGCTGGGTGAGGACGCGGAAGCCCTGGGCGTTGCCCTCGAAGTTGAGGAAGTCGCCGCGCTCGGCTTCTTCCATGGCGTCCAGCCAGCCGCGCTTCTCGGCCTGCTGGAACCAGTGGCGGATGGCGTCCTCGCCGGAATGGCCGAAGGGGGGGTTGCCGATGTCGTGGGCCAGGCAGGCGGACTGCACGATCATCCCCAGGTCGGCGGGGCTGCACCAGTCGGGCAGCGCTTCGCGCAGGACCTCGCCGACCCGCATGGCCAGGGAGCGGCCGACACAGCTCACTTCCAGGGAGTGGGTCAGGCGGGTGTGGATGTGGTCGTTGCTGGAGACCGGGTGGACCTGGGTCTTGCGCCCCAGCCGGCGGAACGCGCCGGAGAAGATGATGCGGTCGTGGTCCTTGTGGAACGGGCTACGCCCCAGTTCTTCGGGGTCGTGTACGGGTTTGCCGAGTCGTTCGCGGGTGAGCAGGGTCTGCCAATCCAAGGCCGGTCCTCTTCTTCTGTCGTTGCCGTGGGCCTAGCTTCCCGGTTCGCCGGGCGGGCCGCAAGGCGGTTCGGTGGCCTGGGTATGATGCGGGGCACTTCTGTTCGTTCGCTCAGCCCCGTTCACCCAGGCCTGCCGGCGGTACGTGGGTGGTGCGATCCGCCGCCACGGCGCGCACCCTCTCCAGCGGCGCCGGCCGTACCTCTATGCCGTCGGGGGTGATGCGGATGCGATGGCCGTCGCAGCGGACGATCACTTCCCGTTCGCCGACGAAGCGCACGCCGTCGCCGCCACCGGCGGCGCAGCGGTGGATCAGGCTGGCTGTCTCCGGGGACGGCGCCTGCACGGGCGCGGGGGTGCGTGCGCCCAGGCTGGCATTGACGAGGGCGGTGACCAGGGGTTGGTCGGGGTCGCCGTCCAGGTGGTCCACCAGCACCTGCTGCCCTATCAACCGGGAACCCGAGCTGGCCGGCAAGGCGCTGCGCACCCAGCCGCTGGCCGGGCCGTCGGGCCAGGCGAAGCGCACCCTCAAGCGGCTGTGACCGTCATCGAAGGCCACGGCGTCCTGTTCCACCACCGCCACCTGGCGCCCCAGGACCTGGGGCCTGGGCGCCTGGCGGGCCGGCCGGAACGGGCGATCGCCGGGGTGGGTCTCGATCCGCGTGCTGAGGCAGGCGGAGCGGCAGCGCGCGACGCTGAAGCGGTAGTCCGCGGCCACCACCCACTGGGGCGGTGGCGTGGCCTGGCCGGGGTGGCCCTCCAGCTGGAAGCTCTGTCCCGGTGCGAGGCTTGCCGTGCAGCCACTGGCCTGGCTGCGCGGGGCGGGCTCGCCGAGGCCGCAGGCGCTGCTCCAGCTATCCAGGTACTCCGGGTGGCCGGCGCCCCGGCCGGGCCCGCAGTAACGAATGCGTCGGCGCGGAGCCTGGGCCTGGCTGAAGGCCAGGTCGTCGGCGATCACCAGTTCGTGCCGGCCCGGCAGGTGCTCGAACCAGAACCACAGGCCCTCGCTCTCCAGCAGGCGCATCACGAAATCGGCGTCGCTTTCCCGGTATTGGGCGCAATACAGCCGTGGTGCATAGGGACGGCTGAGCAGGAAGCGGGTGCGGAACGGGTAGGAGGCGAGCACCTGGCGCACCATCTCGGGCACGCTGCGCCGTTCGAACAGACGGCAGCGTTCGTCCCGGCTGGCGTACCACAGCCAGGGCCTGAGGGTCGCCTGGTAGTGGAGCCGGCCTTCCCGGGTGCCCAGGCAGGCGACCTGCACGCACTCGCCGCCCAGGTGGCGACGGCTGCCATCGGGTAGGTCGATGGCCAGGGTCATGGGGGTGCCCAGCAGCATGTCCGGATCGAATGCGGGCCCACTGCCGGTCAGGTTCAGGGTGAACGCGAACAGCCGCGAGACTTCCTCGCGCCCGCTCAGGGCGGCGAATGCCAGGGCGCCCGGTCCGAGTGCGGTGGTCAGGTGGAAAATGGGGTTCACAGCAGCTCCCTTGCTGAAGGATCATCCGTGTCCGGCGGCGCCGGACGCACCCGCGACGAGCGGGATGGCACGATGATACTGTCGGCCGCGGCCCCCGAATTGCAGACTGATTCGCTGTTCGGGCGTCGTCGAGTGTTAACCAGTCTGCAAATCCGCATCAATGTCGGGCGCCTGTCGCGCCATTACCCCCGGGAGCACCATGAACCAGACCTCACTGCTGCTGAGCGTGCTGTTCGGCAGCATCGGCGCCGGCTACGCCCTGTACGGCAAGCGTCAAGACCATATCGTCTGCCTGGTTTGCGGGTTGCTGCTGGGGGCGGTCAGCTTCCTGCTGGACGGCCCCTGGACCACCGTGGCGGCCGGCCTGGCGCTGATGGCGGTGCCGTTTTTCGTGCGCCTGTAGCGCGCCACTGGTCACGCCGTTCCGCACTCGCGGCCGTGAATGCGGACAAACCCAGTGTGTACCGCGGAGGACTCTCCCATGAGCGAGCAGAAGCACACCCGGCGCGAAGAACGCAGCGGTCCCGGCCAGGCATCCCAGGTCGACGAACGCCAGAAGGACACCAACCGCAAGGGCGAGCAGCCGCGCCCCGGCACCGGCAGCGACGAAGCCCAGCGCTGGCGCGAGGAGCCTTAGGGGCGCCGTGGATCGACCGGCAAACCACGACCGGAACGTGAAGAACCGTAGAGAAAGACCCTAAAAGAAGCACGCCATGAGCGCGCTAGCGTCGAGTCGGGCTCGCCGGCTCGACGCTCGTAACGTGTCTTTCCTGCGGTCGGGGACTCCCCATGAGCCTTTCGATGCCGGCTGACGACTGCATGGCGGCATCGTGTCATTCAAGGAGACTGTGTCATGCCCGAACTCGACGAAGCCCAACTGGACGCCATTCTGGAGCGCATTCGCCAGCAGCCCGGCCAGCTGTCGGCCTCGGATTTCCAGGGTGAGCGCAAGGCCATCCTGGCCGCCCTGCGCGAGTTGCGCCTGCGGGGCAAGATCGACGGCCTGTTCGAGGACAATTTCACCGAGGCGGAAGACCAGCACGGCAAGCTGCTGGACGATGCCAAGGAGCTGGTCCTGCGCTGAGTCGACCCGGACTCGGCGTCGAAGCTGGCGCTACCAGCCCTTGCCCAGCAGGTTGTCGGTAGCCTCGACGATATGGGTGCGCATCTCCCGTTCGGCGCGGGGCGCATCGCGGTCGACGATCGCGTCGAGGATCGCCGCATGGCCTTGTACGTAGCGCTGCATGCTTTCCGGCGTCAGTGACGCTTCCTTGAGACGCCCCCAGATCTTGCCCGCCCGCACCGCGTCGATGCTCTGGTAGAGCGAGGCCAGCAGGCCATTGCGGGCGGCCTGTACCAGCACCCGGTGAAACGCCGAATCCCATTTCTCGAACACCTCGATGGTGGCCGCCCGCCGGCCCTGGTCGACGGCTTCCCGCAGCGCGGCGATGTCGCTGGCGCTGGCGCGCTGGGCGGCTAGGCGGGCGATCTGCGGCTCCAGGATCAGCCGGGTCTCCAGCACTTCCCCAGGGTAGGTGGTGGCCATGTGGGGCGTGGCGGGCGTCTCCGCGTCGAGTCCGCGGGCGGCGATGAAGGTGCCACGACCCACCTGGCGGACGAGGGTGCCCTGGTCCTCCATCTGGGAGAGCTGGCGCCGCAGGGCAGTGCGGGCGATGCCCAGTTGCAGCGCCAGGTCGCGTTCCGGCGGCAGGCGGTCGCCGGCCTGGTAGCCGGCCTCCTGGATGAAGGCCTGCAGGGAGGTCAGGGGGGAAGAGCGGGTCATCGTCGAATATCCCTATCGGTCGTGGTGCGCAGTGTAGGCAGATTGGTTTAATTTTACAAACCAATTTGACACCGGTTTCGTATTGGTTTTAGCTTGGACTCGCTCACGCCAGGAATGCCTGGCACAACAACAATAATCAAGTCGAGGTGATCGTGGCCATTCCTGCGATGTCGTCCCCTTCCACCCTCCTGGACCCCGCCACCCTGGACACCGGCCTGTACATCGCCGGCGCGTCCGTCGCGGCGGCCTCTGGCGCTCGCTTCGCCGTGCACAACCCGGCCGACGGCCGCGAGCTGGCGCAGGTGGCCGACGCCGACCTCGACGATGCCGCCCGGGCCCTGGACGCCGCAGCCGACGCGGCACGGGACTGGGCCGCACGGACCCCGCGGGCGCGCGCCGAGGTGCTGCTGCGCTGCTTTTCCCTGATGAAGGAACGGGCCGACTGGTTCGCCACCTTGATCTCCCTGGAGAACGGCAAGGCCTGGGACGACGCCCGGGGCGAAGTGGCCTACGCCGCGGAGTTCTTCCGCTGGTACGCCGAGGAAGCGGTGCGGGTGATCGGCGAGGTCAGTGTCTCACCCGCCTCAACCAATCGCATATTGGTTCAATACCAACCCATGGGAATCTCGGTGCTGGTCACGCCCTGGAACTTCCCCGCCGCCATGGCCACCCGCAAGATCGCCCCGGCCCTGGCCGCCGGCTGCACCTGCATTCTCAAGCCCGCCGCGGAGACGCCCCTGACCGCCCTGGCCATCGCCGCACTGATGACCGAGGCCGGCGTGCCGGCGGGGGTGGTGAACGTTATCGCCACCACTCAGGCCGGGCCGCTGGTGAGCACCCTGTTGGCCGACCCACGGGTGCGAAAGCTGTCGTTCACCGGCTCCACCGCGGTGGGCAAGCTGCTCCTGCGGGAAGCCGCCGGGCAGGTGATCAGTTGTTCCATGGAGCTGGGGGGTAACGCCCCGTTCATTGTCTTCGACGACGCCGACCTGGATGCGGCGGTGGAGGGGGCGATGCTGGCGAAGATGCGCAACGGTGGCGAGGCCTGCACCGCTGCCAACCGCTTCTATGTACAGCGGGGCCTCTACGAGGCGTTTTCCGCCCGCCTGAGCGAGGCCATGGCGGCGCTCAAGGTGGGCACCGGCCTGGACGCCGCCAACCAGTGCGGCCCGCTGATCACCCCGGCGGCGGTGGCCAAGGTGGATCGCCTGGTGCGGGGCGCCCTGGACCAGGGCGCGCGCCTACGCATCGGCGGGCAGCCCCTGGACGGCGAGGGCTGGTTCTACCCGCCCACGGTGATCGCCGATGTCCCTGTCGGCGCCGACATCCTGCGGGAGGAGATCTTCGGCCCGGTGGCGGTCCTGGTGCCCTTCGAGACCGAGGCGGAGGCCATCGCCCTGGCCAATGGCACCGAGTACGGCCTGGCCGCCTACCTGTTCACCGGCGATCTGCAGCGCGGCCTGCGCGTCGCCGACGCCCTGGAGAGCGGCATGGTCGGCCTCAACCGCGGCCTGGTGTCGGACGTCGCCGCGCCCTTCGGCGGCATCAAGCAGAGCGGCCTGGGCCGCGAGGGCGGCCACCATGGCCTGATGGAATACCTGGAGCCCAAGTATGTCGCGCTGAGCTGGTAGCCGGCGCCGCCCCCCACAACGCTAAGAAAGGTGCATGTGATGAAGACAGAAGTCATCGGTTTCGTCGGCCTCGGCCGGATGGGCGCGCCCATGGCCCGGCGCCTGCTGGAGGCCGGGCACCCGCTGGTGGTGTTCGACACCCAGCCGGGGGCGGTGGCCGAGCTGGTGCGCCTCGGCGCCCGCGGCGCGGCGGACGCTCGAGAGGTGGGGGCGGAGGCGGACCTGGTGTTCACCAGCCTGCCCACCCCGGCGGTGGTCCGGGCCGTGGCGGCGGGCGAGCAGGGCATCGCCGCTGGGGGCCGGGTGAAGACCCTGGTGGATTTGTCTACCATCGGCCCGCGGGCCGCCGGGGAGATCGCCGTAGCTCTGGGCGAGCAAGGTGTCGCCTGGGTCGAGGCGCCGGTGAGCGGCGGGATCAAGGGCGCCGAGGCCGGCACCCTGGCGGTGATGGTGGCCTGCCCGGAACCGCTGTTCGAGGCCCTGGCGCCGATTCTCCAGCGCCTGGGCAAGCTGTTCTTCACTGGCGAGCGGCCCGGGCTGGCGCAGACCGCCAAGCTGGCCAACAACCTGTTGTCGGCGGCGGCCATGGTGATTTCCTCGGAGGCCATGGTGATGGGGGTCAAGGCGGGTCTGGACCCTCAGGTGCTGCTGGACATCATCAATGCCGGCAGCGGCCGCAACAGCGCCACCGTCGACAAGATTCCCCGCGCCGTGCTCAGCCGGCGCTTCGACTACGGCTTCGCCACCGAGCTTTCCTACAAGGACACCCGCCTGTGCATCGACGAGGCGGAGGCCATGGGCGTGCCCATGCCGGTCGGCGGGCTGATCCGCCAGATGCTGGCGGCCACCCACGCCAAGTATGGCCCGGCCTCGGACTTCACCAGCGTCGCCCGCATCTACGAAGAGTGGGCCGGCGTCGCCATCGGCGGCTGAACACCCTCCCTGCAAACCATCGGAGAAAGCACCATGAGCAACGAGCTGTTCGAGAAAGGCCTGGAAATCCGCAAGGCGGTGCTGGGCGACGCATTCGTCGAGGCCTCGCTGAAGGCCGCGGACGACTTCAACCGGCCCATGCAGGAACTCAGCACCGAATACTGCTGGGGCAAGATCTGGGGCCGCGACGGCCTGCCACGCAAGACCCGCAGCCTGCTCAACCTGGGCATCATCGCCGCCCTGAACCGCCCCCACGAACTGCGCCTGCACGTCCGCGGCGCCTTGCGCAACGGCGTCACCCGCGAGGAAATCCGCGAGGTGTTCATGCAGGTGGCGGTGTACTGCGGGATTCCCGCCGGCATGGACTCCTTCCGCAACGCCCGGGAGGTCTTCGCCGAACTGGACGCCGAGCAGGCCGGCTGACCGCGCGTGGCGAGGCCGCGCACCGCTTCCCCATACAAGAACAAGCAAGGGGGTGACGTATGCAATTCGCTGTCGAGGGCGCGCCGGCGCCCGCCACTGCCGGGCGCGATCCGCTGATCGTGCTGGCGGGGGTGAACAAGTTCTACGGGTCCCACCACGTGCTGCGGGACGTGGACCTGAGCATCGAGCGCGGCGAAGTGGTGGTGCTGATCGGGCCGTCGGGCTCGGGCAAGTCCACCCTGTGCCGCACCATCAACCGCCTGGAGAGCATCCAGAGCGGGCGCATCACCATCGACCGGCAGGCGTTGCCGGAGGAGGGCGCCGAGCTGGCGCGCCTGCGCTCGGAGGTGGGCATGGTGTTCCAGTCCTTCAACCTGTTCGCCCACATGACCCTGCTGCAGAACGTCACTCTCGGGCCGATCAAGGTTCGCGGGCTGCGCCGCGCCGACGCCGAGGAAAAGGCCATGGCGCTGCTGGAGCGGGTCGGCGTGGGCGGCCATGCCCACAAGCTGCCGTCGCAGATTTCCGGCGGCCAGCAGCAGCGCGCCGCCATCGCCCGGGCCCTGGCCATGGAGCCCAAGGCGATGCTGTTCGACGAGCCCACCTCGGCCCTCGATCCGGAGATGATCAACGAGGTGCTGGACGTGATGCGCGGCCTCGCCGACAGCGGCATGACCATGATCGTGGTGACCCACGAGATGGGCTTCGCCCGTTCCGCCGCCCACCGGGTGGTGTTCATGGACCAGGGCAGCATCCTCGAGGACGCACCGCCGGCGGCGTTCTTCGAGAACCCGCGCTGCGAGCGCGCCCGGGACTTCCTCTCGAAGATCATCACCCACTGACGCCGACTCCTCATCACAAGAACAAGACCCGGAGGTAACCCATGAGCATTCCATCCCGGCTCGGCAAGGGCCTGCTGGCCCTGTGCGCCACCATCCTGATCGGCGGCGCCAGCCTGGCCGACGAGTTTCCCGCGGACAGCACCATGCACCGCCTGGCCGAGGCCGGGAAGGTGCGCATCGGGGTAAAGTTCGACCAGCCGCTGTTCGGCCTGCGCAACCTGCGCGGCAAGCCGGAAGGCTTCGACATCCGGATCGGCACCCTCATCGCCGAGGCCCTGGGCCTGGACAAGGACGACATCGTCTGGGTGGAGACCACCTCGGCCAACCGCGAGGCGTTCATCCAGCAGAACAAGGTGGACATGGTGATCGCCACCTTCGCCATCTCGCCCAAGCGCAAGGAAGTGGTCACCTTCGCCGGCCCGTACATCATCACCGGCCAGGACCTGCTGGTGCGCAAGGGCAACCCTCTGGGCATCACCGGGCCGGACGACATGGCCGGGCGCAAGCTGTGCGTGATCAACGGCAGCGAGGGGCGCAACGTCATCAGCCGCAACTACCCGAAGGCCATCCAGGTGGGTTTCGACGCCTTCTCCAAGTGCGCCGAGGCGGTGAAGAACGGCTCGGTGGACGCCGCCACGCTGTCCGCGGCGGTGATGATGGGCTACGTCAGCAAGGAGCCGGATGCCTTCGAGCTGGTGGGCAAGCGCTTTACCGACGAGCCGTGGGGCGTGGGCGTGACCAAGGGCGATCTACCGTTCTGCGAATTCATCGAAGGCACCCTGCGCCAGGCCGCCGCCGACGGCCGCTACGAGAAGGCCTACCAGGAAACGGTGGGCAAGTACGCCAAGGACAATCCGCCGCTGCCGCCCCTCGACCCCTGCAGCTGACCGTCGTTCGCGTGCGCCGGCCCGTCGGGTCGGCGCCGGAGGAATTCGCCCATGTCCGCCGTCCTCGATAACCTGCCGATCTACGTCACCGGCCTGGCCTGGACCCTGCTGCTGACCCTGATCGCCGGGTCCGTGTCCCTGCTGGCCGGCACCCTGCTGGCGGCCGCCCGCATCTCGCCGGTGCCGCTGCTGCGGGCTGGCGGTGCGCTGTACGTGCACGTGCTGCGCAACACGCCGATTACCATCGTGTTCTTCTTCGCCGCCTTCGTGCTGCCGCAGCTGGGCATCAGCCTGTCGTACTTCACCTTCGCGGTGATCGCCCTGTCCCTCTACTACACGGCGTTCTTCTGCGAGGCGGTGCGCGCCGGGATCAACGCGGTCTCGCCGGGCCAGGCGGAAGCGGCCCGGGCCATCGGCCTGGGTTTCGGCCAGACCCTCTGCCACGTGATCCTGCCCCAGGCGCTGCGCTCGGTGGTGCCGCCGTTGATCAACGTGCTGATCGCGCTGATCAAGAGCACCGCGGTGGCGTCGGCCTTCGGCGTCGCCGAGCTGCTGAGCAACGCCGAGGCCCTGGCCAATGCGGAAAGCAACGCAGTGCTCTGGGTGCTGGGCGCCACGTGCCTGTTCTACCTGCTGCTGACCGTACCCGCGGGGCTGCTCGCCTCCTACCTCGAAGCCAAGCTGGTATTCAACTCATGAGCGCTACCCTGCTGTTCGACCACCCGGGCCCCCGCGCGCGCCGGCGCGTGTGGCTGTTCAACGTCATCGCCCTGGTGGCGGCCGCGCTGCTGGCGGCCGGCTGCCTGTACGCCCTGCACCAGCGCGGGCAACTCGCCGGCGAGCTGTGGCGGGTGGTGCTGGATGGGGATTTCCTGGCCCTGATCGGCGACGGGCTGCTGGCCACCCTGAAGGTTGCCGGGCTCGGCATGGCGCTCTCGGTGCTGGTGGGGCTGGCGCTGATGGCCGGGCTGATGTCCCGGCGCCGCTGGGTGCGCCTGCCGGTGCGGGGCTGGATGGAAGTGTTCCGCGGGCTGCCGCTGCTGCTGATGATCTTCTTCGTCTACCTGGGCGCGCCGGCCCTGGGCTTCGAGCTGAGCACCTTCTGGTCCCTGGTGATCGGGATCACCCTCTATAACAGCGCGGTGCTGGGGGAAATCTTCCGCGCCGGGGTGGTGTCCGTGCACCGCGGCCAGCGGGAAGGCGGGCTGGCCATCGGCCTGACCCAGGCCCAGGTGCTGCGCATCGTGCTGTTACCCCAGGCGGTGCGGCGCATGCTGCCGGTGCTGGTCAGCCAACTGGTGATCATCCTCAAGGAAACGTCCCTGGGCTTCGTCATCGGCTACACCGAGCTGCTGCGAGAAGGACGCACCGCGGTGGAATACCTGGGGGGCCAGTACTCCATCCCGGTGTACACGGCGATGGCAGTGGCCTACATCGCCCTGAACCTGGTGCTGTCGGGCATCGCTGGCTGGCTGGAGCGCCGTCTGCGCTGAGCCGTGCCGCCGCCCTGCCGCGAAGGCGTGGGGCGGTCCGGACAAGGGGCGGACGGAAAAGGAGCGGATACGAAAAAGCCCGCGCGAGGCGGGCTTTTTCGGAGTGGTTTCCAGTGAAACCGGGGATTTGGTCGGAGAGACAGGATTCGAACCTGCGACCTTCTCGTCCCGAACGAGACGCGCTACCAAGCTGCGCTACACTCCGATGGCCGAAATCATACCGAAAAAGTTTTGCCGCACAAGGGGTTAGTGCAAAAATTTTTCGTCAGCGGCCCTCCGCACCGCGGAAATTCAGAGTTCCCGGATGCTCTGCACCTGGTCCTTGTTGACCCGGGCCCGGCGGCCATCGAACTGCTCGAACTGGTAGAAGCCGGTCTTCTCGTCGAAGCGCGGCTCGTCCACGGTCTGGATTTCCCGCCCGTCGTTGAGGGTAACGATGCTCGGGGTGGAGCAGCCGGCCAGGACGGCGGTGCCGAGGGCGAGGGATAGGGCGGCGAGGAACCGATGGGTCATCGTGAGTCTCCTGGTGAGAGGTCGAAGCGAGTGGTTATGACGGAGGCGTCGCGGTCGAGTTCCGGCGGTGCCGGCGTCCGCTGCAAGAGATCGGGGGTATTGAGGTTGGCCAGGCGCGCATCGCCGTCGGGGCAGGCCACCGTGGCCGCCTGCCAGCGCCGTAGCAGGCGGCCGACGCTGCGCTCGCCATCCTGCCAGGCGGCTTCCAGCTCGGGGCGCAGCGCCGTCGGCAGCACGCAGAACAGCGGCTCCAGCTGATCGCCCTGGCGAAGGGCGGACGGCTCATTCCCCGCGGCGGCCAGCAATGCCTCTAGCAGCGCCCGATCCAGGCGTGGCGCATCGCAGGGCAGCACCAGCAGGCGGGCGTGGCGGGCCACGGCGAGCCCGGCGCGAATGCCAGCCAAGGGCCCCTCGAACGCGGCGGCATCGCCATCGTCCACCAGGCGGTCGGCGAAGGCGGCATAGCGGTCGGCGTTGCGGTTGCAGGACACGATCAGGTCGTCGGTCAGGGGGCGCACCAGGCGCTGCAGCCAGGCGATCAGCGGCCGTCCGTGCCAGCCCTGCAGGCCCTTGTCCACGCCCCCCAGGCGCTGGCCGCGGCCGCCCGCCAGGAGCAGCACCGAACAGCGCGGGAGCGGGGCGGGGGGTACGGTCATCGACGGCCTCCGGGAAAGGCCCGTGGTATAACACCCGGCTGTTCGCTCCCACAACTGGAAAGCCTTTCATGAATCACCAGGCCGAGGCGGCGTTCGTGCCGCTGAACATCGCCGTGCTCACCGTCAGCGACACCCGCAGCGCGGACACCGACACCTCTGGGCAGCTCCTGGCGGACCGCCTGCAGGCCGCCGGCCACCACCTGGCCGAGCGGGTGCTGCTCAAGGACGACCTCTACCGTATCCGCGCCCGGGTGGCCGCCTGGATCGCCGAGGACGCGGTGCAGGTGGTGCTGATCACCGGCGGTACCGGTTTCACCGCGCGGGACAGCACCCCGGAAGCGGTGGCCTGCCTGCTGGACAAGCAGGTGGACGGCTTCGGCGAGCTGTTCCGGCAGATCTCGGTGGCCGACATCGGCACCTCCACCGTGCAGTCCCGGGCCCTGGCCGGCCTGGCCAACGGCACCCTGGTGTGCTGCCTGCCGGGCTCAACCAACGCCTGCCGCACCGCCTGGGACGGCATCCTCGCCGAACAACTGGACGCCCGCCATCGCCCCTGCAACTTCGTCGTGCACCTGAAACCGGTGGACGCCTGCCCGAGCCGGGGTTGACCCATGGCCGCCGCCCCCCTGATGCCGGTGGAAACCGCCCTGGCGCGCCTGCTGGAGCTGGCCGGGCAGACGCCCATCGACGCTTGCGAACAAGTGCCGCTGGAGGACGCGGACGGTCGCGTTCTGGCCGAGCCGCTGCGGGCCGGCTTCGACCTGCCGCCCTGGCCCAACAGCGCCATGGACGGCTATGCCCTGCGGCTGGCCGACTGGCAGGGCGATCCGCTGGCGGTGAGCCAGCGGATTTTCGCCGGCCATGCGCCGGCGCCGCTGCAGCCGGGAACCTGCGCACGCATCTTCACCGGCGCGCCGCTGCCGGACGGCGCGGACACCGTGGAGATGCAGGAGAACGCCCAGGTCGGTGACGACGGCCGGGTTCGCTTCGTCGAGCCCCTGGAGCGCGGCCAGCACGTGCGTCCCCGTGGCCAGGAAACCCGCCAGGGCGACCAGGTCCTGCCGGCCGGCACCCGCCTGGGGCCCATCGAGCTGGGTCTGGCCGCTTCCCTGGGGGCCGCGTACTTGACCGTGCGCCGTCGGCCGCGGGTGGCGGTGCTGTCCAGCGGTGACGAACTGGTGGAGCCGGGCCAGCCCCTGCAGCCGGGGCAGATCTACAACAGCAACCGACGCCTGCTGCTGGCCTGGGTGCGGCGCCTGGGCTGCACCGCGGTGGACGCGGGTATCCTCGCGGACGACCTGCAGCGCACCCGGGAGACCCTGGCGGCCCTGGGCGACGTCGACCTGATCCTGTCCAGCGGCGGCGTCTCGGTGGGCGAGGCGGATTTCCTCGGCCAGGTGCTGGAGCACGAAGGCGAGCGGAACCTGTGGAAGCTGGCCATCAAGCCGGGGAAACCCCTGACCTTCGGGCGTTATCGCGGCGTGCCGCTGCTGGGCCTGCCGGGCAACCCGGCGTCGACCCTGGTGACCTTCGGCCTGCTGGCCCGGCCCTACCTGCTGCGGCGCCTGGGTGTCGAGACGGTCGCTCCCCTGGGCTTCACCGTGGCCGCCGGGTTTTCCTGGCCCAAGCCCGGCGATCGGCGCGAGTACCTGCGAGCGCGTTTGGAAAACGGTCGCGCGGTGCCTTATCCGAACCAGAGTTCCGGGGTGCTGCGCAGCGCCGCCTGGGCCGACGGTTTCGCCGAGGTGCTGGAAGGCCGCACCCTGGCGGAGGGCGACAGCCTGCGCTTCATTCCGCTGAGCGAATTGCTGGGCTGACCCCGCGGGCCCGGCCGGCCTCGCGGTATTCCCCCGGGGTCTGCCCGGTCCACAGTTTGAAGCTGCGGTGGAAGGAGCGGGCCTCGGTGAAGCCCAGGTAGCTGGCGATGTCCTGGATTGCCAGGTCGCTGCGCAGCAGGTAGTGCTCAGCCAGTTCCTGGCGCAGCTCGTCGAGGATCTGCTGGTAGCCGGTGCCGGCCTGCTGCAGGTGCCGCTGCAGGGTCCGCACGGTCATCCCGAAGCGTTCGGCGACCCGTTCCTTGCGCGGCAGGCCATCCCGCAGCAGTTGGCGCAACGCGGTCTTCACCCGGCCCGGCAGGGGCTCGTCGCCCTCCAGCCCGGCCATCAGTCCCAGGGCGTGTTCCTCCAGGGTACGCAGCAGGCCCGGGTCCGCCAGCCGCAGGGGCAGGGCCAGGTATTCCAGGGGCACCAGCAGGGCGTCACAGGCCTGGCCAAAGCGCACCGGGCAGCCGAACACCGCCTGGTAGTCCTGCTCGGTCACGCCATCCGGCAAGGCGTGGCTGAGCCAGACTTCCCGGGGCGAGCGGGTGGTGTCGGCGATCCAGCGGGCATACAGCAGCCAGGACGCCAGCACGTTCTCCACCATGTGCCGGCGGATCGGCGCCGTCTGGTGGCGGCAGCGCCAGATCAGCCGGACGTGGTCCGGCTGGGCCTGCACCTCGCTGACCCCCATGTCCCCCACCAGCCGCTCGTAGGGCACGATGCGGCCCATGGCTTCGCCGAGGGTCGCGCAGTTCATGGTGATGTAGCCCAGCACGCTCCACGAGCCGGGCTGGACGAAGCGCGCCGAGCGCAGGCCGAACAGCGGGTCACCGGACCCGTGCAGCAGGGCTTTCAGCAGGCGCTCGTGGGCCTCGCTGGGCAGGCGCGCGGCGGTGTCCGCCAGGTCGGTACCGGCGAGCCCGGCGGCGGCCAGGGCCGGCGCGGTGTCCAGGCCGAGGTGCTCGGCGTAGCGCAGGTACTTCAGCAGGACGGGAACGGCGGTATGACCCAGAGGCTGCATGGGGGCGTACCTGTTGGCTCGATTGGCGACAGCCACTGTCTTGATTCGACAGTGACGCCCGCAGGGGGCCGGCTAGTATAGGCAGCCATCACGAGCGAAGCGAAAGCCCGCCGCGCCCCGGCGCCGCGGTGCGACGAGGAGACGGCATGCGGCGGTGGAACGGGTGGGGTGAAGAATCGACGGTGGTGGAGCTGCCGGCCCAGGGTGGCGCGTTCCTGGCGGAGCGCCTGGGGCCGGGCCAGGTGCTGCCGGACGCGGACCTGGCCGAGGTACTGGCCCGGGTGCCGCCCTCTCGGCTGCTGCCCCACACCCGGATCGCCAGCGACCCCGAGACCCGCGTGCGCCATGCCCGGGGCCAGAGCCTGCCGGACTGGCTGGCGCTGCGCGAAGGCCAGCTGGGCACCTTCCCCGATGGCGTGGCGTTCCCGGAGAACGCCGAGCAGATCCGCGAGCTGCTGGCCTGGGCGGCGCAGCACGATGCCCAGGTGATCCCTTACGGCGGCGGCACCTCGGTGGCCGGCCACATCAACCCCCAGGCCGGCGCCCGGCCGGTGCTGACCCTGTCCCTGGAGCGGATGAACCGCTTGCTGGAACTGGACGAGGAAAGCCTGCTGGCCACCTTCGGCCCCGGGGCCAACGGGCCCCAGGTGGAAAGCCAGCTGCGCGCCCGCGGCTTTACCCTCGGGCATTTCCCCCAGTCCTGGGAACTGTCCACCCTCGGCGGCTGGGTCGCCAGCCGCTCCAGCGGCCAGCAGTCCCTGCGCTACGGCCGCATCGAGCAGCTGTTCGCCGGCGGGACCCTGGAAACCTTCGCCGGGCCCCTTGAGATTCCGGCATTCCCGGCGTCCGCCGCCGGGCCCGACCTGCGCGAGCTGGTGCTGGGCTCGGAAGGCCGCTTCGGGGTGATCTCCCAGGTACGGGTGCGGGTCTCGCGGCTGCCCGAAGAAGAGCGGTTCTACGCGGTGTTCCTGCCGTCCTGGGAGCGGGCGCTGGACGGCGCGCGGACCCTTGCCCAGGCGCGGGTGCCGCTGTCCATGGTGCGCCTGTCCAACGCCGCCGAGACCGAGACCCAGCTGGCCCTGGCCGGGCACCCGGGGCAGATCGGCCTGCTGGAGCGCTACCTGGCGCTGCGCGGCGCCAGCGCCGGCAAGTGCATGCTGACTTTCGGCATCACCGGCAACCGTTCGCAGAACGCCGCCTCGCTGCGCCAGGCCCGGCGCCTGCTCAGGGGCTTCAGCGGTGTGTTCACCGGGACCCTGCTGGGCCGCAAGTGGGCGGAGGGGCGCTTTCGCTTCCCCTACCTGCGGGAGGCCCTGTGGCAGGCCGGCTATGTGGTGGACACTCTGGAGACCGCCACCGACTGGCGCAACGTCGCGTCCCTCATGGGCAAGGTGGAGGGTGTGCTGCGGGAGGGGCTGGCGGAGCAGGGCGAGCAAGTCCACGTGTTCACCCACCTGTCCCACGTCTACGGCCAGGGTTCCAGCCTCTACACCACCTACGTGTTCCGCCCCGGCACCAGCTACGCCGAGGCCCTGGCCCGCTGGCGCCGGCTCAAGCACGCTGCCAGCGTGACCCTGGTGAACAACGGCGGCACCATCAGCCACCAGCACGGGGTGGGCCGCGACCATGCGCCCTACCTCGCGGTGGAAAAGGGCGAGCGGGGCCTGGACGTCCTGCGGGCCATGGCGCGCCATTTCGACCCGGACGGCCGGCTGGCGCCCGGCGTGCTGCTGCCGGAATGAACGCCTGGAACGCGGCCTGGCGCGATGCCGCGCTGCCCGGTCTGGCCAGCCGCGACTGGGACTTGCTGGTGGTGGGCGGTGGCATCAGCGGCGCCGGCATCCTGCGCGAGGCGGCGCGCCAGGGCTGGAAATGCCTGCTGCTGGAGCAGCGCGACTTCGCCTGGGGCACCTCCAGCCGCTCGTCGAAGATGGTCCACGGTGGCCTGCGCTACATCGCCAAAGGGCGCTTCGGGCTGACCCGCGACTCGGTGCGCGAGCGCCAGCGGCTGCTGGACGAGATGCCCGGGCTGGTGGAGCCCCTGAGCTTCGTCATGCCCCACTACCGCGGCGGATTCCCCGGCCCGCGGGTATTCGGTGGCGTGCTGACCGTCTACGACGCCCTGGCCGGCCGGCGCAACCACCGCTTCTACGACCCCGCTCAGCTGCGCTACCTGGCGCCGGGGCTGCGCCCGGACCACCTGCTGGGCGGCACCCGCTTCTATGATGCGGTGACCGACGATGCGCGACTGGTCATGCGGGTGCTGGGCGAAGCCCGCGCCGCGGGGGGCGAGGCCCTGAACGGCGTTCGCGTGCTGGAGCTGCTGCGGGACGGCGGCCGGGTGGTGGGGCTGGTGGCCGAGGACCGCGAGAGCGGGCGGCCCTTCACCTTTCGCTGCCGCGCCGTGGCCCAGGCCACCGGTGCCTGGGCCGGCGCCCTGGGTGCCGGCGAGCGGCCCGCGCGCATCCGCCCGCTGCGGGGCAGCCACCTGCTGGTGCCCCACTGGCGCCTGCCGGTGGCCCACGCTTTCAGCTTCATGCACGCCGCCGACCAGCGCCCGGTGTTCGTCTTCCCCTGGGAAGGGGCGACAGTGATTGGCACCACCGACCTGGACCACCGCGAGACCCTGGACGACGACCCGCGCATCGCCGCGGAGGAAGTGGACTACCTCCTGGCCGCCTGTACGCAGCAGTTCCCGGCGGCGGCCATCGGCCCGGCCGACGTGCTGTCCACCTGGGCCGGCGTGCGCCCGGTGGTGGGCGAGGGCGGCGCGCGGCGGCCGTCCGACGAGTCCCGCGAGCATGTCCTCTGGGTGGAGCCCGGCAGCGTCACCCTGGCGGGCGGCAAGCTCACCACCTTCCGCCTGCTGGCCCGGGAAGTCCTGCAGGCGTGCGCGCCCTTCGTCGGCCGCCCGTACCAGGACGTGACGCCGCCCCCGGCCGTCGCCCCCGATCTCCCGCGTCATCTGCCGGCCGCGGTCCGCCGGCGCCTGGCCGGGCGCTATGGCGCCGCCGTGACCGCCCTGCTGCGGGACCTGGACAGGACCGGTGGTGCCTGCATCGGCGACACCGAGACCCTCTGGGCCGAGCTGGCCTGGGCCGCGCGCCAGGAATTGGTGCTGCACCTGGACGACCTGCTGCTGCGGCGCACCCGTATCGGCCTGTTGCTGGCCGACGGCGCCGCCGCCGAGCTGCCGCGCATCCGGGCCCTGTGCCAACCCCTGCTGGGCTGGAGCGACAGCCGCTGGTTGCGCGAGGAGCAGGCCTATCACGCGCTCTGGCGCCGTTGCTACAGCCTGCCGGCCGCATCGCCCTGAGCGATGCCCGGCGTTCCCCTTGACCCGGGCCCCGGCCCGCGAGGACCCGACGTGAGCGAACCGACCTACCTGCTGGCCCTGGACAACGGCACCCAGAGCGTGCGCGCGCTGCTCTTCGACCTGGCCGGCAACCTGGTGGCCAAGGGCAAGGTGCCGCTGCAGGCCTACTACTCGACCCGGCCCGGCTGGGCCGAACAGGACCCCGACTACTACTGGGCCTGCCTGGGGGAAGCCTGCCGGCAACTCTGGGACCAGGTGGACATCGACCGCCGGGCGATCCGCGGAGTGGCCCTGACCACCCAACGCGGCACCCTGATCAACGTCGACGCCGAGGGGCACCCCCTGCGCCCGGCGATCCTCTGGCTCGACCAGCGCCGCGCCGAGGTCGAGGCGCCCATCGCCGGTCCCTGGGGCTGGCTGTTCAAGCTGATCGGCGCCGAGGCCACGGTGGACTACTTCCGTGCCCAGGCCGAGGTCAACTGGATCGCCCAGCAGCAGCCCGACATCTGGGCGCGTACCCACAAGGTGCTGCTGCTCTCGGGTTTCCTCACCCATCGCCTCACCGGCCGTTTCGTCGACTCGGTGGGCTGCAGCGTCGGCTACCTGCCGTTCGACTACCGCCGGCTGCGCTGGGCGGCGCCGCGGGACTGGAAGTGGCAGGCCATGCCGGTGCGCCCCGAGCAGTTGCCAACGCTGCACAAGCCCGGCGAGCAACTGGGGGTCATCAGCGAGGCGGCCAGCCTGCACACCGGCATCCCGGCCGGGCTGCCACTGATCGCCGCCGGTGCCGACAAGGCCTGCGAGGTACTGGGCGCCGGGGTGGTGGAGCCGGGCATCGCCTGCCTGTCCTACGGCACCACCGCCACCATCAACACCACCCGGGCGCGTTACCTGGAGACCATCCCGCTGATCCCGCCCTATCCGGCGGCGATCCCCGACCACTACAACACCGAGGTGATGATCTACCGCGGCTACTGGATGGTCAGCTGGTTCAAGGAGGAATTCGGCCTGCGGGAGCGCCAGCGCGCCCAGGACCTGGGGGTCGAGCCGGAGGCGCTGTTCGACGAACTGGTGAACGCGGTGCCGCCGGGCTCCATGGGGCTGATGCTGCAACCCTACTGGTCGCCGGGCATCCGCGAGCCGGGGCTGGAAGCCAAGGGCTCGATCATCGGCTTCGGCGACGTGCACACCCGGGCCCACCTGTACCGGGCGATCCTCGAAGGCCTGGCCTATGGCCTGCGCCAGGGCAAGGAGCGTATCGAGCGCCGTTCGAAGACCCCCATCGAGCGGTTGCGGGTCTCCGGGGGCGGTTCCCAGAGCGACGCGGCGATGCAGCTCACCGCCGACATCTTCGGCCTGCCGACGGAGCGTCCCCACACCTACGAGACCTCGGGCCTCGGCGCGGCCATCGACTGCGCGGTGGGGCTGGGCCTGTTTCCCGACTTTCCCGCCGCCATCGCCGCCATGACCCGGGTCGGCCGGGTGTTCCACCCCGAGCCCGAGGCCCAGCGCCTCTACCAGCGGCTCTACCGGGAGGTCTACCAGCGCATGTACCGCCAGCTGAAGCCGCTGCACCAGGCGATCCGCGACATCACCGGCTACCCCGCCTGACGCCTGCGGCGTCCGGGGCGAAACCATCGTCCGCGCCGCGCAGTCCTACTCCCTGCGCCAGGCCGCCGGCCTGGGCGCGCGGGTCGCGTTTCGGCCAGGAGGATGGACATGACGGATGTGGCGGCGCCCCGGCGGCGGGCCCTGATGATCCTGAACGGCAAGCAGATCGCCAACGACGAGGTGCGCACGGCGGTGGCCGAGCAGCGAGCCCGGGGCTGGGACCTGGCGGTGCGGGTCACCTGGGAGCACGGCGATGCCCAGCGGATCGCCAGCGAGGCGCTGGCGGCCGGTTATGCCACGCTGATCGCCGCCGGTGGCGACGGCACCCTGCGGGACGTGGCCGAGACCCTGGCCCAGGCGGGCGGCGACGCCACCCTGGCGCTGGTGCCCCTGGGCACCGCCAACGATTTCGCCCGCGCCGCGGCGATCCCCCTCAACCCCCACGAGGCCCTGGCGCTGCTGGACTACCCGGCCCAGGCCATCGACCTGGGCGAAGCCGGCCCGCGGCTGTTCGTCAACATGGCCACCGGCGGCTTCGGCTCGAAGATCACCGCCAATACCCCGGAAGACCTGAAGAAGGTCCTCGGCGGCGCCGCCTACCTGCTCACCGGCCTGACCCGCTTCTCGGAAGTGCGCGCGGCGTTCGGGCGCTTTCGTTCGCCGGACTTCGCCTGGGAAGGGGAATTCCTCGCCCTGGGCATCGGCAACGGGCGCCAGGCCGGGGGCGGCCACCTGCTGTGCCCGGATGCGCGTATCGACGACGGCCTGCTGGAGCTGTGCATCGTGCCGGCACCGCCGGACGTGGTGGGTACTCTGGGGACGCTGTTCGCCGGTGGCGTGCGCGGGGTGGACACGGTGGCGGTGCGGGCCCGGGTGCCCTGGGTCGAGGTGGAGGCACCGGAAGGGCTGGACATCAACCTGGACGGCGAGCCCCTGGAAAGCACACGGGTGCGTTTCGCCGTGCGCACCGGGGCGCTGCGCATGCACCTGCCGCCCGGTTCGCCGCTGCTCGGCTGACGCCTGTGGCGGCTGGTGCCGGCCGGAACCCTGGGGCATGATGGCGAAGCGGGCAGGGCCGGGGCGACCGCCGACCGTGGATTTTCACCGGCCTGGGCTAGACTCGTGGAAACGACAGGAGCAGACGATGGCCGGCATTCTCGACAGCGTTGACCAAAGAACCCAGCTGGTGGGTGAGAACCGGCTGGAAATCCTCATGTTCCGCCTCACCGGTCGCCAACTGTTCGCGATCAACGTGTTCAAGGTCCAGGAAGTCCTGCAGTTGCCCAAACTGACCCTGATCCCGCAGCGCCATCCGGTGGTGTGCGGGGTGGTCAACCTGCGTGGCCAGACCCTGCCGGTGATCGACCTGTCCCAGGCCATCGGCATGCGTCCGCTGGTGCCGGACCAGAACAGCACCATCATCGTCACCGAGTACAACCGGTCGATCCAGGCGTTCCTGGTGGGGGGCGTGGACCGCATCCTCAACCTCAACTGGGAAGCCATCCTGCCGCCCCCGGGCGGTGCAGGCCGCCAGCACTACCTGACCGCCATCACCAAGGTGGACGACCAGATCGTCGAAGTCATCGACGTGGAGAAGGTCCTGGCGGAAATCGTGCCCATGAGCACCCGGGTTTCCGAGGACCGCCTGAGCGACCCGGTGCTGGAGCGGGCCCGTGGGCGCGAGGTGCTGCTGGTGGACGACTCCAGCGTAGCCATCTCCCAGCTGCGCGATACCCTCACCCAGCTGGGCATGAAGCTGCACGTGGCCAGCGACGGCCTCAAGGCGCTGAACCTGCTGAAGAAGTGGGCCGATACTGGCGAAGTGATGACCGACAAGCTGCTGATGATCTTCACCGACGCGGAAATGCCGGAAATGGACGGCTACCGGCTGACCACCGAGATCCGCCAGGACCCCCGCCTGCGGGGCCTCTACGTGGTCATGCACACGTCCCTGTCGGGCAGCTTCAACGATGCCATGGTGAAGAAGGTGGGCTGCGACAACTTCCTCTCCAAGTTCCAGCCCGACAAGCTGGTGGACGTGGTGCGCCAGCGCCTGCAGCTCGACATTACCTGATCCCCGGTGCCGCCGAGACCGGCGGCACCCGCCTGGGGTAGCATGGCGAGGTCCGTGTCCGACGAGTAGCCCGCCGTGCCCCGAGTCTCCGCGCTGTACCGCTATCCCCTCAAATCCGCCATCGGCGAACGCCTGCCGGCCGTCGAGCTGGACGCGCTCGGCGTGGCGGGCGACCGCCGCTGGATGCTGGTGGACGAAGCCAGCGGGCGCTTCCTCACCCAGCGGGCGTTCGCCGTCATGGCCCACTTGCTGGCGCGCTGGAACGAGAGCGGCGGGCTGCGCTTGTCGGCACCGGGCCTACCCGATCTAGACGTGCCGCTGCCCTCCGCGGATGCCGAGCTGCGTGGCGTGCAGATCTGGACCGACATGGTGCGCGTTTCGGATGCCGGCGATGCTGCGGCCGAGTGGCTCAGCCCCTTCATCGGCAAGCGTTGCCGGCTGGTGTACATGCCGCCGGAGCGGGCCCGGATCGTCAAGGACGCCCTGGGCCCCGAGGAGAAGGTCGCCTTTCCCGACGGCTTCCCGCTGCTGCTGATCGGCCAGGCCTCCCTGGATGACCTCCAGGCACGCGTGGGGCGTCCGCTGGACATGCGCCGCTTCCGTCCCAACCTGGTGGTGGAGGGGGCGGCGGCCTTCGCCGAGGACGGCTGGACGCGCATCCGCATCGGCGATCAGGTGTTCCGCGTGGCCGGCGGCTGTTCCCGCTGCATCCTCACCACCATCGACCCGGACCTGGGCGAGCGCAGCACCGACCGCGAGCCCCTCACGACCCTGAAGACCTACCGCGAACGGGACGGCCAGGTGTACTTCGGCCAGAACCTCGTCCACGAAGGCCGCGGGCGTATCGAAGTGGGCATGCCGGTGGAAATCCTCGATTGATCACGGAGCTTGGTGGGCGGCGACCGGCGTTTGCAGGTGGCTCACTGTCCTGCCCGCCCGGGTGGGTACAGCCCGGACGATTCCGGCCAGACCGAACAGCCGAAGGAATGGGCAGGACCGTTGCGTCCTGCCCAGTCTTTACACGCGTCAGATGTCGTCGAAGAAGCGTTCGTGCCAGTCCACGATGGGCTGGGGCGCGTTGAGCTTCTGCCCGTAGATCACCGCGTAGGACAGCACGTTCTGCACGTACTGGCGGGTCTCGTCGAAGGGAATGTTCTCCACCCAGACGTCGAACGCCAGGTGATTCGCGCCCTTCAGCCACTGACGCACCCGCCCGGGCCCGGCGTTGTAGGCGGCGGAGGCGAGCACCCGGTTGCCGTTGAACTGGGCATGGACCTGGCTCAGGTAGGCGGCGCCCAGCTGGATGTTCAGGTCCGGGTCGATGGCCTGCTGCGGCGACGCCAGGGGAATGCTGAACTTGCGCGCGGTGTCCTTGGCGGTACCCGGCATCAGCTGCATCAGGCCCATGGCGCCCACCGGGGAGCGGGCATCGTCCATGAACGCGCTTTCCTGGCGGGTGATGGCGAACACCCAGCTGGAGTGCAGCCCGCGCACCTTGGCCTGCTGCACCAGGCTCGCGCGGTGGGCGATGGGGAAGCGGATGTCCAGGTCGTCCCAGTACTGGGCCTGGCTGATGGTGCGGATGGCCGGGAAATACCACTGCAGGTCATAGGCCAGCTTCGCCTGGGCGACCATCTCGTCGCGGCTGAACAGCCGGCTGACGTGGTACCACTCGCGCCGGCCGTTGACGATCTCGCCGCGGTCGTGGAATTCCAGGGCACGGCGGATGCCGGGGGTGTTGCGCACCTTCTGTACCACCCGCGGGTCCAGGGCCAGGGGTTTGTTGTTCAGGCTATAGGGGGTCTGGATGCGGTCGGCGGCGAGGAAGCCGTAGAAGTCCCGCTCCTTGGCCACCGGCTGGAACAGCGCCTGGGCTTCCGCGCTCTGCGGTTGCGCCAGCTGCAGGCTGCGGGCGCGCCAGTAGCGCCAGCGGTTGGTGTCGGCCAGGGACGGCGGCATCTGGGTGGTCAGGCGGTATACCTCGTCCCACCGGCCCAGGCGCATCAACAGCCGGGCGCGCCACTCGGAGACGGTGTCGTCCCGCAGCTCCGGGTCGTACTGGGTCATGATTGACAGCGCGCGCGGGTCGAATTTCTTCGCCAGGGTCAGGCCCACCTCGCGGGCGATGGACACCTTCTCTTCCTTGGAGAAGGGCAGGCGGGTCGCGTACTGGTTCAGCAGTTGCAGCGCCTGCTCCGGGTCCTGCCGCGCCAGGCGACGAAGGCCGAGCCCGACCACGTCGGCCATGGCCCGGTCGGCCGGGGTGAAGAGACCCGGCTGGTTGAGCATCTGCGGTTTCTGCGCCACGTCCACCAGCAGCTTGCCCTGGTTGGCGAGGGTGGGCATGCCTTTCGCCAGCTGAGTGGCGAGGCCGTAGTTACGGGCCTCGGCGGCGAGCTTGGCGCGCTGCCAGCGCTTCTCTTCGGTGAGCTGGCCGTCGGCGCTCCACAGACCGAACAGGCCTTCGCAGGCGTCGGGTTGGGACTTGCCCACCAGCCAGAGCTTCTCGGCGGTCTGGTAGCCCTCGGCTTTCAGGCCGTGCTGCAGCTGGTACTGGCCGTACAGGCAGTCCAGCTCGGTAAAGTTGAGCTTGGGATCGTAGTAGGTGACGAAGGTCTTCCAGTCGCCGCGGTCGGCCAGCCAGCGCAGCCAGCGCAATTTCATCCAGCCCGCCTGGGGCAGGTCGCCGTGCTGGGCGAGGAACGCCTCGATCTCCTGGTTGCTGGCGGATTTCAGACGGGCGGTCAGCTCGTCGTAGGCCAGGTAGGGCTCCAGGGGGTAATCGCTCAGGGCATTGGCGTAACGCCGGTAGGGTTCGCCGTCGCCCTTGGCCAGGGCACGCTTGGCCTCGTCGTACATCTGGCGCTGCTGGGCCAGGCTGGCGGCCTGGGCGCCGCCGAGGGAAAACAGGGAAAGGAACAGGCAGGAGAACAGAAACAGACGACCGCGCATGACACTTCCGCAAGAAAAAGAAGCTGGAGGACTGGGCACATCGGCGCCCCGGACAGCTAGCTTAGCCGCTGGCCAGGGGTGGCGAAACCCACGGCTGCATCGGGGAAAAAAGGCCAGCATGCCACAGGTGCATGCCGGTAGAATGCGCCGCAGTTTTTTCCGGAGGTGCCCATGGCCCTGCTCAAGTTCACCGACGTCGCCCTGGCCTATGGCACCACACCCTTGCTGGACGGCGTTTCCTGGCAGATCGACCGCGGCGAGCGAGTCTGCGTGATCGGCCGCAACGGCACTGGCAAGTCGAGCCTGCTGCGCCTGGTGAAGGGCGAGCAGATGCCCGACGACGGCGAGATCTGGCGGGCGCCCGGGCTGAAGATCGGCGAGCTGCCCCAGGAACTGCCGCCGGCGGACGAGCGTACCGTGTTCGACGTGGTGGCCGAGGGGCTGGCCGGCGTCGGCGAGCTGCTCGCGCGCTACCACCACCTCAGCCAGCACATCCACGACCAGGCCGACCTGGATGCGCTCACCCATGTCCAGCAGGAACTGGAAGCCCGCGATGGCTGGCGCCTGCAGCAATTGGTGGACAGCACCCTGAGTCGCCTGCAGCTTCCGGCGGACAAGACCCTCGCCGAACTCTCCGGCGGCTGGCGGCGGCGGGTCCTGCTGGCCCAGGCCCTGGTATCGGAGCCGGACCTGCTGCTGCTGGACGAGCCCACCAACCACCTGGACATCGGCGCCATCGCCTGGCTGGAAGAGGCGCTGCTGGGCTACAACGGTGCCGTGCTGTTCATCACCCACGACCGCTCCTTCCTGCAGAACCTGGCGACCCGCATCCTCGAACTGGATCGCGGCCACCTGATCGACTGGAACGGCGACTACGCCAGCTTCCTCGTGCACAAGGAGCAGCAACTGGCGGCGGAAGAGACCGCCAACGCGCTGTTCGACAAGAAGCTGGCCCAGGAGGAGGTGTGGATCCGCCAGGGCATCAAGGCCCGCCGTACCCGCAACGAAGGCCGCGTGCGCGCCCTCAAGGCGATGCGCAGCGAACGCAGCGAGCGACGCGAGCGCCAGGGCAAGGCCAGCTTCCAGCTGGAAACGGCGGACAAGTCCGGCAAGCAGGTGATCGTCGCCGAGCACGTCGACTATGCTCATCCGGGCGGCCAGCCATTGATCCAGGATTTCTCCCTGGTGCTGCAACGGGGCGACCGCATCGGCCTGCTGGGGGCCAACGGGACCGGCAAGACCACGCTGCTCAAGCTGCTGCTGGGTGACCTGCAACCTACCCGCGGCACCATCGCGGTGGGCACCAAGCTGGAAGTGGCCTACTTCGACCAGCTGCGTCAGCAGCTGGACCCTGAGAAGACGGTGATCGACAACCTCGCGGAGGGCCGCGATTTCATCGAGATCGACGGGCAGAACCGCCACGTGCTGAGCTACCTGGGCGACTTCCTGTTCAGCCCGCAGCGGGCACGGACCCCGGTCAAGGCGCTGTCCGGTGGCGAGCGGGCGCGGTTGCTGCTGGCCCGGCTGTTCAGCAAGCCGGCCAACCTGCTGGTGCTGGACGAACCCACCAACGACCTGGACGTGGAAACCCTGGAGTTGCTGGAGGAAGTCTTGCTGGGCTTCCAGGGCACCGTACTGATGGTCAGCCACGACCGGGCGTTCCTCGACAACGTGGTCACCAGCACCCTGGTGTTCGAGGGGGAAGGCCGGGTCCGCGAATACGTCGGTGGCTACCAGGACTGGCTGCGCCAGGGCGGTTCGCCACGCCTGCTGGGTGTGGGCGACGCCAAGCCGCCACGGGGCGAGGCCCAGGCCGGCGCCCCGGCGGCCAGCGAGGCGCCCGCGCCGGCCGTGGCGAAACCGGAGGTGGCGAAGAAGAAACTCAGCTACAAGCTGCAGCGCGAACTGGACGCCTTGCCGGAGCAGATCGACGCGTTGGAGCGGGACCTGGCGGCGGTCCAGGCGGAGACCGCCGACCCGGCGTTCTACCAGCGGCCGGCGGCGGAAACCACGGCGGCCCTGGCGCGCCTGGAGACGCTGCAGCAGGAGCTGGACCGGTTACTGGAGCGCTGGGCCGAACTGGACGGTTGAGGGCGAGCTGAGCATGGCTATCGAATACCGCATCACCCTGGATGACGATCACGAGTTCAGCTATCGCATCGAGATCGACCGGGAATACGACGAGGAACGGGCCGCCATCGCGCCCAAGTGGACGCGGTTGGACTACCACCAGTGCAGCAACTGCCCGCTGAGCGTGGCGACCCATCCCAACTGCCCGGCGGCGGTGGACCTGCATCGGGTGATCGAGGATTTCCACGGCCTGCCGGCCTTCAAGAAGGCGGTGGTCTGGGTGCGCACCCCGGAACGGGAGTACGTGAAGACCGTGGGCCTGGAGGAGGGCCTGCGGGCGCTGCTGGGGGTGATCATGGCCACCAGCGCCTGCCCGATGCTGGGCAAGCTCAAGCCCATGGCCCAGCAGCACCTGCCGTTCGCCAGCAACCGGGAATTCATCCTGCGCACCGTATCCATCTACCTGGCGCGGCAGTACTTCAACATGCGCGAAGGGCGCCATGCGGACTGGGAACTGAAAGGGCTGGTGCGGCTGTTCCAGCAATTGCAGCTGGTCAACCAGGCGTTCTGGCAACGCATCCACGACACCTGCGAGGGCGATTCCAACCTCAAGGCGTTCCTTACCTTCTTCTCCATGGCCTCCAGCATGACCTATTCCCTGGAAACGCAACTGCAGAAGATCCGGCCACTGGTGATGAGCGCCGGCGAAGGCTTCGACTGACGGGGAAGGCCGCCGGCAGGCCGGCGGCGGCGTAACGGCTTACTCGGCTTTCTTCAGGCGCACGGCCAGCACGTCGCAGGGCGCGCCGTGCAGCAGGTCGTTGGCGGTGGAGCCCAGCAGCAGGGCCAGGCCGTGGCGGCCATGGCTGCCTACCACCACCAGGTCGCAGCGCTGCTCGGCGGCAAGCCGGTGGATTTCCTGGCGCGGCTGGCCGTAGGCCAGGTGGCGCTGGTCGGGTTGCAGCTCGGGGTAACGCGAGGCGAAGGTGTCTAGGCGTTCCCGGGCCTGTTCGAATTGCTGCTGCTGCAGCATCGACAGGTCCATCGGCACGTCACCGCCGAAGGCCATGGCCATGGGCTCGACGATGTGCACCAGGGACAGCTTGGCGTTGTTGGCCCGGGCCAGGGACTGGGCGCGCTCGATCACCGGGTGACAGTCTTCGGTGAGATCGACGGCGATCAGGATGTGCTGGTAGGTCATGGGGGTGTTCTCCTGAAGGACGGGGGAGGGGTACATGGCCGTGGGGCCATGGAAAACGGATTCGATGGCAGCAGGATAACCAAATGAGCATGGGCTGGGTGTTGCTGTTCGTTGCGCTGGCGCTGAGCCCGCTGGTCTGGCTCGTGCCGTCGCGCCGGCAGCGGGGCAGCATGGAGGTGCGCCTGCAGGCTCGTCGCCTTGGGCTGGCCATGCAACTCGTGCCCCAGGCGTGGCCGTTCTGGCTGGAGCGCGAGCTGCCCGGCAGTTGCCCGCAGTACCACCGGCCTCGCCTGCGTGGCCACGTCGACGCCTGGTGTTATTGGCAACTGGCCGAGGGGACCTGGCTCAACCAGTGGCGCGAGCCCTGCGAGGACCCGCGCCTGGTGGAGCATCTCGCCCGCCTGCCGGCCGACGTGTACAAGGCCGAAGCCACGCCGCAGATGGTCGCCCTGTGCTGGGGCGAGCGGGGAGGCGAGGAGGCCTTGCAGCGCGTGGACGCCTTCCTGCGCGCCCTGGCCTGACGCCAGCAGCGCTGCGTTCACTTGGCCATCGCCGCGTACTGGCCGGCGAGCGTCTCCAGCCCCTCGACGATCTGCCCCGCATAGCTGTTCACCACCATGGGTGCGCTGTTCTCGTCATGGTTGCGCAAGGTGGGCTGCAGGTAGCGCCAGGTGGTTTCCACGCGCTGCAGGGCCTGGCGGGTGGCATCGGTGTTCTCCGTCGCCTGGGCCAGGGCGTGCAGGCGCTTGTCGAACTCGTCCACCTGGCGATCCAGCAGGTCACTGCCTTTACCGCTGGCCCCGCCGCCCACCGAGGCGTTGCGTGCCGCATAGGCGGTGGCGATGTCGGCCATGAACAGGCCCAGGTCTCGGGCGCGCTGGGTCAGGGGTGGGACCTGCCAGGCCGCGTCCTGCTCGATCTTCAGGTAGAGGGCGTCCGCTTGTTGGCGCAGGCGGCGCTGCCGGGACACCGTGTCGGTGACCGGCTGCGGGTCGGTGAACCCCTGGCTGCGGTAGGTCTGCACCAGGGTGGTCAGATGGCTGGCATAGTCCTGCCAGGCCTGCCGCAGCGGGTCGACCAGGGCCCGCGAGCCGTCGCCCGGCAGCTCCCCCAGCTGATCCAGGGCCGTGGATGCGGCCTTGGTGGAGTCATCCAGCGCCTGGGCGTAGCGCCGATCCCCCTCCATTCCGCTGAACAGGTAGAAGTCGGTCAGGCTCTGCTGGCTGGCGACGCGCATCCGCTGCAACGCGGCGAGGCTCGCGGACGGGTCGGCCGCCGATGCCGGCGGGCAGCAGAGGCCGAGGGTCAGGCTCAACAACAGGACCGGCAGGTGGCGCGTCATGGGCATCTCCGGGAACCCGTGCAGGGTTTCGTTGTTGTTATCCTCAGGACGGGCCGATTCCGTCCATTGGAAAAATCGACTGTAGCGTCGGGTCGCCGGTTTATCCAGGCAGGGCCGGGCGGTCGCTAGAGTCTGGCGACCGCAGCGACTGCGACGACGCGTCGCGGTGGTTTCCGGCACGTGGTGCGCCGCGCCAGTCGCTTTCAGTGCAATTGACAATCGCACGCTTTTCCCCGAAGGTGTGCGGACCCCAATCAAACGGGCGTATGAATTG
This sequence comes from Pseudomonas mangiferae, assembly GCF_007109405.1. GTDB lineage: Bacteria > Pseudomonadota > Gammaproteobacteria > Pseudomonadales > Pseudomonadaceae > Pseudomonas_T > Pseudomonas_T mangiferae. The sequence continues at coordinate 123,670 of NZ_VJOY01000006.1, forward strand.
AGCGTTTGCTCCCTGGCAAGCGCCGTCACGACCCGATTTACCGCGTCGGCGGGTATGCCGTACGGATTGCGCCAAAGCCCACGGCACGTGCCTTGGGCGGCTCGCCGAAGGTGTCCGATGTGAAACTGTCCAGCTTCCATACCGTGGAGATCAGTTGATGATTTACGAAGGTAAAGCCATCACGGTTAAAGCTCTTGAGGGCGGCATCGTCGAATTGAATTTCGACCTCAAGGGTGAGTCCGTCAACAAATTCAACCGTTTGACCTTGAACGAACTGCGTCAGGCAGTGGACACGATCAAGGCCGACGGTTCGATCAAAGGCGTGATCGTCACCAGTGGCAAAGACGTGTTCATCGTCGGCGCCGACATCACCGAGTTCGTCGACAACTTCAAGCTCCCCGACGAAGAACTGGTGGCCGGCAACCTCGAAGCCAACAAGATCTTCAGCGATTTCGAAGACCTGGGCGTGCCCACCGTGGCGGCCATCAACGGCATCGCCCTGGGCGGTGGCCTGGAGATGTGCCTGGCCGCGGATTACCGCGTCGCCTCGGAAACCGCCAAGATCGGCCTGCCGGAAGTCAAGCTGGGCATCTACCCGGGCTTCGGCGGCACCGTGCGCCTGCCGCGCCTGATCGGTACCGACAACGCCATCGAGTGGATCGCCTCCGGCAAGGAGAACAGCGCCGCCGATGCCCTGAAGGTCAGCGCCGTCGATGCGGTGGTGAAGCCCGAGCTGCTCAAGGACGCCGCGCTGGACCTGGTCAAGCGCGCCATTTCCGGCGAGCTGGACTACAAGGCCAAGCGTCAGCCCAAGCTGGAGAAACTCAAGCTCAACGCCATCGAGCAGATGATGGCCTTCGAGACCGCCAAGGGCTTCGTCGCCGGCCAGGCTGGCCCGAACTACCCGGCCCCGGTCGAAGCCATCAAGAGCATCCAGAAAGCCGCCAGCTTCGGCCGTGACAAGGCCCTCGAAGTCGAGGCCACCGGTTTCGTCAAGCTGGCCAAGACCCCGGTCGCGGCAAGCCTGATCGGCCTGTTCCTCAACGACCAGGAACTGAAGAAGAAGGCCAAGGACTACGACAAGCAGGCCAAGGACGTGAAAATGGCGGCCGTGCTGGGCGCCGGCATCATGGGCGGCGGCATCGCCTACCAGTCCGCCGTCAAGGGCACGCCGATCCTGATGAAGGACATCCGCGAGGAAGCCATCGAACTGGGCCTCGGCGAAGCCTCCAAGCTGCTCGGCAAGCGCGTCGAGAAAGGTCGCCTGACCCCGGCGAAGATGGCCGAGGCCCTCAACGCCATCCGCCCGACCCTGTCCTACGGCGACTTCGCCAACGTCGACATCGTCGTCGAGGCGGTGGTGGAGAACCCGAAGATCAAGCAATCGGTCCTGGCCGAGGTGGAAGGTGCGGTGAAGGAAGACGCGATCCTCGCGTCCAACACCTCCACCATCTCCATCAGCCTGCTGGCCCAGGCGCTCAAGCGTCCGCAGAACTTCGTCGGCATGCACTTCTTCAACCCGGTGCACATGATGCCGCTGGTGGAAGTGATCCGTGGCGAGAAGTCCGGTGAGACCGCTGTCGCCACCACCGTTGCCTACGCCAAGAAGATGGGCAAGACCCCGATCGTGGTCAACGATTGCCCGGGCTTCCTGGTCAACCGCGTGCTGTTCCCGTACTTCGGCGGCTTCGCCAGGCTGGTCAGCGCCGGCGTGGACTTCGTCCGCATCGACAAGGTGATGGAGAAGTTCGGCTGGCCCATGGGCCCGGCCTACCTGATGGACGTAGTCGGCATCGACACCGGTCACCATGGTCGCGACGTGATGGCCGAGGGTTTCCCGGACCGCATGAAGGACGACCGCAAGTCCGCCATCGACGCCCTGTACGAGGCCAAGCGCCTGGGCCAGAAGAACGGCAAGGGCTTCTACGTCTACGAGACCGACAAGCGCGGCAAGCCGAAGAAGATCTTCGACGAGTCGGTGCTCGAAGTGCTCGCCCCGATCGTGTACGAGAAGCGTGAGGTGACCGACGAGGACATCATCAACTTCATGATGATTCCGCTGTGCCTGGAGACCGTACGCTGCCTGGAAGACGGCATCGTCGACAGCGCCGCCGAGGCCGACATGGGCCTGATCTACGGCATCGGCTTCCCGCCCTTCCGCGGGGGTGCACTGCGCTACATCGACAGCATCGGCGTGGCCGAATTCGTCGCCCTGGCGGACAAGTACGCCGACCTCGGCCCGCTGTACCACCCGACCGAGAAACTGCGCGAAATGGCCAAGAACGGCCAGAAGTTCTTCGGTTAATCGAGCGAGAGTGAAGATATGAGTCTGAATCCGAGAGACGCCGTCATTGTCGACTTCGGCCGTACCCCGATGGGTCGTTCCAAGGGTGGCATGCACCGCAACACCCGCGCCGAAGACATGTCCGCGCACCTGATCAGCAAGCTGCTGGAGCGTAACGAGAAGGTCAATCCGGCCGAAGTGGAAGACGTGATCTGGGGCTGCGTGAACCAGACCCTGGAGCAGGGCTGGAACATCGCCCGCATGGCGTCGCTGCTGACCCAGATCCCCCACACCAGCGCCGGCCAGACGGTCAGCCGCCTGTGCGGTTCGTCCATGAGCGCGCTGCACACCGCGGTGCAGGCCATCCAGACCGGCAACGGCGACGTCTTCGTCGTCGGCGGCGTGGAGCACATGGGCCACGTCGGCATGATGCACGGCGTCGACCCGAACCCGCACCTGTCGCTGTACGCTGCCAAGGCCTCCGGGATGATGGGCCTGACCGCCGAGATGCTCGGCAAGATGCACGGCATTACCCGCGAAGCCCAGGACCAGTTCGGTGTGCGTTCGCACCAGCTGGCCCACAAGGCCACCGTTGAAGGCAAGTTCAAGGATGAGATCATCCCGATGCAAGGCTACGACGAGAACGGCTTCCTGAAGGTGTTCGACTACGACGAGACCATTCGTCCCGAGACCACCCTGGAAGGCCTGGCCTCCCTGAAGCCGGCGTTCAACCCCAAGGGCGGTACCGTGACCGCGGGCACGTCCTCGCAGATCACCGACGGCGCCTCCTGCATGATCGTCATGTCCGCCCAGCGCGCCCAGGACCTGGGTATCCAGCCCATGGCGCGGGTACGGGCCATGGCGGTGGCGGGCGTCGACCCGGCGATCATGGGCTACGGCCCGGTGCCGGCCACCCAGAAAGCGCTGAAACGCGCGGGTCTGACCATCGAAGATATCGACTTCTTCGAGCTCAACGAAGCGTTCGCCGCCCAGGCCCTGCCGGTCCTCAAGGACCTCAAGGTACTGGACAAGATGGACCAGAAGGTCAACCTGCACGGCGGCGCCATCGCCCTGGGTCACCCGTTCGGCTGTTCCGGTGCGCGGATTTCCGGCACTCTGCTCAACGTGATGAAACAGAACGGCGGTAACCTGGGCGTGGCCACCATGTGCGTGGGCCTCGGCCAGGGCATCACCACCGTGTTCGAGCGCGTCTGAGGAACACCGCCGCGGCGTCGCAAGGCGCCGTGACGGCAGAGCCGGGGCCCAGTGCCCCGGCTTTCGTTTTTTCGCGAAACAGCCGAGGAGGGAACATGACCGTGCAACCGGGACTCTATCGTCATTACAAAGGCCGCCAGTACCGGGTGTTCGGCGTGGCCCAGCACTCGGAGAACGGCGAGCAGGTCGTGGTGTACCAGGCGCTGTATGGCGATTTCGGTCTCTGGGTGAGGCCGCTCGAGATGTTCGCCAGCACCGTGGAAGTGGAGGGCGAGGTGATCGCTCGCTTCGCCCTGCTGAGCGAGGAACCCGATCCCTTCCCGCGGGCCTGATCTCCTTTCTCCCGAGGCGGCGCCCTTGACCTGCCGGGAGTCGCCACTATATATAGCGGTGCCGCGCCAGGCGGCTCCCGCCTCTTTCTCCTCTTCGCATTCAGGAATCTTCTGATCCATGGGCAAATCGCTGGTCATCGTGGAATCCCCGGCCAAGGCCAAGACCATCAACAAGTACCTGGGCAACCAGTACGTGGTGAAGTCGAGCATCGGCCATATCCGCGATCTGCCCACCAGCGGATCCGCCAGCGCCGCCAAGGAACCGGCCAAGCGTGGCAAGGCCGCGGCCGCCGAAGCGCCCGCGCTGTCGCCCAAGGAAAAGGCCAAGCGCCAGCTGTTCGCTCGCATGGGCGTCGATCCCGAGCATGGCTGGAAGGCCAAGTACGAGATCCTGCCGGGCAAGGAAAAGGTGATCGACGAATTGCGCCGCCTGGCCAAAGAAGCCGACACCATCTACCTCGCGACCGACTTGGACCGCGAGGGGGAAGCCATTGCCTGGCACCTGCGCGAGTCCATCGGTGGCGACGAGAGCCGCTACCGGCGCGTGGTCTTCAACGAGATCACCAAGAAGGCCATTCAGGATGCCTTCTCCCAGCCGGGCGAGCTGGACATCAACCGGGTCAACGCCCAGCAGGCGCGGCGTTTCCTCGACCGCGTGGTGGGCTACATGGTGTCCCCGCTGCTCTGGCAAAAGATCGCCCGGGGCCTGTCCGCCGGCCGGGTGCAATCGGTGGCGGTGAAACTGGTGGTGGAGCGCGAGCGGGAAATCCGCGCGTTCGTCCCGGAGGAATACTGGGAGATCCACGCCGACCTGGGCACCGCCAAGGGGGCCAACGTGCGCTTCGAGGTCGCCCGGCAGAACGGCGAGGCCTTCAGGCCGCTGAACGAGGCCCAGGCCATGGCGGCGCTGGCGATCCTCAAGGCCTCCAGCTATAGCGTCGTCAAGCGCGAGGACAAGCCCACCAGCAGCCGTCCTTCCGCCCCGTTCATCACCTCCACCCTGCAGCAGGCCGCCAGCAACCGCCTGGGCTTCGGGGTGAAGAAAACCATGATGATGGCCCAGCGCTTGTACGAGGCCGGCTACATCACCTACATGCGTACCGACTCCACCAATTTGTCCGCCGATGCGCTGGCCATGGCCCGCAGCTTCATCGAGGACGAGTTCGGCAAGCAGTACCTGCCGGCTAAGGCCAACGTCTATTCCAGCAAGGAAGGGGCCCAGGAGGCCCACGAGGCGATCCGTCCTTCCGACGTCAACCTGCGTCCGGCCCAGCTCTCGGGCATGGAGCGGGATGCGGAGCGCCTGTATGAGCTGATCTGGCGCCAGTTCGTCGCCTGCCAGATGCCGCCGGCGGAATACCTGTCCACCAGCGTCACCGTGAAGGCCAGCGAGTTCGAGCTGCGTGCCAAGGGCCGCATCCTCAAGTTCGATGGCTACACCCGCGTGCTGCCGCAACAGAGCAAGCCTGGCGAAGATGCGGTGCTGCCGGATATGAAGGAAGGCGAGGGACTCGACCTGCTCAAGCTCGACCCGTCCCAGCATTTCACCAAGCCGCCGGCGCGCTTCTCCGAGGCCAGCCTGGTCAAGGAGCTGGAAAAACGTGGCATCGGCCGCCCGTCGACCTACGCGGCGATCATCTCCACCATCCAGGAGCGCGGCTACGTCACGGTGCAGAACCGCCGTTTCTATGCCGAGAAGATGGGTGACATCGTCACCGACCGGCTGAACGAGAGCTTCGCCAACCTGATGGACTACGGCTTCACCGCCGGCATGGAAGAGAACCTGGACGACGTGGCCCAGGGCGAGCGTGACTGGAAGCACCTGCTGGACGAGTTCTACGGCGACTTCAAGAAGAAGCTGGAAGTCGCCGAGGTGTCGGAAAAGGGCATGCGCGCCAACCAGCCAACCCTGACCGATATCCCCTGCCGCGAGTGCGGCCGGCCGATGATGATCCGTACCGCCTCCACTGGAGTGTTCCTCGGCTGTTCCGGTTATGCGCTGCCCCCCAAGGAGCGCTGCAAGGCCACCATCAACCTCATTCCCGGCGACGAAATCGCCGCGGATGACGAGGGCGAGTCGGAGTCGCGGGTGCTGCGCAGCAAGCACCGCTGCCCGAAATGCGGCACTGCCATGGACGCCTACCTGCTGGACGAGACCCGCAAGCTGCATATCTGCGGCAACAACCCGGACTGCTCCGGCTACGAGATCGAGCAGGGCCAGTACCGCATCAAGGGCTACGAAGGCCCGAGCCTGGAGTGCGACAAGTGCGGTAGCGAAATGCAGTTGAAGACCGGCCGCTTCGGCAAGTTCTTCGGCTGCACCAACCCGGCCTGCAAGAACACCCGTAAGCTGCTGCGCAACGGCGAGGCGGCACCGCCGAAGATGGACGCGGTGAAGATGCCGGAGCTGAAGTGCGAGAAGGTCAATGACACCTATGTGCTGCGTGACGGCGCGTCCGGCCTGTTCCTGGCTGCCAGCCAGTTCCCGAAGAACCGCGAGACCCGGGCGCCCCTGGTGAGCGAATTGATCCCCCACAAGGACGAGATCGATCCGAAGTACCACTACTTGCTGGATGCACCGCAAAAAGACCCTGAGGGCCGGCCTGCAGTCATCCGCTTCAGCCGCAAGACCAAGGAGCAGTACGTGCAGTCCGAGGTGGAGGGCAAGCCCTCCGGCTGGCGGGCCTTCTACGACGGTGGCCGCTGGAAGATCGAAGACAAGCGCTGAGTTTCGGTTGTTCCACCGGCGAGTCGCCCCGTGCGGCTTGCCGGTTCGACTCGACGCCGATGGCCTTGGCGCGCTAGGGTGCTTCGCCGGACCCAACGGGAGGAGTCGCCGCCATGGCCAACGAGCTGTATACCCGCACCAACCAGAAGCTGTACTTCGCCGGACTGGCCCTGGAGGCTTGGCGCAAGGCGGAACAGGGGCGTCCCATGAACGCCCAGGCACTGATCCAGGCCGAGCGCGAAGTGGCGCTGTTCCACCTGTACGGCGCCGTGCTGGGGTTGTGTCATGAAATCACCGGGTACTACCGCTTACCGCAGGCAAACGTCCTGCAGGTGGAGGCGTTGCTGACCGCTGAGGTGCTGATCGCCGCGCCTAACCCGGAATTGGCGGAACTGGTGGAGCTGGCCCAGCATAGCGAAACCTGGCTGGCGCAGTTGCTGGCTGCCTACCGCGGCTTGTTTCTGCCACCCCGCGAGACGAAACCGGCCAAGTCTGCGCCTGCGGATGAGCAGAGTGGGTTGATCGAGGCGGTCGCCCTCGACGAATCGGCCGACCCTGGTCACGTCGAACTGGAAGCCTGGCGGCAGTCTCTCAAGGCCTTGGCGCTACGCTACCGCGCGGCTCTGTCCGAATGCTGATGATCCGCTGACGACAAGGCGTGTTTTCCATCGTCATTCCTGCCTGTCTGACCCCCATGGACGGGCGCCGGGCGGGCTAGGGGCCGCGTAGCGCTGCTGCTACAATGCGCGCCCTTGCAAGGTGCCGTTCCCGCGTGGAGAAGAAGTCCGAATGCCAACGTCTTTCCTGGAAATCGTCGAATTGCCCGACGGGCGCATCATCCTGCGTCGCGCCGAGGACGAGGAAGTGCTCGTGACCCTGGATTTCTCCGCTGACGCCAAGGCATTTCTCCAGGGCCACCACGTGGAAGTGGCCAAGGCCATGTTCAACGTTGGTGTGCAAATGGCGGGGCGTCTGTCGGACGACGACCTGGAGCAGGACTACGAACCCCGGGTCCTCCACTGACCCAACGCGTTCGGTCCGGCTTATCGAAGTCGGACGTTGAGGCTCTGCGAGCGGCCCAGGCGAGCCGCCTGGACCAGTTCCTGGCGGGCCAGGCGATCCAGCGGGTCAAGCCAGCTCACCACGGTATGGCTGCGGCCCAGTCGCAGCGCCTCACAGGCCAGCTGCAGCGCCGTCTGGTTGCCCCGCGGGTTCAGCATGAGGATGCGCTCGCGGTTGGCACCGGCACGGCGCAGCCAGTCCTGGGTCTGCCCCGCGGGCGGCGCGATGAGGGTGAGCCAGCGAGCATCCTGGTCTTCGCTGAGGGCGCGGAGGATCGGCGCCAGCAGGTGCTGGCAGTTCCCGGCGCTGCCTCGCAGGGAGACTTCGCTGAAGGTTTCGCCCTCGTCCAGCCATTCATCCGGCAGCGTATCCGGCGACAGCGAGGTCACCGGCTGGCTGAACAGTGCTTCCTGGAACAGCGACAACTGGCCCCGGTCCAGGGACTGCGGAAACTGCATACGGCCTCCTAGCGGCGGATCACGCCGACACTCAAACCTTCGATCACCAGGTCCTGCTCGCGCAGGTCAACCTCGATGGGCGCGAATTCCGGGTTCTCGGCGATCAGCCAGACTTTTTCGCCTTCGCGCTTGAAGCGCTTGACCGTCACCTCGTCATCGAGGCGGGCCACCACGATCTGGCCGTTCCGTGCTTCCCGGGTAACGTGCACCGCGAGCAGGTCGCCGTCGAGAATGCCCACGTCCTTCATGCTCATGCCGCGTACGCGCAACAGGTAGTCGGCTTTCGGATGGAAGAAGGTGGGATTGATTCGGCAGGATTCCTCGATGTGTTGCTGCGCCAGGATAGGGGCACCGGCAGCGACGCGGCCGATGACCGGCAGGCCGTCGCTCTCGCCACCCGGCTCGAAACCGGGAATGCGGATGCCCCGGGAGGCGCCCGGGGTCATCTCGATGGCGCCCTTGCGAGCCAGGGCCTTGAGGTGTTCCTCGGCGGCATTGGGTGACTTGAAGCCGAGCGCCTGGGCAATTTCCGCCCGGGTAGGCGGGAAGCCGTTATCTTCCAGGCTGCGCTTGATGAACTCCAGGATTTCGGCCTGGCGGGGCGTGAGTTTCTGCATGGCGGCGCTCTGTCTTTTTATACAGTGGCTGGGATTATATACAGGAGAAGCTCCTGCGCAATGCCCGGATCGACCGACGGAGGGGTGACCGCCGGGGAAGCACGGTGGTGCATGGGGCGGCTTTGGTTTACAAGGGGTGTGACCGTTGCGTCGAAACATGAGGCATGAGACTTGACAAAACTGCAGCCTGAAACGTATGTTTCAAACAAGTGTTTGTCTGGTGGCTCTCCCCATGGCTCAATCGGAAACCGTCGAGCGTATCCTCGACGCGGCGGAACAATTATTCGCGGAGAAAGGTTTCGCGGAAACGTCACTGCGCCTGATCACGAGCAAGGCGGGAGTCAACCTGGCAGCAGTGAACTACCACTTCGGCTCGAAGAAAGCGCTGATCCAGGCGGTCTTTTCTCGCTTCCTCGGGCCGTTCTGCCAGAGCTTGGAGCGTGAGCTGGACCGCCGCCAGGGCAAGGGCGAGACTAGGGCCTCCCTGGAAGAACTGCTGGAAATCCTGGTGGAACAGGCCCTGGCGGTGAAACCCCGTAGCGGCAACGACCTGTCTATCTTCATGCGCCTGCTGGGCCTGGCGTTCAGCCAGAGCCAGGGCCACCTGCGCAAATACCTGGAAGAAGTCTACGGCAAGGTGTTCCGCCGCTACATGCTGCTGGTCCACGAGGCCGCGCCGCGTCTGCCGCCCCTGGAACTGTTCTGGCGTGTGCACTTCATGTTGGGGGCCGCGGCGTTCAGCATGTCCGGGATCAAGGCGCTGCGGGCCATGGCCGAGACCGATTTCGGCGTGAATACCTCCATCGAGCAGGTCATGCGCATGATGGTGCCGTTCCTCGCGGCCGGCATGCGCGCCGAGACCGGCGTCGTCGACGAGAGCCTCGTCAGCGCCGCCTTCAAGCCCCGCAGCAAGGCGCCAGCCGCCCCCGCCAAAGCCTGACCATGGGCGTGTCCGCCGGCATCGGCTAAGCTAGCCCGCCGGAACGGCCGCCGCGCTCCGCGCCGATGCCCGGCGCCGTTTCCTTTACTGCAGCCTCGGCCCGTCCGCCCGGTCGGGCCGTTTCGTTTGTCGAGGATTCGTCTGTATGAGCGTACAAGGCTCCCTGATGCTGGATGTGGCGGGCACCTGGCTGACCGCCGAGGATCGCCAGATCCTGCGCCAGCCGGAAGTGGCCGGCTTGATCGTCTTTGCCCGCAACATCGAGCATCCCCGGCAGGTGCGTGAGCTGTGCGATTCCATCCGCGCCGTGCGACCTGACCTGCTGCTGGCGGTGGATCAGGAGGGCGGCCGCGTGCAGCGCCTGCGCCAGGATGTCCTGCGCCTGCCGGCCATGGGCGAGCTGTCAGCCCAGCCCAGGGCCGAGGGTCTCGCCGAGCACTGCGGCTGGCTGATGGCGACGGAGGTGCTGGCGGTGGGGCTCGACTTCAGCTTCGCCCCGGTGCTCGACCTGAACCATGGCCGCAGTGGCGTGATCGGCACCCGGGCGTTCGACGGCGATCCGCAGCGGGTGGTGGACCTGGCCGGCGCGTTCGTCCGCGGCATGCAGGCCGCCGGCATGGGGGCCACCGGCAAGCATTTCCCTGGTCATGGCTGGGCCGAGGCCGATTCCCACGTGGCGATTCCGTCCGACGAGCGCACCTTGGAGGCGATCCGCGCCGCCGACATGCTGCCCTTCGCCCGGCTTGCCGGGGCGCTGGACGGCGTGATGCCGGCCCACGTCATCTACCCGGCGGTGGACGCCCGTCCCGCCGGCTTCTCCCGGCGCTGGCTGCAGGACATCCTGCGCGGCGAGCTGGGCTTCGACGGGGTCATCTTCAGCGATGACCTGTCCATGGCCGGTGCCCACGTGGTGGGCGATGCCGGCGAGCGCATCGAGGCGGCGCTCGCCGCCGGTTGCGACATGGGCTTGGTCTGCAACGACCGCGGCGCGGCGGAGCTGGCCCTGAGCCGGTTGCAGCACCTGCGGGCCACGCCGCCCGCCCGCCTGGCGCGGATGCGCCGGCGGGCCTTTCCCGGTAGCGAATACCGCAGCGATCCCCGCTGGTCGACCGCCGTCGCCGCGTTGCGCGACGCCCATCTGCTCGTTTGAGGTAGCCCATGACTGTCTACGCCATCATCGGCGGCACCGGCCTGACCCAGTTGGAAGGCCTGGAAATGAAAGCCCTGCTGAGCCCGGACACGCCGTTCGGCGCGCCCTCGGCGGGCATCGCCCGGGGTGTCTTCGCCGGGCGCGAAGTGCTGTTCCTCGCCCGCCACGGCCATCCCCATCGGATTCCGCCGCATCAGGTGAACTACCGCGCCAACCTGTGGGCGCTTAAGGAGGCGGGGGCCGAGGCCATCGTCGCGGTGAACGCCGTCGGCGGCATCCAGGCCGACATGGGCACCGGCCACCTGACGGTGCCGCACCAGTTGATCGACTACACCCACGGGCGCATCGGCACCTTCCACGAAGGCGAGCTGGACCACGTGACCCACATCGATTTTTCCCACCCTTACGACGACGCGCTGCGCGGGCGCCTGCTGGACGCGCTGCGGGCCTGCCGCTTTGCCCACAGCGACCATGGCGTGTATGGCTGCACCCAAGGACCGCGCCTGGAGACCGTGGCGGAGATCGCCCGGATGGAGCGCGATGGTTGCGACATCGTCGGCATGACCGGGATGCCGGAGGCGGCTCTGGCCCGGGAACTGGGCCTGCCCTATGCGTGCCTGGCACTGGTGGTGAACCCGGCGGCCGGCAAGAGCAGCGGGATCATCACCATGGCCGAGATCGAGGCCGCCCTGGCCGAGGGCATTGGCCGCATCCGCGAGGTCCTGACCTACCTGCTGGCGGCTTGACTCAGGCGCGGGGCAACGGGGCGAGGAGGGCGTCGATGTCCTCGTCCCGCAGTTGCCAGTCGCCCTCGTTCTTGCCTTCCAGGATGCTCGCGGCCAGCGCGGCCTTGTCCCGTTGCAGCGCCTGGATCTTTTCCTCGACGGTGCCCCGGGCGATTAGCTTGTAGACGAATACCGGCTTGTCCTGGCCGATCCGGTAGGCGCGGTCGGTGGCCTGGTTCTCCGCGGCCGGGTTCCACCAGGGGTCGTAGTGGATCACGCTGTCCGCGGCGGTGAGGTTGAGGCCGACGCCGCCGGCCTTCAGGCTGATCAGGAACACCGGCACCTCACCACGCTGGAAGCGTTCCACCGGTTCGCGGCGGTCGCGGGTGGAGCCAGTGAGTAGCACGTAGCCGATGTCGCGGCGCTGCAGCTCCTCCTCGATCAGCGCCAGCATCGAGGTGAACTGGGAGAACAGCAGCACCCGGCGGCCCTCGGCGAGCATTTCCCCCAGCAGGCGCATCAGGCTGCCCAGCTTGCCGGCCGGCTCGGCGTTGCCGCGGGCGGCCGTGGCCGCCCCGGGCTCGGCGAGGCGCAGGTCGCAGCACACCTGCCGCAGCTTCAGCAGGGCGTCGAGGATGACGATGCGGCTGCGGGCCAGGCCCTTGCGGTCGATCTCCTCGCGGATCTTGCGATCCATGGCCAGGCGCACGGTCTCGTAGAGATCGCGCTGGGCATCGCTCAGCTCCACCCAGTGGACGATCTCGGTCTTCGGCGGCAGCTCGCTGGCCACCTGCTCCTTGCGCCGGCGCAGGACGAAGGGCCGGATGCGGCCGTTGAGATGGGCCAGGCGCAGGGCGTCGCCGTGCCGCTCGATGGGCGTGCGGTAGTCCCGGGCGAAGCGCTTGGCGTCGCCGAGCCAGCCAGGCATGAGGAAGGTGAACAGCGACCAGAGCTCCCCCAAGTGGTTTTCCAGGGGCGTGCCGGACAGGCACAGGCGCTGCTCCGCCTGCAGGCGCACCACGGCCTGGAACGCCTTGCTGGCGGGATTCTTGATGTACTGCGCCTCGTCCAGGACCAGCACCGAGAAGGCTCGCCCCGCCAGGACGTCGGCGTCCCGTGGCAGCAGGGCGTAGGTGCTCAGCAGCAGGTCATGGTCGTCGATCCGCGGGAGCAGCTTGCGCCGTTGCGGGCCGTGCAGGGACAGTACCCGCAGCGACGGGGCGAAGCGCGCGGCCTCGTCCTGCCAGTTGGGGATCAGGCTGGTGGGCACGATCACCAGGGCCGGCCGGGCCAGGCGGCCGGCCTGCTTCTCGCCCAACAGGTGGGCGAGGGTCTGCAGGGTCTTGCCCAGGCCCATGTCGTCCGCGAGGATGCCGCCCACCTTCAGCTCCCGCAGGGTCTGCATCCAGCGCAGGCCCTGCAACTGGTAGGGGCGCAGGTTCGCCTGCAGGCCCTCGGGCGCGGCTACCGGGCGTGCCTGGAATTCCCGCAGGCGGCGGGCGAAGTCGCGCTGGCGCTCGCCACCCTGCCAGTCCAGGGCCAGCCCATCGAGGGCCGCCAGGCGCGCGGCATCGGGGGCCGCCAGGCGCAGCGCGTCGCCTTCGATCTGCTCGCGCAGGTAGAGTTCGCCGAGGGTCGCCAGCACCGGTTTGAGGCGGCCGAATGGCAACGCCACCTGTAAGGGGCGGCCTTCCACGCCGGTGACGTCCAGTTGCAGGCGCAGTGGCTCATCGTCGGGGTGGCGTTGCAGCTGGGCCGGGGCGAGCAGTTCGGGATAGCGGCGGATCAGGCGCAGCAGCACCGGCAGCAGGCTGATCCGTCGGCCCTCGACGATGATGCCCAGCTCGAGGTCGAACCAGTCGTGCTGGGGGGCCTCGTCCAGGTGGGCGTACCAGTTCTCCACGGTGCTCAGGTCGAACTGGAAGCCGGGGCGGATATCGATCCGCCAGCCGGCTTCCCGCAGGCCCGGCAGGTCGCGCTGGACGAACGCCTGCCAGTCGGCATCGCCGGGCAGCTCGAACATCTCCGCGGAGTCCTTGGGCAGGGCACCGCTCTGCCGCAGCGCCGGACGGAAGCCCAGGCCCAGCAGCGTCTCGCGCAGCGCCTGCTCGGCCTGGGGCTGGCGCCGCAGGGTGCTCACCTGCAGGCCGACGCGGCGCTCCGGCCCATGCACCTGGCGTTCGCCATAGCGGAACGACAGCCCGGCGCGGTGCTGGGGCTGGGTGAGCATGCGCCGGCTGCGGGCGTCGTAGTAGGTATGGGGGTGGCTGCCCAGGGCCAGGCAGGGCTGCGGCGCGCCCGCCTGGGGCGGCGTGGCCGGAGGCGCGGAGCGGGCATCCTCTTCCGGCGGCGCCAGGCTTTCCAGGTGCAGCAGCACCGCCGCGCAGTGCTTGCAGTTGTAGGCGACCGGGCAGGTGCAGGTCGCATTGACCGTATCGCCCATCAGCAGGATGTTCTGCCTGTAGAGGCGCTCCTGGCTGCTTCGGCAGTGGGCGAGGACCTGGCGCTCGCCCAGGGAATCCAGCCCTACCCGGCGCTCGTCGGCGTAGGCCTGGGCGCGGGCCAGGCTGCGGGCGTCGAAGGCCGCGCGCCAGGGCACGTGGGCAAGCAGGTCGTGGAACGAGGGCACGAACGTGGCCACCGACGCCCTAGAGGGGCGAGACCTTGATCAGCAGGCCCAGGCTGCCCTGGTCCAGGTACGTCAGCTCCCCGGGCTGCAGGCGCACCTCCTGGCGAAAGCGTTCGCTGGCAGTGAGCAGGCCGTTGGCATCGAAGCGATTGACCCACAGCCGGACCCTTGCCGGGATGGGACGCCCGTCATCCAGTTCAAGGTTGCCCTCCACGGGGAAGTGACCAAGGCGCTGTTCACCGCCGTCCAGCGCCACCCGCGCGCCCTGCTTCCAGGCCTTGTGCAGCAGTACCCGGTAGCCCTTGGCCGGCTGCAGGCGAGCCACCGCCTCGTCGAGGCGGGTGGGCAACTGGTTGGCGGGCGAGGGCGGCAGTGCGCCGGCGGCCCAGTCGTCCGGTGCCGCCGGGTGATCGACCGCCTCCTGGCCGGCCTGGCGGAACAGCACCAGTTCCACCTGGTAGGCGCCCTCGGCGAAGGCGCCGGTGGCCAGCAGTGAGGCGGACAGCACGAGGAAACGGGCGAGGCGCATGGGACTCCTTCAGCGAGATGCCCGGTGGCCCGGGCGGGCGCCGGGCGCCGCAGGCGCGAGGCCTGCGGCGGACCGGTTCAGGCGGCTTTCACCGCCAGGCGTTCCAGCAACGCCTCGAGGGTGTTGAAGCGTTCTTCGGCGCGTTCCATGGGGACCTGGAATTTGAACAGCGTAGCGCCTTCGAACTTGTAGCGTTTCGGCTGGCTCTGGATCAGTTTGATCAGCACCAGTGGGTCCACCTGGGTGTCGGCGGCGAACTCGATGCGCCCACCCTGGGGGCCGGCGTCGATCTTGCGGATGCCGAGCACCTCGGCGCGCAGCTTGAGCAGGGTCAGGCGGATGAGGCTTTTGGTGGGCTCGGGCAGCAGGCCGAAGCGGTCGATCATTTCCACCTGCAATTCCTTGAGGGCCTCTTCGTCCGCCGCCGAGGCGATGCGCTTGTAGAGGATCAGCCGGGCATGCACGTCCGGCAGGTAGTCCTCGGGGATCAGCGCCGGCAGGCGCAGGTTGATCTCCGGCCCCCCGCCCAGGGGTTGCTCCAGGTTCGGCTGCTCGCCCTTGCGGATGGCCTTGACCGCCCGCTCCAGCATTTCCATGTAGAGGGTGAAACCCACCGCCTGGATCTGCCCGCTCTGGCCGTCGCCCAGCAGTTCGCCGGCGCCGCGGATCTCCAGGTCATGGGTGGCCAGGACGAAACCGGCGCCCAGGTCCTGGGCGTTGGCGATGGCTTCCAGGCGCTTCTCGGCGTCCGGGGTCATCTGCTTGCGCGGTGGCGTGAGCAGGTAGGCGTAGGCTTGGTGGTGACTGCGCCCGACCCGGCCGCGCAACTGGTGCAACTGGGCCAGGCCGAACTTGTCGGCGCGTTCGATGAGGATGGTGTTGGCACTGGGCACGTCGATGCCGGTCTCGATGATGGTAGAGGCCACCAGCACGTTGAAGCGCTTGTGGTAGAAGTCGCTCATCACCCGTTCCAGGTCACGCTCGTTCATCTGCCCGTGGCCGATGCCGATGCGCGCCTCGGGGACCAGTTCGGCCAGGTCGGCGGCGCACTTCTCGATGGTCTTCACGTCGTTGTGCAGGTAGTACACCTGCCCGCCACGCAGCAGCTCCCGCAGCAGCGCCTCCTTGATCACGGCGTTCTGCTGCTCCATGACGAAGGTGCGGACCGACAGGCGGCGCGCCGGCGGCGTGGCGATGATGGACAGGTCGCGCATGCCGGAGACCGCCATGTTCAGGGTGCGCGGGATGGGCGTGGCGGTGAGGGTGAGGATGTCCACCTCGCTGCGCAGCGCCTTGAGCTGTTCCTTCTGGCGCACGCCGAACCGGTGTTCCTCGTCGATGATCACCAGGCCGAGGTTGTGGAAGCGCACGTCGCCCTGGAGCAGCTTGTGGGTGCCGATGACGATGTCCAGCTTGCCTTCGCCGAGTTTTTCCACGGCGTCGTCCACTTCCCGGGCGGTCTTGAAGCGGCTCATCACCTCGACCTTCACCGGCCAGTCGGCGAAGCGGTCGCGGAAGCTGTTGTAGTGCTGCTGGGCCAGCAGGGTGGTGGGCACCAGCACCGCCACCTGGCGGCCGCTATGGACCGCGACGAAGGCGGCGCGCATGGCCACCTCGGTCTTGCCGAAGCCCACGTCGCCGCACACCAGGCGGTCCATCGGCCGCGGCGCCAGCATGTCGGCCAGCACCGCGTCGATGGCGGTCTGCTGGTCGGGCGTTTCCTCGAACGGGAAGCCGGCGCAGAAAGTGGCGTAGTCGGCCTTTGGGTCGGTGAAGGCGAAGCCTTCCCGGGCGGCGCGGCGGGCATAGATGTCCAGCAGCTCGGCGGCCACGTCGCGGACCTGCTCGGCGGCCTTGCGCTTGGCCTTCTGCCACTGCTCGGAGCCGAGCCGATGCAGCGGCGCCAGGGCATCGTCGCTGCCGGTGTAGCGGGCGATCAGGTGCAGGCTCGCCACCGGGACGTAGAGCTTGGCCTCGTCGGCGTACTGCAGGGCGAGGAACTCGGCGGCCTGGCCGTCGAACTCCATGGTCACCAGCCCCAGGTAGCGGCCGACGCCATGGTCGATGTGAACCACTGGCGCGCCTTCGCGCAGCTCGGTGAGGTTCTTGATGACGTTGTCGCCGCCGTCACGGGTCTTCTCCCGGCGTCGGCGTTGCATCACCCGCTGGCCGAACAGCGGGCTTTCCGCCACCAGCGCCAGGCCGTCCAGCAGCAGGCCCTGGTCGAGGGGGGCCACGCAGATGCCCAGGCGCTGGTCGCCGTCGACGAAGGCCGGCCAGCCGGACACCTCGGTGGGCTTCAGCTTGAGCCGGGCCAGCAGTTCCAGCAGCACCTCGCGGCGACCGGCGGTCTCCGCGGTGAACAGTACCCGGCCGTCATAGCCGTCGAGGAACCGGCGCAGGGCACCCAGGGGCTCGCTGGCCTTGGCCTCGATGGCCAGTTCCGGCAGCGGACGGGCGTCGAAGCGCTCGCGGCCGATGCCGGTCTCCACATCCTCGGCGCTGGCCACCACCCGCGGCCAGCCCTTGAGCCGGGCGAAGCAGTCCTCCACCGGCAGGAACAGCTCGGCGGGTGGCAGGATCGGCCGCTCCAGGTCGCCGCGGCGGTCCTCGTAGCGGTTGCGCACGTCGTTCCAGAACTGTTCGGCGGCCTGCTCGATGCCCGGCAGGGAGAACACCTGTGTGTCCTCCGGCAGGTAGTCGAAGAGGGTCGCGGTTTCCTCGAAGAACAGCGGCAGGTAGTACTCGATGCCCGCCGGGGTGATGCCGCTGGCCAGGTCCTGGTAGATCGGGCAGCGGCGGAAATCCACGTCGAAGCGCTCGCGGAAGCGGCCGCGGAAGTCCGTCACCGCCTTCTTGTCCAGGGGGAATTCCCTGGCCGGCAGCAGGCGGATCGATTCCACCTTGTCCACCGAGCGCTGGGTCTCCGGGTCGAAGGTGCGCAGGGTCTCGATCTCTTCGTCGAAGAGGTCGATCCGGTAAGGCACCTTGCTGCCCATGGGGAAGATGTCGATGAGCGCGCCGCGCACGGCGAACTCCCCGTGCTCGTACACCGTGTCGACGCACCGGTAGCCGCCGGCCTCCAGGCGCGAGCGGGTAGCGGCGACGTCCAGCTTCTGGCCCACGTCCAGCACCAGGCTGCCGCCCAGCAGGAAGCGGGTCGGTGCCAGCCGGTGTAGGGCCGTGGCGATGGGGACTACCAGCACCCCGTGGCGCAGCTCCGGCAGCCGGTAGAGGCTGGCGATGCGCTGGGAAACGATGTCCTGGTGGGGGGAGAACAGGTCGTAGGGCAGCGTCTCCCAGTCCGGGAAGTGCAGCACCGGAAGCTCGGGGGCGAAGAAGCCGAGTTCCTGTTCCAGGCGCTCGGCGCTCTGGCTGTCGGTGGTCAGAAGCAGGGTGAAGCGGCGGGCGGCGCTGGCGGCCTCGGCGATCGCCAGGCTGAGCGCAGCGCCCGGCAGGTTACCCCAGTGTTGTTTGCCGGCCGCGGCGGGCAGGCTCGGAAGGCGCAATACGGGCACGGGCAGGCGGGACTCCGGTCGATTCGAGCGCGTCGATTGTAACGATCGGAGTGCGCCGCTGTCAGTGTCTCGTCCGCTGCAGATTGCCGGCGAATGCGTGCGCCGTCATAATGTAGCCCCTTTTTTCAGCCCCTACATGTGGAAGGTACTGCCGTGACCCAGAAGCCCGACCAGTGTCTTGGTGAATGGATCGATCGTGAAGCCCTCGCCGAGGCGATGATTCCCCTGATCGGTCAGCTCTACCGCAACAACAACGTGGTGACCTCGATCTTCGGCCGCAGCCTGATCAACCGGTCGGTCATCTCGATCCTCAAGGCACACCGTTTCGCACGTCACCGCATGGGCGACGACACCGAGCTGTCGGTGCACGACTCCTTCCAGATCCTCAAGGCCATGAGCGAGTTGAAGCTCGGCACCGCCTCGGTGGACCTGGGCAAGCTGGTGGCCAAGTTCAAGCGTGAAGGGGAAGGGCGCGGGCTCGAGCAGTTCGTCCGCGAAGAACTGGCGGACGTGGCCGGCAAGCAGAGCGACGTCAAGCGCAAGGGCACCGACGTGGTGCTCTATGGTTTCGGCCGCATCGGCCGCCTGCTGGCGCGCATCCTGGTGGAGAAGACCGGTGGCGGCGACGGCCTGCGCCTGCGCGCCATCGTCGTGCGCAAGGGCGCCGACAATGACCTGGTGAAGCGCGCCAGCCTGCTGCGCCGTGACTCGGTCCACGGTCCGTTCGACGGCACCATCGTGGTGGACGAGGCCAACAATACCCTCACCATCAACGGCAACCTGGTGCAGGTCATCTACTCCAACGACCCGGCCAGCGTCGACTACACCCAATACGGCATCGAGCACGCGCTGCTGGTGGACAACACCGGCAAGTGGCGCGACGCCGACGGCCTGGCCCAGCACCTGAAGTGCCCGGGTGTGAACCGCGTGGTGCTGACCGCACCCGGCAAGGGCAAGTTGAAGAACATCGTCCATGGCATCAACCATGGCGAGATCACCGACGACGACAAGATCATCTCCGCGGCGTCCTGCACCACCAACGCCATCGTTCCGGTGCTCAAGGCGGTGAACGACAAGTACGGCATCGTCAACGGCCACGTCGAGACCGTCCACTCCTACACCAACGACCAGAACCTGATCGACAACTTCCACAAGGGCGATCGCCGTGGCCGCAGTGCCGCGCTGAACATGGTGATCACCGAGACCGGCGCCGCCACTGCCGCCGCCAAGGCCCTGCCGGAACTGGCCGGCAAGCTGACCGGCAACGCCATCCGCGTGCCGACGCCCAACGTCTCCATGGCGATCCTCAACCTGAACCTGGAGAAGGCCACCAGCCGCGAGGAAATCAACGATTACCTGCGCCACATGGCCATGCACTCCGACCTGCACAAGCAGATCGACTACGTGAACTCCCAGGAAGTGGTGTCCACCGACTTCGTCGGCTCGCGCCACGCCGGTGTGGTGGACGCCGAGGCGACCATCGTCAACGACAACCGCGCCGTGCTGTACGTGTGGTACGACAACGAGTTCGGCTACAGCTGCCAGGTCGTGCGCGTGATGGAAGACATGGCTGGGGTTAACCCGCCGGCATTCCCGCGCTAAGCTGCGCGCACCAGGGAAAACGGGGGCTTCGGCTCCCGTTTTTCATTCCACGAGACACTCGCAGTCCCACCTCATTCTTCCGGGGAGCCCTCGAATGGATGGACACGCTTTGCAATCGGGTCCGCTGACGCGCGGCCTGAAAAATCGCCATATCCAGCTGATCGCTTTCGGGGGCGCCATCGGTACGGGGCTGTTTCTCGGGTCCGCCGGGGTGCTCAAGTCCGCCGGGCCGTCGATGATCCTCGGCTACGCCATCACCGGCCTGATCGCCTTCCTGATCATGCGCCAGTTGGGCGAGATGATCGTGGAAGAGCCGGTGGCCGGCTCCGTCAGCCACTTCGCCCACCGCTACTGGGGCGGTTACGCCGGCTTCCTGTCCGGCTGGAACTACTGGGTCCTATACGTGCTGGTGGGCATGGCCGAGCTGACCGCGGCGGGCAAGTACGTGCAGTTCTGGCTGCCCGAGGTGCCCACCTGGGCGACAGCGGCGGCGTTCTTCGTGGTGATCAACCTGATCAACCTCAGCAACGTGAAGGTCTTCGGCGAGGCGGAGTTCTGGTTCGCCCTGGTGAAAGTAGTGGCGATCATCGCCATGATCCTGCTGGGCGCCTACCTGCTGGTGAGCGGCAACGGCGGCGAGCAGGCGGCGGTGAGCAACCTGTGGAGCCACGGCGGCTTCTTCCCCAATGGCTTGGAAGGCCTGGTGATGGTCCTGGCGATCATCATGTTCTCCTTCGGCGGGCTGGAACTGGTGGGCATCACCGCCGCCGAGGCGGCCGAGCCGCGCAAGGTGATCCCCAAGGCCATCAACCAGGTGATCTATCGCATCCTGATCTTCTACATCGGCGCCCTCAGCGTGCTGCTGATGCTCTACCCGTGGGACAAGCTGCTGGAAACCCTGGGCGCCGCCGGCGACCCGTACAGCGGCAGCCCGTTCGTGCAGATCTTCTCGCTGATCGGCAGCGACACCGCCGCCCACGTCCTGAACTTCGTGGTGCTGACCGCCGCCTTGTCGGTCTACAACAGCGGCGTCTACTGCAACAGCCGGATGCTCTACGGCCTGGCGGAGCAGGGCGATGCGCCCAAGGTCATGTCCAAGGTGGACCGCCGCGGTGTGCCGGTGATGGCCATCGGCGTGTCCGCGCTGATCACCCTGCTGTGCGTGGTGGTGAACTACCTGGCGCCCCGGGAAGCCCTGGAGCTGCTGATGGCCCTGGTGGTGGCGGCGCTGATGATCAACTGGGCGATGATCAGCCTGTCGCACCTGAAATTCCGTCGCGCCCTGGTCAGCCAGGGCATCGAGCCGGGCTTCAAGGCGTTCTGGTCGCCCTTCACCAACTACCTGTGCCTGGCCTTCGTGGTGTTCATTCTCGGCACCATGCTGCTGATCCCCGGCATCAACGTGTCGGTCTATGCGATCCCGGTCTGGCTGCTGTTCATTTATGGCTGCTACCGGGTGCGCTGCGCCCGCGCACGCCGGGCCTGACGGGCCGGGCAGGGCGCGTCGATGACCGCGGGGCGCCGACGCCCGTTCGCCATCGGCGCCCTGGCCGTGGGGCTGTCGCTCCTGGCCGGCTGCGGGCCGGCCCTGGAGCGGCTGGAAGGCCCCACCATGGGCAGCCGCTATTCGATCCAGTATGTGGCGGTGGCAGGCGCGCCCTCCCGGGACGCCGTGCAGCACCAGGTGGACGACCTGCTGGCGGAAATCGACCGCGATTTCTCCACCTACCGCGGTGATTCCGCCGTCTCGCGCTTCAACGCTGCGTCGGCTGGCGCCTGCCTGGAGATGCCCGGCCCTGTGCTGCATCTGGTGCGGGTCGGCGAGGCGCTGTCCCGTGCCAGCGACGGGGCCTTCGACCTCACGGTGGGGCCGCTGCTGGACCTCTGGGGCTTCGGGCCCCAGTCCCGGGACGAGCGGGTGCCCAGCCAGGAAGAGCGCGTGGCGGTCGCCCAGCGGATCGGCTACCCACACCTGCACATCGACGGCAAGACGCTGTGCAAGGATGCAGCGACCCAGTTGGACTTCAATGCCATCGCCGCCGGCTACGCGGTAGACCGGATGGCCGCCCGCTTCGAGGCCCTGGGCATCCACGACTACCTGGTGGAAATCACCGGCGAGCTTAAGGCCAGCGGCCGGCGACCGGACGGCGGTCCCTGGCGGGTGGCCATCGAGGCGCCCCGCAGCGACCGGCGCGAGGCCGAGCGGGTGCTGGCGCTGGCGGGCTACGGCGTCTCCACCTCCGGTGACTACCGGCACTACTTCGAGCGCGATGGCCAGCGCTATTCCCACACCCTGGACCCCCGCAGCGGGGCGCCCATCGCCCACGGGCTGGCCTCGGTGACGGTGGTGGATCGTTCCGCCCTGCAGGCCGATGGCCTGTCTACCCTGCTGATGGTGCTGGGCCCGGAGCAGGGCCTGGCCTTCGCCGAGCGCCAGGGCATCGCCGCGTTGTTCGTCAGCCATCGCGGCGAGGGGTTCGTGGAACGGGCCAGCACGGCTTTCGAGGCCTTGCCCAGGGCCGAACCGTGAGCGAACCAGGGGCGGCTTTTGGCCATGTAGTGGACGCGACGCTCGCCTACGCCGGCGCCAGGCGCTAATGTGCAGCGCTTTGCCGCGAGGCTAAGCTGCGAAGAGCGAGGGCGCCGAGCGGCCAGGCCCGCGGCGGCGCCGTAACGAAGGGGAGAGACAGATGGCGGTCTACAACTACGATGTGGTGGTGCTGGGCTCGGGCCCGGCCGGCGAAGGTGCGGCGATGAACGCCGCCAAGGCCGGACGCAAGGTGGCGGTGGTGGACAGCCGGCGCGTGGTCGGCGGCAACTGCACGCACCTGGGCACCATCCCGTCGAAGGCCTTGCGCCACTCGGTGCGGCAGATCATGCAGTTCAACACCAACCCGATCTTCCGCCAGATCGGCGAACCGCGCTGGTTCTCCTTCCCCGACGTGCTCAAGAGCGCCGAGAAGGTCATCGCCAAGCAGGTCACGTCCCGCACCGGCTACTACGCCCGCAACCGCATCGACACCTTCTTCGGCACCGGCAGCTTCGCCGACGAGCAGACCGTCGAAGTGGTCTGCCTGAACGGCGCGGTGGAGCGTCTGGTGGCCAAGCAGATCATCATCGCCACCGGCTCGCGTCCCTACCGGCCGGCGGACATCGACTTCAGCCACCCGCGGGTCTACGACAGCGACACCATCCTCACCCTCAGCCACACGCCGCGCCGGCTGATCATCTACGGCGCCGGAGTGATTGGTAGCGAATACGCTTCCATCTTCAGCGGGCTCGGGGTGCTAGTGGACCTGATCGACACCCGCGACCAGTTGCTCAGCTTCCTCGACGCGGAAATCTCCCAGGCCCTGAGCTACCACTTCAGCAACAACAACGTGCTGGTGCGCCACAACGAGGAGTACGAGCGGGTCGAGGGCCTGGACAACGGGGTGATCCTGCACCTGAAGTCCGGCAAGAAGATCAAGGCCGACGCCTTGCTCTGGTGCAACGGCCGGACCGGCAACACCGACCGGCTGGGGCTGGAAAACATCGGCATCAAGGTCAACAGCCGCGGGCAGATCGACGTGGATCAGACCTACTGCACCGGGGTTTCCAACATCTACGCGGCGGGCGACGTGATCGGCTGGCCGAGCCTGGCCAGCGCCGCCTACGACCAGGGCCGCTCGGCGGCCGGCAGCATCGTCGACAATGGCAGCTGGCGCTTCGTCGACGACGTGCCCACTGGCATCTACACCATTCCGGAGATCAGCTCCATCGGCAAGAACGAGCGGGAGCTGACCCAGGCCAAGGTGCCCTACGAAGTGGGCAAGGCGTTCTTCAAGGGCATGGCCCGGGCGCAGATTTCCAGCGAGCCGGTGGGCATGCTGAAGATCCTCTTCCACCGCGAGACGCTGCAGGTGCTGGGCGTGCACTGCTTCGGCTACCAGGCCTCGGAGATCGTGCACATCGGCCAGGCGATCATGAACCAGCCGGGCGAGGCGAATACCCTCAAGTATTTCGTCAACACCACCTTCAACTACCCGACCATGGCGGAAGCCTATCGGGTGGCGGCGTTCGACGGCCTCAACCGGCTTTTTTGAGCGGCTCCGGCCGGTGGCCTGAGCCGGCCGGAGGCATCAGCGATTCCCGAGGGTGGCGGTGGCCAAACCGGGAAAGTCTGTGATCAGGCTATCCACACCGAAATCGGCGAGCCGGCGCATCAGGGCCGGCTCGTTCACCGTCCACACCGACACGTGCAGCCCCTGCTTCTGGGCCTTGGCCAGGCGCTCGGGCGTGCATAGCGTCCAGTTCAGCGCCAGCAACCCGCAGCCGTAGTGGTCGGCCACCTTCAACGGGTCCAGCCAGGCGTACTCGGCCACCAGGCCACGCTGCAGGTGCGGCGCCTCCCGTTGCAAAGCCCGCAGCACTTCCCGCGAACTCGACGTGACGCAGACCTTGTCGGCCAGGCCGTGGCGCTCCACCAGCGCGGCGATGGCGGTCACCGTGCGGGCGGCGCGCACCCGCGAAGCGCTCTTCACCTCCAGTTGCCAGTGCTCGAACGGGCAGCGCTCGAACAGCTCCTCCAGCCGCGGGATCGGGCAGGGCTGCAAGGCGCCGGGACCGCCGAGGCGGGCGTCGTAGGTGACCAGGTTGACGGCGTCATGCTCCACCACCTTGCCACGGCGGCCGGTGGTGCGTTTCAGGGTGGGGTCGTGGATCACCATCAGCTCGCCGTCGCGGGACAGGTGCAGGTCCAGCTCGCAGCGACGGACCCCATGTTCCAGGCAGCGCTGGAAGCTGGCGAGCGTATTCTCCGGGACTTCGCCTTTGGCGCCGCGATGGCCATAGATCAGGGTCATGCCGATTCCTCGAGGGTGAGAAGATCGCAGTCTGCATAAAAACGCGACGGGCGTGTAGCGCCCGCCCGGTCAATTGTGGGCGAAGCCGTGGCGAAGGCATACTCCTGCGATTTTCCCCGCGCCGGCCTGACAGGGCGCGTGGTGCCATCGAGGACCCTGGATGTACCGTTTTCTGCTGTTCAGCATCGCCTGCCTCGCCGCGCTGCCGGGGTGCTCCCCGGACGTGCCGGAGGCCGATCACCCAGCCATCGGCTTCATCGATACGCCGGCGTCCGGGCAATTCACCCAGGGCCGCGTGGAGCTGGTGGGCTGGGCGGTGGACACGGATGGCCTGCAGGCGGTGGAAATCCTGGTCAACGGGCGCGACCTGTACGTCGCCCAGACCGGCCTGGAGCGGACGGACGTGGCGGCGGCGCGCCCTGACCTGAAGGATGGCCTGCACGCCGGCTTCCGTTTCTCCGCGGACCTGACAAAGACCCTGTCCGGCCAGGACACCCTGGAGGTCCGGACACTCGACCGACACGGGCATCGCACCACCCTGGCGACCCTGGCCTACACGGGAACGCCCCCTTCGCCCTGGGCGGAGCTGGCCGCGCGCCATCCTGAGTGGAAGGACGACCCGTTCTACCTGGCGGTGGGCACCAGCGGCCTGACCGATGCGCAGCTGGAGGACTTCAAGGCGGAATATGCCGGCCTGGACGGTGCCACCGTGCGCTTCGGCCTGCGGGTGCCGATCCTCTACATGCGCACCACCCTGGGCGCAGCGGCGGACTGGACGTTCGATCCGGCGTTCGATGTGAGCACCCGCCAGGACGACAAGGTGGTCGCGGAAGACGCCCTGAACCCGGTCATCGCCCTGGCCATCGCCCACCGCGTACCCATCCTCTTCACCCTCAACGGTGGCGTCTGGGCCGATGCCCGGGCCACGGCCCCGGCCTGGGACCTGAACGATCACCTGGAAGAGGATCGGGCCAACTGCCAGTGGAGCGAGAAGGGCGAGGTGTTCCCGGACGACTACCTGAAGAACCTGCCCGGCTCGGAAAGCTCGCCGGAGCTGGCCAATTCCCTGACCCTGAACGTCCATGCCGACACGGTGCGTGCCTACAAACGCCGCAACCTGCAGGCGGCGGCGCGGATCATCCAGCGCTTCGCCCAGGCGCATCCCGAGCTGTTCATCGGTGTCAACCTCGACCCCGACGTTTACCTCAACCCGTTCTTCTCGCGGAAGGCTTGGTTCGACTACAACCCGGGCGCCGTGCAGCAGTTCCGCGAGTGGCTGAGCGCCAGCGGCCCGTACGCCGAGGGCGGACCCCTGGCCGCCTACCGGCGTGCGCCGATCACCCTGGAACAGGCATCCGCCCTGGCCGGCAGGCCGTTCGCCGACTGGACCCAGGTCGCTGCGCCGCTACCCACCGAGCAGTTCTGGAAAGATCCCTGGTTCGGCCTCTGGGAGCAGTTCCGTCGCCACCTAGTGGCGCTGCACTACGAGGACCTGGCCCGCTGGGTTGCGGAGACCGGGATCGATCGGGCGAAAATCTTCTCCTCCCAGGGCTTCAACCCGACCCGGCAGGCCGACACCGCGATGCCGGTCTTCATCGACAGCCCGACCAAGCCCTACGACACCGCGGGGGTCAGCATCGAGGGGGCCAAGCCCACCCATGGGCACCTGGGGGCAATTCTCTACGGCGACAGTGCCCGGGATGCCATTCCCATGGAGAACGGCGGCACCCTGTTCGCCACCCTGCAGGCGTTCGACCCCGACTGGGGCATTCCGGAATTCAACCTGGCCGACCTGGATCGCCCACAGCAGGTCGTCGATGCGGACACCGCCTACCGGGCGCTGCTGGGCATCGCCAACAACGGCGTACGGTTTCTCTCGCCCATGGCCTGGAACGGCTCCAACGGGCTGTTCCAGGGGCAACCCGGGTTCGTCGCCTACACCTCCTGGCGGCACACGCCCCAGGAAACGGTGTTCAAGGACCTGGCCATCCAGCGCCAGGGCCTGCCTCGCTCGGCCAAGTTGTGGCCGTTCGGCCTGCGCCTCAACGATGCGCTGGATGGCTGGCAGGGCGAGGCCGGCACACGGGTGACGGCGGGAAGAGGGGCCTTGCAGGCGACCCCGGGCGGTGGCGCGGCGACCCTGCTGTCGCCGCCCCTGGTGCTGGATCCACAACGGCCGCAGCTGCTGGTGCTCGCGGTGGAAGGAGCGCCTGGCGGGTCGCAGGTGGAAGTGGCGTGGCTGGGGGAGGGCGAAGCGCGCCAGACCCTGCTGCCCCCCACGGCGCTCGACGGATTCCCCCGCAGCGCGGCCGGCTATGCCCTGGCGCTGCCAGCCACCGGTTCCCGGGCCGGCCGGCTGTGGATCCGCGTCGAGAGCCAGGCGACCCTGGTCATTGACCGGGTCGCCCTGATTCCCCGCTGAGATCCTCTAGCGGCTGGCGGGGGCGGCCGGCTGGTGGTGCACCACGCTGTCGATCACCCGCCCGCTCTCGAAATACACGGAGAACGTCCGGTAATCCCAGCGGGTGATGGGCGGTCGGCCTACGGGCGGATGTTCCTCGTCCGCCAGGCCGAAGCGCGACAGCACCGCCTTCTGGCTTTCGCCGCGCGCCGGCACGGACACGTTCGGACTGCCTTGCTGGCCTACGGGGATCGCCAGGGTATCGGCATGGGCGGGGAGGGCGGCCCAGAGGGCAGCGAGCAGGAGCAGGCGGGGCATGGCGACTCCGAAGGAAGGGCATTCAACGGTGGACGGGCCGGCAGGATAGCCAGCCGCCGGCGGGAGATGCTGTGACGTGCTGCAGAGTTCTGCGGCCGGGCGTACCAGGCGTCAGGCATCGCCGACGATGCGCTCCCGGGCCATGCGCCGTTCCAGGGCCTGTTTCTGCATGATGTGGCGGGCCAGCAGCTGGCGCTGGGCATCGGTGACGGACTCGAACTCGGTGCCGATCTCGTACAGCCCGTTGTCGCTCGGCTGGCTGTGGATCACCCGGGCACGCAGCAGCAACCCCAGGGCTTGGGGCATCAGCACCATCTTCAAGCCGAGGTGTGCGCCTACTGTCAGCGGCTGCGGGTGATTGAAGCTGATGCCCCCCTCCGACAGCGACACCTGCCGCGGCAGGCCGATCTCCCGCAGCAGGCTCTGGGCCATGGCCTGCCCGATCAGGTCGATGCGCTTGTTCATCACCTTGAAGTAGCTGGCCAGGGTACGGTCGCGTTCGCCGATGTGGCGCAACAGGTGCTGGGATTCGAAGTCCAGCAGGTGCAGATCGCTCAGCAGGTTGAACAACGGCGAGGCGTCGTGAAGCGCCTCGCTGCCCAGCGCCTCGGCGCCGCTCAAGGGGGTGATTTCCAGTGCGATCGTATCCTCGATGCGATAGTATTCGCGGCGGTCATCCGCGTCTCGTGTCGACATGGCGAACCCAAGGCAGCAGTCACTGGTCCGAGTGTAGACGCTGCCGGTCGAGCGCCGCTACAAGGCGTCCTATCCTTTTCACATAGCTCCCGACATGTTCAGACCCTTGCCTGCATTCCTTGGCACGCGCTACACGCGGGCCAAACGCCGCAACCATTTCGTTTCCTTCATCTCCCTCACCTCGGTCATCGGCCTCGCCCTCGGCGTGGTGGTGATGATCGTTGTGCTTTCCGTGATGAACGGCTTCGATCACGAAATGCGCACCAACGTCCTGGGCATCGTGCCCCAGGCCAGCATCCAGGGCGAGCAGCCCATCGATGACTGGAAGAAAGCCGCCGAACCCATGGCCCGCCATCCCCAGGTGCTGGCCATCGCCCCCTTCACCCAGATGCAGGGGTTGCTGACCAACAACGGCAAGGTCCAGAAGATCCTCATCGACGCCATCGACCCGGCCCTGGAGCCAACGGTCTCCACCCTCGGCAACGCCTTCCACAAGGAGGGTGCCCAAGGTTCCCTGGAGGCGCTGCAACCGGGGCGCTTCGGCATCGTCATCGGTAACCGGGCGGCGGAGAAACTGGGCGTTGGCCTCGGCGACAAGGTTACCTTCGTCGCGCCGGAGGTCTCGGTGACCCCGGCGGGCATGTTCCCGCGGATGAAGCGCTTCACCGTGGTGGGCATCTTCCACGTCGGTGCCGGCGAGATCGACGGCTACATGGCCCTGACTCACCTGGACGATGCCGCCCGCCTCCTGCGCTGGAAGCCGGGCCAGGTCCAGGGGCTGCGGTTGAAGCTGGCCGACCTGTTCGAGGCGCCGCGGGTGGCCTGGGAACTGGCCAAGACCGGTAACTACTACGCCCGCGACTGGACCCGTACCCACGGCAACCTCTACCAGGCGATCCGCATGGAGAAGGCCATGATCGGCCTGCTCCTGCTGCTGATCGTCGCGGTGGCGGCGTTCAACATCATTTCCACCCTGGTGATGGTGGTGAACGACAAGAAGGCCGACATCGCCATCCTGCGCACCCTGGGCGCCACCCCGCGGCAGATCATGGCCACCTTCATGGTGCAGGGCACCATCATCGGCGTGGTGGGTACCCTGATCGGGGCACTGCTGGGCATCCTCGCGGCGCTCAACGTCAGCCGGGCGATCAGCCTGCTGGAGACGCTGATCGGCCACAAGTTCCTCGACGCCGAGGTGTACTTCATCGACTACCTGCCGTCCCAGGTGATGGCCGAAGACGTGCTGCAGGTATGCGGCGCCGCCCTGCTTCTGAGTTTCCTCGCCACCCTTTACCCGGCCTGGCGTGCCGCGCGCACCCAGCCCGCGGAGGCACTACGTTATGAATGACAAGGCCGTTCTGAGCTGCCGCGACCTCGGCAAGCGCTATGAGGAGGGGCCGCAATCGGTGGAAGTGCTGTCCGCCGTGGCGCTCGAACTGTTCCCGGGCGAGCGCGTCGCCATCGTCGGCAGTTCCGGCTCCGGCAAGAGCACGCTGCTGAACCTGCTGGGCGGGCTCGACACGCCCAGCCACGGCAGCGTCTGGCTGGCGGGCGAGGAGCTGTCCGCCCTCAACGAGCGGGCCCGCGGCCTGCTGCGCAACCGCGCCCTGGGGTTCGTCTACCAGTTCCACCACCTGCTGCCCGAGTTCACCGCCCTGGAGAACGTCTGCATGCCGCTGCTGATCGGCACCACGCCGATCCCCGAGGCACGCCAGCGGGCCACCGCCCTGCTGCAGCGGGTCGGCCTCGGGCACCGGCTGGAGCACAAGCCGGCGGAGCTGTCCGGTGGCGAGCGCCAGCGGGTGGCGATCGCCCGGGCGCTGGTGAACAACCCGGCCCTGGTGCTGCTGGACGAACCCACCGGCAACCTCGATCAGCACACCGCCCATGGCATCCAGGAATTGATGCTGGAGCTGAGCGCCTCGTCGCGCACCGCATTCATGGTGGTGACCCATGACCTGCAACTGGCGCAGCAGATGGACCGTGTGCTGCGCCTGGAAGAAGGCCGGTTGGTAGCGGCGTGATGTTCAGACCTCTCTCGATTTTCATCGGTACCCGCTACACCCGCGCCAAGCGGCGGAACCACTTCATTTCCTTCATTTCCCTCACCTCGATGATCGGCCTCGCCCTGGGCGTGCTGGCGATGATCGTGGTGCTCTCGGTCATGAACGGCTTCCAGCGGGAAATGAGCGTGCGGGTCCTCGGCATGGTGCCCCACGCCACTCTGTGGGCCGACCAGCCCCTGGACGACTGGCGCCAGACTGCCGCGGTCGCCCTGAAACACCCGGAGGTGGTGGGCGCGGCGCCGTTCGCCGAGCTGGAGGGCATGCTCTCCTACAAAGGCACCATGCAGCCGATCCAGGTGCACGGCATCGACCCCCGGGAAGAGCCGAAGGTGTCCATCGTCGGCCAGCACATGGTCCAGGGCAGCCTGGAGGCCCTGCGGCCCGGCGAGTTCGGCGTGGTCATCGGCGAGATCACCGCGCGTCGCTTCCACCTCAATACCGGCGACAAGCTGACCCTGATCGTCCCCGAGGCGAGCACCGCCCCCGGCGGCATCACCCCGCGCATGCAGCGCCTGAACGTGGTGGGCATCTTCAAGGTGGGCGCCGAGCTGGACGGTTCCCTGGGGCTGATCCACTACGCCGATGCCTCGGCCCTGCAGCGCCTGCAACCGGGCCAGGTGCAGGGCGTGCGCATCGCCCTCAAGGACCTCTACCAGTCGCCGAAGGTGGCCGGGCAGATCGCCGGCGAACTGGGGGCGGGTTTCCATGCGGAAGACTGGACCCGGACCCAGGGCAGCCTGTTCAGCGCCATGAAGATGGAAAAGACCATGATCGGCCTGCTGCTGATGCTGATCATCGCGGTGGCGGCGTTCAACATCATCGCCACGCTGATCATGGTGGTGTCGGACAAGCGCGCCGACATCGCGATCCTGCGCACCTTCGGCGCCACCCCGGGGCAGATCATGGGGGTGTTCATGGTGCAGGGGTCGGTGATCGGTGCGGTGGGAACGCTGATCGGCGGCGTGCTGGGCGTCATCGCCGCCCTCAACGTCAGCAGCCTGGTGGGCTGGATCGAGCGCATCACCCACCGGCAGATACTCACCTCCGACGTCTACTTCGTGAATTACCTGCCGTCCGAGCTGCAGGCCGGCGACGTGCTGCTGATCTGCGGCGTGGCGCTGCTGCTGAGCTTCCTCGCCACCCTCTATCCCGCCTGGCGCGCAGCCAGCACTCAGCCCGCCGAATCGCTGCGTTACGAATGACGACCCGTCCGGGCGGTTGAGACCGCCCGGGGCTGATCGGGGCCCATCGCGGGCGCGGGGCGCCGATGGCGTCTACGCTGTGCGGCGGGTGGCGCAGGACGCGCCGCCTCCCCGGAACGGATTCCAGGAAATTCTTCGCCGATGCGTATCGCGCTACTCGGGCTCGCCCTGGGGCTGCTGCTCCTGCGCGCCCTCCCGCTTCTGCCGCCCCGCTGGGTGCTGCTGACCCTCGCCCTGCTCGCACTGCCGTTGCTCCTGACGCGCCTGCACCCCCTGGGCTTTGCCCTGCTGGGGTTCGCCTGGGCCTGTCATTCCGCGCAGATGGCCGTGGACGACCGGCTGGACCGGTCTCTCGATGGCCGGGTCGTCTGGCTGGAAGGGCGGGTGGTCGGGCTGCCCGAGCCCCAGGACGGTTCGCTGCGTTTCCAGCTGGAGCAGGCCCACTCCCGACGCGGCGTCTTGCCCGCCCGCCTGCGGCTGTCCTGGCAGGGCGCGCCGGACATGCGCGCCGGCGAGCGATGGCGCCTGGCGGTGAAACTCAAGCGGCCGCGCGGGCTGGTGAACCCCCAGGCATTCGATTACGAGGCCTGGCTGCTGGCCCGGCGCATCGGGGCCACCGGCAGCGTGAAGACGGGGGAGCGGCTCGAAGCGGCCACCGGTATCGCCGCCTGGCGCGACCAACTGCGTACGGCCCTGCTGGCGACGCCGGCCCAAGGCCGGGCCGGGACCATCGCCGCCCTGGTGCTGGGGGATGGCTCGGGCCTGGAGGCCAGCGACTGGCGCCTGCTGCAGGACACCGGCACGGTGCACCTGCTGGTGATCTCCGGCCAGCACATCGTCATGCTCGCCGGCCTGCTGTATGCCGCGGTGGCCTGGCTGGCCCGTCGCGGGCTCTGGCCCCGGGGCTGGCCGTGGTTGCCCTGGGCCTGCGCCGTGGCGTTCGCCGGGGCCCTGGGCTATGGCCTGCTGGCGGGGTTCGACGTACCGGTACGGCGGGCCTGCATGATGGTCGGCGTGGTGCTGGTCTGGCGCCTGCGCTTCCGCCATCTGGGCGTCTGGACGCCCCTGCTGATGGCGATGTGCGCCGTGCTGCTGGCGGAGCCGCTGGCCAGCCTGCAGCCGGGCTTCTGGCTGTCGTTCGCCGCCGTAGGGTTGCTGGCCTGGACCTTCGCTGGCCGCCTGGGAGCCTGGAATCCCTGGCGCACCTGGTGGCGTGCGCAGTGGCTGCTGGCGCTGGGGCTGTTCCCGCTGCTGGCGGGGCTGGGCCTGCCCCTGAGCCTCAGCGGCCCACTGGCGAACCTGCTGGCGGTGCCTTGGGTGAGCGCGGTGAGCGTACCCTTGAGCCTGGCCGGCACGCTGCTGCTGGGCATTCCTTACCTGGGAGATGGCCTGTGCTGGCTCGCGGGCGGTTCACTGGTGGCCCTGTTCGCCGTGCTGGAATGCATCGCCGCCTGGTTGCCCGCCTGGATTCCGGTGGCATTTCCGCTCTGGAGCGGTGTACTGGCGGGCCTGGGCGCGCTGGTGCTGCTGCTTCCCGCGGGCGTGCCCGTGCGCCTGCTGGGCAGCTTCCTGGTGCTGCCGATCCTGTTCCCGATGCTGGATCGACCAGCCCCCGGGCGGGCCGAGGTGTGGATGCTGGACGTGGGGCAGGGGTTGTCGGTGCTGGTGCGCACCCGTGACCACGTACTGCTCTACGACGCCGCGGCCCGCCATGGCGAGTTCGACCTGGGCGAAAAGGTGGTGGTGCCCTCGTTGCGTGCCCTGGGTGTCGCGCAACTGGACCTCATGCTGCTCAGCCACGCCGACAACGACCATGCCGGCGGCGCCCTGGCGGTGAAGAAGGCCCTGGGCACGGGGCGGGTGATCAGCGGCGACGTCGCGGGCCTGCCGGCTCGACTGGGAGCCAAGCCGTGCGTCGCCTCCGACTGGGAATGGGATGGAGTGCGCTTTGCCACCTGGCGTTGGAGCGCGGCGCGCAATGGCAACGAAGGCTCCTGCGTACTGAGCGTCGAGGCCAACGGCGAGCGGCTGCTGCTCACCGGCGACATGGGCCGCGCCGCCGAGGCGGCCTGGCGGGCCGAGCATGAGGAACCCGTCGACTGGCTGCTGGCGCCCCATCACGGCAGCCGCAGTTCTTCATCGGCCGCGTTCGTTCAGGCGACCCGGCCGAGAGCCGTGCTCATCTCCCGGGGCTGGGGCAATGCCTTTGGCCATCCCCACCCGGAGGTGGTGCAGCGCTATCGCACCGCCGGCGCGCTGCTGTACGACAGCGCCGAGACGGGCGCCGTGCGGATTCGCCTGGGGGCGTTCGACGAGCCGCTGAAACTGCGCGATCACGCACGTTTCTGGCGGGAAAAATGAGAACCGGGGCGGTCGGCGGGGGCACCTCCCTATGCTAGAGTGGCGCCACTTTTTTCAAGGGGATTCGCCACTGTGTGGGAGCTGGTCAAAGCGGGCGGCTGGATGATGCTGCCGATCATTCTGAGTTCCATCGCGGCTCTGGGGATCATCGCCGAGCGTCTCTGGACGCTGCGGGCGAATCGGGTCGCGCCTCCCCATCTGCTCGGCCAGGTCTGGCTGTGGATCAAGGAGAAGCAGCTCAACAGCCAGAAGCTCAAGGAACTGCGCCTGTCCTCGCCCCTGGGTGAAGTCCTCGCCGCCGGCCTGGCCAATTCCAAGCATGGCCGGGACGTGATGAAGGAGTGCATCGAGGAAGCCGCGGCCCGGGTCATCCATGAGCTGGAGCGCTACCTCAACACTCTCGGTACCATCGCCGCGATGACACCCCTGATGGGATTGCTGGGCACCGTGTTCGGCATGATCCAGATCTTCAGTTCCTTCACCGGATCGGGGTTGACCAATGCCGGCTCCCTCGCCGGTGGCATTTCTACTGCACTCATCACCACCGCCGCCGGCCTGATCGTGGCGATTCCCGCGCTGTTCTTCCATCGCTTCCTGGTACGCCGGGTGGACGAGCTGGTGGTGAGCATGGAACAGGAAGCCATCAAGTTGGTGGAAGTGGTGCAGGGCGACCGCGACGTCGACCTGAGCGAGTTCCGGGTCGAAGCCAAGGAAACCCGCAAGGACGCCCGCAAAGAGGGTCGGAAAGCGTGAAGTTCCGCCGAAGCTCGCGGATGCGGGAACACGTCGAGATCAACCTGGCGTCACTGATCGACGTGGTGTTCATCCTGCTGCTGTTCTTCGTCGTCACCACCACCTTCACCCGGGAAACCCAGCTCAAGGTGGACCTGCCGGAAGCCGCCAGTGGCACGCCGACCCAGGACACCGAGCTGAAGCAGCTGGAAGTGACCATCAGCGCCGACGGCACCTACGCGCTGAACGGCCAGGTCCTGCTGAAGAGCGACCTGGACAGCCTTATGGCGGCGCTGCAGAAGGAGTCCTCCGGGGACAATAGCCTGCCGCTGACCATCAGCGCCGACGGCAAGACCCCGCACCAGGCGGTCATCACCGCCATGGACGCCGCCGGCAAGCTGGGCTTCGCCCACCTGCGCATCACCACCGTCGAACCGCAACCGGCCAAGCCCTGACGGTGTCCCTCGCCGATCGGTTGCTAGCCGCCTGGTACCGGGGGCATCCCGCCCTGGCGGCGTTGCGCCCGCTGGAGGCTCTCTATCGGCGAGTCGTCGAGGGCAAGCGCCAGGCCTATCTCCAGGGCCGGCGCAGCGCCTACCGGGCACCGGTGCCGGTGCTGGTGGTGGGCAACGTCACCGTCGGCGGGACCGGCAAGACCCCGCTGATCCTCTGGCTGATCGAACACTGCCGGGCGAAAGGGCTGCGCGTCGGTGTGGTCAGCCGCGGCTATGGCGCCAAGCCGCCCCACGTACCCTGGCGGGTGGAATCGGACCAGCCGGCCCACGAGGCGGGCGACGAGCCCCTGCTCATCGTCCGCCGCAGCGGCGTGCCACTGGTGATCGACCCCGACCGCAGCCGGGCCGTGCAGGCCCTGCTGGACAGCGAGACCCTGGACCTGGTGCTCAGCGACGACGGCCTGCAGCACTATCGCCTGGCGCGGGACCTGGAACTGGTGCTGATCGACGCCGCCCGCGGCCTCGGCAACGGCCGCTGCCTGCCGGCCGGCCCGTTGCGGGAGCCGGCCGAGCGGCTGGCAAGCGTGGACGCCGTGCTCTACAACGGCGCCGCCGACGATCCTGCCGGCGGCTACGGGGTCCGGCTGCGGCCGACCGCCCTGGTCAACGTGCGCAGCGGCGAACGGGCGCCCCTGACCCGCTTCCCGTCCGGCCAGACCTTCCATGCGGTGGCCGGGATCGGCAATCCCCAGCGTTTCTTCGCCACCCTCGAAGCGCTAAACTGGCGGCCGATTCCGCACCCGTTCGCCGACCATGCTCGCTACAGCGTCGACGCGCTGGCCTTCAGCCCGCCGCTGCCCCTGGTGATGACCGAGAAGGACGCGGTGAAGTGCAGGGCCTTCGCCGGGCACGACTGGTGGTACCTGGCGGTGGATGCCGAGCCTTCCGCCGCCTTCGTCGCCTGGCTGGATGTGCAACTGACCCGTTTGCTGCCCGGCCGCCTCTGACGCCCCGGGCGACCGTTCCAACGCCCGAGGACTCCGTGATGGACCCGAAACTGCTCGATATTCTCGCCTGCCCACTGACCAAAGGGCCGCTGATCCTCAGCGAGGACAAGACCGAACTGATCAGCCGCGGCGCCGGCCTGGCGTTTCCCATTCGCGATGGCATCCCGGTGATGCTGGAAAGCGAAGCCCGCAGCCTGACCACCGACGAGCGCCTGGAGAAACGATGAGCATCGATTTCACCGTGGTGATCCCGGCCCGCCATGCCTCCAGCCGCCTGCCCGGCAAGCCGCTGCAGGACATCGCCGGCAAGCCCATGGTGCAGCACGTCTGGGAGCAGGCGCGCCGCAGCGGTGCCCGCCGCGTGGTGGTCGCCACCGACGACCCGCGCATCGTAGACGCCTGCCAGGCATTCGGCGCAGAGGCGCTGATGACCCGGGTCGAGCACGCCTCCGGCACCGACCGCCTGGCCGAAGTGGCCACCCAACTGGGCCTCGACGACCGCGCCATCGTGGTCAACGTGCAGGGGGACGAGCCGATGATTCCGCCGTCGATCATCGACCAGGTGGCGGCCAACCTGGCGGCCCACCCGGAGGCGGGCATCGCCACGTTGGCCGAGCCGCTGGAAGACGTCGCGGCGCTGTTCAATCCCAACGTGGTCAAGGTCATCCATGACCTGAACGGGCTGGCCCTGACCTTCAGCCGTGCGCCATTACCCTGGGCGCGGGATGCCTTTGCCCGCGACCGCGACCAGTTGCCCGCCGGGATACCGTATCGTCGGCACATCGGCATCTATGCCTATCGGGCCGGTTTCCTTCACGATTTCGTCGCCTGGGGCCCGTGCTGGCTGGAGGGCACCGAATCCCTCGAGCAACTGCGTGCCCTCTGGCACGGCGTGCGCATCCATGTGGCCGATGCGCTGGAGGCGCCGCCCACCGGAGTCGACACGCCGGAAGACCTGGAACGGGTCCGCCAGCTGTTGGGGGGCTGAGCCGTGCGCGTGCTGTTCGTCTGCATGGGCAACATCTGCCGCTCGCCCACTGCCGAGGGAATCTTCCGTCACCGCCTGCAACGGGCCGGGCTGGCGGAGCGGGTCCAGGTGGATTCCGCCGGGACGGGCGACTGGCACGTGGGCAAGGCCCCCGATGCGCGCGCGTTGTGGGCGGCCGCCGGGCGTGGTTATGACCTGGCGAGCCTGCGGGCGCGCCAGGTGGTTGCGGAGGATTTCTCCCGGTTCGACCTGATCCTGGCCATGGACCACGACAACCTGTATCACCTGGACCGTCTGTTCCCTGGGGAGGACAAGGCCGGCGTGGACCTGTTCCTGCGCCGCTACGCCCTCGACGTGGAAGAGGTGCCGGACCCGTACTACGGGGGCGAAGCGGGCTTCGAGCGGGTGCTGGACCTCTTGGAGCAGGGCTGCGATGCCCTGCTCGCGGACGTGGAGCGCCGCCTGTGAGCCTGCAGGTGCGGGAGGGGGTTTCCCTGGCGCCCTACAACACCTTCGGCATCGACGTGCGTGCCCGTGGCTTTGCCGAGGCTCAGGGGGAGGAGGACGTTCGCGCTGCCCTGGCTGAGGCCGCCGCGCGGCGCCTGCCGCTGCTGGTGCTGGGCGGCGGCAGCAACCTGCTGCTCAGCCGAGACGTCGAAGCCCTGGTGCTGAAGATGTCCAGCCGCGGCGTGCGGGTGCTGGAGGATGATGGCCGGCGCGCCATCCTGGAAGCGGAGGCCGGCGAGCCCTGGCATCCCTTCGTGCTGGATACCCTGGCGCGAGGTTTCGCCGGCCTGGAAAACCTCAGCCTGATTCCGGGCACGGTGGGTGCCGCGCCGGTGCAGAACATCGGTGCCTACGGCGTGGAGCTGAAGGACGTATTCGCCGGCCTGACGGCCCTGGATCGGCGCAACGGCGAACTCGTCACTTTCGACCGCGAGGCCTGCTCCTTCGGTTACCGCGACAGCCTGTTCAAGCAGGAGCCGGATCGCTGGGTGATCCTCCGGGTCCGCTTCGCCCTGGACCGCCAGGCGCCCCCGCACCTGGACTACGGCCCGCTACGCCAGCGCCTGGCGGAGAGCGGTATCGATACTCCGAGCGCCGTGGATGTCAGCCGGGCGGTGTGTGCCATCCGCCAGGAAAAGCTGCCCGACCCCGCCCAACTCGGCAATGCCGGCAGTTTCTTCAAGAACCCCGTGGTGGATGCCGACAGCGCCAACGCGCTTCGCGCGCGTTACACCGATCTGGTGGCCTATCCGTTGGCCGATGGCCAAGTGAAGCTGGCCGCCGGCTGGCTGATCGAGCGAGCCGGCTGGAAGGGGTTTCGTGAGGGGGACGCCGGTGTCCACCAGCAGCAGGCCTTGGTGCTGGTGAACCATGGTACGGCCAGTGGCGCCGAGATCCTGGCTCTCGCCCGGCGTATCCAGGGCGACATCCTGGCGCGCTTCGGCGTGACCCTGGAGATGGAGCCGAATCTGCTCTGAACGAGGCAGGCTCGCGCCAGACACGCGCGCGGCATTGCGATGAAACGAAGAAGGCGCCATGGGCGCCTTTTTCTTTGCCGAGATGCCAAGCCTGGCCATGTGCGAGCAAAGGCCTCGACCGGAACTCCCAGCCGAGGATTACCGCAGACAAAAAAAGGGCGCCCGGAGGCGCCCTTTTTTCTTCGGCTCGAATCAAGTGTGCGACGTGTCGTCCGCACCATCGGCCTTCTTCTCGCGCGCCTTGGCGTCATCCGCCTCGGCATCGTCCTGCGCGGCGGTTTGCGCCTTTACCTGCTCCAAGGCGCTCACGGCGTCCGGATGGGGCAGCAGGACCGGTTCCTCGGGATTGGCCGGCTGGATCGCCGGACGTTCCACTTTGGTCGGTTCATTGGCCGGTGCGGCCGGGGTTTCGACCTCGGCGACTTCGGCCACCACCGGGGCGGGGGCCTCGGTTTCGACGCGCGGCTCGTCGGCGGTGAAGGTCACGGCCGATACGCTCTCGTAGGGCACGCTGGCCGCTTCCGGACGAATGTTCGACGCTGGCGCATCCTGCGGGGCCTCGGTCTCGGTCTCGCGAGCCAGGCGCTCGGCTTCCCGCTGACGGCGACGCACTTCGCGCGGATCGTTGGGCGCGCGGCCGCCGGCAGACGCGGAGGCCGGAGCCGCTTGCGCGGGTTCGTCGGCGACAGCGGTATCAGCGGGCACCAGTGCCACGTCCGCGGTAACCGGCTCCTGGGCTTCCACGGCACCGGCGGGTGCCGGGGCCTCGGCCAGAGTCTGCGGCGCTTCTACTGGTTCCACCGCATCCGGGACGCGCTGGAGGGCTTCCTCGGCAGGGGCGGCGTCGGTCGCATCGGCTACGTCGGTCACCGGGGCGACGGACTCTGCCTGGGGCTCGGTCGCGGGCTGTGTATCGCTGGCGGCGGCTACGTCGCTCAAAGCGTTGGCTGCGGTGGCGGCGAAGACGGTGCCGGCGCTTTCCTCGGCGGTTTCCGGGAATTCGCCACCGACTTCACGCTGACGCTCGCGACGGTTGCTGCGACGACGCTGGCCACGGGAGCGGCGACGGGGACGCTCGTCATCGCTGCCTTCCGAGAAATCGTCATCCAGCAACTCTTCCTGGTCGGTCATTTCCTCGTCGCTGATCGTAGCCTGCGGGGCACGCGGCGGACGCTCTGCCCGCGGCGGACGCTCGCGGTCGTTGCGCTCGCGACGGCCTTCGGCCTGCTCGCCGGCTTCGCGGGGCTGACGTTCTTCGCGCGGCTCGCGTGGTTCACGCGGCTCGCGGGCCGGGCGCTCTTCACGCGGTTCACGGGCGGAACGGTCTTCGCGGGGGGCGCGTTCCTCGCGCGGCTGGCGCTCTTCCCGAGGCTGGCGTTCTTCACGCGGCTCGCGCGGTTCACGGGCCTGGCGTTCCTCGCGAGGCTGACGCTCCTCACGCGGGGCGCGCTCTTCGCGAGGCAGGCGCTCGGCGCGCTCGCGGCGTGGCTCCTGGCCTTCGCGGGCCTCACGGGCTTCGCGTGGCTGGCGTTCTTCGCGCGGCTCGCGGGATTGCCGCTCCTCGCGGGAACCGCGCTCTTCGCGGGGCTTGCGCTCGTCACGGCCGCCTTCGCGGCGGCGGTTCTGCTGGCGACCGCTGCGACGCTCTTCGCTGCGCGGCGTGCGCTCGGCGGCAGCCGGTTTCTCGGCAACCGGCGGGACTTCTTCTTCCTTGCCGGCGAACAGCCCGACCAGGGACTTCACCAGGCCCTTGAGCAGGCTCGGGGCCGGCTGGGCGTGGTGATGTACCGGCGGGGCGACGGGTGCGGCCGCTGGTGCCTCGGCGCTCTGTACGGGCGGGGCAGGGCGGTCCTGGGCCACCGACTTGACCGCGGCTTCCTGGCGAACCAGGGTGCGGGTCGCGCTGACCGGCTGGACTTCCTCATGCTCCTCGTGGGCCATCTCGTAGCTGGAGAGGCCGGCCAGCACTTCCGGGCTGTCGTCGCGCAGGCGCTGGACTTCGAAGTGCGGGGTTTCCAGATGGTCGTCGGGCAGGATGAAGATGCGCGCACGGGTGCGCAGCTCGATCTTGGTGATGGCGTTGCGCTTTTCGTTGAGCAGGAAGGCGGCCACCTGGAAGGGCACGCGTGCGCGGACTTCCGCGGTGCGGTCCTTGAGGGCCTCTTCCTCGATCAGGCGCAGGATCGCCAGGGACAGGGATTCCACGTCGCGGATGATGCCCTGGCCGTTGCAACGCGGGCAGACGATGCCGCTGGTCTCGCCCAGGGACGGACGTAGGCGCTGGCGGGACATCTCCAGCAGGCCGAAACGGGAAATACGGCCCACCTGGACGCGGGCGCGGTCGGCCTCGAGGGCTTCACGGACTTTCTCTTCCACGGCGCGCTGGTTCTTCGCCGGGGTCATGTCGATGAAGTCGATGACGATCAGGCCGCCGATGTCGCGCAGGCGCAGCTGGCGGGCGATTTCCTCGGCCGCTTCCAGGTTGGTCTGCAGGGCGGTTTCTTCGATGTCGCCACCCTTGGTGGCGCGCGCCGAGTTGATGTCGATGGACACCAGGGCCTCGGTCGGGTCGATGACGATGGAGCCGCCGGACGGCAGCTTCACTTCGCGCTGGAAGGCGGTCTCGATC
The DNA here is from genome assembly GCF_007109405.1 of Pseudomonas mangiferae. Taxonomy (GTDB): domain Bacteria; phylum Pseudomonadota; class Gammaproteobacteria; order Pseudomonadales; family Pseudomonadaceae; genus Pseudomonas_T; species Pseudomonas_T mangiferae. The sequence continues at coordinate 164,642 of NZ_VJOY01000006.1, forward strand.
TGGCTCTCGATCTGGAAGCGATTGAACAGCGGAACGCTGTCCTGGTAGAGCTTGATCTTGTTCTGGTACTGCGGCATCACCTGGCGGATGAAGCTCAGGGCTTCTTCCTGGGCCTCGACGCTGTCCACCAGCACTTCGCCGATGTCCTGGCGCAGGTAGTCGCGGATGGCGCGGATGATGACGTTGGATTCCTGGTAGATCAGGAACGGAGCGGAACGGTCCTGGGACGCTTCCTTGACGGCGGTCCACAGTTGGAGCAGGTAGTCCAGGTCCCACTGCAGCTCTTCGCTGCTGCGGCCCAGGCCGGCGGTGCGGACGATCAGGCCCATGTCGGCCGGGGCGTCCAGGCCGTTCAGCGCTTCACGCAGTTCGTTGCGCTCTTCGCCTTCGATGCGACGAGAAATGCCCCCCGCGCGCGGGTTGTTGGGCATCAGGACCAGGTAACGGCCGGCGAGGCTGATGAAGGTGGTCAGGGCTGCGCCCTTGTTGCCACGTTCTTCCTTCTCGACCTGGACGATGACTTCCTGGCCTTCGCTCAGGACTTCCTTGATGTTGACCCGGCCTTCGGGGTTCTTCTTGAAGTATTCCCGGGAGATTTCCTTCAGCGGCAGGAAGCCGTGGCGATCGGCGCCGAAGTCGACGAAGGCGGCTTCGAGGCTGGGCTCGACGCGGGTGATGCGGCCTTTATAGATGTTGGCCTTCTTCTGCTCGCGGGCACCGGATTCGATGTCCAGGTCGTACAGGCGTTGGCCGTCGACCAGTGCTACACGCAACTCTTCGGGCTGAGTCGCGTTAATCAGCATTCTCTTCATGTGATACCAAATGGTTTCCGGGGCTGCCGGAGACGACGTTCGGCACACACGACTCTCACGGTTGGTGTCGGGCGCGCGTCAGGGGCGGTCGGGCCGCCTCTGGGTCTAGCGATCGCCGGCCAGAAGGGCCGACGACGCGACAGCGTTTCCTGGTCGCTGGTGTGGCAACAAAAGCGCTTGGTTCAGGAGGAGGAATCAGCCGACGACAGCGGACGAAATGAAGCGTCTGTAAAAGCCTGTGCTACGCAGTCCGACGGCTGTGCATCTCCACCCTACACGTAATCCTTGAAAATCGGGTGCCGCTCGCAGAATCCGGAGCGGGTTGCATTTACCGTAATCGACCCTGGGGCAGATCACGCGTCATGGCTCAAGGCTTTGTTTTCGGAGCGCTCCAGGCGATGCGCTGGAGGTCGCGTCGGACGGCCTGACGTCCTCAATGATTGCAGGTGGCCGGAATGCAACGTGAGGCATCCGCTGGCCTGGCCGCTTTTGGCGGCGTTGCGAATATAGCAGCAATCATTAAGTGCTTCAATTCAATAAAAAATTGTTATGATGTCGCGATGACGACTCCCGCCCCCTCGACCTCGGCCGTTCAACTGCTTGAGGTCGCGCCGGAATACGCCGGCCAACGCATCGACAATTTCCTCCGCACCCAGCTCAAGGGTGCTCCCAAGACCCTAATCTACCGCATCCTGCGCAAGGGCGAGGTGCGGGTGAACAAGGGGCGCATCAAGCCGGATTACAAACTGCAGGCGGGCGACATCATACGCGTCCCGCCGCTGCGCCTGGCGGAGCGCGACGAGCCGGCACCGCTGGCCCAGGGGCTGCTGGAGCGCCTGGAGGCGGCCATCGTCCATGAAGACAAGGCGCTGATCGTCATCAACAAACCGGCCGGCCTGGCTGTGCACGGAGGCAGCGGCTTGAGCTTCGGCGTGATCGAGGCTTTCCGCCAGCTGCGGCCGGACGCCAAGGACCTGGAGCTGGTGCATCGCCTCGATCGGGACACCTCCGGCCTGCTGATGATCGCCAAGAAGCGCAGCATGCTGCGGCACCTGCACGAGGCACTGCGGGGCGACGGGGTGGATAAGCGCTACCAAGCCCTGGTGCGCGGCAGCTGGCCGACCTCGAAGAAGCAGGTCAGCGCTCCCTTGCTGAAGAACAACCTGCGTTCCGGCGAGCGCATGGTGGAGGTCAACCCGGAGGGCAAGGAGGCGCTGACGCTGTTTCGTGTGCTGCGCCGCTTCGGCGAGTTCGCCACCCTGGTGGAGGCGAGCCCGGTGACCGGCCGCACCCACCAGATCCGGGTCCACGCCAAGCACGCCGGCCACGCCATCGCCGGCGATCCGAAGTACGGCGATGAAGAGTTTTCCCGGGAAATCCGCGAGCTGGGCGGCAAGCGTCTGTTTCTCCACGCCTATGCCTTGCGGATCGGCATGCCGGACGGCAGCACGCTGAGCCTGGAGGCGCCGGTGGATGCCCTGTGGTCCGACACCCTGGAGCGCCTGGGTGCAGCCTGACTACCAACTGCTGATCTTCGACTGGGACGGTACGCTGGTGGATTCCATCGGGCGCATCGTCGAGGCCATGCGGGTCGCGGCGCTCGGCTGCGGTCTGCCAGATCGCAGCGAAATGGCGATCAAGGGCATCATCGGGCTGGGGTTGCCCGAGGCGATCCTCTCCCTGTATCCCGAACTCGACCTGGTGGCGCTGGAGCGCTTCCGGGGGCGTTATGTCGACCACTACCTGTCCCTGGAAACTGAGCCCTCGCCGTTCTTTCCTGGCGTGGTGGATGCGCTGGATGATTTCCGCCGGCGGGGCTACCGCCTCGCAGTGGCCACCGGCAAGAGTCGCCGCGGCCTGCAGCGAGTGTTGCAGGCGCATGGCTGGCTGGATTATTTCGATGTCACCCGTTGCGCCGATGAAACGGCCAGCAAGCCAGACCCGCTGATGCTGCAGGAGATACTCATGCATTGCGACGTGCCACCGGCGCGGGCGCTGATGGTGGGCGATTCTCCGTTCGACCTGCGCATGGCTCGCCATGCCGGCATGGACGCGGTGGCGGTGGGGTATGGCGCGCAGCCCCTGACGGTGCTGTGCGAGGAATCGCCGCGGCTGGCGATCCAGTATTTCGATGACCTGCGCGCCTGGCTGGCCGGGCGTGCGATCACGCAACCTGCAGAGGTGAACGAGCATGGCGGATGAGTGGAAGACACCGGCAGCGGGCAGCCCCGACGAGCGGAGCTGGCGGCTGCTGGAAAAGGCGCTGCTGGCCAGCGTGCAGGAACAGCGCCGCTCCCGGCGCTGGGGCATCTTCTTCAAGGTGCTGACGTTTCTATACCTGTTCATCATGCTGGCGTTGTTCACGCCTGCGCTTGATCTGAAGAAAAGCGCCTCTCGCTCGGAGAGCCATACGGCTCTGGTGGAAGTGCGCGGCATGATCGCCGACAAGGAGGCCGCCAGCGCCGACAATATCGTCGGCAGCCTGCGCGCCGCCTTCGATGACCCGAAAACAAAAGGGGTGATCCTGCGGATCAACAGCCCGGGTGGCAGCCCGGTGCAGTCGGGCTACATCTATGACGAGATTCGCCGGCTGCGGGGCGAGCACAAAGACATCAAGGTCTACGCGGTGATCGCCGACCTGGGGGCTTCCGGTGCCTACTACATCGCCAGCGCCGCCGATGAGATCTACGCGGACAAGGCGAGCCTGGTGGGCTCCATCGGTGTCACCGCTGCCAGCTTCGGGTTCGTCGAGACCATGAACAAGCTCGGTGTGGAACGGCGCGTCTATACCTCCGGCGAGCACAAGGCCTTCCTCGATCCATTCCAGCCCCAGAAGGAAGACGAGACCCGTTTCTGGCAGGGCGTGCTGGAGACCACTCACAAGCAGTTCATCGATAGCGTGAAGAAAGGGCGGGGTGATCGACTCAAGGTGGACGGCCATCCCGAACTCTTCTCCGGCCTCATCTGGACCGGCGAGCAGGCGGTTGCGCTGGGGCTCGTGGACAAGCTGGGCAGCACCAGCTACGTCGCCCGTGAGGTCATCGGCGAGAAGGAAATCGTGGACTACACCGTTCAGGACTCGCCCATCGACCGGTTCGCCAAGCGCCTGGGGGCCAGTGTCTCCGAGCACGCAGCGTTGTGGCTGGGCTTCCAGGGGCCCTCGCTGCGTTGAGTCTTAGGGGATCGCCACGCCTTCCTTTATAAGCATGTCCACCAGCCTGATCAGGGGCAGCCCGATCAGGCTGGTGGCGTCAGGGCCTTCGGTGGCGCGGAACAGGCTCACGCCGAGCCCCTCGGCCTTGAAGCTGCCAGCGCAGTCGTAGGGCGTTTCCGCGTGCAGGTAGCGGGTGATGGCGTCGTCGCTCAAGGCTCGGAAATGGACCGTGAACGGCACGCAGTCCACCTGGCAGTCGCCACGCTCGCCGTTGAACAGCGCAAGCCCGGTCAGGAAGCTCACGCTGCCGCCGCTGGCTGCTTTCAGCTGGGCATGGGCGCGTTCGAAGTCGTGGGGCTTGCCGAGGATCCGGTCGCCGTTCACCGCGACCTGGTCCGAACCGATGATCAGGTAGTGCGGGTACCGGCTCGCCAACGCCATGGCTTTCTCCCGGGCCAGGCGCCTGACCAGGGCCTCGGGCGTTTCGCCGGGTCGGTGGCTCTCGTCGATCTCCGGGGCATCCCACTGGAAGGGGAGGCGCAGGCGCTGGAGCAGTTCGCGGCGGTAGGGCGAGCTGGAGGCGAGGAGGATCGGTTGCATAACGGTATTTCCGTCGAGATCGGGCGCTCATTCTAGAAGCGTCAGCCGCGTATCCGACAGGGTGGAAATTGTTTTGACAGGGGGAGGGGTGCTCCCTAGAATACCGCGCCATGTTGAATGGGCCGATTCCACCTCACGTTGACCCGCGCAAGCTGGCCGATCGTGGCGCCACCCTCGAGGGTTCGGTGCCGCTTTCGAACCTGGCGCGCCTGTGCGATCCGCTCGCGGATGACGCAGGCGCTGTGCGGGTAAAACTGCTATTCGATCGCGACGAACGACGCTCCGTGGTCATCCACAGCGAGCTGGACGCCGAGGTCAAGATGGTTTGCCAGCGTTGCCTGGAGTTGGTCAGCCTGCCCCTTCACAGCGAAACCGTGTATGCGGTCGTGAAAGAAGGCGCGGACACCCAGTCGCTCCCCAAGAGCTACGAGGTGCTCGAAGTGGGCGAAGACCCCCTGGATGTGATGACGCTGGTCGAAGACGAGCTATTGCTCGCTCTGCCCATCGTCCCGACCCATGATCCCGATGTTTGCCAGCAGCCGGCGGTTAAAGACGAGCCGCAGTCCAGCGAAGACGAGGTTCCGCGGTCCAACCCGTTCAGCGTACTGGCGCAGTTAAAGCGTGACCCAAACGTTTAGGAGTTAATCGATTATGGCTGTTCAGCAGAACAAAAAATCCCGCTCTGCCCGCGACATGCGTCGCTCCCACGACGCTCTCGAGGGCAACGCCCTCTCCGTGGAAAAGAGCACCGGTGAAGTGCACCTGCGCCACCATGTTTCCCCGGACGGTTTCTACCGGGGTCGCAAGGTGATCGACAAGGGCGCCGACGAGTAATCTTGTCCGCTCCGATCATCGCGATCGACGCAATGGGCGGGGACTTCGGTCCCCGTTGCATTGTCCCCGCCAGCCTCTCCTGCCTGGCTGAAATCCCCTCGCTCCAACTGATCCTCGTGGGTCAGGCTCCCCTCCTCGAATCCCTTATCGCCTGCGAGAAGATCGCATTCGACCGTTCGCGGCTGCATGTCCAGCATGCCAGCGAGCAGATCGCCATGGACGATCGGCCGGCCCAGGTGCTCCGCGGCAAGCCCGATGCATCCATGCGTATCGCCCTCGACCTGGTCCGCCAGGGTGTCGCCCAGGCGTGTGTCAGTGCGGGTAACACCGGGGCGTTGATGGCCTTGTCCCGGCATATCCTGAAGACCCTGCCGGGTGTCGATCGACCGGCCATGGTGCGGGCCGTGCCCACCTCCCGGGGGCCGTGCCACCTGTTGGACCTGGGGGCCAACGTCGATTGCACTGCCGAGCACCTTTACCAGTTTGCCGTGATGGGTGCCGTAGCCGCCGAGGCGCTGGGAACCGAGTCGCCGCGGGTCGCGTTGCTCAACGTGGGGACCGAGGAAATCAAGGGTAACCAAGTGGTGAAGCAGGCGGCAGCGCTCTTGCAGCAGGCGCTTGGCTTGAACTACGTGGGCTTCGTCGAGGGGGATGGCGTCTACCGCGGCGATGCTGACGTGGTGGTGTGCGACGGCTTCGTGGGCAATGTCCTGCTCAAGGCCAGCGAGGGGCTGGTCACCATGGTTTCCTCGCGGATCGAGACCGCTTTTGCCCGAAACCCGATCACCCGCCTGGCTGGCGTGCTGGCACTGCCCGTTCTGCGCCGTTTCAGTCAGGAGATTGCGCCTGCCCGCCACAATGGCGCCAGTTTCCTCGGTCTGCAGGGGATCGTGGTGAAGAGCCACGGGTCGGCAGGCCGCGAAGGCTGGCAGAGCGCGATCCAGCGGGCCTATGCCGAAGTCAGCGAAGACCTGCCTCGGCGCCTGAGCGGGCGGCTCGAGGTTCTGCTGCGGCAGATGTGACCATCGGTCGTAGCCGGCCATCCAAGCATTCAGTTCGACGCCTGGCCACCAGGCGCCGTTTCTCCCGATCGACTGGATAAGGGAACCCTCATGTCCGCATCCCTCGCATTCGTCTTCCCCGGCCAGGGCTCGCAATCCCTCGGCATGCTGGCCGAGCAAGCAGCCCAGTACCCCGGCATCCTGGACACCTTCGGTGAAGCCTCGGACGCCCTCGGTTACGACCTCTGGGCCCTGATCCAGCAGGGGCCCGAAGAGCGCCTGAACCAGACTGACAAGACCCAGCCGGCGATCCTGGCGGCGTCCATCGCACTGTGGCGTCTCTGGCAAGCCGAGGGCGGTGCGCAGCCGGCCTATGTCGCCGGCCACAGCCTGGGTGAATATTCCGCGCTGGTGGCCGCGGGCAGCGTGCCTTTCGCTACCGCGGTGAAGCTGGTCGAGCGCCGCGGGCAACTGATGCAGGAAGCCGTGCCGGCCGGGCAGGGCGGCATGGCAGCGATCCTCGGCCTCGAGGATGCGGACGTACTGGCTGCCTGCGCCGAAGCGGAGCAGGGCGAAGTAGTCAGCGCAGTCAACTTCAATGCCCCGGGTCAGGTGGTGATCGCTGGTAGCGCGGCAGCGGTGACTCGCGCCATCGAGGCCTGCAATGCCCGCGGCGCCCGTCGCGCCATGCCGCTGCCGGTGAGCGTTCCGTCCCATTGCGCACTGATGCGCCCGGCGGCCGAGCGCTTCGCCGAAGCGCTGGAGCGTGTGGACTGGCAAGCGCCGAACATCCCGTTGGTGCAGAACGTGAGTGCCCAGGCGGTGAGTGACGTAGCGGAGTTGCAGCGCAACCTGCTGGCCCAGCTCTACAGCCCGGTACGCTGGACCGAGAGCGTGGTCCGGCTTTCCGAACTGGGCGCGACCCAGGTGGTGGAGTGCGGTCCCGGCAAGGTGCTGAGTGGTCTCAACAAGCGCTGCGTGAAAGGCATCGGCCTCTTCAATCTCGATACCCCCGACGCCTTCGCCGCCGCCCGTGCGGCGCTGGCCTGAACAAGGAGAATTCCATGTCCCTGCAAGATAAGGTGGCGCTGGTCACTGGCGCCAGCCGCGGCATCGGCCAGGCCATCGCGCTGGAACTCGGGCGCCAGGGCGCCATCGTCATCGGTACGGCCACCTCGGAAGGTGGCGCGGCACGCATCGCCGAGACGCTCCAGGCGAACGGAATCCAGGGCAGCGGGCTGATGCTCGATGTCTGCAGCGATGAGTCCGTGGCCGCGGTTCTGGAGCAGGTTCAGCAGCGCCACGGCTCGCCAGCCATCCTAGTCAATAACGCCGGCATCACCCGCGACAATCTGATGCTGCGGATGAAGGACGATGAGTGGTTCGATGTCATCGACACCAACCTGAACAGCCTGTATCGGCTGTCCAAGGCGGTCCTGCGGGGCATGACCAAGGCGCGCTGGGGTCGCATCGTCAACATCGGCTCCGTGGTCGGGGCCATGGGCAATGCCGGTCAGGCCAACTACGCGGCCGCCAAGGCCGGTCTTGAAGGGTTCAGCCGGGCGCTGGCCCGCGAAGTGGGCTCTCGGGCGATCACCGTGAACGCCGTGGCGCCGGGTTTCATCGACACCGACATGACCCGCGAACTGCCCGAAGCCCAGCGCGACGCGCTGCTCACCCAGATCCCGCTGGGTCGTCTCGGCCAGGCCGAGGAGATCGCCCGGGTCGTGGCGTTTCTCGCTTCGGATGGCGCAGCCTACGTCACAGGGGCTACTATCCCTGTGAACGGCGGTATGTACATGAGCTGAATGTGACGAATCCCTGCGGGGGGCTGTCTCAAGGGCTATCTGATCGGTTGAGAACGTGCAACGGGGTTCGGATGGCGGCGAGAGGCTTCCCTCGTGGGTGCCGTTCAGCTTGAAATGCAGAAATCCCTTTCTATACACTGCAGCCCAGCTGCACGGATTTTCCATAGGAGTGAAAACAAGGTATGAGCACCATCGAAGAGCGCGTCAAGAAAATCGTCGCTGAACAACTGGGCGTCAAGGAAGAAGAAGTCACCAACAGCGCTTCCTTCGTCGAGGATCTGGGTGCCGATTCGCTTGACACCGTTGAGCTGGTGATGGCCCTGGAAGAGGAATTCGAGACCGAGATCCCGGACGAGCAAGCAGAGAAGATCACCACCGTTCAGGAAGCCATCGATTACATCAACGCGCACGCGCAATAAGTTGTAATCGTCGCTTTCCGACGCGCAAAAACCGCACGACTCCCATGAGCCGTGCGGTTTTTCTTTAATGGGCCTGTTCATCGTCCCCCGAGCGCTCATCGTCTCGTCCGGGCCAGGGCGGGCAGGCGACGGCACCCTGTCCGTCGCGCCCACGTTCGTCATTCGCGCAGCGCGCGTAGCCGAACGGATGATGGATACCGTAAACGCTTTTTGAGGAATGAAGGAGATCGCTGTGTCGCGTAGACGCGTCGTGGTCACCGGTTTGGGGATGTTGTCGCCGCTGGGTACCGATGTATCGAGCAGCTGGCAGGGGATTCTCGCCGGTCGCAGTGGCATCGCTCCGATCGAGCACATGGACCTTTCCGCCTATGCCACCCGCTTCGGGGGCTCGGTGAAGGGGTTCGATGTCGAGCAATACCTCTCGCTCAAGGAAGCCCGCAAGCTGGACCTGTTCATCCAGTACGGGCTCGCTGCCAGCTTCCAGGCGGTTCGGGATTCCGGACTGGAAATCACCGATGCCAACCGCGAACGCGTCGGCGTGGTGATGGGGTCGGGCATCGGTGGCCTGACCAACATCGAGAACAACTGCCGTGCGCTGATCGAGCAGGGGCCGCGGCGTATCTCGCCGTTCTTCGTGCCCGGCTCCATCATCAACATGGTGTCCGGCTTCCTGTCGATTCACCTGGGCGCCCAGGGTCCGAACTATGCCCTGGCCACCGCCTGTACCACTGGCAGCCATAGCATCGGCATGGCGGCGCGCAACATCGCTTACGACGAGGCGGACGTGATGATCGCCGGCGGGTCGGAAATGGCCGCTTGTGGACTGGGTCTGGGCGGCTTCGGCGCGGCCCGCGCGCTGTCCACCCGAAACGACGATCCCCAGCGCGCCAGCCGGCCCTGGGACAAGGAACGCGACGGCTTCGTGCTTTCCGACGGCGCTGGCGCGCTGGTGCTGGAAGAACTGGAGCATGCCCGGGCCCGCGGCGCGACCATCTATGCCGAGCTGATCGGCTTCGGCATGAGTGGCGACGCCTTCCACATGACCTCACCGCCGGAAGACGGTGCCGGTGCGGCCCAGTGCATGCGCAACGCGCTGCGCGACGCCGGCCTGAACGCCGACCAGGTCCACTACGTGAACGCCCATGGCACGTCCACCCAGGCCGGCGATTTGGCTGAAGTGGCCGCGTTGAAGAGCGTCTTCGGCGATCATGCCTATCGGCTGTCGGTCAGCTCGACCAAGTCCATGACCGGTCACCTGCTGGGTGCGGCCGGCGCAGTGGAAGCGATCTTCAGCATCCTGGCGATCCGCGATCAGGTGGCGCCGCCCACCATCAACCTGTTCGAGCCGGACGACGGCTGCGATCTGGACTTCGTGCCGCACCAGGCCAAGTCGATGCCCATCGACGTGGTGCTGTCCAACTCGTTTGGCTTCGGAGGGACCAACGGGTCGCTGGTGTTCCGCCGGTTCGCCGGCTGATGCTCGCCTGGGTCGACGGCCTGCAGGCGACCGGCCTGTCCTTGAACGATCGCGGGCTGACCTACGGCGATGGCCTGTTCGAGACCATCGCCGTGCGTAACGCGGAGCCGCGCCTGCTGGCACGGCACCTGGCGCGGCTCGAGGGCGGTTGTCGGCGCCTGGCCATTCCCCTGGACAGCGACGAGGTCGCACGAGAAATCCGTGCCTTCTCGGCGGTCCTGGGCCACGGCGTAGCCAAGCTGATCGTGACCCGGGGCGAGGGGCAGCGGGGCTATGCCGCGCCCCGGCCCGCGCGGCCGGTGCGCATCCTGCAGGGTAGCGCCGCTGCCGCTTATCCGGCGGGCCATACCCAGGAAGGCGTCGCGCTATTCCCTTGCCGCACCCGCCTTGCCGAGCAGCCTGCGCTCGCCGGCCTCAAGCACCTCAACCGCCTGGAGCAGGTCCTCGCCCGCAACGAGTGGCAAGGGGAGGAAGTGGAGGGCCTGATGCGTGATTGCAGCGGGCGAGTGATCGAGGGCGTCTACAGCAATCTGTTCCTGGTGCGGGACGAGGTCTTGATGACCGCCGACCTGTCGCGTTGCGGCGTCGCCGGGGTGATGCGGGCGGAGCTGCTGCACCAGGCGGAAGGCCTCGGATGGCCGGTGCAGGTCTGCGACATCGCCTACGACGAGCTGCTGCGGGCCGACGAAGTCTTCCTCTGCAACAGCCAATACGGCATCTGGCCGGTACGGGCGCTCGATGGACATCATTGGCCGGTCGGCCCGCTGACCCGTAAACTGCAGGCCATTGTCCGGGATCGGGTGGACGGCTGACGTGGTGATACGCAAATTTCTGGCGCTGGTGGAAGTGCTGCTGGTCCTCGCCGGGCTGGCCGTGGCGGCCGGTGGGTGGTGGCAGCGCCAGGCACTGCAGCAGCCGCTGGCGGTCGAGCAGGAACGCCTGATCGAGGTACCCGCCGGCTCGACCCCCGGGGGAATTCTCAACCGCCTGGAAGAGGAGGGCGTCCTGCACGACGCCTTTCTGCTGCGCCTGTACTGGCGCTTCAACCTGGCTGGCCAGGCGTTGCACAGCGGCGAATACCGCCTGACCCCCGGTATGCAAGCGTCCGGCCTTCTCGATCTGTGGCGACGCGGAGACGTCGTCCAGTACGCCGTGACCCTGGTGGACGGCTGGACCTTCCGCCAGGTGCGGGCGGCCCTGGCGAAGCAGGCCAAGCTGGAGCAGACCCTGTCGGGTCTGACCGATGACGAGGCGATGGCGCGCCTGGGCCAGCCAGGTGTGCACCCGGAAGGGCGTTTCTACCCCGATACCTACAATTTCGTCCGTGGCACCCGCGACGTCGACCTGCTCAAGCAGGCGCGCCAGCGCCTGGACAAGGTGCTGGACGAGGAATGGCAGGCGCGGGCGGACAGTCTGCCGTACCGCGATGCCTACGACGCGCTGATCATGGCGTCCCTGGTAGAGAAGGAAACCGGCATGCCCGCCGAGCGTCAGCAGATCGCCGGTGTCTTCGTGCGTCGCCTGCAGCGCGGCATGCTGTTGCAGACCGACCCCACGGTGATCTATGGCCTGGGTGAGCGCTACAACGGCAAGCTCACCCGCGCTCACCTGCGCGAGCCCACCTCCTACAACACCTACGTCATCGCCGGATTGCCGCCGACGCCCATCGCCATGGTCAGCCGCGATGCGATCCATGCCGCGCTGCACCCCGACGCGGGCAGCAGCCTGTATTTCGTCGCCCGCGGCGATGGCAGCCATGCCTTTTCCGACAGCCTGGATGCCCACAACCAGGCGGTGCGCGACTACCAGCTCAAGCGCCGTGCCGACTACCGGTCCAGCCCGGAACCGCTGCCCCGGTCCAAAGACGGCGCGCCGACGGAACCCTCGTCGCCCATCCCCGAATCCGACCCGAGGAGCGCCCAGTGAGCGGCCTGTTCATCACCCTGGAAGGCCCCGAAGGCGCTGGCAAGAGCACCAACCGCGACTACCTGGCGGAGCGTCTGCGCACCCATGGCGTGGATTGCGTACTGACCCGCGAGCCCGGCGGTACGCCGCTGGCGGAGCGGGTCCGCGAACTGTTACTGGCACCCTCCGACGAAACCATGGCGGCCGATACCGAACTGCTGCTGGTCTTCGCCGCCCGCGCCCAGCATCTCGCCCAGGTCATCCGCCCGGCCCTGGCGCGGGGCGCGGTGGTCCTTTGCGACCGCTTCACCGATGCCACCTACGCCTACCAGGGCGGGGGGCGCGGCCTGGACAGGGCGCGCATCGCCCAGCTGGAAACGTTCGTCCAGGCCGACCTGCGTCCCGACCTGACCCTGGTGTTCGACCTGCCGGTGGAAATCGGCCTGAGCCGGGCCGCGGCCCGCGGGCGTCTGGATCGGTTCGAGCAAGAGGCGGCGACATTCTTCGAGGCGGTTCGCCGCACCTACTTGCAGCGGGCCGCCGCCGAGCCGGGTCGTTACCGAATCCTGGACGCCGCCCAGCCCCTGGATCAGGTGCAGGCCGCCCTCGATGCGTTGCTGCCGGACCTGCTGGAGGGCTGCCGTGGCTGAACATTATCCCTGGCAGGCCTCCCTCTGGCAGCAGCTCGCCAGGCGCAGCCGTCATGCCCATGCCTACCTGCTCCATGGCCCGGCGGGAATCGGCAAACGTGCCCTGGCCGACCGCTTGATGGCCCGGTTGCTGTGCCAGCGTCCCGAGGGGAACGAGGCCTGCGGCCAATGCAAGGGATGCCAGCTGCTGGCCGCGGGTACCCATCCCGATCACTTCCTGCTGGAGCCGGAAGAAGCGGACAAGCCCATCAAGGTGGACCAGGTCCGCGAACTGGTGGAATTCGTGGTGCAGACGGCCCAACTGGGTGGGCGCAAGGTGCTGCTGCTGGAGCCCGCCGAGGCCATGAACCTGAATGCCGCCAATGCCTTGCTCAAGAGCCTGGAGGAGCCGTCCGGGGACACGGTGATGCTGCTGGTCAGCCACCAGCCCAGCCGGTTGCTGCCGACCATTCGCAGCCGCTGCATGCAGCAGGCCTGCCCACGGCCGGATCGCGCGGCCAGTCTCGACTGGCTGGCGCGCGCTTTGCCCCAGGCATCGCCCGACGAGCGCGAGACGCTGCTGGCTCTCGCGGGTGGCTCGCCGTTGACGGCGCTGCGCCTGCAGGAGCAGGGCGTCCAGGCGCAGCGGGCGAAGGTGGTGGAGGACGTGAAGAAACTGCTGAAGCAGCAGGCTACCCCGAGCCAGCTGGCCGAGGGCTGGAATGCCGTCCCGCTGCTGCTGCTGTTCGACTGGTTCTGCGACTGGGCCCAGGCGCTGCTGCGCTACCGGCTGACCGGCGACGAGACGCAGCTGGGGCTGGCCGACATGCGCAAGGTGGTGCAGTACCTGGCGGACAAGAGCCGGCCGGAACGCATCCTGGCAATCCAGGACTGGCTGCTGCTGCAACGCCAGAAGATCCTCGGCAAGGCCAACCTCAACCGTGTCCTGCTTCTCGAAGCCCTGCTGGTGCAGTGGGCAAGCCTGCCGGGACCGGGCTAGAATCCGCCCCATCGAGAGCCAGCCAGGAAAGCCGCATGAGCCTCCCCCCGAACTTGGGTCCGCGTAACGGAATTCTGTCCCTGACCATCAAGGACAAGTCCGTGCTCTATGCCGCCTACATGCCGTTCGTGAAGAACGGCGGACTGTTCATCCCCACCAACAAGAGCTACAAGCTGGGCGACGAGGTCTTCATGTTGCTCAACTTGATGGATGAGCCGGAGAAGATCCCGGTGGCTGGCAAGGTGGTGTGGATCACCCCCAAGGGCGCCCAGGGCAACCGGGCGGCCGGCATTGGCGTCCAGTTCAACGATGGCGACGCCAGCGCGCGCAACAAGATCGAGACCTATCTGGCCGGTGCGCTGAAGTCCGATCGCCCCACCCATACCATGTGATCCACCGGGCGCCTCCGCCCGGTACCGCCAGACGAGACACGCCATGCTGGTCGATTCCCATTGCCACCTCGATCGCCTCGACCTCGCCAGCCATGGCGGTTCGCTGGAGGCGGCGCTCGACGCGGCCCGTGCCCGGGGCGTGGGGCATTTCCTCTGCATCGGTGTCAGTGCCGACAATGCTGCGGCAGTCAAGGCGCTGGCGGACACCCATGCCGACGTTCACTGCTCCGTCGGGGTACATCCGCTGGACCTGGAGCCCGGGCATGACCTGGCGCTGGACTGGTTGCTGAACGAGCTGGACCACCCGCGGGTGGTGGCCATCGGCGAGACTGGCCTGGACTATCACTACGAGCCCGACGCCGCGGTGCGCCAGCAGGAGGCGTTTCGCCTGCACCTGCAGGCGGCGCGGGTGACCGGCAAGCCGGTGATCGTGCACACCCGCGAAGCCCGTGCCGACACTCTGGCGCTGCTGCGCGAGGCCGACTTGCCCCAGGCGGGGGTGCTGCACTGTTTCACCGAGGACTGGGAAATGGCCAAGGCCGCCCTTGACCTGGGGTTCTACATCTCCCTGTCCGGCATCGTGACGTTCCGCAATGCGGACGCCCTGCGAGAGGTGGCGCGCCAGGTGCCGGCCGATCGGCTGCTGGTGGAGACCGATTCTCCTTACCTGGCGCCCGTTCCGCACCGCGGCAAGCCCAACCTGCCGCAGTACGTCCGCGAGGTGGCGGAATTCCTCGCCGCCCAGCGTGGCGTGTCCTACGAGGAACTGGCCGCCACCACCACGGCCAATTTCTATCGGCTGTTCCCGCTGGCCCAAGGCTGATCCGCCGGCGTTCGCGTCGCTCACGCTTTGGAGCCAAGTGCGCCTTTCGCGAGGAACTGCGGGCCGACTCCGGATCAGCGACCCGCCAGCTGGCGAATGTGGCCCAGGGTATTTTCCAGGACGCTGTCCGGCGTATAGAAATGGGGCGATAGGCGAATCCCGCCGCCGCGCTGGGCGCACACCACCTGCCGGTCTTTCAACTGCTCGAACAGCCTCCCGGTGTCCACACCCTCCAGGTCGAACGTGACGATGCCCGCTCGGCGAGTGGGCGAAGTGGGGCTGTGCAGGCGTATGCCTGGCAGCGATCCCAAGGCCTCCAGCAACCAGTCCACGCGATTCTCCAACTGCCCGGCCACCGTGGGCAGGCCGGTTTCCTCCAGCAGCGACAGGCTGGCATCCAGAGCCACCGCGCCGAGCATGTTGGGGCTGCCGCATTCGAATCGCCGGGCCGTGGCGGCGGGTTGCCAGTCGGGCCGGGTGTAGTCGCCGGCATGCTCCAGCATGTGCCAGCCGTACTCGTGGAGGGTCAGCTGTTCACGCAGGTCGGCGCGGCAGTAGAAGACCCCGAGCCCTTCGGGGCCGAGCATCCACTTGTGCCCATCGGCCATGGCGAATGCGCAGTCATAGCGCTGGACATCGAAGGGCAGGGCGCCCAGGTGCTGGATGGCGTCCACGCAGAAAAGCACGCCACGGGTGCGACAGCCCGCCCCCAGGCGCTCCAGGTCGAGCCGCAAGCCGCTGGCGTACTGCACCGCGCTGATGGCCAGCAACCGGGTACGCGGCCCGCAGGCGTGCAGCAGGCCTGCCTCTGGGTTTTCGTTGTCGAGGCTCACTGGGATCACCTCGACCCCCAGGGGCCGCAGGGCTTCCCACACCACCCGGTTGGAAGGGAATTCCTGGTCGCTGATCACCACCTGGTCGCCCGGCTTCCAGTCCAGGCCGAAGGCCACGAAGGACAAGGCTTCCGAGGTGTTCTTGACCAGCGCCAGGTCGGCGCTGTCCGGGGCGTTCAGCAGGCGGCCCAGGCGTTCCCTCAGGCGTTGCTCGATGCGCAACCAGTCCGGGTAATCGCGGGCGCCGTGCTGGACGTTCTGCTCGGCGAAGGCGGCCACGGCCCGTGCGGTACGCCGTGGCCAGGGCGCCACCGCCGCGTGATTGAGGTAACACAGCCCCGTGTCTTGGGGAAATTCGTCGCTCAGCGGGCTCATAATCGGATGATCCGTGCAATTTATCGCTGGTTTGGCATAATACGCGGCTTGATTTTCGACCCCGTACTCCTTCTATGCAGAAAGAACCCCGTAAGGTCCGTGAGTTTCGTCGCCGCGAGCAGGAAATCCTCGATACCGCGCTCAAGCTGTTCCTGGAGCAGGGCGAGGACAGCGTAACCGTTGAGATGATCGCCGACGCGGTGGGGATCGGCAAAGGCACGATCTACAAGCACTTCAAGTCGAAGGCAGAGGTGTACCTGCGGCTGATGCTCGACTACGAGCGGGACCTGAATGCGCTGCTGCACTCGTCGGACGTCGATCGCGACAAGGAAGCCCTGTCCCGGGCGTATTTCGAGTTCCGCATGCGCGATCCCCAGCGCTACCGCCTGTTCGACCGCCTGGAAGAGAAGGTGGTGAAGGGCAACCAGGTGCCGGAACTGGTGGACCAGTTGCACAAGATCCGCGCCTCCAACTTCGAGCGCCTGACCCAGTTGATCGAAGGGCGGATCTCCGAAGGCAAGCTGGAAGACGTACCTCCGTACTTTCACTACTGCGCGGCCTGGGCGCTGGTGCATGGCGCGGTGGCGCTCTACCACTCGCCGTTCTGGAGCAACGTGCTGGAGGATCAGGAAGGGTTCTTCCAGTTCCTCATGGACATTGGCGTGCGCATGGGCAATAAGCGCAAGCGCGACGGCGACGCCCCGGGCAACTGACCGCTGGTGTCGCGAACCGGTGGTGCGCCTGGGCGCTGCGCATCGCCGGCCTATATACTCCGTCTCTGTCCCGACGGAGCTTCCCATGATCGTTGATCGCCAGGGGCGGCGATTCCGCAACCTGCGGATCAGCCTGACCGCCGCCTGCAACTATGCCTGCACCTACTGCGTACCCAACGGCAAGCGCCTGGTGGCGGCCCAGGACGAATTGTCCGCGGACGCCATGGCCCGCGCGGTGGCGTACCTGGTGGAGGCCGCGGGCATCGAGCGCCTGCGGATCACCGGGGGCGAGCCGCTGGTGAGTCCACGCCTGGAACCTTTCCTCGAGGCGATCGGCCGGCTACCCCTGGAGGACATCGGCCTCACCACCAACGGCCAGCTGCTGGCGCGCAAGCTGCCGGCGCTCCAGGCCGCCGGCATCCGTCGGCTGAACGTCTCCCTGGATACCCTCGATCCCGACGCCTTCCGCCGCATCGCCCGGGGCGGCGACCTGGACACCGTGCTGGCGGGCCTCGACGCGGCTCGGGCGGCTGGCTTTCGCATCAAGCTGAACATGGTGCCGCTGCGCCAGGAGAACCTCGACCAGGTACTGCCGCTGCTGGACTACTGCCTGGCGCGGGGCTACGAGCTGCGCTTCATCGAGCTGATGCGCATGGGTCACCTCGCCCGGGCAGGCACCGATTTCCAGCAGCAATTCGTCAGCCTGGGCGACCTGCTGGCGCTGATCGGCGACCATCATCCCTTCGTCCAGGCCGAGGCCCCGCTGGATGCCACGGCCCTTCGTTACGAGATCCCGGGTCGTGGCCACTTCGGCATCATCGCCAACGAAAGCGTGCCGTTCTGCCGGACCTGTTCCCGGCTGCGGCTGTCGTCCACCGGTTGGTTGCACGGCTGCCTGTCGTCGGGCAACCGTCATTACATCGGCGATCTCCTGGACAAGCCTCGCCACCAGGCGCTGCCGGCCCTGCAACGGCTGCTGGTGAAGGCGCTGGGCGACAAGCAGGATCTGGCCTTTTCAGGGGGCGCGACGGTAATGAAGATCATCGGCGGCTAGCAAATGCGTCCCGCTGGCGCGGAAGCTGCAATGACCCGGCACGCGTCGTTTTTCCGTCATTCCGTGGGAGGTCCCGTGATCCGAGCACTCATCCTGTCGCTGGCCATCGTGGGCCTGGTAGGCTGCATGAAGGTCAGCGATCTCGCCGAGGGTACCCGCTACCAGCTCAGCGACGCCGGTTTCCTGGATCACAGCAGCACCTACCGCGCCAGCAACTGGCGCCTGCAGGCCGATTCCTTCATTTATATCGCCCAGGGCCACTTCGTCCCGCCCGGCAAGGCCTATCCGCGGCCCAACGTGGTGGCCGAGGAAGCCTTCAAGGGCTTCGTCGAATACTTTCCCCTGGTGCGCCGGGCCAGTGGGCCGGTCGGCCTGGAAGAGGCCATGTCCCAGGCGCGCGCGGTAGGCGCGCACTACCTGCTCTATTCCCGCTTCGCCTACGCGGATGACCGCATCGGCAACGAGGACGAGTGGGCGGACGAGGAAGCCGTGGATCGCTTGGGAACCGACCGCAGCGTGATCCAACTAATGCTTATCGAAACCGGAACCCGCTACCTGGTGGATACCGCGAGAATCCGCAGCCGCGGCGGTTTCCTGACGTTCTATGATGCCAAGCCCGAAGATCTCATCGGTGCGCCGTTGCAGGAGTATGCGCGGCACCTGCTTGGCCTTACCGACTGAGGACCCTGCATGAGCCGTGACGCCAGACCCGATGACCTGCTGGCCCATCTGCCCAAGGACAAGAAAGGCGCGCCGCCGGTCCATCTGTGGAACCCGCCGTTCTGCGGCGATATCGACATGCGCATCGCCCGCGACGGCACCTGGTACTACCTGGGCACGCCGATCGGACGCAAGCCCATGGTGCGCCTGTTCTCCGGAATCCTCCGCTGCGATGGCGACGCCTATTTCCTGGTCACGCCGGTAGAGAAGGTCGGCATCCGGGTAGACGATGCACCGTTCGTGGTCGTTTCCCTGCGGGTCGAGGGAGAGGGCGAGTCCCAAGTGCTGCACTTCACCACCCAGGTGGATGACGACGTGGTGGCCGGCCCCGAGCATCCGTTGCGGTTTGAGCTGGACCCTGTGAGCCAGGAGCCGTCGCCCTATGTCAACGTGCGGGCGAACCTCGAGGCGCTGATCCATCGCAACGTCTTCTACCAGTTGGTGGAACTGGCAGTGCCTCGGGACATCGACGGACAGACGTGGCTCGGCGTCTGGAGCGGGGGTGCGTTCTATCCCATCGGTCCCCAGGACTAGGTTCTGTACGAAAAGTGCCTGCGCTCAGTGATGCTGCGTTAAAAACAGACTCAGACTGCTCATTTACAGCACGTAAACGCCGCTTCTTCGCCTGTTTTTGCCTTGCCTGACCTTCGCTCGACGACTTTTCGTACAGAACCTAGAAAGAAGAAAGGCTCCCGAAGGAGCCTTTTTCACGTCGCTTACATATTGGGGTAGTTCGGACCGCCGGTGCCTTCGGGCGCCGTCCAGGTGATGTTCTGCGCCGGGTCCTTGATGTCGCAGGTCTTGCAGTGGACGCAGTTCTGGGCGTTGATCTGGAAGCGCTTGCTGCCGTCGTCGTTGCTCACCACCTCGTATACACCCGCCGGGCAGTAACGCTGGGCCGGCTCGTCATACAGCGGCAGGTTCTGGGCGATGGGGATGCTCGGGTCGGTGAGCTTGAGGTGACAAGGCTGGTCTTCTTCGTGGTTGGTGTTGGAGAGGAACACCGAGCTGAGCTTGTCGAAGCTGAGCTTGCCGTCCGGCTTCGGGTAATTGATCTTCGGCGCTTCCGAGGCCTTCTTCAGGCTGGCGTGGTCCATCCGCGTGTCGTGCAACGTGAACGGCAGCTTGCTGCCCAGCAGGTTGTACTCGACGAAGCTGAAGGCAGGGCCGAGCAGCGGGCCGAACTTGTGCATCGCCGGGCCGAAGTTGCGGTTCTGGTACAGCTCCTCGTACAGCCAGCTGGCCTTGAAGCCATCCACGTAGTGGTTCAGCTCATCGCCTTCGCGGCCCTCAGCCAATGCCTGAGCGATGGCCTCCGCCGCCAGCATGCCGGACTTCATTGCAGTGTGGCTGCCCTTGATCTTGGCCGCGTTCAGGGTGCCGAGGTCGCAGCCGATCAGCGCGCCGCCGGGGAAGACCATCTTCGGCAGGGAGTTGAAGCCACCCTTGACCAGGGCGCGGGCGCCGTAGGAAATGCGCTTGCCGCCTTCCAGGTACTGCTTGATCACCGGGTGGTGCTTGTAGCGCTGGAACTCGTCGAAGGGGGAGAGGTGCGGGTTGCTGTAGGCGAGGTCGACGATCAGGCCCACTACTACCTGGTTGTCTTCCAGGTGATAGAGGAACGAGCCACCCGGGTTCTCCTTGTCCAGCGGCCAGCCGGAGGTGTGGATCACCAGGCCCTGCTCGTGCTTGGCTGGGTCGATTTCCCACAGTTCCTTGAGGCCGATGCCGTAGTGCTGGGGATCGGCATCGGCTGCCAGGTCGTAGCGCTTGCCCAGCTGCTTGCCGATGTGGCCGCGGCAGCCTTCGGCGAACAGGGTGTACTTGCCACGCAGTTCCATGCCGGGGGTGTACACGCCTTCTTTCGGGTTGCCGTTATGGTCGACGCCGAGGTCGCCGGTGACGATCCCGCGCACCACGCCGTTCTCGTCGATCAGGGCTTCCTGGGCGGCGAACCCGGGGTAGATTTCGACCCCGAGGCTCTCGGCCTGCTGCGCCAGCCAGCGGCACAGGTTGCCGAGGGAGATGATGTAGTTGCCCTCGTTATGCATCGGCTTGGGCACGAAGAAGTTGGGCACCTTGGACGCGTGCTCGGCGTTGCGCAGCAGGTAGATGTCGTCGCGCTTGACCGGCGTGTTCAGCGGCGCGCCGAGTTCTTTCCAGTCGGGGAACAATTCGTTCAGGGCACGCGGTTCGAAGACGGCGCCGGACAGGATGTGGGCACCGACCTCGGAGCCTTTTTCCACCACACAGACACTGATTTCCTGACCAGCCTCGGCGGCTTTCTGCTTCAGTCGGCACGCGGCGGACAGGCCGGAGGGGCCGGCGCCGACGATGACGACGTCGAATTCCATAAACTCGCGTTCCACAGACAATCTCCTACTCAAGGCTCATCGGTACTTTTATGATTGGCAGAGCTAGGCTTTATCAGACCCGGGTGGGGCATTATATGCATACCTTCCCGGTGATCCAATACAAACGTTTGTTTGAAATCCCCTGAAGCCTGATACCATCGCGGTTTCGAGGCCGTTCCCGCGCCCATCCCGATGTATTGACCGGAATAGGTGTTGCGGTCAAGATACGGGCGGTTTTGCCCTCGCCGTATAACGCCGACCGTTGGTTTCCAACCGACACCCGCCAGCCCCGCCTGGCCCAGGCGACAATCCTATTCACCGGAGAGTAACGAGGAATCCATGAAGGTTCTTGTAGCTGTCAAACGAGTGGTCGACTACAACGTCAAGGTTCGCGTCAAGGCGGACAACTCCGGCGTTGACCTCGCAAACGTCAAGATGTCGATGAACCCCTTCTGCGAAATCGCCGTGGAAGAAGCCGTCCGCCTGAAAGAGAAGGGCGCGGCCAGCGAGATCGTCGTCGTCTCCATCGGACCGAGCGCCGCTCAGGAACAGCTGCGTACCGCCCTGGCCCTCGGCGCGGACCGCGCGATCCTGGTGGATACCGCCGAAGAGCTGGGTTCCCTGGCCGTGGCCAAGCTGCTCAAGGCTGTGGTGGACAAGGAGCAGCCGCAACTGGTCATCCTCGGCAAGCAGGCCATCGACAGCGACAACAACCAGACTGGCCAGATGCTCGGCGCCCTGACCGGCTACGCCCAGGGGACCTTCGCCTCCAAGGTGGAGATCGCCGGCGACAAGGCCAACGTGACCCGCGAGATCGACGGCGGCCTGCAGACCGTTTCGCTGACCCTGCCGGCGATCGTCACCACCGACCTGCGCCTGAACGAGCCGCGCTACGCGTCGCTGCCGAACATCATGAAGGCCAAGAAGAAGCCGCTGGAGACCGTCACTCCGGACGCGCTGGGCGTTTCCGTCGCATCCACCGTGAAGACCCTGAAGGTCGAGGCACCGGCTGCCCGCAGCGCCGGCGTCAAGGTCAAGTCCGTGGCTGAACTGGTCGAGAAACTGAAGAACGAGGCGAAGGTAATCTAAATGACTATCTTGGTTGTTGCTGAACACACGAACGCCGCCCTGGCGCCTGCCACCCTGAACGCCGTCGCCGCGGCGCAGAAGATCGGTGGCGACATTCATGTGCTGGTCGCCGGTCAGGGCGTCGGCGCCGCCGCCGAAGCCGCCAGCAAGATCGCCGGCGTATCCAAGGTGCTGGTCGCCGACAACGCCGCCTTCGCCCACCAGCTGCCGGAGAACGTCGCTCCACTGGTCGCCGAGTTGGGCAAGGGCTACAGCCACATCCTGGCCGCCGCAACCACCAACGGCAAGAACGTGCTGCCGCGTGTTGCTGCCCAGCTGGACGTCGACCAGATCTCCGAGATCATCGCTGTCGAGAGCGCCGATACCTTCAAGCGCCCGATCTATGCCGGTAACGCCATCGCCACCGTGCAATCCAGCGCTTCGGTGAAGGTCATCACCGTGCGTACCACCGGTTTCGACCCGGTCGCCGCCGAAGGCGGCTCGGCTGCCGTCGAAGCGGTGAGCACCGGTTCCGACGCGGGCAAGTCGTCCTTCGTCGGCGAAGAGCTGGCCAAGTCCGACCGTCCCGAACTGACCGCTGCCAAGATCGTCATTTCCGGCGGCCGCGGCATGCAGAACGGCGACAACTTCAAGCACCTCTACGCCCTGGCCGACAAGCTGGGCGCGGCGGTGGGCGCGTCCCGCGCCGCCGTGGATGCCGGCTTCGTGCCCAACGACATGCAGGTCGGCCAGACCGGCAAGATCGTCGCGCCGCAGCTGTACATCGCGGTCGGTATCTCCGGTGCGATCCAGCACCTGGCGGGGATGAAGGACTCGAAGGTGATCGTCGCGATCAACAAGGACGAAGAGGCTCCGATCTTCCAGGTGGCCGACTACGGCCTGGTGGGCGACCTGTTCGAGATCCTGCCGGAACTGACCAACCAGGTCTGATCCGTTCGCCGGTCTCTGAAAAACCCGCTCTCGAGCGGGTTTTTTTATGGGCCGGTGGGCGCTGTCGCAGCCGTCTGCGTCATTGGCCGGCTGCGGCGGATGACCTCGTTGTCATGAGGTCGGGGAATTGGCATAAGCTAGCATGTGAAGAAAAGGGACCGCAGTCGCGACCCTCACGACAGGCGAGAAGTAAGCATGCGCGCTAGCTCTTCACGGAAACGGTCCCTCGTCCTGCTGGTTCTTGGCCTCCTTCCGGTACTGGCGGTGGCAGCGGAGCGATGTGAGCGCATCGTCGCTACCGGCAATCCCGAGTATCCGCCCTACCTCTGGCGCGACCCGCACAACCCCCAGCAACTGATCGGCGCCAATGCCGACCTGCTCGCGCGCATCGCCTCGGAAATCGGGGTGCGCATCGACGTGATCTATACCGGTCCGTGGTCCCGGGCCCAGGAGGAAGTGCGTAACGGTCGAATCGATCTGGTGGCCGGCGCCTTTCTCACCCTGCCGCGTCTGGAGACCATGGATTTCGTCCACCCCGCGATGTTCGTCACGCCCAGCGTCGTATGGGTCCGCTATGGTTCGTCGTTCGCCTACAGCACCTGGCGCGACCTGCGCGGGCATCTGGGCGGTACCCTGGTGAACAACAGCTTCGGTCAGGAATTCGATCGCTA
Source organism: Pseudomonas mangiferae (assembly GCF_007109405.1). Taxonomy (GTDB): domain Bacteria; phylum Pseudomonadota; class Gammaproteobacteria; order Pseudomonadales; family Pseudomonadaceae; genus Pseudomonas_T; species Pseudomonas_T mangiferae. Next base: position 188,235 of record NZ_VJOY01000006.1, read on the forward strand.
CGCCAAGGACAACTTGACCCTGGAGACCGTGCCGAGCCTGACCCAGGCCTACCAGAAGCTGATGCTGGAGCGCACCGAGTACGTGCTCTACGAGCTCTACCCGGGCCTGGCCCTGGCGGAGTCCATGGGCATGACGGATGCAGTGCAGCCGCTGGAGCCGCCCATTTCCAGCGAAGGCCTGTACCTGGCACTGTCCCAGCGCTCCGCCTGTAACGAGCCGTGGCTGCGCGGACAGTTGGCGAAAAAGATGACAGAATTGACCGCCGCCGGGGTGCCGGAAACCCTTCTGCAGCGCAACCTCGAGCGGTGGCGCAGCCAGCATCCGCCACCGGCGACCGTTCCGAATCAATAGGATGCCTTCGTGATCGAGAAACGCTTACTGGCGATCGGCCTGTCTGGCCTCGCGCTGGCCGGCTGCGCCAAAGACCCGCAGCCCGTCGAACAGTTCCGCCTGAGCGAGCAGGTGTTGCAACAGGCCAAGGCCGTCGGCGCCGACGACCAGGTCGAGGAGCTGAAGCTGGCCGAGGACAAGTTCGCCCGCGCCAAAGAAAACATGGACGACGAGGATTACAAGCGCGCGCGGGTCCTCGCCGAGCAGGCCGAGCTGGATGCCCGCCTGGCGGAGGCCAAGGTGCTGACCCGCAAGAGCCAGGAGCAGGTGGACGAGCTGGAGCGCCGTATCGAGCGCCTGCGCAAGCAAGTGGGAGAGCAGCCATGAAGGTCCGTCACGGTTTCGCTGCCGCGATGCTGCTGGGCGCCCTGGGTGGCTGCGCGTCCCAGCAGTCCGACGAACAGGTGCTGGACGCCGCCCGCGAGCGCTTCCAGACAGTCAAGGAGAATACCGACGTCCTGCGTAGCGCGCCGCGCGACGTCCTGCGTGCCGGCGAGTCCCTGGCCCGGGCGGAACGCCTGGCCACTTACTGGGGCAACGGCTCGGACGTGGAGCACTACGCCTACCTCAGCCGTCGCTACAGCGACATTGCCTGGGAGCACAGCCAGGCCGCGCTGAACCAGGACCGGCTGGCCAAGCTGCAGCTGGAGCGCGAGCGCCTGCAGCTGGCCTTGCGCGAAGCCAAGCTGCTCAGCGTGCAGCAGCAGGGGCAATGGCTGGAGGAGCAGATGGTCAGCCTGGCCACGGAGACCGAGCGCGGCCTGGTGCTGACCCTGGGCGACGTGCTGTTCGATACCGGCCATAGCGAGCTCAAGCCGGCCGCCAACCGCACGGTGCTGAAGGTGGTGCAGTTCCTCCAGCTCAACCCGAAACGGATCGTGCGGATCGAGGGCTACACCGATAGCAGCGGCGACCGTGAGGAAAACCTCAAGCTGTCCCGGGCTCGCGCCCAGTCGGTGGCGGACGTGTTGATCGACCTGGGGGTCGATCCGAAGCGCATTACGGTGGACGGCTACGGCGAAGCGTATTCGCTGGCGGAAAACGCTTCCAGCCGCGGGCGTGCGCAGAACCGCCGGGTGGAGGTGGTGTTCTCCGACGAGAAGGGCAAGCTGGACGCCCCTCGCTGAGGGAGGCGGGCGGCCTTGCGCCGCCCGTTCGTCAAATCAGTGCTTGCTGGCGTCGGACGGTAGCGCCAACAGCTGTTTTTCCCGGTTCCAGTCGAACGGTTCGCCCCGTTGCTCGGCGTCGTAGCGACGCTCCTCCAGGGTCTGGAACAGTTCGATTTCCTCGTCTGGCATGAAGTGCAGGCAGTCGCCGCCGAAGTACCACAGCAGGTCGCGGGGAACCAGGTGGGCGATCTGGGGGTAGCGGTGAAAGATCTGGCTGAGCAGGTCCTGGCCGAGATAGCGACTGCCTTCCGGGTCGCCGGGCAATTCCGTGAGCAGTTCGTCGAAGCGTTCCAGGAACAGGCCGTGGGTGTCGTCCGGCACCTGCTCGGCCTCGCCGAGGGCCACCAGGATGCCGCGCAGGTGAGTGAGCAGGGCGAGGGGTAGGTCGAGGTCGGTGGACGCCATGGCGATGCTCCAGCAATGAAAACGGGCGCGGGAGTATAGAACTCCTCGCGCCCGCTGTCCGTTCCGCCGAATCAGCGGACGGCGTTCTCGCCCAGCTTCAGGCTCTCCTTGTCGAAGTCATCGACGTCGATCACCTTGCGCCGCGCCACTTCGGCGTCGCGCAGCAGTTGCGCTTCTTCGGCGCTGATCAGCTCGGCCTCGTGGGCAGCCTCGATCAGCGGCTGGCCCGGCGCGGCCTTCACGCGGCCTTCCTTGTGGGCCTTGTGCAGCTTCTTCTGCAGCGGTACGGCCTTGTCCAGACGGTCCACGGCATGCTGCAGCGCGCCAACGGCATCGTTTGGGTCCTGGGGACGGAAGCAGCCGCTGAGCAGGTCTTCCAGCGCCGCGTCGCCTCGCGGACGACCGATGATGGCCGCCACGTCGGCATCCAGGGCATCGGACGGGCCCTGGTGGCGGCGTCCCAAGGGGAACACCACCAGCCGAAGCAGGGCGCCGAAGAAGCGGTTGGGGAAGTTGTGCAGCAGGTCGTCCAGCGCCTGTTCAGCCTTGCCCAGGCTTTCCTCCATCGCCCAGTGGACCAGGGGCGCCAGGTGTTCCGGCTGGTCCTGGTCGTGGTAGCGCTTGAGCGCCGCCGAGCCGAGATAGAGGTAGCTCAGGGCGTCGCCCAGGCGTGCGGAGAGTCGCTCGCGACGCTTCAGCTCGCCGCCCAGCAGCATCATGCTGAAGTCGGCGAGCAGGGCGAAGGCGGCGGCCAGGCGGTTCAGTGAGCGGTAGTAGGGACGCGCCAGCGCGTCGCCCGGCACCGAGCTGAAGACGCCGAAGCCCAGCCCCAGCAGCAGGGTACTGGCGGCGTTGCTCACGGCGAAGCCGATGTGGCGCAGCAGCAGGTCGTCGAACTCCCGCAGGGCCTGGTCCTTGTCCTCGCGGGTGGCCAGGGCCATTTCCTTGAGCACGAACGGATGGCAGCGGATGGCACCCTGGCCGAAGATCATCAGGTTGCGCGACAGGATGTTGGCGCCTTCCACGGTGATGAAGATCGGCGCGCCTTGCCAGGAACGGCCCAAGTAGTTGTTCGGGCCCATGATGATGCCCTTGCCGCCATGAATATCCATGGCATGGGCGATGCACTCGCGGCCGCGCTCGGTGAGGTGGTACTTAAGGATCGCCGAGAGCACCGAGGGCTTCTCGCCCAGGTCCACCGCATTGGCGGTGAGTACGCGGGCACTGTCCATCAACCACGCGTTACCGCCGATGCGCGCCATGGCTTCCTGGATGCCTTCGAAGGCCGACAGGGGGACGTTGAACTGCTCGCGGATACGGGTGTACTGGCCGGTGACCAGGCTGGTGTACTTGGCTGCGCCGGTCCCCACCGCCGGCAGGGAGATGGAGCGCCCCACGGACAGGCAGTTCATCAGCATCATCCAGCCCTTGCCCAGCATCGGCTGCCCGCCGATGAGGTAGTCGAGGGGCACGAACACGTCCTTGCCGTGGTTGGGGCCGTTCATGAAAGCGGCGCCCAGGGGCAGGTGGCGACGGCCGATGTTGACCCCGGGGGTATCGGTGGGCACCAGCGCCAGGCTGATCCCCAAGTCCACTTCGTCACCCAGCAGGTGATCCGGGTCGTACGCCTTGAAGGCCAAGCCCAGCAGCGTGGCGACCGGGCCCAGGGTGATGTAGCGCTTCTCCCAGGTCAGGCGCAGGCCAATGACTTCCTCGCCCTGCCACTGACCCTTGCAGATGATCCCCACGTCGGGCATCGCGCCGGCATCGGAGCCGGCCAGTGGGCCGGTGAGGGCGAAGCAGGGAATGTCGTCGCCACGGGCCAGGCGCGGCAGGTAATGGTTGCGCTGCTCGTCGGTGCCGTAGTGCAGCAGCAGCTCGGCGGGGCCGAGGGAGTTGGGCACCATCACCGTGGACGCCAGGTCACCGCTGCGGGTGGCCAGTTTCATGGCGACCTGGGAGTGGGCGTAGGCCGAGAAGCCCTTGCCGCCGTATTCCTTGGGAATGATCAGAGCGAAGAAGCCATGCTGCTTGATGTGCTGCCAGGCTCGTTCCGGCAGGTCCAGCTGCTGGCCCACTTCCCAGTCGGTGACCATGGCGCACAGCTCTTCCGTGGGGCCGTCGAGGAAGGCCTGTTCCTCTTCGGTGAGCCGCGGTTTCGGGTAGCTCAGCAGCGTGTTCCAGTTCGGGCGGCCGCTGAACAGCTCGCCATCCCACCAGACGGTGCCCGCCTCGATGGCGTCCCGCTCGGTTTCCGACATGGGCGGCAGCACTTTCTGGAACCAGTGGAATAGCGGGCCGCTGAACAGCCGCAGGCGCAGGTCGACGAAGATCAGCGGGATCGCCACGGCCGCCAGCAGCAGCCAGAACACCACCATCAGCCAGGTGGGCGCGTGGCTGAAGATACCCATCAGGATCAGGTAGGCGCCCACGACGCCCAGGGCCGGTAGCGGCGAAACGCGCCGATGGGCCAGGAAGGCGATGCCCAGCACCAGTACGACTAACCAAAGCAGCAACATGCAGAATCCTCCGTGATGACGGCGGGGCAGGGGCGACGGCCGTCATGGCTTGGCGTCCTCGCGCGGGTGCGGCGAGGGTGGACCGGGTTCGCTGCCGCTGCGGGCCCGATCGCTAAGGGAGCGGCCCGGCCGGTGTGGCTGGGCGGATGCGAGGCATGCGCCACCGCCCGTCGGCAGCCGGCCGCTTCGTGGATAGTGACCGCCCTCGGCGGATTCCGTTCGACCTGTCGTACGTTTGCCCGGGGGGCCGGGAGCGGACCGGGCGGTCAGCTCTGGCGCGGCGCTCGCCGGTCGCACGAGTGCAGGATGAATGCCGTCGATAGCCATCATCGGCGCATCGCCCCTTTTTTCCGGCGGCGAGGATAGGTAGGGTGCTCGACTGACCTCCCGCGGCCAAAGGAACGCTTCGATGCTGAAAATCTGGGGACGCAAGAATTCGTCCAACGTGCGCAAGGTCCTCTGGTGCGCCGAGGAAGTGGGCGTGGCCTACGAGAACATCGAGGTCGGCGGTGCCTTCGGCCAGGTGGACGAGCCCGCCTACCGGCAGAAGAACCCCAACGGCCTGGTGCCGACCCTGGAGGATGGCGAACTGGTGCTGTGGGAGAGCAACGCCATCGTCCGCTACCTGGCGGCTCGCTATGGCAGCGGCCAGCTGTATGCGGACGATCCCGCCGAGCGGGCCCGGGCGGACCGATGGATGGACTGGACCACCTCCAGCCTGGCGACGCCCTTCCGGCCGCTGTTCTGGGGCATGATGCGCACCCCGCCGGAACAGCGCGACCAGCAGGCCATCGCCGCGGCGCTCGACCGGTGCGGTGCGCTGCTGGCGATTCCCGAACGTGCCCTGGTGACGCAGCCGTACCTGTCGGGCGAGGCCTTCGGCATGGGCGACATCCCCCTGGGTTGCTTCATCTATGGCTGGTTCGAGATGCCCATCGAGCGGCCCGAACTGCCTCACCTGGCGGACTGGTACGCGCGTTTGCAGCAGCGCCCGGCGTTTCGCCGCGCGGTGATGACGCCGCTCACCTGAACCCGCGGTTGTAATGACCGGCCTCAACCCTCATCTAGCTTCCTTCTTTTTCCTGGCGTGCATTCCATGAGTTCTGCTCTGTCCATCCGGCAGTTGACCAAGACCTACGGCAACGGCTTCCAGGCCCTCAAGGGCATTGACCTGGATGTCGCCGAAGGCGATTTCTTCGCCTTGCTCGGCCCCAACGGGGCCGGCAAGTCCACCACCATCGGCATCCTTTCCACCCTGGTGAACAAGACCAGCGGCACGGTGAACGTCTTCGGCCACGACCTCGACCGCGAACCGTACGCGCTCAAGCGCTGCCTGGGGGTCGTGCCCCAGGAGTTCAACTTCAACCAGTTCGAAAAGGTCTTCGACATCGTCGTGACCCAGGCCGGCTACTACGGCATCCCGGCCCGGGACGCCAAGGCCCGCGCCGAGGAGTACCTGACCCAGCTGGGCCTGTGGGACAAGCGCAACGAGCAGTCCCGGACCCTGTCCGGCGGCATGAAGCGGCGCCTGATGATCGCCCGTGCGCTGGTGCACCGGCCGCGGTTGTTGATCCTCGACGAGCCCACCGCCGGGGTCGACATCGAGCTGCGCCGGTCCATGTGGGGCTTCCTCACCGAGCAGAACCGGCAGGGCATCACCATTATCCTCACCACCCACTACCTGGAGGAGGCGGAGCAGCTCTGCCGCAACATCGGCATCATCGACCACGGCACCATCGTCGAGAACACTGGCATGCGCGAGCTGCTCGGCAAGCTGCACGTGGAGACCTTCCTGCTGGACCTGAAGACCCCGCTGGCTGTCGCCCCGGCCCTGGGCGGTTACCCGTCGCGGCTGGCGGACGCCCGTACCCTGGAGGTGCAGGTGGACAAGAGCCGCGGCATGACCGAGCTGTTCCGCCAATTGGCGGAACACGGCATCGACGTGCTCAGCCTGCGCAACAAGACCAATCGCCTCGAGGAACTGTTCGTCTCGCTGGTGGAAAAGAACCTGTCGAAGGTAGCCGTATGAGCGAACTGCGTCCGAACCTGGTAGCCCTCAACACCATCGTCTACCGCGAGGTGCGCCGCTTCATGCGCATCTGGGCGCAGACCCTGCTGCCGCCCGCCATTACCATGGTGCTGTACTTCGTCATCTTCGGCAGCCTGATCGGCCGGCAGATCGGCGAGATGGACGGCTTCACCTACATGGAATACATCGTGCCGGGCCTGATCATGATGTCGGTGATCACCAACGCCTACGGCAACGTGGTGTCCAGCTTCTTCGGCAGCAAGTTCCAGCGCTCGGTGGAAGAACTGATGGTGGCGCCGGTGTCGCCCCATACCATCCTCCTGGGCTACACCATCGGCGGCGTGCTGCGCGGGTTGGCGGTGGGGGCGATCGTCACGCTACTGTCGCTGTTCTTCACCCACCTGCAGGTGCACCACCTGGGCATCACCGTGCTGGTGGTGGTGCTGACCGCCACGGTGTTCTCCCTGGGGGGCTTCATCAACGCGGTGTTCGCCCGCAACTTCGACGACATCTCCATCATCCCGACTTTCGTCCTGACCCCGCTGACCTACCTGGGCGGCGTGTTCTACTCGATCCACCTGCTGCCGCCGTTCTGGCAGACCGTGTCCCTGGGCAACCCGATCCTGCACATGGTCAACGCGTTCCGCTACGGCATCCTCGGGGTGTCCGACATCGACATCGGTGTCGCCATCGGCCTGATGCTGTTCACCACGGTGGTGCTCTACGTATTCTGCGTGCGCCTCTTGGTCAGTGGTCGCGGGATGCGCACCTGAGGTCGTCCGCCGGGGCAGGCGTCTCGGCGAACCTGAGGATGAAGCGGGTCCAACCCGGGTCGGACTCGCAGTGGATCTCGCCGCCATGGGCGAGGACGATGGAACGGGTGATGGCCAGGCCCAGGCCGGCGTGTTCGCGACCACCCTCGCGGCGTGCCGGGTCGACCCGGTAGAAGCGATCGAACAGGCGCGGCAGGGCGCCGGGGTCGAGCGGGGTGCCCTGGTTGGCCACCACCAGGCGCACGCCGCCGTCGAAGGGTGTCAGGTCGAGGCGGACTTCGCCGCCGTCCGGGGTGAAGCGCAGGGCATTGTCCAGCAGGTTGGACAGGGCACGGCGGAGCATGCCGCGGTCAGCCGGCCAGGTCGCCTGGCCATGGCGGCTGAGGACGAGACCACGCTCCTCCGCCAGGGGAGCGAAGTACTCCAGCATCGCATCCAGTTCTTTTTCCAGCCGCAGCGGATGGCGATCCGGGGCCAGCAGGCCGTGGTCGGCCTTGGCCAGGAAGAGCATGTCATTAACCATCTGCGCCAGCCGCTGCAGCTCCTCCAGGTTGGAGTGCAGCGCCTCGCGGTAGTCCTCCAGCGGGCGCGGCCGGCCCAGCACCACCTGGGTCTGGGTGAGCAGGTTGGACAGCGGCGTGCGCAGCTCGTGGGCGATGTCAGCGGAGAATGCGGAGAGCCGGGCGAAAGCGTCTTCCAGGCGGGCCAGCATGGCATTGAAGGTGACGATCAGCTCGGCCAGTTCTGCCGGGGCCCCGGCCTCCGGCAGGCGCTCGGTGAGGGACCGGGCGGAGATGCGCGAGGCCAGCTCGGTCATCTGCCGCAGCGGACGCAGGCCACTGCGGGCGACCCAGGCGCCCAGCAGCGCGGTGGCCAGGGCGGACAGCCCCACGGTCAGCCAGATCAGGCGCTGCATGCGTTCGAGGAAGTGCTGGTGGTGGGTGATGTCCAGCAGCAGGGTCAGCTGTGGCCCGTCGGGTTGCTGCGGGTCGAGGGGCGCGTCCAGGCTGCGCACGGCAGTGGCCTCGGACATGCCGCCAGAATGCTGCTCGCCACCCGGTTGCCGCTCCAGCCACGGTTCGCCCCGGAGGCCCCGCACCTCCAGGCCCAGGTCGGGGTGGCGGGCCAGTTCGGTGTCCAGGGCCACACGTCGCGTCGAGAGCGCCTGGGGCGAGTCGACGCCTGCCAGCACCTCGCGAAAGCCGGCCAGGCGGCTGGTCAGCAATTCCCGGTCGAGCTCGATGAAGTGGGCTTCGCTGGCCCGGTCGAAGAGGGTGCCGGCGATGAGCGACACCGCACCGGTGCAGAGCGCGAACAGCAGGCCCAGACGGGCGCTCAGGGACAGGCGGCGCATCAGGCTTCGCGGGCCTCGAGCACGTAACCCATGCCGCGTACGGTGTGGATCAGCGGCTGGGCGAAGCCGTCGTCCACCTTGTTGCGCAGCCGGCGGATCGCCACTTCAATGACGTTGGTGTCGCTGTCGAAATTCATGTCCCAGACCTGGGAGGCGATCAGAGACTTGGGCAGCACCTCGCCCTGGCGCCGCAGCAGCAGTTCCAGCAGGGCGAATTCCTTGGCGGTCAGGTCGAGGCGCTTGCCGTCCCGTTCCACCCTGCGGCGCAGCAGGTCCACCTGCAGGCCTGCGCAGCGCAGCGCGGTCTCCTGGGTCTGGCCCTGGCCGCGACGCAGCAGCGTGCGCACCCGGGCCAGCAGCTCGGCGAAGGCGAAGGGTTTCACCAGGTAGTCGTCGGCGCCGTGCTCCAGGCCGCGGACGCGGTCTTCCACCGCGTCGCGGGCGGTGAGGAACAGCACCGGCACCGCCAGCCCGGCCGCGCGGATCGCCCGCAGCACCTGCCAGCCGTCCCGGCCCGGCAGCATCACGTCCAGCACGATCAGGTCGAAGTCGCCGGTCAGCGCCAGGTGCTCGCCATCCAGCCCGTCGCAGGCCAGTTCCACCCCGAAGCCGGCCTCGGCCAGGCCCTGGCGCAGGTACTGGCCGGTCTTCGGCTCGTCTTCGACGATCAGCAGCTTCATGGGGGTCTCCCGGGGCGTTCCAGGCTGCTTTATACCCCGTGGGGCCGCGCACGGGCGAACCTGACGGTTTTGTCATGTGGCGGTCAGCTGACCGCCAGACGCGGCGCGCTAGGCTGCAATCATCGTCACCGTTCTGGAGCCTGCCATGGCTGTCATCCGTTTCTCCCTCGCCGTCCTGTCCTTCACCATGCTGGCCGCCACCGCCCAGGCCGATGCGCCGGCTGGCGGTTTCGCGTTCGGCGAGCCGGCGCCGGCCGCCAAGGCTGACCGCACCGTGGAGATCGTCATGGGCGACATGTTCTACCGGCCGGCCAGCCTCGACGTTAAGGCCGGCGAGACCGTGCGGTTCGTGTTGAAGAACGAGGGTGCGCTGCTGCACGAATTCAACCTCGGCGACGCCGCCATGCACGCCCATCACCAGCAGGAAATGCAGAAGATGCAGCAGGCCGGCCTGCTCACGCCGACGGCGATGAAGAGGGATGGGCACATGGCCGGCCATGACATGGCGGGCATGGAGCACGGCGGGAAGCCCATGCGCCACGATGACCCCAACAGCGTGCTGGTGGAGCCGGGCAAGCGCGCCGAGCTGACCTGGACCTTCAAGGAGGCCAGCGGCCTGCAGTTTGCCTGCAACGTGCCGGGGCATTACCAGGCCGGCATGGTGGGTTCGCTGAACGTCCAGCCCTAGGCGCGCGCGATCGGGTGGAAAGGCGGGCGGCCGGCGAGCCGCCCGTTATAATGCCGCCCCCGTGAGCCACACCGGTCCGCCGCCATGCAACATCCTGCCGAGCACTCGCCTCTGGGCAAGGCCAGCGCCTACATCGCCGACTACACGCCCTCCCTGCTGTTCCCCATCTCCCGCGCGCCCAAGTGGCAGGAACTGGGCCTGGCGGCCGATCGGCTGCCCTACCAGGGCGTCGACTACTGGACCTGCTACGAGCTGTCCTGGCTGACCCCGTCGGGCAAGCCGGTGGTGGCCATCGGTGAGTTCGCCATCCCGGCCGACTCGCCGAACATCATCGAGTCCAAGTCCTTCAAGCTGTACCTCAATTCCCTCAACCAGAGCGCCTTTGCGGATGCCGAGGCGCTGACCGCCGTACTACGGCGCGACCTGTCGGCCGTCGCCGGTGCGCCGGTAGCGGTGCGGGTTCGTACCCTGGCAGAGGTGGAGGCCGAAGGCGTGGCGGCCTTGCCGGGTCGCTGCATCGACGAGCTGGACGTGGCCATCACTCACTACGAACATCCGCGCGCGGAGCTGCTGCGCAGCGAGGCGGGCGAGGCAGTGGACGAGGTGCTGCACAGCCATTTGCTGAAATCCAATTGCCCGGTCACCGGCCAGCCGGACTGGGGCTCGCTGGTGGTGGCCTATCGCGGTTCGCGGCGGCTGGAGCCCGCCAGCCTGCTGGCGTACCTGGTGAGCTTCCGCCAGCACGCCGATTTCCACGAGCAGTGCGTGGAGCGGATTTTCCTCGACCTGTTGGCTCTGCTGGCGCCGGAGCACCTGACGGTGTACGCCCGCTACGTGCGGCGCGGCGGCCTGGACATCAATCCCTACCGCAGCACCCACCCGTTGCAGACCGACAACCGGCGCCTGGCGCGCCAGTGAGGCAATGCGCCGGGCGCATCGGCCCGGCGTGGCGTCACATGCCGTTGGCGAACACCGGGTTGCCCATGTCGATGGCGGCGCGCACCGGCTTCAACGCCTCGGCGTAGCGGGCCAGGATGTCCAGGGCATAGTCGGCGCGTTCGCGAATGCGACGGTCGTCCTCGCTCGCCGCGTCTGCGTCGTTCAGCACCTTGTCCACATGGCGGACGATGAGGTGCTCGGGCAGATAGCACAGGCGGCAGTTCTTGTAGCCGGAGGCGCGCAGCTCGCTGATGGGGTAGGCGCCACCGACACCCGAGGAGATCCCCACCAGCAGGCCCGGCTTGTGGGCCAGTTCGGTCTTGGTGGCATAGAGGAAGAAATTCTTCAGGGCCGGCGAGGCCATGCCATGGAACTCTGGCGCGACCACTACCACCGCATCGGCCGCCTGCAGCTTGGCGGCATGCTCCGGCCAATGGGCGGCGCCGTCGCTGGGCCACTGGGGCAGCGGGTCCTGGCCCAGGTCGATGATGCTGCTGTGGGTCTCGCTGCTGAGCCCGAGGGCGATCAGGCGCTGGCGCAAGTAGCGCGCGACCTTGCCCGACTGGCTGTTGGGCCGGCTCGAACCGGCGACGAGGGCAATGTTTTGCATGAGGCGACTCCGCTCGAAAAGTCGCTGAAGGCTAACGGCCAGCAGCCGTGGCGACAAGCATGTTCCCGGCCGCTCATGCCAGAGCATGATGAAACGGGCCGGCGCGGTGTGGGCAACCCACGCCGCGGGCCAGTCGAAGACAGAGAAGTCGCTGTCAGGCGGAGTGGCCGACCTGCCCTGGGTGGCGGGACACCTGGACCTGCAGACTGCGGGCAGCGGCCATGGTGATCAGGCCCAAGGCCAGGGCGACGGGGCTCGCCTGGCCAAGGCCCAGCAGCACGCTGAGCGTGCCCGGCACGAACAGTGCGGCGGCCAGCAGGGACACGGGCGAATCGGTGAAACCGGTCGGCTGCCGGGCCAGGTGAAGTCGTTGCAGCATGGCGCGTTCCTCCTCGAAATACCCCGTCACTCTAGGGAGTCGAAGCGGCCCGGACGAAATCGATCCTCGCTATCGCCCGGATAGCACCGCTGCCATCAGAGCTTCAGTTGCCGGATGGCCCGGGACAGCTCGGCGGCCAGAGCGGCCAGTTCCTTGCTGGTGGTGGCGGAGTCGATGGTCTGGCGCACGGTGAGTTCGGTGACGTCGCGGATGCCCACCACCGAGCGGGTCATCTCCTCGGCGACCTGGCTCTGCTGCTCCGCGGCCACGGCGATCTGGGTATTGCTCTCGCGCATCAGCGCCACGGCCTCGGTGATGGCGGACAAGGCGGAGCCCGCGGCGTTGGCCTCTTGTACGCAGTCATCCGCCTTCAACGAACTCTCCCGCATGAATTCCACCGCGTCGCGGGTGCCGGCCTGCAGGGTGCCGATCATCTGGGTGATCTCGTCGGTGGAGTCCTGCACCCGCTTGGCCAGGTTGCGCACTTCCTCGGCCACCACGGCGAAGCCGCGGCCCTGCTCGCCCGCCCGGGCGGCTTCGATGGCAGCGTTCAGGGCGAGGAGGTTGGTCTGCTCGGCGATGCCATGGATCACGTTGACCACGCCACTGATCTTCTGGCTGTCCTCCGCCAGCTGGCCGATCATCTCGGCGGTCTGCTGCACGCCCCGGGACAGTTCGGCGATGGAGCGCTCCACCTTGCCCACGACTTCCTTGCCGGCGCCCGCCAGCCGGTCGGCGGATTCGGACTGACTCCGAGTGTCCCCGGCGTGCTGGGCGATGTTGTGCACGGTAGTGGACATCTCGTTGATGGCGGTGGCGGCCTGATCGGTCTCGCTCTGCTGGCCGAGCATGCCCTGGCGGACGTCGTGCATGTTGTCGGCCAGCCGCGAGGCGCCGTCGTCGAGGCGCGCCGCCGCCTGCGTGACGGTACCCACAACCCGCTGGTAGCCGGTTTGCATGGCATTGAAAGCGGTGGCCATCTGGCCCACCTCGTCGCGGCTGTCCAGAGGGACCCGGGCAGACAGGTCGCCGGATTTCTCCACGTGGAGCATGACGTCCTTCAGGGTGTTGAGGTGGGACAACAGGAAGCGGATCAGCAACTGGGACGCGGCCAGCAATGCCAGCATCAACACGAACACCGCGCCGGCGTAGTTGATCGCCCGCTCGGCGAACACTTGGGTCAGGCTCATGCCACGGGCAAGCACGGCCAGGCGCTGGCCGTTCGGCAGGTCCTGGACCTGGGCGCCGATCAGCGGGTCATCGCCGAACCAGTGGTCGTAGCCCAGTTCGACCCAACCGTTGGCGCTGGTCAGCTCGGGCAGCGCCTGGCTGCCGTCTCGCGGCGTGGTCCCCGGTGCGAAGTACAGGAGGTCGTGGCGCTGCGGCAGCGCCTGGGGCGCCGGCCAGGCCCTCAGCAGATCGGCCTGGGCTGCCGCTGACTGGTGGGCCAGCTGCTCGCGGGCGTCCTGCTCCAGGTGCATGGCATACAGCACCAGGGCGAGGGTGGTGAGGAACGCGACCGCGTTGACGGCCCAGAACTTGTAGCGGAGGGAAATATCGCGAATCCAAGCGCCCATGTTTGTTCTTGCTCTCGGCTGAGGTGATCTTCTGGCACGGGGCCAGCAGTCTGGTGGAAAACAGTGCCACCCTTGTTGATCTCTATCAACGGGCGTCGACGCTCCTGAGTCGCCTCGTCACAGCATAGTGGGCTTCAATCGCCTGTCTGCGTTCCGCTGTCCGGCAGTGGATCGGGCAGGTCAAAAAAGCGTCGCGCACAGTCATGGGTATGCAAGGCCAGTTCCACTTCTGACTCGCCCCGGTGCCGGGCCACCTCGCGTAGCACCTCGGGCAGGTAGGCCGGCTCGTTACGCCCGTCCCGTGGCCGGGGCTGCAGGGTGCGGGGCAACAGGTACGGCGCATCGCTTTCCAGCATCAACCGGCCCTTGGGGATTTCGCCCACCAGCGGGTGCAGGTGGGTGCCGCGGCGCTCGTCGCAGATCCAGCCGGTGATGCCGACATGCAGGTCCAGGTCGAGGTAGCGGTAAAGCGCCCGTTTCTCGCCGGTGAAGCAGTGGACCACGGCAGCGGACAGGTGGTCGCGATAGGTCCTGAGGATCGCCAGCAGGCGCTCGTCGGCATCGCGCTCATGCAGGAACACCGGCTTGCCCAGGCGCGCTGCCAGGGCCAGTTGTTCCTCCAGTGCCTTTTCCTGTTGTGGCCGGGGCGAGAAGTCGCGGTTGAAGTCCAGCCCGCATTCGCCCACCGCACGGACTTCCGGCTCGGCCAGCAAAGCCTCCAACCGACGAGCGGTCTCGGCGCTCCAGTGGCTGGCTTCGTGGGGGTGCACCCCGGCGGTGGCGAACAGCCGGGTTCCGGTACCGTCGAGCGCGCGGCAGAGCGCCAGCGCCTGTTCGCTGTCCTCGGCATGGGTGCCCGTCAGGACCAGTTGCTCCACGCCCACCGCCCGGGCGCGCGCCAGTACGGCGGCCCGATCACTGTCGAAGCGGGCGTGGGTGAGATTGACGCCGATATCGATGAGTTGCATGGTGGCAGCCTCGAACTTGTCGCGAGGCAGCATATCAAAGCCCCGGGCTTTTTAAGAAAGCCAGTATTTACAAAAACTTGACACTGTTTCTTGAAGTCGTTACTGCGACCGGTCTGGCGCGGTGCGGCGTGCTGTGAGACCCTCCGCGCCTTGGCGCGCCCGGGAATACATTGGCGAAGACAGTTGAGGGCGTGCCGGACGAAGTGGGTCTCTTACCCGCGCCGGCATTTTTGGCCCTGGAGAACAGATGACCCGACCGCTGCTGCTTCTTATTTGTCTGGTGCTGCTGCCGTTCCCGGCGGCGGCCCGCCTGGTAGGCCCGCCCGAGGCCTGGCAGATTCCCCCCGGCCATACCCGCGACCTGGCGGACATCCGCAGGAGCGGGGTGTTGCGGGTCCTGGTGAATCAGAGCCGCAACAGCTCCGGTGAAGTCGGTGGCGAGGCCATCGGCATCGAATACAACCGCCTGCGTGCCTTCGAGCAGTTCCTCAACCGGGACGGCCGTGATGGGCGCGAGATTCGCCTCAAGCTCATCCCCAAGGCCAAGGATCAGTTACTGGCCGCGTTGCAGCGCGGGGAGGGCGATATCGTCGCCCCGGGCGAACTGCTCAACCCCCATGGTGGGCTGGATATCCGCGCCAGCACGCCGATCCGCCGCGACGTACCCATGGTACTGGTCAGCCGGCAGGGCGAGCGCCGCTACAAGCGCCTGGAGCAGCTCGCCGGCCGCACCTTGGTGCTGCCGGTGGGCAGCACCGCGGGCGAGGCGTTGCACGGGGTCAATCAACGCCTCGGCCAGCGCAAGCTGGCACCCATCGGGGTGGAGTGGATCGATCCGAGCCTGGCGGTGGAGGACGTGCTGGAGATGGTCCAGGCCGGCATCTTCAGCATGACCGCGGTGGAACAGCCCATCGCGGAGCGCTGGGCCAAGGTCATGCCGAAGCTGCGCATCGAGCGCCACCTGGTGCTGGACAATGGCGGCGACATGGTCTGGTTCACCCGTCGCGACGCCGGCATGCTCCAGGCCAGTGTCGACCGCTTCCTCACCGGCTACTGCGCACCGGCCAATCAGGACGTGGCCTTCCAGCGCGTCTACCGGCGCCTCTACCAGGTCCATACCCCCTTGCAGCGGGCCGACCGCCAGCGGCTGGAGAAGCTGCGCCCGGTGCTGCAGCGCTATGCCGGGCAGAATCAGCTGGACTGGCTGAACCTGGCGGCCCTGGCGTTCAAGGAGTCGAGCCTGAATCCCCAGGCGCGAGGCGCCAGCGGCGCCACCGGCTTGATGCAGATCACCCCGAGCGCCGCCACCAGCGTCGGCATCAGCGACGTGCGCGGCCTGGACGGGAATGTCCAGGCGTCCGCCAAGTACCTGGCGCAGCTGCGCCGGACCTATTTCGCCAGCCCGCGCTTCAACGAGCGGGAGCGCATGGCCTTCATCCTCGCCGCCTACAATGTGGGCCCCCAGCGGGTGCAGAGCCTGCGGGCGGAGGCGAAGCGGCGTGGCCTGAACCCGGACCAGTGGTTCTTCCAGGTGGAACGGGTAGCGGCTGAGCAACTCGGGATGGGCGTGGTCAGCTACGTCAACAGCGTGAACAAGTACTACCTGGCCTACGATCGCGAGCGTGACCGCCTGGAACCCCGGGAGAAGTACGCCAGCACCGCGAAGTGATCGAATAGGGCGATCATGATCACGCGGTTTTTGCGGTTTTAATATCGACTCAATCGAATAGCATGGCGCCACCTACTTATCAGGAGCTGCGCCATGACCTTCACCCTTCGTTCCCTGTTCGCCACCCGCGCCGGTTTCGGCATTGCCTTGCTGCGTATCGTCACCGGGCTGACCTTCATGGCCCACGGTTCCCAGAAACTGTTCGGCCTGTTCGGCGGCTACGGACTGGCCGGCACCGGCCAGTGGATGGAGTCCATCGGCCTGCATCCGGGCTACCTGATGGCGCTGCTCGCCGGCAGCGCGGAATTCTTCGGCGGATTGGCTCTGGTGGTGGGCCTGCTGGTCAGGCCCGCGGCGGTGGCGCTGATCGTCGCCATGCTGGTGGCCATCGCCAGCGTGCACTGGGCGGCCGGCTTCTTCATCACCGAGGGCGGCTTCGAGTACGCCATGATCCTGATGCTGATCGCCGCCACCTTGCTGGTGGAAGGCGCCGGTCCGCTGTCCCTGGATCGTCGCCTGGCCCGTTGAGCCAGTGGAACGGCCGGCCCAGGCGCCGGCCTCGTCCTCACGGTTTTCTCGCCGCCGCCCGGGCCTCGGCCAGTTCTTCGGCGGCGTCCAGCCGCAGGCGCTCCCGCGTGTCGAAGCGCTCTTCCGCCAGTCGCTGAATGGCCGCCTGCTTGTCCGCTTCGCTCAGGCCCCGCGTGGTCTGGATGGCGCGCTTTTCCTGCTGGTACTGCTGCAGGCGCCCCTGCCAGGCGGCGCGCTGGTGGTCCAGGCTCTCCAGGCGCTGCGTGGCCTCGGCACCGACGATCTGCAGGCGTGCCTGGCGCACGCTTTCCGCGGAGGCTCCTTCCGCCCGCAGGCGATCGGTCTCCGCCTGCAGCTCGCTGTGGAGCTGGGTCAGCACCACGTCCCGCAGGTTTTCCGGAAGGGCGTCCCGCAGCCGGTCGATGGCCGCGGCCTTGGCGGCGTCGTCCAGGCCCGGTGCCTGGCGGATCGCCAGCCGCTCCAGGGTGAAGCCGTTGTAGGCTTCTTCGTCGGCGAAGAACGCCTGGTGCGTCTCCGCGCTGAACAGCCGGGCGCGCAGTGCATGGACCGCTGTTTCCCGCTGGCGCAGGGTGTCCAGGTCGGGCCGTTGCGGCCAGTCCTGTTCCAGGCGCACCAGCTCGCGCTTGTAGTCCAGGTATTGGTTCAACAGCGCCAGGGCCTGGTCTCGGGCCGGGGCGCCCAATTGCGCGGCGATGTAGGCGCGCAGGCGGGTCAGGCTGCGGGCCAGGGGCTCCTCGCCCAGGGTGCTGAGGAAGTAATCGAAGAGGTGGCGGATTTCCTCGCCGATCACCAGGTTGCCGGCGGCGTCCACGCGGAAGTGGCCATCCACCTCGGTGCCGTCGAAGGAACGGGGCAGGGCGGAGGTGGCCGTCTTTGCCGGGGTCGATGCGGCGACCGGTTCGCCCCGTGGCGGCGTCGAGGCCTCCGGGGCCGGGGTCTTCTGGATGGAAGGCGGAGCCCGGCGCGCCAGGTTGGGGGCGTCGGCCGACGGCAGGTTCAGCGGCACCACAAGGCTGATGCCGAACACCAGCGGAAGGAGAAGCAACAGTTTCTTCACGGTTTCATCCCTGCAAGCACACCGGGGCCCGAAGGCCCCGGTGAACGGTCAAAGCCCCTCGTTCTTCAGGCGGTTGGCGTGTTGCCGGTAGACGCTGACCGGATCGGTCTCGAACAGGCTGGTGAGGCCGAAGGTCTGGTTGACCTCGTCGAGGTGGTTCATCCGGTAATCGTCGCGGATCACCTTGCCCATATGGGAACTACAGCGACCCACCAGACCGTCGTTGGCCTCCTTGAAAGTCAGGGAGGTGGCGCCCAGCAGGATGTCGCTGGGGTCCAGCAGGTTGGTCAGCGGGCTGGTGCCGCCCCAGGAGTAGTAGCGCACGCCATTCACCTGGTAGGCACCCTCGCCACAGGCGCTGGCGGGAATACCCTGGGGATACTTGGCGTTGAAAGCCGCAGCGCCGACGCTGTTGAGGGATTCCAGCGAGCCCAGGGCGTTCTGCGGGGTGGTGGTGCGGCTGCCGGAGAGGAAATTGATCAGCGCGCCGAGGCCATTGGTGATGCCGGCCAGGATCGCTTCACCGGCGGAATCCTTGGGTACCTTGCGCAGGAAGTCGGCGGTGGCCGAGCCCTTGTGGGGCGAGCCGACGCTGGTCACCGAGGCCACCAGGTCCGGGCGGATCGCCGCCAGGTAACGGATGGTCGGCCCCCCGTGGCTGTGGCCGATCAGGTTGACCTTGCCTTTGCCGCTGATGGCGGCGATCTCTTCCACCTGCTCCAGCAGTTCCTCTCCCCGGGCCTCGGAGGTGTTCAGCTGGCTGACGTGAGTGACGTAGACCGTGGCGCCGTCCTTGCGAAGCGCCGAAGGTATGCCATACCAGTAATCGATCCCCAGGATATTGTCGAAGCCCAGCATGCCGTGGGTGAGAACGATCGGGTACTTGGTCTGGGTGTAGCCGGACGAAGCCGACAGGGCAGTTTGAGGGATACCGGAGGCCGTAATGCCGAGGCCTGCTCCGATCAGGAGCGCGAGCAAATTCCTGTTTTTTTTCATGGCACTCTCGTTCTGGTTGGTTATGGAGCGTCCTTGCACGATGCCGCGGCGTCCTGGCTACGGACATCGAGGGTCACGGCGCAGAAAGCGTGCCAAACGCCGTCCCCCTTGAAGGGACGGCTCTGGGATGGGGTTTACGAAGTCGATCGCAGGAGAAAGGGATGAATCCGGGACGTTCGTTTTGTTACGGGGCGAAACGAGAGGGTGTGACCGACTGCCGCCTACGGGAACGTTTCGCGACGCTGGACGTGGTTACGGTTCCACGTCTGGCAGCCGCGCGAGCAGCGCCCGGGCCGGGAGGCCCAACGAAAGGAGGGGGTAAAGCCGCCGGAGCGACCGACGTTCCATTGACAGCGCGAGACGAGCCGGTGGATGGCGCCTTGACAGCACCGCGCCGGCTTTTTAGGATTTCCGCCATGCGCCGATTTAGACAGCTACTTGCGGGGCGCCTGGACCCTCTGGCGAGGATCCGAAATACCGCTAAAGCGCTGGTTCGGTGTCGCCTCTCACCGCTGCCCAGCGGGATTCTCGAGGCGGAAGCATGACCACCA
Source organism: Pseudomonas mangiferae (assembly GCF_007109405.1). Taxonomy (GTDB): domain Bacteria; phylum Pseudomonadota; class Gammaproteobacteria; order Pseudomonadales; family Pseudomonadaceae; genus Pseudomonas_T; species Pseudomonas_T mangiferae. Next base: position 207,538 of record NZ_VJOY01000006.1, read on the forward strand.
TGAACGCTCCCCAACCCTTCATCCGACTGGCCCCGATCACTTCCGGGCTGATCCAGCGCAATCCGCGCATCCTGCTCGGCGGCAATCACCAGCCCACCCTGCTGCGCTACCTGGATGGCTGGCCTAAGCGCTGGGCCGGGCCCCGCACCTTCCTCATCCAGTTCGTCCGCGAGGAGCAGTCGCTGGCACGCTTCGCCGACGACAGCTTCGACTTCGCCGTACTGCCCGCGCCGCCTGCCCACGGGCTCGAAGCGAGCATCGCGGAACTGGTGCGGGTCGCGCGCCAGGGGCTGATCGTCCGGCGGTAAGCGCCAAGCGTGGGGTCAGGGGTAGTCGATCTGCACCACGTACCAGCATTTCTCGCCGGTGGGCGTGGCGACCCTGACCTCGGCGTCCAGCGCCTTGCCCACCAGGGCGCGTGCCAGGGGCGAGTCGATGCTGATGAGGTTCTGCTTCAGGTCCAGCTCATCGGGGCCGACGATGCGGTAGCGGGCTTCCTGTCCCCCCTCGTCCTCCAGCGTGACCCAGGCGCCGAAATACACCTTGTTCGGATCGCTGGGGCGCTCGCTGACCGCCTTGAGCTTCTCCAGGCGCTTGGTGAGGAAGCGAACCCGGCTGTCGATCTCCCGCAGCATCTTCTTGCCGTAGATGTATTCGGCGTTTTCCGAGCGGTCGCCCAGGGCCGCGGCCTCGCTCACCGCCTGGGTCACCTGGGGCCGCCTGACGTGCCACAGCTCATGCAGCTCGGCGCGCAGGCGGGCTTCGCCTTCCGGGGTGATCAGGGGCGTTCCGGCGGTGCGGGGCGGGCGATAGCGACTCATGGCGATCCTGCGGGACGAAGGAGCGCGAAGCCTATCAGGCTTCGCGCAGCACCGTCAGCGGGCTGGCGGTGAGGGCGCGGCGGGTGCCGAACAGCCCGGCAGCCATCACCAGGGCGGCCCCCAGCACCGGTAGCAGCAACAGCCAGGGATGGGGCCGCCAATGCAGGTCGAAGGCGTAGGTATAGAGCAGGCTGCTCACCACCTCGCAGCCCAGGGCCGCCAGTACGCCGCTGGAGGCGCCCAGCAGGGCGAACTCGGCGCTGCGGGCACGCAATAGCAAGCGTCGCTCCGCGCCCAGCGCCCGCAGCAGGGCGCCCTGGCGAATGCGCTCGTCCAAGGTCGCCTGCAGGCCGGCGAACAGCACGGCCAGGCCTGCGGCCAGCACGAACAGCAGCACGAACTCCACCGCCAGGGTCACCTGGGCGAGGATGTCGCGCACCTGGGCGAGGATCGCCTCCACCTGCAGCAGGGTGACCGCGGGAAACGCCCGGGACAGCTCCACCAGCTCCCGGTCGTGACCGGGTGGCAGGTAGAAGCTGGTCATGTAGGTAGTGGGCAGGTCGGCCAGCGTGCCCGGCTGGAAGATCATGAAGAAGTTGGGCTGGAAGTTGTCCCAGTTCACCTCCCGCAGGCTGGTCACCCGGACGTCACGGGTCATGCCTGCGATGTTGAAGGTCAAGCGGTCGCCCAGGGCCAGCCCCAGGTTTTCCGCGAGCCCCGATTCCACCGAGACCCCCGGCAGCTCGCCCGGCCGGACATCCGACCACCAGTCGCCCGCCACCAGGCGGTTCTCTGCCGGCAAGTCCGCCGCCCAGGTCAGGCTGAGGTCGCGCTGGGTGGCTCGCTCGCCGCGGCTGTCCTTGCTGACCCGGGCCTTGACCGGTTCGTCATTGATCTGCACCAGGCGCCCGGGGATCACCGGGTAGAGCGGCGCGTGACGGGGCGACAACGCGGCGACCCGTGCCTCGAAGGCATCCTTCTCCGCCGGCAGCACGTTGAGCACGAACTGGTTCGGCGCGTCGGCCGGCAGGCGTTCGCGCCAGCTGTCCAGCAATTCGCCGCGCAGCAGCGCGATCAGCGCCATGGCCAGCAGGATCAGGCCGAAGGCCAGGGACTGGCCGGCGGCCGCCAGGGGATGGCGGAGCAACTGGCCGAGACCCAGCCGCCAGGGCAGCGCCGAGCGCGCCATGAGCCGGCGTAGGCTGCGCAGTCCCAGTAATAACAGGCCGCCCAGGAGCAGGCTGGCCGCCAGGCCGCCACCCAGCAGCGCCAGGGTCAGGCGCAGGTCGAGGCTCAGTCGCCACATGATCAGGCCGAGGGCCAGCAGCGCGGCGCCGTAGACGGCCCAGGACGCCAGGGGCACCGGCAGCAGGTCGCGGCGCAACACCCGCAGGGGTGGAACGCGGCCAAGGGCGGCCAGGGTCGGCAGGGCGAACCCCGCCAGGGCCACGAGGCCGGTGGCGATGCCGGCCAGGGCCGGCTTCAGGCCACCGCCGGGTACGCCCATGGGCAGCAGGTCGCCCAGCAGGACGAAGAGAGCGCTCTGGGCGAGCCAGCCAGCGAGGGCACCCACCAGGCTCGCCAGCAGGCCGATCAGGGTCAGCTGCAGGCCGAACAGGCCCAGGGCCTCGCGGCGGGACAGGCCCAGGCATCGCAGCAGGGCGCTGGCATCGAAGCGGCGGCTGGCGAAGCGGTTGGCCGACAGCGCCACCGCCACGCCCGCCAGCAGGATCGCCGCGAGGCTGGCCAGGTTCAGGTAACGCTCGGCACGCCCCAGGGCTCCGCCGATCTGCCGGTTGCCGCTGCGGGCATCCTCCAGGCGCTGGTTCGGTGCGAGACCGGGCTTCACAGCCTGTCCATAGCGACCCAGCGCGTCCGCTGGTCCGCTCCAGAAATCCAGGTAGCGCACCCGGCTACCGGGCTGTACCACCTTGGTGGCCTGCAGGTCGGCCAGGTTCATCAGAACGCGCGGGGTAAGGCTGTAGAAATCGCCGGCGCGGTCCGGTTCGAAGGTGAGCACGCGGCTCAGGCGCAGCGACTTCATGCCCACGTCGATGCTGTCGCCGATCTTCAGGTCCAGGGCGGTCAGCAGGCGCGCCTCGACCCAGGCCTCGCCCGGCGCCGGTCCGCCACCAATGTGCTCTTCACCGAGAGGCTGCAAGGCACTGCGCAACGTGCCACGCAGGGGGTAGGGGTCATCCACCGCCTTGACGCTGCTCAACTGGATGCCGCCATCGCCCGCGATGACGCTGGAGAACTCCACCCCCTGGGCATGGCGAAGACCAAGGCGGGTGCCACGTTCCAGCTGCTCGGGGGTGGCGGGGGTGGAGCCGCTGAGGAGCAGGTCGGCGCCGAGGAATTCCGTCGCACGCAGCAGCATGGCGCCGTTGAGCCGGGCTCCGAAATAGCCGATGGCGGTGCTGGCCGCCACCGCGATCAGCAGGGCGAAGAACAGCACGCGCAGCTCGCCGGCACGGGCATCGCGCAGCAGTTGGCGCAGTGCCAGGCGCAGCAGGCGAGGAAGGGAAAGAGGACTCATGGCGCGTTCGTGGACGCCACCAGGCGGCCGCCTTCCAGGCGGATCAGCCGATGGCAGCGTTGGGCCAGGCGCTCGTCATGGGTCACCAGGACGAGCGTGGTGCCGCGCTCACGGTTCAGCTGGAACAGCAGGTCGCTGATGCGCTCGCCGGTCTGGCTGTCCAGGTTGCCGGTGGGCTCGTCGGCGAACAGCACGTCGGGCTCCGCGGCGAAGGCTCGGGCGATGGCGACCCGCTGCTGTTCGCCGCCGGACAGTTGCCGCGGGGTGTGGTGCAGGCGCTGGCCGAGGCCGACCCGCTGCAGCAGGTCGACGGCACGCTCCCGGGCGTCGTGGCGGCCGTCCAGTTCCAGGGGCAGCATGACGTTTTCCAGGGCGTCCAGGTTGTCCAGCAACTGGAAGGCCTGGAAGACGAAGCCCACGTGTTCCGCGCGGACGCGGGCGCGGCGGTCCTCGTCGAGGGTTTCCAGGGCATGGCCGGCCAATTGGACACCCCCGGTGCTGGGCAGGTCGAGGCCGGCCAGCAGGCCGAGCAGCGTGGACTTGCCGGAGCCGGAGCGGCCGACGATGGCCAGGCTATCGCCGGCGGCGAGTTCGAAGGAGAGGTCGTGGAGGATGGCCAGTTCGCCTTCCGTGCTGGTGACCACTTTGCTAAGGTTCCGCGCAACAAGCATGCTCGCGCCCATGGAGAATCCAATGCGTAAGGGGTTGATGCGGAGCTGCCTGCTGGCGCTGGTGGTATTCGCCCAGCAGGCAACGGCGGGGACCGTTCTGGTCGTCGGCGATAGTATCAGCGCGGCTTTGGGGCTGGATACCAGCCAGGGCTGGGTCTCGTTGCTGGATCGCAGGCTGCAGAAAGAAGGCAAACCACAGACCGTGGTGAACGCCTCCATCAGTGGCGACACCAGTGCGGGCGGGCTCTCGCGGCTGCCCACGCTGCTCACGCAGCACCGTCCGGACTTGGTGATCGTGGAGCTGGGCGGCAACGATGGGCTGCGGGGACAACCCCCCGCGCAATTGCAACGAAATCTTGCCGCGATGATCGAGGCGTCCCAGGCGAGTGGGGCGAAGGTGCTGTTGCTGGGCATGCGCCTGCCGCCCAACTACGGGGCGCGCTATGTGCGGGAGTTCGCCCAGGTTTACCAGGACCTGGCCGAGGAGAAGAAGGTGGCGCTGGTGCCGTTCTTCCTCGATGGCGTTGGCGGCGTGCCCGGGATGATGCAGCCGGACGGCATTCACCCGGCGGCCAGCGCCCAGGACACGCTGCTGGAGAATGTCTGGCCGACCCTGAAGCCGCTCCTGTAATAAAGGGAGGGGCCCGGCCCTTGTGTGGGTTGGCCTGTATTGCGGGTTCGTCCGCTCTGGCAGGGGACTTTCCCTGGCGCCATTCGGTACGGCCGAGGCTTTTCCGGGCAGGCGCTTTCGGCTAAGGTTGCGCGCCTTCCCCGGAGCCCCCCATGCCACGTCCCGCCTGGTCCTTGTTTGGTTACTGCTTGATCGAGCCGGACGAGCAACTGGATCTGTTCGCCTGCCGCGAGGTCCGCTTGCATCTCGTGGCGCGTCAGCTGGAGCTGGGCAGCCATGCCGACCGTACCCTGTGCCGCGGCCTGCTGCCGGCGCGCCCGTTGTGGCGAACCCTGCAGGCCGACGCCTTGCGCGATCCACGCCTGTGCCCCGACTGCCTGAAGGTGTTGCAGGCGCAGCGGCGTGGCCAGCACCCGGACTGGCCCGCCCGCTGACTTCCCCGGCGCTTGCGGCGCCAGTGTACAATCCCGAGCTTTCCGATTAGCCACTCCCAAGGATTCCCGGATGTTGCCGCGCTTGTCCGCCGTCACCCGTTGCCTGTCCATTGCCATGCTGCTCGGCGGCGGTTCCGCCGCCGCCCTGGAATTTCCCCTCCCACCTCCCGGGGAAGACATCATCGGCCAGGTGCAGGTGGTGAAGGCGAAGTACGAGGATACGTTCGCCGACATCGGCACGGCCAACGACCTGGGTTACCTGGAGATGGTGGCCGCCAACCCGGGCATCGATCCCTGGCTGCCGGGGGAGGGCGCCGAGATCGTCCTACCCACCCGCTACATCCTGCCCCCGGGCCCACGCGAGGGGATCGTCATCAACCTGGCGGAGTACCGGCTGTATTACTACCCGAAAGGGCAGAACACCGTGTACACCTACCCGCTCGGCATCGGCCGCGAGGGCTGGGGCTCGCCCATCAGCGCCACCACCATCACCGGCAAGACCAGCAACCCGGCCTGGTACCCGCCCGAGTCGATCCGCGAGGAACACGCGGCCGATGGCGACCCGCTGCCCACCATCGTCCCGCCCGGGCCGGACAACCCGCTGGGCCCGTTCAAGTTCACCCTGGGGCTTCCGGGGTACCTGATCCACGGTTCCAACAAGAAGTTCGGCATTGGCATGCGGGTCAGCCACGGCTGCTTCCGCATGCTGAACAACAACGTTTTGGCGCTGGCGGCCATGGCGCCCGTGGGGACCCCGGTGCGCATCGTCAACATGCCGTACAAGTTCGGCATGAGCGGCGGGAGGATCTACCTGGAAGCCCACGCGCCGCTGAATGACGAAGGCGAGCCGTCCACCGTGGTGGACAAGCATGCGGTAGTGGTCAATGCCCTGCTCAATCGCCAGGATCTGGGCGCCAACCCGCAGCTCAACTGGGAGGTCATCCGCGACGTGGTGGCGGCGGAAGACGGTTTGCCGGTGGACATCGGCGAGCCCAGCGTTCCCGGCGAGCAGGCGGACCTCGCGGCTCCGCTGGAGCCCTGAGCACTGAATCGCAGGCAATAAAAAGCCGACCCGTGGGGTCGGCTTGATAGCCTTGTGGGCTATTACTTGCGGCTGGCTTTTTCCAGCATGCGCAGTGCGCGCTCGTTAGCCTCGTCAGCGGTCTGCTGGGCTTTCTGAGCGGCGGACAGCGCTTCTTCGGCCTTGCGATAGGCTTCATCGGCACGTGCCTGGGCGCGAGCAGCAGCGTCTTCGGTAGCGGTCAGACGAGCTTCGGTTTCCTTGGAGGCGCTGCTGCAACCGGTAGCCAGAACAGCGGCCAGGGCCAGAGCCGAGAATTTCAGAACGTTGTTCATCGTGTTCCCCTTAAAGGTGGACTTTTCCATAAAAGCCATTTCCCGGGCCTGGGAAATAGCGGCCTACATACTACCCGTAACCGGTAGCAAGTAAACTCGCCGAACGCACCAGAAAGCTTTTTTTTCTGATTTGCCCGTTACTTGCGAAAACTAGGACAACGGCTTGCGCAAAAAATGTCCGTTCCTTTGTAATCGCTTGCTTATTGAGCGCTTTCAATCCAACGGGACATTCCTAGGGAAGTTTGGTTTCACCTATAATCGCGCGCTCATATGAGCGGGTTCGACACCACTGTCTTTCTCGACGCTTTTTCCGCAGTAAGTGTTAAGAAGGATGCCTGGTCCATGGCGAAGTTGCTCAAGTGGGGCGCGCTGGCGGTACTCGCGATCGCGCTGCTCATCAAGTTATCGCTCTGGTTGTCGGTGCGCTCGATCATGGATGATGCCATCGCGCGGCTTTCGCCTCTGATGGATGTTACATACACCGGAGTAACCTCCTCCTTCGAAGGGCGCGTGGGGCTCGAGCAGCTCACCATCCGGGTCCCGATGATGGGCGATACTCTGGTGGTCAACCATGCCGAACTGAAGTTCAACGGCCTTGGCGAGTTGCTCCGCTTCAAGGAAAGCCTCGGCCGGGGTGAACTGCCGAAGCAGTTGGCACTTTCCCTGAAAGGCCTGACGCTGCAAGTGCACGGGCCTTTCATGCAGCAATTTTACAGCCAGCCGGCGCAACGCAGCCTGTTGACCGCCATGAGCGACGTGGCCTGCGGCGACGTGCGCACCATCGGGACGGTGCAACTGCTGGAGATGGGCTATCGCACCCTCGAATCCGATGTGGAGCTGGCCTATCGGTTTCTTCCGGGGACCAAGCAGTTGCTGCTGGACCTGCGTACCGACACACGCGACATGGGCGAAATGCGGGTGGCGCTGGAACTGGCCAACACCTCGGACAAGCCGGGCGACATGGCCGCCAATCCGCCGCGCCTGGCCCACGTCACTTTCGAGCTCAACGACAACCAGTACCAGCGCAAGGTACAGGCCTACTGCGCCGGCAAGCTGGGGCAGAGCCCACAAGTCTACCTGCAGACCGCGATCCAGCATTTCGACCAAGTGGTGCGCAGCCAGCAGGTGGCGCTGGACGACTCCCTGCTGCAGGCCTATGCGCGCTACCTGGAAGACCCGCAGTCCCTGCGCCTGGAACTGACCCCCAGCGAGACCATGCCGTGGGGCGGCCTGAATTTCTACGATCCGCAGGATGTGGTGAGGATGCTCAACCCCAGCGTGGCGGTGAACGGGAAGGCGGTGGAGCCCATCGCGTTCGCCTGGGCCGGCGCACCCGCCGGCAAGCAATACGGGGCAACGGAACGGATCACCGCGGGACCGCAAGCCGAAGAGGTGCGTGTCTCGCCGCGCTACGAGTTCGTCAAAGCGGACGATTTGCCGCAATATGCCGGCAAGCGCTTGCAGTTCCTGACGTACGATGGGGTCTATTACCAGGGCATCCTGCGCAAGATCCAGAACGGCAAGGTGTACATCAGTGTCCAAGTCGGCACGGGGACGGCGGAAATGAATCTCCGCCTGAATAAGATCAACAAGGTAAGGGTCATGCTGTAGGCCCGTAAGGAGAGATGATGAGCGAGACATTGTCCATTCACCATGACCAGGCAGGTCATCAGTTCGAAACCACCGTGGACGGTTATCGCGCTTATCTGTCCTATATGGACCTGGGCAAGCAGACCCTGGACATTTACCGGACCTTCGTACCCAACGAACTGCGCGGGCGCGGTATCGCCGCCGCCCTCACCGAGACCGCCCTCGACTACGCCGAACGCCTCGGCTACACGGTGATTCCTTCCTGCTCCTATGTGGAGCGCTACCTGGAGCGGCGCGACGGGCAGGCCAAGGGCAGCGACTGATTCATATATCGACCGAAGACATGAAAACGCCGGGCTCTGCCCGGCGTTTTCATGTTGGGACGGCTCAGCCGCGCTGGCGGCGAGGCAGCACGTCCTTGAGCTTGGCGTGCATGCTGCGCAGCGTCTTCTCGGTGGTTTCCCAGTCGATGCAGGCATCGGTGATGGACACGCCGTACTTCAGGGCCTTCAGGTCCTTGGGAATCGACTGGCTGCCCCAGCCCAGGTGGCTCTCCACCATCAGGCCGACGATGGAGCCGTTGCCTTCGAGGATCTGGTTGGCGACGTTGTCCATCACAAGGGGCTGCAGGGCCGGGTCCTTGTTGGAGTTGGCGTGGCTGCAGTCCACCATGACGTTCAGCGGAATCTTCGCCTTGTTCAGCTCCTGCTCGCAGATCGCCACGCTCACCGAGTCGTAGTTGGGCTTGCCGTTGCCACCGCGCAGCACCACGTGGCCATAGGGGTTGCCCTTGGTGGTGACGATGGAGACGCCGCCTTCCTGGTTGATGCCGAGGAAGCGGTGGGGGCTGGACACCGACTGCAAGGCGTTGATGGCCACCGTCAGGCTGCCGTCGGTGCCGTTCTTGAAACCGACCGCGGAGGACAGGCCCGAGGCCATTTCGCGGTGGGTCTGGGATTCGGTGGTGCGTGCGCCGATGGCGGACCAGCTGATCAGGTCCTGAAGATACTGGGGCGAGATCGGGTCGAGGGCTTCGGTGGCAGTGGGCAGGCCCATTTCCGCCAGGTCGCGGAGCAGTTGGCGACCGATGTGCAGGCCGTCCTGAATCTTGAAGGAGTCGTCCAGGTACGGGTCGTTGATCAGCCCCTTCCAGCCGACCGTGGTGCGCGGCTTCTCGAAGTACACCCGCATGACCAGGAACAGGCTGTCCGACACCTCTGCCGCCAGGGCCTTCAGGCGCGCCGCGTAGTCGTGGGCGGCCTCGATGTCGTGGATGGAGCAGGGGCCGACCACGATGAACAGGCGGTGATCCTTGCCATCCAGGATGTCGCGGATCACCTGGCGCCCGTTCGCCACGGTCTGCAGCGCGGTAGCCGTCAGGGGAATCTCGCGCTTCAGCTGCGCCGGCGTGATCAGGGTGTCGTTGGAGGCAACGTTAAGGTCGTCGATCGGTAAATCAGCCATCGTGTACTCATCAGGTCGCGTGCCGGCCGCCTGCCAAACCCGTGCAGCGGAGGGGCATCTAAGAAGGCGCAACGGGAGCCGAACCTTAGCGCGATCCGGGAGTCGCCGACAATGGCGAAGGGCCGTTATTCCGCACCACCGGTGCCTCCCGGCTTGCCCGGGTGTCCACTGCGGGCTACCGTCACCCGCCTTTCGATCCACCCCATACGTTGCAGACCAGACCCATGCCTTCAGGCCGTCCCCATCGCCCGCTGCTTGACGCCGTCGCCCTCGACGATTTCGGCGCGGACCGCTACCTGCTGGACGCCCCGGGCGCCACGCTGCTGGTCTTCACCACGCCCGGCTGCGCCGCGTGCCGCTGGGCCCGCCAGAGCCTGCCGGGGATGGCGCTGCCGGTGCAGCGTATCGCCTGGGTGGATGCCGGGGATAACGGAGGCCTGGTGGCGCGCTACGAGGTGATGCGCCTGCCGGCTTTCTTCCTGGTATGCGGCGGCGCCTTCCTCGGAGCCTTAGAGCCCATGGTGCGCGAGGCGGACCTCATCGACGCGGTACGGACCGCCCTGGGGCGCCCGGTGGAAGAACTGCCCTGATCGGTCCGGGCTGCAGGGCGGGCGGACGTATCCGCGGCCCCGTCCAGATGGCCGCTTTCGTTGATCCAGATCGCTTCACCGCCGTCTTTACCGTTTCGTTGCACTGACGTCCCTCGACGGTCTTTCCCGCAGAACCTAAGCTTTGACGAGGCCCGCCAGCCAGGCAGTCGAGGAGGCCGAATGATCCGTTCGATTCTTTATGCCACCGACCTGGGACTCTATGCCCCCTATGTTCTGCAGCATGCCCTGAATCTCACCCGTACCTTCAATGCGGAGCTCTACGTGGTGCACGCGGTGGAACCCATGGGCCTGTTCGCCGAGTCGGTGCTGCAGACTTACCTGGACGAGGCGACGCTCAAGGAGCTGCGCAGTACCGGCCTCTCCACGGTGATGGCGAGCATCGAGCAACGGGTGCTGGAGGGCTTTCGCGACGAGCTGGGCGAAACCCAGCAGGACTACGACCTGATCCGCGCCGTGCGGGTGCTGCAGGGCGACCCGGCCCACGTGATCCTGGAAGAGGTGCAGAAGCTCGCGGTGGACTTGGTGGTGGTGGGCAGCCACAGCCATGGCACGCCGCTGGAGACCCCGCTGGGGCGTACGGCCGCGCGCCTGGTGCAGCTGTCGGAAGTGCCGGTCTACCTGGTGCCGATGCTGCAGCATCGCAGCCGGGGTGACTTCTGAGGATCGCCGGATTACAGGTTGGAACAAAAAAGGTCTAGCTTTCAGATAAAACCATTAATATGGTTATAAATGTCGCCCGGCATCACAGGCGCAGTCACCTGAGAGGTACCCATGAAGCTCCAGCAATTGCGCTATATCTGGGAAGTCGCGCATCACGATCTCAATGTCTCGGCCACGGCGCAGAGCCTCTACACCTCGCAACCGGGCATCAGCAAACAGATCCGCCTGCTGGAGGACGAGCTGGGCGTCGAGGTCTTCGCCCGCAGCGGCAAGCACCTGACCCGGGTCACTCCCGCTGGCGAGCGGATCATCACCACCGCGGGGGAAATCCTGCGCAAGGTGGAAAGCATCAAGCAGATCGCCCAGGAGTTCTCCAACGAGAAGAAGGGCACCCTGTCCATCGCCACCACCCACACCCAGGCCCGCTATGCGTTGCCCGGCGTGATCAGCAGTTTCATCAAGCAGTACCCGGACGTGTCCCTGCACATGCACCAGGGTACGCCGACCCAGATCGCCGAGATGGCCGCCGATGGCACCGTCGACTTCGCCATCGCCACCGAAGGGCTCGAGCTGTTCGGCGACCTGATCATGATGCCCTGCTACCGCTGGAACCGCTGCGTGATCGTCCCCCATGGCCATCCGCTGACCAAGATGGGCCGGCTGACCCTGGAAGCCCTGGCGGAAAACCCCATCGTCACCTACGTGTTCGGCTTCACCGGGCGCTCCAAGCTGGACGAGGCGTTCAGCCAGCGCGGGCTGGTACCGAGGGTGGTATTCACCGCCGCCGATGCGGACGTGATCAAGACATACGTCCGGCTCGGCCTGGGCGTGGGCATCGTCGCCCACATGGCGGTGGACGAGAAGCTGGACGACGACCTGGTGGCGCTGGATGCCAGCCACCTGTTCGAGCCCAGCGTGACCAAGATCGGCTTCCGCCGCGGCACCTTCCTGCGGGGCTTCATGTGCGATTTCATCGAGAAGTTCGCACCGCACCTGAACCGCGACGTCCTGGCCAAGGCCGTGCAGTGCCACAACAAGGCCGAGCTGGAGGCCCTGTTCGAGGGCGCCGAACTGCCGGTCTACTGATCGGCAACCGGCTTCAGGCCTTCACGATCAGGTTGCCGGCGTGGAGGCCGCATTCCTTCTGCGTGGCCTCCTCCCACCACCAGCGACCCTCCCGCTCGTGCTGGTTGGGCAGCACCGGTCGGGTGCAGGGCTCGCAGCCGATGCTGATGAACCCGCGCTCGTGGAGGCTGTTGTAGGGCAGCTCCAGCATGCGGATGTAGGCCCAGACTTCGGCGCTGGTCATGTTCGCCAGAGGGTTGAACTTGTACAGCGGGCGCTCCGGCGTGGAAAACGCGCCGTCGATCTCCAGCACCGCCACCTGGCTGCGGGTGCCGGGGCTCTGGTCCCGGCGCTGGCCGGTGGCCCAGGCCTTCACCCCGGACAGCTTGCGCCGCAGGGGCTCGATCTTGCGGATGCCGCAGCACTCGCCATGGCCGTCCCGGTAAAAGCTGAACAGGCCCTTTTCCCTGACCATGGGCTCCAGCAGCCGCGGGTCCGGCGAGAGAATCTCGATGGGGATGCCGTAGTGCTCGCGGACCTGCTCGATGAAGCGGTAGGTCTCGGGATGCAGGCGCCCGGTGTCCAGGCTGAAGACCTTCACCTGCCGGTTCAGCTTCCAGGCCATGTCCACCAGCACCACGTCTTCCGCGCCGCTGAAGGACAACCACAGCTCGTCGCCGAACTGGGCGAAGGCCAGCTTGAGGACATCCTGGGGGGACTTGGTGGCGTACTCCGCCGCCAGCGCGGCGACGTCGAAGGGGGGATTCATCAGGTGGCTACCTCGGTCGATGGCGCTTGGCGCGCTCTAAGGCCGCGATGGTAACAAACCGTCCATCGCCCCCTTAAATAACCAAGCGGCGACGAAACTCGTCCATTTGGCATAAGCCAGGATTGGTGGAGGGTTCAGAGGGCCTGCAGCGTCTCCAGCAGCACCCGGACCTTGGTCACGGACTCCTGGTGCTCCGCCTCCCATCGGGAGTCCGCGACGATGCCGCCACCGCCCCAGCAGGTCACGGCGCCATCCTTCACCAGCAGGCTGCGGATGGCGATGGAGCTGTCCAATTCGCCCCGCACGTCGAGGTACAGCAGCGAACCGCAGTAGGGTCCGCGGCGGGTCGGCTCCAGCTCATCGATGATCTGCATGGCGCGGATTTTCGGCGCGCCGGTGATGGAGCCGCCAGGGAATGCCCCGGCCAGCAGGTCCAGGGCATCCTTGCCGTCCGCCAGGTGGCCGGTGACGCTGCTGACCAGGTGATGGACGTTGGGATAGCTCTCCAGGGCGAACAGCTCAGGGACCCTCACCGAGCCGGGGGCGCAGCTGCGGCCCAGGTCGTTGCGCAGCAGGTCGACGATCATCAGGTTTTCCGCCCGGTCCTTGGGGCTGGCCAGCAGGTCCGCGGCCTGGGCCTGGTCGTCCCCAGGGGTCAGGCCCCGGGGGCGCGTCCCCTTGATCGGCCGGGTCTCCACGGCCCGCTCCCGGACGCTCAGGAAGCGTTCGGGCGACAGGCTCAGCAGGGCGTCGCCATGCTCCAGCGCCAGGTAGCCGGCGAACGGCGTCGGGCAGGTGCGCCGCAGGGCCTGGTAGGCGATCCACGGGTCGCCGCTGCACGGCGCCCGAAAGCGCTGGGCGAAATTCACCTGGTAGCAATCCCCCGCCTGGATATAGGCCTGGATGCGCTGGATCGCCCGGCGGTAGGCCTCGGGGTCGGTTTCGGCCACGAAGGGGGCGTCGAGGCGGAAGGTCGCAGCGGGTGTCGCTGCGGGCCGATCGAACAGCGCCACCAGGCGACGCCGCTCCGCGTCCGACAGGCCGGGGTGGAACACCAGCTGGCTGGTGCCGCACTGGTGGTCGGTAACCATCGCCCAGGCATAGAGGCCGAGCCGGGCGTCTTCGAGGGCGAGATCGTCCCGTGCGAGGGTAGGAAGCCGCTCCAGGCGACGGCCGAAGTCGTAGGCCAGGTAACCCATCAGGCCGCCGGCGAAGGGCAGTTCGACCCCTTCCGGCAACGTCGCCGGGCCGAGGGTGGCCAAGGCCGTCCGCAGGCGCCTGAGGAAGGCGGCGCCGCTTTCCTCTCGCTGTGGAACCAGCGTCTGCGAGGGCCAGGCGCTGAACAGGTCGAAGCGGCCGCGCTGCGCCTCGGGCCGCCCCGAATCCAGCAGCACCGCCCCCACCGCGTCGCGGAGCAGGGCGAAGCGCTCACCGGGGTCGGCATGGTAGGGCAGGGGGTGGAGCTGGCAGGTCGGCATCGAAACGGTGTCGGAACGGCGGCCGGCGATTGTAGACCGTGTGACTCCGTTCATCCTAGAGCCGGAAAAGCCGGGTTTACTCCGCACAGGTGCGCTGACTAGTATGGAAAGGCTTTGCGGGAGTGCCTTAGCACAAGAACGATAATGAGCAAGGACGCAGGACGTGCGCGCAAGTTCACAACAGATCGCCGACGATGCGTGCTGTGCGTCGTCGACGGCGCTTTCCGGCGCCGACCTTTTTCCAAGACCCCACCTTCAACGGGCGCTGGCGGATCATCCTCACGCCCGCCTGATCCTGTTTTGCGCGCTGCCCGGCGCCGGTAAGTCGGCGGCGCTGCATGCCCTGGCGGAGCGGCACCTGCTGGAAGGCCACGCGATCGCCTGGCTGACCCTGCAGGCCGAGGATGACGAGCCCCTGCGGTTTGCCCGGCGGCTGCTGGACGAGCTGGCGAAGACGTTGCCCGACCTGGCGGAGATCGCCGGGGAAGTTCCTCCCGGGGACTGGGTGGAGCGCCTGCTGGCCACCCTGGCCGCCCACCCGCGCCGCCTGCTGCTGGTCCTCGATGACCTGCACCTGATCGGCCACGAGGCTACCTTCGCTGCCCTCAATGCCCTGGTTCGCTCCGCGCCCCCCGGTTTCGCGGTGGCGGTGGGCAGCCGTACCCAGCCGCCGCTCCACCTGGCCACCCTGCGCGCCAAGGAATGCCTGCTGGAATTCGGTACCGACGACTTGTGCCTGAGCCTCGCCGAAGTAGGCGACTACCTGGCGCGCTGTGGCGTACAGGCGGACGAGGAAGCCCTGACGCAACTGCACGAGCACACCGAGGGCTGGTTCACCGGCGTGCAGTTGGCCTGCCGCTGGTTGCGCCAGCACCCGGAGGAAGCGGAACCCTCCCAGCAATGGGCGGGCGAACAGGCCGCCATGGGCGACTACCTGTTGCACGCCGTGCTGGAACGCCTCACCCCGTACCAGCAGGACACCTTGATGGCCCTGTCGGTGGCCAGCCGCTTCAACGGCGAACTGGCCAATACCCTCACCGGTCGCACTGACGGCCAGCCCCTGCTGGAGCGGCTGGAGCGGCTGCAGATGTTCCTGGTGCCGCTGGACCGCGAGCGCCAGTGGTACCGCTTCCACCAGCCGTTCGCCGACTTCCTCCAGGCGCGGCTCAAGGCCAGCGACCCGGAGCGCTACACCCGGCTGCACTTCAAGGCCAGCCTGTGGTTCGCCAATCACCGCATGCAGGCGTTGGCCATCGAGCACGCCTACCTGGCCGACGACCCGGAAATGCTCGCCGCGCTGGTGGATGCCAGTGGCCTTGAACTGATCAACCGCGGGCAGATGAACCGTATCCACCGCTGGCGCCAGCGGGTGCCCGAGCACATCGCCCGGCGCTTCCCGCTGCTGGTCCTGGCGGATGTCTGGAGCGAGGCCGCTCAGCTCGACTTGCCCCAGGCCAATCGCCTGCTGGACGACCTGCTGGCACGCTGGACGCGCAGCCCGATCCAGGCCCCCTTGGGAGAGGGTTACCTGGCGGCGCTCACGGTGAAAGCCCTGGTGGCCCTGCAGAAGGACGACCTGGAGTGCTGCGTGGCCCTGGCGGCCCAGGCCGAGGCCAGCCTTGGCCAGCATGCCGCGTTCCTGGAGGTGACCCTGCTGCTGGCCGGGGTCCTGGCCCAGACCCTGCTGGCGCAACCGGAGCAGGCTCGCCGCCTGTTGGTGTTGGCGCGGCAGCGCAACCACTTCCTCGAGGGCGCCTACCTGGACATGCAGCTGGGCAGCGTGGAAATCCTCCTGGCCCTGGAGCAGGGGCGGATGCGCGTGGGGCGCCAGGTGCAGCAGCGCCTGGGCGAGCAACTGGCCGGTGGCTTCGAGGAAAAGGCCCGGGTGCGGGCGGTGCCGACCCTCGCCGAATCCCTGCTGGCTTACCACGAGTGGCAACCCGAGGGCCTGGAGGAGCGTCTGGCCTGGGTCCTGGAGAACGGCGACGTCATCTACCCCATCGACCTCCACGCCCAGGGCATGTTGGCCCTGGCCCGACTGCAGCGGCTGGATGGCCGTCCCGGCGAGGCCCTGGTCACTCTGCGGGCGTTGCAGACCCTCAGCAGCCGCAAGGAGGTCTGGCGCTTCCATCTGGAGGCCCTGGCCGAGGAAGTCCTGATGATCCTCCAGGAGGGCGGCCCGGATGCCCTGGGCCGGGCCGATCGCCGCCTGCAGGATGTGGACTGGGAACGCCGTGCCCAGGCCTACGAGGCCCGGGGCTACAACCCGGTGCGCTGGTTGCAGGGGCTGACCCGGGTACGCCTGCAACAGGCCCGTGGCCGCCACAGCGAGGCGTTGCACGAGATTTCCCAGCTGCGCAACCTGCTGCTGGTGTTCTGGCATGGCGTGCAGCGCCTGCGCCTGGACCTGCTGGCAGCCCACAGCCAGTACCGCTTGGGCTACCGCGAACGGGGCCAGGCGCTGCTCGCCAGCTGCCTGCTGGAGGCGGAGCGCGAAGGCATCCGCGGGCTGTTCTACGAAGAGGGCGAACTCACCCGGGAGATGTTGCTGGACCTGCAGGCCCTGGAGCACCTGCCGGTGGTGCAGGGCTTCGTACGCGCGCTGCTGGCCGACTGGCCGGGCCCGGCCTTCGCGGTTCCCGCCACGGCCCAGGGCGAGGGCCTGACCGACCGCGAGCAGAGCATCGTCCGGCTGGCGGCGGACGGGCTGTCCAACGAGGCCATCGGCCTGCAGTTGTCCCTGGCCCTGGGCACCGTCAAGTGGCACTTGCACAACATCTACGAGAAGCTCGGCGTGCGTAACCGCAGCCAGGCGATCCGCCGGGTGCGGGACCTGGGCCTGCTGGCATGAGCACCCAGGCATTACGCGCCCCGCTGCTGCGCACCAAGCTGTTTCCGCCGGATCATCGCGGCCGCGCGCTGCTGCCGCGCCAGGTCCTGATCGACCGGCTGTTCAACGCCCGTGGCCGCCGGGTCATCGTGCTCAGCGCGCCCGCCGGGTTCGGCAAGAGCACCGCGCTCAGCCAGCTCCGTGAACGCCTGCAGGCGGCCGGGGCGAAGGTCGCCTGGCTCAGCTGCGACGAGAAGGACAGCGAGCCGCCGCGGATGCTGCAGTACGTGGCGGCGGCCATCGAAGATGTCTGTCCGGGCTTCGGCCGGCACACCGGGCGGCTGCTCCAGGGCGATGTCAGCCTGCCGGTGGAACTGCTGCTGGAGGCCTTCATCGGCGAATTGCGGCGGATCAACGGCGAGCTGTACCTGGTGTTCGACGACTTCCACCGGGTCAGCCACACCACCGTGGAAACCTGCATCCGCTACCTGATCGAACGCCTGCCGGCGAACATCCACCTGATCGCCAGCACCCGCTTCAGCCCGCGCCTGAGCTTCGAGCCGCACCAAGCCTGCGTGCTGAACGCCGAGGACCTGCGCCTGCGGCCGGCGGAAACCGAGCGCTACCTGCGGGAGCTGAAGCGCTTCGACCTGCAGCCGGGGGAAGTCGACCTGCTGCATGCCCGCACCGAGGGCTGGATCACCGCCCTGCACCTGGCGAGCCTGGCCCTGGCCCGGCACCCGGATCGCGGGGCGTTCCTGGCCGGCCTCTCGGGTACCGAGCGCAACATCGCCGACTACTTGGTGGAGGACGTGCTGAGCCAGTTGCCGGTACCGTTGCAGGCGTTCCTCGAACGGACCTCGGTGCTGGATGAGTTCTGCGCCGACCTGTGCAACGCCCTCACCGGGCGCGACGACGGCGCGGAAATGCTGCAGCGGTTGCAGGCCGAGCAACTGTTCATCATTCCCCTGGACGGCCAGGACGAGTGGTTCCGTTACCACCACCTGTTCGCCGAGTTCCTCCAGGGGCGCCTGACCCGCTCCCTGGACAGCACCCCACTGTTGCTGGCCGCGGCGCGCTGGTGCGAGCGCCACGGGCAGCCCGAGCGGGGTGTGAAGTACGCGCTGCGCGGCCGCGACTACGAGGTCGCCGCCGCCATGCTGGAGCGCCATGGGGCGCGGATCATCGCCGGCAACCGGGTGTACGGCATCCTCGCCGTGCTCAAGGGCGTGCCGGCCGAGGTGATGCAGGAGCGGCCGGTGTTCCAGCTGTTCTATGCCTGGCAATTGGCCTTCGAGCAGAAATTCGCCGAGGCCGAGGCACTGATCAAGGACATCGGCACACGCCTGTCGAAGGACCACGCGGTGGCGCCCCGGCGCGGCCTGGTGGAGCTGCTGGCGGTGGCGCATCTGCTGAAGGCACTGGTGCTGCTCTACCAGGACAAGCTGGACGGCTGCCTGCAGGTGGTGGCGCAGTGGCTGCCCCGGGTGACCCTCGGCCAGCCGGTGTACCGCGCCAGCCTCTACTGCATCCAGGCCGCCGCCTATGCCATGCGTGGTGCCTTCTGCGAGGCTGCGACGGCCATTGCCATGACCCGGGACAGCCTGAAACTGGCCCAGAGCGAATACCTGGATGTGATCACCAGCCTGGTGGAGGCGCTGATCTGCAAGGAACGGGGCGACCTGGTACAGGCCCAGGCCATCGTCGAGGCGGAGCGGGCCCGGCTCGTCCGCCTGTTCGGTCCCCACAGCCCGGTGAGCGGCCCGCTGGTGCTGGTCCACGCCGACCTGCTGTACGAGCGCGATCGGCACCAGTCGGTGCTGGCCGAGCTGCCCGAGGCCCTGGAGGGGCGCGACGTGGCGACCCCCATGGAGTTGATCGCCCGGGGCCGCCTGGTGCTGGACCGGGCCCGCTTCTACCGGGGCGAGACCGGCCCGGCGCTGGCGCAACTGGAGGCCTGGCTGGACGGCCTGCAAGGGCCGGGTAACGAGCGCGCCTTCGCCCTTGGCACCCACTTCCGCGTGCAACTGCTGCTCTGGGTGCGCCGTGTCGGCGAGGCGGAGCGGGCCTGCCAGCAGCTGCAGCGGCACCTGGCGGAGTTGCCCGCTGGCCGTTATCAGGACGTGCACGCCACCCTGGCCCTGAGCGAGGCGCGCCTGGCGCTGGTCCAGGGCCACCCGGAGCGGGCGCAACTGAGCCTGGAGGAATGCCTGGCCCGACAGACCTCGGAATACCAGCGCGACCGGCGCCTGCGCATGTCGTTGCTGCTGGCGGTCGCCTACTGGCGCCAGGGGCGCGAGGAGAAGGCCTTCGGCCTGTTCCGGGCGACCCTGGAGGAAGCCTGGGGCGGCGGCTATCGGCGCCTGCTGCTGGACGACGCGCTCTGGCTGTTGCCGCTGTGGAGCGCCTGGATGCGCCACGCGGCCCACCTGGCGCCGGCCTGGGCAGGGTTCGTCGAGCGGCTGCGGGAGCAATGTCGCACCCTGGCGGTGGACCCGGAGGCGTTCGACGATGCGCCGGCGTTCACGCCGAAGGAGCGCACCATCCTGCGGCTGGTGGCCGCCGGCTTGCCCAACCGCGAAATCGCCAACACCGTGCACCTGTCCGAGGCCACCATCAAATGGCACCTGCACAAGCTGTTCGCCAAACTGGGGGTGCGCAGCCGCACCCAGGCGGTGCTGGAAGGCAAGCGCCTGGGGCTGTTGGGCGAAGGTTGAAGAGCGGGGCGGCTGCGGGGGCCGCCCGCTGATGCATCAGGCGCGGCGGCGGAACAGCGGCAGCGGCTGATCGCTGGACGCCTGGTAGACCTCGGCGAAATCGTCGAACGCCTTGAGCGCGTCCTCGGGGTCGCGGTCCTCGCGCAGGGCGAAGGCATCGAACCCGCAACGGCGCAGGGCGAACAGCTGGTCGCGCAGCACGTCGCCGATGGCGCGCACCTCGCCCTGGTAGCCGTAGCGCTGGCGCAGCAGGTAGGCGGTGGAGGAATGACGGCCATCGGTGAAGGCCGGGAAATTCAGAGCGATCACCTGGAAGTGCTCCAGCTGGTCGGCAATTTCCTCGATCTCCTCGTCGGCGTCCAGCCACACGCCCAGGCCGCCATCGCGGGCCTTCAGTGCATGGGCGTGGTCGCGCCACAGTGCCAGAGGCACGATCAGGTCGTCGCAGTTGGACATCCCCTCCAGGGTGGCGTCCTTGGCCAGGGTGTGCCAGGTCTCGTCGATGATCCGGCCGTCCTTAATGATTCGCTGCATACACGCGCTCCTTGAACGGGTCGATGCCGACACGGCGGAAGGTGTCGAGGAAACGCTCGTCCTCGGTACGGTTTTCCACGTAGACCTTGATGATGCGGTCGATCACGTCGGCCATCTCGTCCTGGGCGAAGGACGGGCCGAGGATCTGCGCCAGGCTGGCCTCGCGGCCGGCGTCGCCGCCCAGGGAGACCTGGTAGAACTCCTGGCCCTTCTTGTCCACGCCGAGGATGCCGATGTGGCCCACGTGGTGGTGGCCGCAGGCATTCATGCAGCCGGAAATGTTCAGGTCGAGGTCGCCGATGTCGAACAGGTAGTCCAGGTCGTCGAAGCGCCGCTGGATGGCTTCCGCCACCGGGATCGACTTGGCGTTGGCCAGGGAGCAGAAATCGCCGCCGGGGCAGCAGATGACGTCGGTCAGCAGGCCGACGTTGGGGGTGGCGAAGCCGGCTTCCCGCAGCTCGCCCCAGAGGGTGAACAGCTGGGCCTGCTCCACGTCGGCGAGGATGATGTTCTGCTCGTGGGAGTTGCGCACTTCGCCGAAGCTGTAGCGGTCCGCCAGGTCGGCCAGGGCGTCCAACTGCTTGTCGGTGATGTCTCCCGGCGCGGCGCCGGTGGGCTTCAGGGACAGCGTCACGGCGGCGTAGCCCGGCTTCTTGTGGGCCACCACGTTGCGCGAACGCCAGCGGGCGAAGCCCGGGTGCTCGGCGTCCAGGTGGGCGAGGGCGTCGTCCTGGTCATCCAGGGCCTTGTAGGCGGGGTCGATGAAGTGCTGGGACACCCGCTGCACTTCCGCATCGGTGAGGGTCAGCGGGCCGTCCTCGAGGTGCGCCCACTCGGCGTGCACGCGCTCGGCGAACACCTCCGGGGTCAGGGCCTTCACGAGGATCTTGATGCGTGCCTTGTACTTGTTGTCGCGGCGACCGTAGCGGTTGTACACCCGCAGGATCGCCTCCAGGTACGACAGCAGGTGCCGCCAGGGCAGGAATTCGTTGATGAAGCTGCCGACGATGGGCGTGCGGCCCAGGCCGCCACCCACCGAGACGCGGAAGCCCAGTTCGCCGGCTTCGTTGTGCAGCGCTTCCAGGCCGATGTCATGCACCTCGATGGCGGCGCGGTCCTGGGCCGACCCATTCACCGCGATCTTGAACTTGCGCGGCAGGTGGGCGAATTCCGGGTGGAAGGTGGACCACTGGCGAATGATCTCGCACCACGGCCGCGGGTCGACCCGTTCGTCCCGGGCGACGCCGGCGAACTGGTCGGTGGTGGTGTTGCGGATGCAGTTGCCGCTGGTCTGGATGGCGTGCATCTGCACGGTGGCCAGCTCGGCGAGGATCTCCGGAACGTCTTCCAGGGCCGGCCAGTTGAACTGGACGTTCTGCCGGGTGCTGATGTGGGCGTAGCCCTTGTCGTAGTCGCGAGCGATCTGGGCCAGCTTGCGTACCTGACGCGAGGAGAGTAGGCCGTAGGGAACGGCGATCCGCAGCATCGGCGCATAGCGCTGGATATAGAGGCCGTTCTGCAGGCGCAGGGGGCGGTATTCCTCGCCCGACAGTTCGCCTGCCAGGTAACGCCGGGTCTGGTCGCGGAACTGCTTGACGCGGTCCTCCACGATCCGTTGATCGTACTCGTCGTATACGTACATAAGTGTCCTGTTTTCAGGCTATTACTGCTTTATAGGCGTGCACGGCCACGCACTTCTCACGGAGCGGGCGAAGATATCAGGTGGGGTTTATTCGTAAAAGTGATGTTTATGAATATTCAAATAACAAATATAGATATACGAAAAGTCGATTTCGGCCCTGCTTGAAGCGTGAGTGGGAGCCGTCTTTACTGCTGGGGGTCAACGCCGTTCCGATCAGTCCAACAATATGAGGAACTGAACATGACCGATCCCTTCCAGACGCCCGATCCCGGAGCCCGCGACAGCGTCGTCGATGCCCGGGCCATCTTCGTCCTGATCCTGATCGCGGTGAGTGCCGCGGTGTTCTGGGTGAGCAACCAGTAGACGCGCCAAGCCCCGGAGGACGTGGCAGTAAGAACTGCTCAGAGCCCGGCGAAATGCAGGATCAGTTGCACCAGGCCATACAGCACCAGTACGAATACCCCGGTGAACAGCAGGCCCAGCGCGATGAAATGGCTGGGCTTGCCGTGGGTGAAGTCGCGCTCGCGGTTCTTGCCGCTCTGCACGCCGAAGGCGGCGGCGAGCACGCTGTGGAGCATCTGCCAGAACGTGGGCGCCTTGTGGTCGCGGGATTCGTCGTTCATCGGGGCCTCCCGAAAAGCTGCGTCTGCGATCCCTTGAGCAAAGCGCAAAACCCGGCGCCTGTCGCCTGCCGCGTCAGATAGCCGTGGCGCCGCCGTCCACCGTCAGGGTGTGGCCGGTGGTGAAGCCCGCCTGGTCGCAGCACAGGTAGAGCACCGCGGCGGCGATTTCCTCCACCTTGCCCACCCGGCCCACCGGGTGCATGGCAGCGGCGAACTCCGCCTTGCGCGGATCGGCCTCGTAGGCGCGGCGGAACATGTCGGTGTCGATCACCGCCGGGCACACCGCATTCACCCGGATGCCCTTCTTCGCGTATTCGATGGCCGCCGACTTGGTCAGCCCTACCACCGCATGCTTGGACGCGCTGTAGATGCTCATCTTCGGCGCCGCCCCCAGGCCCGCCACCGAAGCGGTGTTGACGATGGCGCCGCCGCCCTGGGCCAGCAGGGCGGGGAGTTGGTGCTTCATGCACAGCCAGACGCCCTTGACGTTGACGCCCATGATGGCGTCGAACTCCGCCTCGCTGCCTTCGGCCAGCTTGTGCTGCTCGATCTCGATGCCGGCGTTGTTAAAGGCGTAGTCCAGGCGGCCGTAGGTCTCCAGGGTGGACACCACCAGCGCCGCGACGTCGCTGTCGCGGGTCACGTCGCAGCGGACGAAGGACGCCTCGCCCCCTGCCGTGCGGATCGCTTGCACCGTGGCCTCTCCGCCCTGGGCGTCGATGTCCGAGACCACGACTTGAAGGCCTTCGGCGGCAAAGGCCAGCGCTGTCGCGCGACCGATGCCGGCCCCGGCGCCAGTGACCAGGGCGACGCGCCCGGAAAAACTCATGCCCATCTGTATGCGCTCCCGTGAAGTAGCCCGCCGAGCGGGCGATCGAGCCGCGAGTCTAGGACCGTTTCCGGCATGACGGGCAGCATCATCAGGGCCCCGGTGGGCAGGTCATCGGCGGGGCTGATGGCGATCAGCGAAATCCATGGCGGCCCATTCCGCCCGACGAAATCCCTTGCCCGGCGCGGCCAGGCGCACTATCACCCAGGGTTTCAGCCGAGGAGGACCGTTTCCCATGAGCACGTCCCAGAACCGCCGTTTCCTGCTGGCCCAGCGTCCCAAGGGCGCGGCCACCCGCGAGACCTTTTCCTTCGTGGAGGAGACCGTCGGGCAACCGAACCCCGGCCAGGTGCTGGTGGAAAACCTCTACCTGTCCCTCGACCCGGCCATGCGCGGCTGGATGAACGAGGGCAAGTCCTACATCCCGCCGGTGGCGCTCGGCGAGGTGATGCGCGCCCTGGGTGTCGGCCGGGTGATCGCCTCGCAGCATCCGGACTACGCCGAGGGCGACCACGTCAGCGGTGCCCTGGGCGTGCAGGACTATTTCCTCGGCGAGCCCAAGGGGCTGCACAAGGTGGACCCCAGCCGCGCGCCGTTGCCGCTGTACCTGTCGGCCCTGGGCATGACCGGGATGACCGCCTACTTCGCCCTGCTGGACGTGGGGGCGCCGAAGGCCGGCGAGACCGTGCTGATCTCCGGCGCCGCCGGCGCGGTGGGGGGCATCGCCGGGCAGATCGCGCGGATCAAGGGTTGCCGCGTGGTGGGCATCGCCGGCGGGGCCGAGAAATGCCGCTACCTGGTGGACGAGCTGGGCTTCGATGCCGCCATCGACTACAAGCAGGACGACCTGCCGGCCGCCATCAAGCGCGAGTGCCCCAAGGGGGTGGACGTGTACTTCGACAACGTCGGCGGCGAGGTCCTTGACGCGGCACTGACCCGGCTGAATTTCAAGGCGCGGGTGGTGATCTGCGGCGCCATCAGCCAGTACAACAACAAGGAAGCGGTGAAGGGCCCGGCCAACTACCTGTCGCTGCTGGTCAACCGGGCGCGGATGGAAGGGTTCGTGGTGATGGACCACGCGCCGAAGTTCGGCGAGGCCGCCCGGGAAATGGCCGGCTGGCTGGCCGACGGGCGCCTGAAGAGCAAAGAGCACATCGTCGAAGGGCTGGAGACCTTCCCGGAGACCCTAAACAAACTGTTCACCGGGGAAAACTTCGGCAAGCTAGTGCTCAAGGTCCGCTGAGGCGCGCGGCGAGCGAAGGCCCGCCGCGACCGGTGCTCACGCCAGGTCGGCGACGATGGCCGCCAGGGCGGCGGCGGGGTCCGGCGCCTGGCTGATGGGGCGACCGATCACCAGGTAGTCGGAGCCCTGCGCCAGGGCTTCGCGCGGGGTCAGGATGCGGCGCTGGTCGTCCTGGGCGCTGCCCGCCGGGCGGATGCCCGGGGTCACCAGGCACAGCCCCGGGTGGGCGGCCTTCAGCGCCTGGGCTTCCTGGGCGGAGCAGACCAGTCCGTCGAGGCCGGCCTGGTCCGCCAGGGCGGCGAGGCGCAGCACCTGCTCCTGGGGCTCCACGTCGAGGCCAATGCCCGCCAGGTCCTCGCGCTCCATGCTGGTCAGCACCGTCACGCCGATCAGCAACGGCACCGGGCCGCTCGCCTTTTCCAGAACCTCGCGGCAGGCGGCCATCATCCGCAGGCCGCCCGAGCAGTGCACGTTGACCATCCACACGCCCATGTCCGCGGCCGCCCGCACGGCCATGGCGGTGGTGTTGGGGATGTCGTGGAATTTCAGGTCGAGGAACACCTCGAAGCCCCGGGCCCGGAGGATCTCGACGATGCCGGCGGCGCAGCTGGTGAACAGCTCCTTGCCCACCTTGACCCGGCACAGGCGCGGGTCCAGGCGATCGGCGAGGGCGAGGGCCGCCTCGCGGGTGGGGTAGTCCAGGGCGACGATGATCGGGGTCTGACAGGCGGACATGGAAGCTCTCGGGCAGGACGGAATCGGCGCGCATTGTAGCGGAAGGCAACCCTCGCCGCCGCCCCGTGGCCTGGACGGCGGCGGTGCATCGACCGGGACTGGCGCACCGTCCTGGGTACAGGGGTAGCCTGTCTCGCCAGGGACGGTCCTGTCCGCGACAGGCTACGCTCCGGTTGCGACCACCCCGTTGCGCCTGGCATGCCCGGTGCAACACTGCGACGGACGGCCATGCGGCCAAGGACCACGGAGACGGTGCCATGACGACGCAACTCAAACCCACCCTGGGTACCCTGCACTTGTGGGGCATCGCAGTCGGGCTGGTGATTTCCGGCGAGTATTTCGGCTGGAGCTACGGCTGGGGCGTGGCCGGCACCCTCGGGTTCCTGGTCACCGCCTTGCTGGTGGCGACCATGTACACCTGCTTCATCTTCAGCTTCACCGAACTGACCACGGCGATCCCCCACGCCGGCGGGCCCTTCGCCTACAGCCGGCGGGCCTTCGGCGAGAAGGGCGGGTTGATCGCCGGGCTCGCCACCCTGATCGAGTTCGTCTTCGCCCCGCCGGCCATCGCCCTGGCCATCGGCGCCTACCTCAATGTGCAGTTCCCCACCCTCGACCCGCGTCATGCGGCGGTGGGTGCGTACCTGGTGTTCATGACCCTGAACATCCTAGGCGTGCAGCTCGCCGCTACCTTCGAGTTGTTGGTCTGCGTCCTGGCAGTCATCGAGTTGCTGGTGTTCATGGGCGTGGTGGCGCCGGGGTTCAGCCTGGCGAACTTCGTCGCCCATGGCTGGGCCGGCGCGGACACCCTGAGTGCGCCCGCGGTGGCCGGTATCTTCGCGGCGATTCCCTTCGCCATCTGGTTCTTCCTGGCCATCGAGGGCGCCGCCATGGCCGCGGAAGAGGCTCGCGACCCGCGCCGCACCATTCCCCGGGCCTATATCGGCGGCATCCTCACCCTGGTCGCACTGGCCCTGGGGGTGATGCTGTTCGCCGGCGGCGTGGGCGACTGGCGGACCCTGGCCAACATCAACGACCCGCTGCCCCAGGCCATGAAGGTGGTGGTGGGCGAGCGTTCCGGCTGGCTGCACATGCTGGTGTGGATCGGTCTGTTCGGCCTGGTGGCGAGCTTCCACGGGATCATCCTCGGCTACTCGCGGCAGTGCTTCGCCCTGGCCCGGGCCGGCTACCTGCCGCCGGGGCTGGCCCGGCTGTCGCGCTTCCACACGCCGCACCGGGCGATCCTCGCCGGGGGCGTGGTGGGCATCGCGGCGATCTACAGTGACGGCCTGATCAACCTGGGCGGCATGAGCCTCACCGCGGCGATGATCACCATGGCGGTGTTCGGCGCCATCGTCATGTACATCATGAGCATGCTCAGCCTGTTCCGCCTGCGGCGACGCGAACCGCAGCTGCCGCGGACCTTCCGTGCGCCGGGCTACCCGCTGGTGCCCGGCATCGCCCTGCTGCTGGCGGTGGTCTGCCTGGTGGCGATGGCCTGGTTCAATACCTTGATCGGGCTGGTGTTCCTGGCGCTGATGGGCCTGGGCTTCGTCTATTTCAGCCTGACCGGCCACCATCGCGCCAGCGCGCCGCGGGACGCTATGCTGACGGGAGCTTGAGGCAAGGAGAACGCCATGTCGTACCGTACCGTCATCGGCAGCCAGACCTACCGCTTCGCCGATCTCAAGGGCGTGCTGGCCAAGGCCAGCCCGGCCCGTTCCGGCGATTACCTGGCCGGCCTCGCCGCGGCCACCTACGAAGAGCGCATGGCGGCGAAGATCGTCCTGGCCGACCTGCCCCTGCGCACTTTCCTCGACGAGGCGCTGGTCCCCTACGAGGCCGACGAGGTCACCCGGCTGATCCTCGACCGTCACGACGCGGCGGCTTTCGCGCCCATCGCCCACCTGACCGTGGGCGACTTCCGCGACTGGCTGCTGCTGGACAGCACCGACAGCGCGGCCCTGACCGCCGCTGCCCCGGGCATCACCCCGGAAATGGCGGCGGCGGTGAGCAAGCTGATGCGCAACCAGGACCTGATTCTGGTGGCGAAGAAGTGCCGGGTGGAGACCCGCTTCCGCAACACCATCGGCCTGCCGGGCCACCTGTCGGTGCGGCTGCAGCCCAACCACCCCACGGACGACGTGCGAGGCATCGCCGCCAGCCTGCTGGACGGGCTGCTCTACGGGTCCGGGGATGCGGTGGTGGGCATCAACCCGGCCAGTGACTCGCTACCAACCCTGATGCGCCTCTGGCAGATGATGGACGAGGTGCGCCAGCACTTCGAGATTCCCATGCAGAGCTGCGTGCTGACCCACGTCACCACCCAGATCCAGGCCATCGAGGCGGGTGCGCCGGTGGACCTGGTGTTCCAGTCCATTGCTGGCACGGAGAAAACCAACGCCAGCTTCGGCGTGACCCTGGCCCTGCTGCGGGAAGCGCGGGAGGCTGCCCTCAGCCTGGGGCGCGGGACCCTTGGCGAGAACGTCATGTACTTCGAGACGGGGCAGGGCGCGGCGCTGTCCGCCGACGGCCACCACGGCATCGACCAGCAGACCTGCGAGGCCCGGGCCTACGCCGTGGCCCGGGAGTTCAAGCCGCTGCTGACCAACACCGTGGTGGGGTTCATCGGCCCGGAGTACCTCTACGACGGCAAGCAGATCATTCGCGCCGGCCTGGAGGACCACTTCTGCGCCAAGCTGCTGGGCATGCCCATGGGCTGCGACGTCTGCTACACCAACCATGCCGAGGCCGACCAGGACGACATGGACACCCTGCTGACCCTGCTGGGGACGGCGGGCATCACTTTCATCATGGGCATCCCGGGTGCCGACGACATCATGCTCAACTACCAGAGCACCTCGTTCCACGACGCGCTCTACCTGCGCAGCCTGCTGGGCCTGCGGCGTGCGCCGGAATTCGAGGCCTGGCTGGCGCGCATGGCCATCACCGAACCGTCCGGGCGCCTGCGGGAGGTGGGGCGCGGTCATCGCCTGCTGCGCCAGTTGCCGGCGTTCTCGGGGGCCGCATGAACGAATCCTCTTCCCACACCGACCTGGTCCAGGCCAACCCCTGGGACGAGCTGCGTGCCCACACGTCCGCGCGCATCGCCCTCGGCCGGGTCGGCGCCAGCCTGCCCACCGCCGAGGTGCTGCGCTTTGGCCTGGCCCACGCCCAGGCCCGGGACGCGGTACACCGGCCCCTGGACTTCGAGGCGCTGGACAGCGAGTTGCATGAGGCTGGCTTCCACACCCTGCGCGTGAAGAGCGACGCGACGGATCGCCCGGTCTACCTGCTGCGCCCGGACTTAGGGCGGCGCCTCGACGATGGCTGCCGCCTGCGGCTGCTCCAGGAACCGTCGGCGCCAGCGCTGGCGGTGGTGATCGCCGATGGCCTTTCATCCAGCGCCGTGCAGCGCCACGCGCTGCCGCTGCTGGAGGCATTCCGGACGCGCTTCGACGCGGATTGGGCGAAGGTCCCGGTGGTGCTGGCGGAGCAGGGGCGGGTGGCCCTCGGCGATGGCATCGGCGAAGCGCTGCGGGCCCGGCTGGTGGTCCTGCTGATCGGCGAGCGGCCGGGCCTCAGTTCCCCCGACAGCCTGGGGCTCTACCTCACCTGCCAACCGCGGGTAGGGCGCATGGACAGCGAGCGCAACTGCATTTCCAACGTGCGCCCGGAAGGGCTGCCCTACGACCAGGCGGCGACCAAGCTGGCCTACCTGGCCCGGGAAGCACTGCGGCTGAACCTGAGCGGCGTGGCCCTAAAAGACGACAGCGGCCTGCAGGTGATCGGCGAGGCGGGTGGGAGCCGCCCGCGCGTGGAGGGAACCGTGCCCGACGCGCAATGATCGAACCGGTATACCGCCGATGACCGGCGTTTGAGGAGATACATATGCCCTGGTACGCCTGGTTGATCCTGATTCTGGCCATCGGCTCCGTGGTGGGCGGCCTGCTGATGCTGCGGGATACCGCGAAGAAGGTGCCCCTGACCGACGAGCAGCTCAAGCGCGTCCACGAGCGCAACGCGCAGGCGGATGCCCAGGACGCTCGCGATCGTTGACCGCCTCGACCGGCGGTGCGAACCGCCGGTCTTCCACCTCTCAGTCCTATCCCCCGCTATCCGGCCGCGCCGCATTTCATCCGCTGACCGCGTCCACCAGCCAATGCACCCCCAGCAGCATCAGGCCGACGAAGAACACCCGGCGGAACAGCGCTTCGCTCAGGTGTCCCCGCAGCCACTGGCCCAGCCCCAGGCCCAGCAGGGTCGGCGCGAGCATCACCAAGGACCACCCCAGGTTCTCCGTGTGCAGCGCCCCGTGCCGCCACAGGCCCGCAGCCAGGGCCAGGGTGGAAACACTGAAGGACAGCCCCAGGGCCTGGATCAAGCGCTCCTTGCCCAATTCCAGGGCCTGCAGGTAGGGCACCGCCGGCAGCACGAAGACCCCCGTGGCCCCCGTCACCAGTCCGGTGACCAGCCCCACCGGCAGCGCCACCCAGCGCTCCTGGCGCGGACCGATGCGGGGGCGCCATGGAGTGAGCCCGGACAGCCCGTAAACCACCAGGATCGCCCCCAGCAGGCCGGCTATCCGCTGGTCCTGGCCGTTCACCAGTCCGCCCATGCCCAGCCAGGTGCCCAGGGCGACGCCTGCCAGCAGCGGCCACAGCCGGCGCATCAGCCGAGCGAAGTCGGGGCCGACGAAGGCCTGCCAGAGGTTGGTGGCCAGGGAGGGGATCAGCAGCAGGGCGGCCGCTTCCGGAGCCGGCATGGTCAGGGCCAGCAGGCCCATGGCGACGGTGGGCAGGCCCATGCCCACCACACCCTTCACCGCACCGGCGAGCAGGAAGATCAATGAGACCAGCATGGGACTTCCAGGCAATGGGAGGAATCGCCACGTTGCGGGATGAGCCGCGGCCTCACAATATGGTTCATCAGGAGGTCAGCCTTCGGCCGTTCCGAAGGCTGTGCGCCTGCCGTGGAGAGTTTCATGCGATTCGATTTGTCCGACCTGCGCCTTTTCCTGCATATCGTCGAGGCGCAAAGCATTACCGCTGGCGCCGAGCGTGCGTGTCTGGCCCTGGCGTCCGCCAGCGCTCGGATCAAGACTCTGGAGGATGCGCTGGGCACGCCGTTGCTGGAGCGCCATCGCCGTGGGGTGCGCCCGACTCCGGCGGGCCGTGCCCTGGAGCATCACGCCCGGGGGATGCTGTACCGGCTGGAGCTGCTGGTGGGCGACCTGGGCCGCTACGCCCAGGGGCTGCGGGGGCGGGTACGGCTGCTGGCGAATACCGCCGCCCTGACCGAATACCTGCCGGACCCTCTCGGCGCGTTTCTCCTGGAGCAGCCCCACTTGGACGTAGTCCTGGAGGAGCGCCCCAGCCATGCTATCGCCGAGGCGCTGCTACGCCAGCAGGCCGACCTGGGCATCCTGGCCGCCGAGAGGGCGCCTGAAGGCCTGGAGTCGCGACCATTCCGCGAGGACCGGCTGGTGTGCATCGTGACCCGGGGCGACCCGCGCTTCGCCGACCGGCGCCGGGTACGTTTCAGCGAACTGCTGGAGCAGGCGTTCGTCGGCCTCACCGGCGACAACGCCCTGCAGCAGCATCTCACCCGCAAGGCGGCCCAGGCCGGCGGCCGCCTCAACCTGCGGGTGCGGCTGGCGGGCTTCGAGCCGGTCTGCCGCCTGGTGGGGCAGGGTGTGGGAATCGGCATCGTCCCGGAAACCGCGGCCCGCCGCTGGCGCAGCATTGGCGTGCGCCGCCTGCGCCTGGACGAGCCTTGGGCGTTGCGGCAATTGCGTCTGTGTGCTCCGTCGTTCGATGCCCTGTCACCCCACGCCCGGGCATTGGCCGATCACTTGGCGCCGACGAGGGAGGGGTAGGGCACAGGTGCGGTCGCCGCCGGTGCCGAGGTCGCGCTTTCGACTGTTTCATCGGCTGAATAGGCTGGCCGTACCAAGAGACAAGTCAGGCGAAGTGGCAGGAGATCGAAACGGCCCGCATCTGGCCGGGGCAGGAATGCCGAGGCGGTTTCACGTCACCGGCAGCGTCACCGCCAGCACCCCGATCGTGGCCAACGCGGCCATGCCCGCCAGGCAGGTGCAGGCCTCTTCGAAGGAATCGCTCATCCAGCCGCGGCGCGGGTAGCGCCCCAGGCTGAACAGCTTCACGAAAGGCCAGCCGATCCAGTAGAAGACGGTGCGCACCACCACCTCCATGACCACATAGAGCACCCCGCGCAGCACCGCAACGACGACGTCTT
The DNA here is from genome assembly GCF_007109405.1 of Pseudomonas mangiferae. GTDB lineage: Bacteria > Pseudomonadota > Gammaproteobacteria > Pseudomonadales > Pseudomonadaceae > Pseudomonas_T > Pseudomonas_T mangiferae. Next base: position 239,038 of record NZ_VJOY01000006.1, read on the forward strand.
CCACCTCAGGCCCCGAACCGGCCGATCAGCCGGGGTGCCTTCCGCGCGACGCTGACGCCGTCCTGGGCGCGGGCGCGCAGCTGGCCGCAGCCGCCCTCGACGTCCTGGCCCGCCGAATTGCGCACCTTGGTCAGCACGCCGCGGCTGTGGAGGTAGCGCACGATCTCGACGATCCGCTCGCCGGGCGGGCGCTGATAGGTGTCCGCCTCGTGGCTGTTATAAGGGATCAGGTTCATCACGGCGTACTTGCCCTTGAGCAGGCGCAGGATACCGTCCAGTTCCTCCTGGCTGTCGTTGATCCCGTCCAGCAGCGTCCACTGGTACTGGATGGGGTAGCCGATGCGCCGGGCATAGGCTTCGCCCAGGTCCACCAGTTCATCCGGGTCGATGTGGGGCGCGCGGGGCAGCAGTTGCCGGCGCAAGTCGGCGCGGGTGGAGTGCAGCGACAGGGCGAGGGCCGGCTTGATCCGCTCCTCGGGCAGGCGCTCGAACACCCGCCGATCACCCACCGTGGAAAACACCAGGTTCTTGTGCCCGATGCCCCCTTCGCGGCCCAGCAGGTCGATGGCCTCCAGCACGTTATCCAGGTTGTGGGCCGGTTCGCCCATGCCCATGAACACCACCTTCTTTACCGGGCGGAAACGCCGGGCGAGGGCCACCTGGGCGACGATCTCGGCGCTGCCCACCTGGCGCAGCAGGCCGCTCTTGCCGGTCATGCAGAACACGCAGCCCACGGCACAGCCCACCTGGGTCGACACACACAGGCCGTCCCGGGGCAGCAGCACGCTCTCCACGGTCTGCCCATCGGCCAGTTCCACCAGCAGCCGCGCCGAGCCATCGAGCCCGGGATGCTCCGAACGCAACCGGACCAGGCCCTCAAGGGTGCCGGACAACACCGGCAACCCCTCGCGCACGCTCAGGGGCAGGAAGTCCTGGGCCTGCTGGTTGCGGGTACCGGTATCCAGGGGAAGCCCCTTGAGCCAGGCACGGTCGATCCGGCCGATATGCAACGGCTTGGCGCCGAGGTCGGCGAGCTGGCGGTGGACGTCTTGAATACGCATGGGGCGCGGATGCTATCACGGGCGAGGCGATGGTGAGTGCTCATTCAGGCTATGAAGAGGCACAGTATTTAAATTGTACTCGGGCTTGCTCAGAAAATTTTGAGTTGGGTAAAGCAGGCCGTACAGTTGAGGCGGAATTTGCGAGGTATGAATGCGTTGCCGATTTAATGAGGAGCATTTGATTGGTGAAGTTGGCGGTGAAAATTTTGGATCAGTGTGCTCCCTGTTTGGGGACGCAGCGTAATGTGATTTATTAAGTGGTAGTGTTTGATGGTTTTTATGTAGTTAAAAATTTAAGTACTAAAAAGCCAAGCTGTTTGGTTTAGGTGTTGCGATCTGGTTCACAAAAATGGCGAAGTGATTTTGGCGGTATCCGTCTGTCTGGATTATGATCGCGTCAATTATACAGGGAGGTTTTCGTGGCTAGACTCGCTTTCATATTCTTTTCGTTATTGGTTTCTCATGAGCTTTTCGCTGAGCCTTTTTTTTGGATCACGACACTAGGGAGTGGCGCTACCTTCGTAGGTCCTACTCCGAAGGCCTCGTGTGACAAAGCTTTTAACGAAGCAGGTATATATATGGCGCCTGATAGCCAGCTTAAGGGCGTTAGACGTATATCAGACAATCGGTTCAGCTGTGTCATTAACGCTTGGCGTCCTTGGATGGATTATCGAGTCGATTGGGACAATAGTATCTTTAGAGGCGGCGACGGTTGTGAAATCGGGCTGTCCTATAATACCGCTACAGGCGAGTGCGAAGATCCCAAGGTGCCAAGTTCGGATGGTGGAAAAGGCGATCCGAATCTCTCCTGCAATGCGCCCCCGTCTTTCCAGGGAAATCCCATCAACACCGCCAATGGCAATAAATTCCAGCATGAAGTGGACTATGTGGGGAAAAATACGGCTGCAGGGCTGGTGTTCGAGCGTTACTACAACGGTGTCGATGGCGTTTGGCTTCATGGCTACTCCACTCGCCTGGTCATCTCGCCGACGCAGGTGGTGCTCATCCACGCAGATGGACGGCAGAGCCGTTATCAGCTTGTAACTGCCGATAGGTTCGACTCGAAGGACGAAACGGGAAGTTTGGTCAAGCAGGGAGATCAATGGCTCTACTCGGCCCCTGGCAAGACCTATGTTTTCAATGCATCAGGTCAACTGGAGCGTGCGGGAGAGGGTGAGGAAGCAGTGAGCTTCAGCTATCTCGGCGGAAAGGTAATCGTCAAAAACCAGTATGGGAAAGAACTGACTATTACTGAAGACTGGTGGCATCAGCCTCGTTCCGTATCGATCGACGATAAGGAATTCACGTTCACGTACGATTTATACAACCGGCTCGCGCAAGTGGCACGTATCGTGACGAATGTGCCGAGTCAGAAAACCTACCACTATGAGGATCCCATTCACTATCTCGCCCTAACAGGCATCACCGACGAGCGCGGTGTCCGCTATGCAACCTGGGCCTACGACGAGCAGGGGCGCGCCATTTCCAGCGAGCATGCTGGCGGTGCGGAAAAGGTCACCTTGGCCTACAACGCCGATGGGTCGACCACGGTTACCAACGAATACGGCAAGCAGGCCACCTATCGATTTCAGGTGATCCAGGGGGTGAAGCGCATCATTGCCATCGAGGGCGAGCCATCACCCAACTGCCCGAGCAGCAACTCCACCTTTACTTACGATGAGCGCGGCCTGCTCAAGACCCGTCGCGACAACAAGGGCAACCTGACCACCTACGACTACGATGCGCGTGGGCTGGAAGTGTCGCGTACCGAGGCGGCGGGCACGCCCCAGGCCCGCACCGTGACCACCCAGTGGCACCCGACGCTGTACCGCCCGCTGCAGGTGGACGAGCCGGGCCGGGTCACCCGCTACCGCTACGACGCCCAGGGCCGCGAGACCGGCCGCACCGTGACCGAACACTGAACAAGGAAGACCCGATGTCCCCACGGATTCTCCGCGCCGGCCTGGGCGCGCTGGCGCTGGCCTGCGCCCTCGTCACCGCCCACGCAGCCGAACGCAGCTGGAGCTACACCTACACCGCCCAGGGCCAGGTCGAGACGGCCGACGGCCCGCGCACCGATGTCCAGGACATCACCCGCTACGCCTACGATGCCCAGGGCAACCTCACCCAGGTGACCGACGCCCTTGGGCACGTCACCACCCTGGGCGATTACGACGACCGCGGCAAGCCAGGCCGCCTGGTGGACCCCAACGGGGTGGTCAGCACCCTGACCTACACCGGCATCGACGGCTGGCTGGCCTCGGTGACCACCGCCGGCAGCACCACCCGCTTCGACTACGATGCCGTGGGCCAGATCACCCGGCTCACCCGCGCCGACGGCAGCTGGCTGGCCTATACCTACGACGACGCTCGGCGGCTGGTGGCCATTGCCAACAACTTGGGCGAGCGCATCGAGTACGACGTCGACGTCATGGGCAAGCGCACCGCCCAGCGCATGAAGGACGCCAGCGGTACCCTGGTGCAGCAGCAGGCCTGGGCCTACGACGAACTGGGGCGCCTGCTGCGGTCGGCAGGGGCCGGCGGGCAGACCCATGGCTACCGCTACGACCTCAATGACAACCCGGTCGGCGAGACCGATCCCAAGCGTTTCGAGCACAGCCAGGCGTTCGATCCGCTGGATCGTCTGGCCAGCCACCGTGATCCCCTGGGGGGCGTCACCGGCTTCGACTACGACGCCCAGGACAACCTGACCCAGGTGCGCGACCCGCGGGGCGTCACCACCCGCTACGAGTACGACGGCCTGGGCAACCTCACCGCCCTGGTCAGCCCCGACAGCGGCACCACCCGCTACCTCCACGACGAGGCGGGCAATGTGCTGGAGAAGACCGACGCCCGTGGCAACCTCACCCAGTACCGCTACGACGCACTGAACCGCCTGGTGGAACAGCACCACCCGTCCAACCCGGCCCTGGACGTCCACTACCTCTACGACCTGACCGACAACGGCAACAAGGGCATCGGCCACCTCACCGCGGTGGAGGACGGCAGTGGTCGGCTGGACTACCGCTACGACGAACACGGGCGGCTGGTGGAGCAGACCCGGCAGCTCAACGTGGGCGGCCTGCTGCTGCAGGATCGCCTGGGCTATGCCTACGACCCGGTGGGGCAACTTGTCCGCATCGACTACCCGGACGGGCTGGCGGTGAACTACCCCCGCAATGCCGCCGGCCAGGTGAGCGGCGTAACCCTCTCGGTGGACGGTGGCGCCCCCACGGTCATCGCCCGGGACATCGCCTACCTGCCCTTCGGCCCGCTCAAGCACCTGGCCTGGGGCAATGGCATCGCCCTGGACCGTACCTATGACCAGGACTACCAGCTGCTGCGGCAGCAGGTCGGACCCTGGCAGAGCGACTACCGCCACGACGCCAAGGGCAACATCGAACAGATCACCAGCAGCCTGTGGGGCACCCTGGACTACACCTACGACGCCCTCGACCGGCTCACCGAGGAGCGCGATGGCCAACGCCAGCGCACCTATGGCTATGACGCCGTGGGCAACCGGCTGGACAAGACCGAGACCGTGCTCGCCACCCAGGCCAAGGCTCGCACCGCCTACCGCTACGCCAGCGACAGCAACCGGCTGACCGCCATCGGCAGCCAGGCGGTGACCAGCGACGAGACTGGTAGCCTGACCCAGGACCGCGCCAGCCGCCTGCTGGGCTACGACGAACAAGGCCGCCTGAAACAGGTGAACCTGAACGGCCAGTCCGTCGCCGAGTACCGCTACAACGCTCTCGGCCAGCGCGTGGCCAAGCTCACGGCCCAGGGCATCCATGTCTACCTCTACGGCGCCGAGGGCCAACTGCTGGGGGAAACCCGCTACGACGCCACCGGCCGCAAACTGCGCAGCCAGGCCTACTTGTGGCTGGACAGCATACCCCTGGCCAGCCGCTGGGCCAGCTTCAACATCCACGGCATGGCCGTGAACCCGCGGCTGGTGTACCTGCACAGCGACCACCTCGACACCCCGCGCCTGGCCACCGACACCAGCGCCGCCCCGCAGATCGTCTGGCAATGGCAGTCCGATGCCTTCGGTAACGGCACCCCCGTGGCAGCCGACGGCGTGCAGATCAACCTGCGCTTTCCCGGGCAGTACCACGACAGCGAAAGCGGCCTGCGCTACAACTACTTCCGCGACTACGACCCGCAGACCGGGCGCTATGTGGAGAGCGATCCGATTGGGTTGAGCGGGGGGTTGAATACCTACGGATATGCCTTAGCCAACCCACTTCGATACTCTGATCCCAAGGGGAAAAATGTAATAGTGGTTGAAGCCCTAGCCGTTACAGCGGTGACAATAATTGGGGCGGCCATTATCAATAATGCTAACAATACTGCTCAGCAATCAGGTGGCATTGACCCGACAGTCGGTGGTGGAGCAGTACCAATAGGGCTCAGCCCAACGACCGCCCAAGGCGGAGCCAGCAGTAGTACCGAAACGAAAACCGAGAATTGTCCTAAGAACTGCCCACCATGCAGAACTGCGAGCGGCATTGTCCCTGTCGGGACGCTCGGGTACAGGCCGCTTGATGTGATCCCTGACGGCCAAATGCAACATGGCGTCTATGGCTCTCACCACAACATGTTCGTCGCAAACCAAAACCCAAATAACTGCCAATGTTTCTGGCAAAAACAAAACTATGTCTTGAAGCCAGCGCAGCTCCCATTTGGGGCAGTGCCAGTAGAGCCATTCATAAATTGAGGCGAATATGAAATATACGACTGGCGAAGAAATGCAGCTCGGTGACACTGTTCAGCTTGGCAGCAGCGGCGCCGGAATAGTGGTTGGCATTATTGAGGCAGGATCATTTTCAAAAGGCTATCCTGCAGAAGACTGGGCCTATCTAAGTACGGGTGCTCTTATACTTACTCAAGAGATAGGGTTAATTCATTACCTCGAGTCTGATGAAGAACTCAGGCTAATAGAAAGGAAAAAATAGGTTTGTAGGGTTTTATCCTGTACTGAATGTGGCGTTACGGTCTGCTCTAGGTTTTAGTGCTACATTTCTCTGCTTTAGTGAGTCACCTACCGTGTCGATCTCCCTAGTAGGGGGTTCGAATTTTTTCGGTTTTAAATGTAAACCTTGACCAGCACAGTGTTTAGGTTGAGGCGGCGCCTACGTTTGTGGGGCTGGGATTTTAATATGATCCGCTGGCCAGCGTTGATACTTCCAAATCTACACCCATGTGACCATCACTAATCTGCAGGGCATTTACAGCAAGACGCTTCCAACAGCCCAAGGCTCTAATCGCTAAAAGGCAGAGCATCCCATGCGACAGGGTCCATTAACCAAGCTGAAAAATATAATCTAGGTTCTGTACGAAAAGTCGTCGAGCGAAGGTCAGGCAAGGCAAAAACAGGCGAAGAAGCGGAGTTTACGTGCTGTAAATGAGCATTCTGAGCCTGTTTTTAACGCAGCATCACCGATGCGCAGGCACGTTTCGTACAGAACCTAGTAGGTTAGCGTGACCGACGGAAAAAAGAACTCCATACTGCTAGCTGACGGCCGTCAAAACCTTGAATTAGTGCTTCCGGAGTAAAACAAGTTTTTAGAAAAAATCCTGTTTCTGTCGATAGACAGTGGTTAACAAACGCCCAACGAAAGAGCTGATGGATCGGCTGCGGCGAGTGCTTGCCAGATGTGCGTTGATTAGATTCATATCGGAGTGATTTCGAGCGTCCAGGAAGCGTCTACATCAGCTTGAACCAGGATGAACCGCGTGGCTAATTCATCCTGATTCAATGTCGTATTTCTAATTCTCATACCCCAGATTCGGCGCCAGCCAACGCTCGCTGACGTCCAGCGGTTGGCGTTTGCGGGTCGAGTAGCGTTCGACTTGGTCCTTGTCGATCTTGCCCACGGCGAAGTACTGGGCCTCGGGGTGGGCGAAGTACCAGCCGCTGACGGCGGCGGCGGGGAACATGGCGTAGTGTTCGGTGAGGGTTACGCCGCTGTCGCCTTCGGGGTCGAGCAGGTGGAACAGGGTGCCTTTCTCGGTATGGTCGGGGCAGGCCGGGTAGCCGGGGGCGGGGCGGATGCCCTTGTACTGTTCCTTGATAAGCTCTTCGTTGCTCAGGTGCTCGTCGCGGGCGTAGCCCCAGTAGTCCGTACGTACCCGTTCGTGCAGCCACTCGGCACAGGCTTCAGCGAGACGATCGGCCAGGGCCTTCACCATGATGGCGTTGTAGTCGTCGCCCTTGGCCTCGTAGGCCTTGGCGACTTCCTCGGCGCCGATGCCGGCGGTGGTGATGAAGCCCCCCACGTAGTCGGTGACACCGCTGTCCTTGGGGGCGACGAAGTCGGCCAGGGACAGGTTGGGTTTGCCGTCCGGCTTGATGGTCTGCTGGCGCAGGTGGTGCAGGGTCGCCAGGGTCGCGCCGTCCTCGCCATACACCTCCAGGTCGTCGTCGTTCACCTGGTTCGCGGGCCAGAAGCCGAAGACCGCCCGGGCCTTGATCAGCTTCTCGTCGATCAATTTCTTCAGCATCGCCTGGGCGTCGCCGAACAGGGCGGTGGCGGCTTCGCCGACCACGTCATCGGTGAGAATGCGCGGGTACTTGCCGGCCAGGTCCCAGGAAATGAAGAACGGGGTCCAGTCGATGTACTCGGCCAGGGTCGCGAGGTCGATGTCGTCCAGTATCCGGACGCCGGTGAAGGTCGGGGTCGGCGCCTGGTAGGTGGACCAGTCGAAGGCCGGCTTGTTGGCCACCGCCTGCAGGTAACCCAGGCGTTCGGTACGGGCGCTGCGGCTGGCGGTGCGCTCGCGCACTTCAACATAGTCGGCGCGGGTGCGCTCGACGAAGCCTGTCTTCAGTTCCTTGGAGAGCAACTGGGTGGCCACGCCCACGGCCCGGGAAGCGTCGGTGACGTAGACCACCGCGTCGTTGCGGTACTGCGGCTCGATCTTCACCGCGGTATGGGCCTTGGAGGTGGTGGCGCCGCCGATCATCAGCGGCAGGCGGAAGTCCTGGCGCTGCATTTCCCGGGCGACGTGGACCATTTCATCCAGGGACGGCGTGATCAGCCCGGAGAGGCCGATGATGTCGCATTTCTGCTCGCGGGCGGCCTGGAGGATCTTCTCCGCCGGCACCATCACGCCGAGGTCGACGATGTCGTAGCCGTTGCAGCCCAGTACCACGCCGACGATGTTCTTGCCGATGTCGTGGACGTCGCCCTTCACCGTGGCCATGAGGATCTTGCCCTTGGCCTCGGGCTTGTCGCCTTTCTCCTCCTCGATGAACGGGATCAGGTGCGCCACCGCCTGCTTCATCACCCGGGCGGACTTCACCACTTGGGGCAGGAACATCTTGCCCGAGCCGAACAGGTCACCCACCACGTTCATCCCTGACATCAGCGGGCCCTCGATCACCTCGATGGGCCGGGCGCACTGCTGCCGGCACTCCTCGGTGTCCTCGACGATATGGGTGGTGATGCCCTTGACCAGGGCGTGCTCCAGGCGCTTGCCCACCGGCAGCGAGCGCCATTCCTCGCTCTCCACTTCCTTGGTGGCGCCGCCGCCCCTGTAGCGATCGGCGATGGTCAGCAGCGCTTCGGTGGCGTCCGGGGAGCGGTTGAGCACCACGTCCTCGACCTTTTCCCGCAATTCGGCGGGGATCTCGTCGTAGATCTCCAACTGGCCCGCGTTGACGATGCCCATGGAGAGGCCGTTGCGGATCGCGTAGTAGAGGAACACCGAGTGGATCGCCTCGCGCACCGGGTTGTTGCCGCGGAACGAGAAGGACACGTTGGACACGCCGCCCGAGCTCAGGGCGTAGGGCAGGTTGTCGCGGATGTAAGCGCAGGCGTTGATGAAGTCGACCGCGTAGTTGTTGTGCTCCTCGATGCCGGTGGCCACGGCGAAGATGTTGGCATCGAAGATGATGTCTTCCGGCGGGAAGCCCACCTGGTTGACCAGGATATCGTAGGAGCGGGCGCAGATTTCGGTCTTGCGGGCCTCGGTATCCGCCTGGCCGTCTTCGTCGAAGGCCATCACCACCACGGCGGCGCCGTAGCGCTTGCACAGCTTGGCGTGGTGGATGAACGCCTCGACACCTTCCTTCATGGAGATGGAGTTGACGATGCCCTTGCCCTGGATGCACTTCAGGCCCGCCTCGATCACCTCCCACTTGGAGGAGTCGATCATGATCGGCACCCGGGAAATGTCGGGTTCGCCGGCGATCAGGTTGAGGAAGGTGACCATGGCCGCCTTCGAGTCCAGCATGCCCTCGTCCATGTTGATGTCGATCACCTGGGCGCCGGCTTCCACCTGCTGCAGGGCGACTTCCAGGGCCTCGGTGTAGTTCTCCTCGCGGATCAGGCGGGCGAACCTGGCCGAGCCGGTGATGTTGGTGCGTTCACCGACGTTCACGAACAGCGATTGCCGGTCGATGGTGAACGGCTCCAGGCCGGACAGGCGGCAGGCCCTGGGGATGTCCGGGATGGCACGGGGCGGGTACTTGGCGACCGCCTCGGCGATGGCCTGGATATGCCCCGGGGTGGTGCCGCAGCAACCGCCAATGATGTTCAACAGGCCCGACGCCGCGAACTCCTCGACCACCTCGGCCATCTGCGCCGGGGTTTCGTCGTACTCACCGAAGGCGTTGGGCAGGCCCGCGTTGGGGTGTGCGGACACCTGGGTGCCGGCCTTGGCTGCCAGTTCAGCCAGGTATGGACGCAGCTCCTTGGCGCCGAGGGCGCAGTTCAGGCCCACGGAGATCGGATTGGCGTGGCGCACCGAGTTCCAGAACGCCTCGGTGGTCTGGCCGGACAGGGTGCGGCCGGAGGCGTCGGTGATGGTCCCGGAGATCATGATGGGCAGTTCGAGGCCCACCTCCTCGAACACCCCCTGCACGGCGAAGATGGCCGCCTTGGCGTTGAGGGTGTCGAAGATGGTCTCGATCAGGATCAGGTCGGCGCCACCGTCGATCAGGCCGCGGGTGGCCTCGCTGTAGTTCTCCACCAGTTCGTCGAAGGTGACGTTGCGGTAGCCGGGGTTGTTCACATCCGGGGAAATGGAGCAGGTGCGGCTGGTGGGGCCGAGTACCCCGGCGACGAAGCGCGGGCGGTCCGGGGTTTCCGCGGTCTTGGCGTCCGCCACCTGGCGCGCCAGGCGCGCGCCTTCCACGTTCAACTCGTAGACGATCTCTTCCATGCCGTAGTCGGCCTGGGAGACACGGGTGGCGTTGAAGGTGTTGGTTTCCAGGATGTCCGCGCCGGCGTCCAGGTATGCCTTCTCGATGGCCTGGATGATGTCGGGACGGGTCAGCAGGAGCAGGTCATTGTTGCCCTTGACGTCGCTGGGCCAGTCGGCGAAGCGCTGGCCCCGGTAGTCGGCCTCTTCCAGGCGGTAGCTCTGGATCATGGTGCCCATGCCGCCGTCGAGGATCAGGATGCGCGCCGCAAGGGCGTGCTGGAGGGCCTGGAGGCGAGCGCTGCGATCGGACATGGAATACCTGGAAGCGAGACGTGCGAAGAGGCGCGATGATAGCAAAGCCTCGGACGCCCCGACCGGGTCAGCGGTCTGCATGAATCTGGCTCATGTTGCGCCAGATAAAACGAAGGCGACCCTAGGGCCGCCTTCAAAGTGGGTGCTGAAAAGGAAGTTGAAGCGCGCGTCAGGAGCGGAACGAGTTGAGGATGGTGAGCAGGCTGGTGAGGTTGTCGGCGACCCCCAGTTGGCCGATCTTCTCGGACGCACCCGCATCGGCGGAGGTGTCCACGCTGTAGACCTGCATGACGCCCATGTTCGCCGAAGCCAGGGCCAGGGCGTTCTGCTGCTGCTGGGCGGATACGGCGTTCTCGAAGAGGATGCCGGTGGAATGGGCCATGGTCTGGTAGATGGAACCCAGCGCGATGGCGGGCGCCTCGCCCACCACCTTGACGTTGGACTGGGTGACGGCATCGGTGACTTGAGCACTTACAAAAGCCATGAATGTTCTCCTTGGCGATCAGTGGACGCGGCCGTTAGGACTGGAACGAGCGCAGGATGGTCAGCAGGCTGGTGAGGTTGTCGGCGACCCCCAACTGGCCGATCTTCTCGGACGCACCGGCGTCGGCAGAGGTATCCACGCTGTACACCTGCATCACGCCCATGTTGGCGGCGGCCTGGGCCAGGGTGTTCTGCTGCTGCTGGGCGGACACCGCGTTCTGGAAGAGGATGCCGGTGGAATGAGCCATGGTTTGGTAGATCGAGCCCATGGCCATGGCCGGCGCTTCACCCACCACCTTGACGTTGGACTGGGTCACGGCATCGGTGACCTGCTCGTTGACGCTGTTCGGAAACGCCATGATTGAACTCCCTTCTGGTTGGACACGACTCATGTCGTGCTGATGGAGGGAACGAGCCGAACTCGGCGATGTGAATGTGGTGGAAGGAGAGCACCTGGGTGCGCCGCATGATTCGAGCGTAGCGGCTATGGATGATGGCGTACTGCCACCTGACCAGAGGTGGGCAGGGAAAGGCGGGGGCGATGACGCGATAAATCGTTTTCTCGCACATCGCGGGTTCGACGCCATCCGTTTCCAGGCACCAGGCACCAGGCACCAGGCACCAGGCACCAGGCACCAGAAACAATGCCATCGAGCAGGGAACGGCAAGCTGGGGCGCCGGGCACGGCCCCCCAGCCCACGATAGCGAGGCGATGGATGAATCGCGTGGGCAGGCGCGATTACTCGGGCGCGGAGCCGCTTCGTGCGGCCCTAGCCTTACGCGAGGCTGTAACTGGTGCGTACCGCGGGATTGAGTGGGGCTACGGGTCAACGCCCGCCTGTCTGCATGACGAGGCTTGGGGCGGGCACCAGGTCGATGGTGCCGCCCCAAGCCTGCCGACCGGCCTGGCAGGCGAGCGAATGCGCCGCTCTCAGCCGCGGCGATTCGGTGCTGTGGCCGGGTCGGGCGAGCCGGCGCTGCGGTTGGTTTCCTGCAACACCGCCAGGGCGCTTTCCAGCTGGCGCCGCAGGGAACCGAAGTTCTGCTCGAAGCACTGCTGCACTTCGCTCTTCACCAGGTTGGCCAGGCGGTCGGCGATCTGGCTCATGACGATCTGGCTGGTGCCGCCGGGGGCGCCGGGGTTCAGGTTCGAGGGACGCAGGTCGGCGAGGGACGAAGCGGCTTCCACTGCCTGCAGCAGCGCCTGTTCGCCGTTCTGCTGAGCCTGCAGGGCCTCGCTGGAGGCCTGCCGGACAGTGCGCAGGACGTCGGCGATGGAGTCGCGGGTCCGTTGCCGGCCCTCCTCGATGGTTTCTTCGGCCTGGCGGCGCGCCTGGGCAGCGGGGTCGCGCTGCCTTGTCTGGTCGCGCAGGCTGCGCTGGAAGGCCAGCAGGTGCTGGCGCTCCTGTTCGGTCAAGGGGCGCTTGAGCCAGTTCTGGGCCAGCTCGTTCAGGCTTTCGTTCAGCTCGGGGGCGTCCATGGCGGCTCCTGGCGGAGGCGGGCGCCGCGGGTGTGGACGCACCGCTGGAAAGGAGAGGGCGCGGGGAGACCGCGCCCGTTCGTCTCAGTAATTGGTGGAGGGCGGAATGCTGCTCGGGCACAGCACCACGCTGGAGTACAGCGCGTTGCGCACCGCGCTGAGCTGCATGGCCAATTGCGCCAGCTGCCCGACGGTGGATTCCGGCTGGTCGTGGTTGAGCGCCTGCTGCCACTGGGCGAGGCACTCGGCCAGCAGGGTATTGACCCGGCTCTTCAGTTCTTCCAGTTCTTCCTTCATGGGGGTTCTCCGGTGATTGGGGGGTACGGCCTGGTGGATCAGTTGAACAACCGGATCAGGCCGATCAGGCGAAGCAGATCGGCCTCTCCGAGTCTAGGATGCTGGGCGCGTGCCTGCTTCAACAGCTCCGGCGAGACGTCGGCCGGTGGGGGCGCAGGGCAGGTGGGCGAAGGGGCGGCTGGCGTTTCGGCGGGGTCCGACTCGCTGAGCAGCAGGTAGTCGAGGAAGTCGTCAGTCATGGTGGCGCTCCGTGCGGATCAGCACCACCGAGTCGGGCGACTCGAAGCCTTCGAAGCGCTTCAAGACCACCCTCGGTTCGTCCCTGTCGCCGATCTCAATGTCGTTCAGGGTGATCCGCCAGTAGGCCTTGGCAAGTTCGATGAGGAAGCTATAAAGGGCCTCCAGCGGCTTGTGGGGGACGCTCTCCCGGTCCCGGTAGAGGGCGTAGGCCAGCAGCAGCGTCATGCGGACCGCCTCGTCCTGCACGTTGGAGTGCTCCACGCCCTGGCCGTCGGCGCCCAGCAGGTAGGAGCGCCAGTTAAGGACGATGGCGAAGAGGGTGCGGTAGAGCCGATACCGGATGTAGTTGTCCTGCTTCGTCTTGCCGGTGATTTCGCAGAGATGGATCTGATGGAAGAAGAAGCCCTGCAGCACCTTTTTCACCCACTCCGGTACATCACGCCCGGCTACGTTATGGAAAATCTCCTTATCGTTGTCGTCGGGTTCCTGCCGGGATGACATGTCGTGCAGGTAGGTCAGCTGAGCCACGGTCATCCGCTCGGGATTCAGGTAGGAAATGGCCGTGGTGGTGGCCTCCAGGGTGTCGGTGTCCACGTAGCCGTTCAGGTGGCGCAGGCCGCGGTTGAGGCGGTAGGCATTGGCCGAGTCGAACAGGCCGGACGCCCCGGTGATGAAGTTGCTCCCCAGGTTGGTGTCGAAGGTAACCTGGGGGAAACGGGCCGCCACGTAGTTGCGGTAGTAGTAGCCATGGCCGATGCGGACGGTGAACGGGCTTGTCGATTTGATGACCGACTGGCCGGGCTCGACTTCGAGGGCATTGCACAGGTTCATGATGTTGCTGCGGGCGTAGTAGGCGACCAGGCTCTGGGTCGTCGCGCTGGTGATGTCGAAGCGCTGCACCTGGAGCCCGCCCACCGTGAGGCTGCTGTCATGGAACAGCTCGTCGAACAGCTCGCCCACGGGATTGGCCTTTTGCTTGCGGTGCGGCGCATGCCCGCGCTCCCGGGCCTTGGCATCGGCTTCCTGCAGAGTATTGCGGTAGCTGGTGTAGGCATGGTCGACCAGTGCCGGGTAGAACTGCGCGGGGTCGATCAGGCTGGAATTGCGCAGGAAATAGCCGCATAGCGAGCGGTTGTTGTTGGATACGCCCGTGCCTTCCCCGCAATGGATGTGCAGTACGACTTTCTGTTGGCGTATCACCGGTTTCTCGAGATAGGCCTCGAAGACCGCCCTGTTGTCCTGCAACACCTTGAAGAACTCCGCGTAGAAGCCCGTTGCGGTTTCCATGCCCAGCAGGTCGAGGCCGACCAGGGTCGCATAGGGGAAGGCGCCTTCCGTCCGCTGCTCGAACAGGTCGATCAGGGTATCCAGGTCCTTGGCGAACAGCTTTTTGGTGGTGTAGCCGTGGGCGGTATGGGCCAGCAGGGTGTAGTGGGTCTTCCAGGCCTGGTTGAACTGGACGAACAGGTCGTTCAGGAGCGGGATCTCGTCCGCCCCGGTGGCGGTCTGGGTATGGGTGATGCCTTCCCCGTAGAGATAGCCCGCGGTCATCACGGCGAACGCGAGGGGATACAGGTCGCGGATCGCGCCGCGCATCCAGTAGGCGTCGTCGAACGGGGTGTACTTGTTGGCGCTCCAGATCTTGCGGTTGAAGTAACGCACCAGCTGGCCGGTCCGTTCGTCCCGCTTGGTGAGGTCGCGCAACAGGTCCTGAGTGGTCTGGTAGACGTCCGGACGCTCGATGGCCAGGTGGGTCACGCACAGACCGAAGCGGCGCAGGAGAATCACGCAGGCGAGGTAAACGCTCTCGGCGGCGCATTCGCCGCGCAGGTAGGCGTCTTTGTCATAGGCGCGGAACGGGTTCTTCGGTCCCATCATGCGCGCCAGCGCCAGGTCGAAGAGGTGGTAGTGGGCCGCCTGGCGTTTCTCTTCGACGGTAGGCTGGCCGTAGTCCTTGGGGTTTTCGTGAATGAGCAGGCCGACCAGCGACAGCTCCTGGCCTGTATCCAGGGTGGCGTGCTTGTCCGAGGAGGACTTCGGTGTGAACGTGAACGAAGCGGGTTTCCACCTGACGTCGCTTTCCACGGGCAGGATGCCCGCGAAGTGGCTGTGGAAGTCGAACGGGTAGGCGGGAAACCCCACCTCCGTGTTCAGCGTGAAATAGGCCATGGGTCATTCCTCTCGGGCGCAGGTGCCCGCGCCGCTCGGGTGGCGAGCGGCCAGGGCTGGGTTCGGAGCGGGTGCCGGACGCCGACGCGGCGTGTCAGCGTCGGTTGGCGATGAAACGCAGGTGATTGGTCACGGCTCTCACCGGGTCGAACCGCGGCCGCCCGATGGTGCGCGCGACGTCGAGAAAGGCGTCGTCGTACAAGGAGCGCTCCAGCAGCGTCTGCGGCTGGCCATCCGCGCGCCCCGGCACCCGGGTTCCGCGAGTCTCCCGAGGGTCGCCGCCGTGCAGCTCCAGCCAGACGCCCAGCGCCTGCCAGTACTGGTCGAAGGCCCGCAGCTGGCGTGTCGCCAGGGTCAGGCGAACCCGCAGGTCGCTGGGTTCCTGCAACAGGCTGGCGAACTGCTCGCGGCTCATTACCTGGTTCTCCACCAGTAGGGTGCTCATGCTGGCGGCCAGGCCGCTGTCGGTGAAGGACATGACGATCTCCTCGTGAAGGGCGGACGCGACCCGCGACGGGTCAGGGCGTGCCACCCTGGCGGTTGGCCAGGGTGTCGGCGTAGCGGGCGATGCTCTGGTCGATCTTGTCGATGGCGAAGCCGGCGGCGTCCGCCTCCAGGGCCCCGGCGGCGGCCGCGACCGCTGCTGCGGCCCCCATCAGCAGGTCGGTTGCCAAGGCGCCCAGGGCATCCTCGGCGGCCTGGACCGGTTTATCCGCAGCGATGTTCTCGGTCATCTGCTTGAGCAAAATGGCCTGGCTGGCCAGGGCCAGCTTGCTCACCCCGTCGAAGTAGGCGGCCGCGGACTGCGCCACCAGGCCCGCCGCCTGGCTGATCATCATGTCCGGCGCGGTGGCGATCTGGGACGGTGCGTAGCTGGCGGTCTCGGTGTTGGTCAGCTGCACGGCCTGGACGATCTGGCTGTTCAGCGCGCTGCTGTCCGGCGCGGCGGCATCCAGCTTCTGCAGCATGCGTTCGTTCATCGCCGCCAGCGCCGAGGGCCGGCGCGGCAGCGTCACCGGGTCGGGCGTCGGCGTCGGCGTCGGCGTCGGTGTGGGTGTGGGTGTGGGTGTTGGGGCGGGCGCCGGGCTCGGAGCGGGCGTCGCCGGTTGCGCGGCCGCCTCCGCCGGGCGCGGGTCCGCCAGCGGCTCGTCGCCGGCTTCCCGGTGGCCGTCGGACGCGGGCGCCGGGGGCGGCAGCGGTTCTTCCCGTGCCGGGGCCGGAACGTTGCGGGTGAGGGTACGTTTCTTGCCGAAGCCGAACATCGAGGGGCGCTCCTGCTGTCAGGGAGTCGGGCGGCCGTGGCCGTCAGGGCTTGTCGGGGATGGCCATGATCATCGACACCGCCTTGGAGACCACGGCGGTGGAGATCTGGTTGAGGGCATGCTGGTTGTGCACGGCGTTCTGCAACGACAGGCCGGCCGAGTGGCTGGCGACCTGGTAGAGCGAGGCGATGGCCTGGGCCGGGGCCTCGGCGACCACTTTCACGTTGGTCTGGGTGACGGCGTCGGTCACCTGGGCGTTGACTGCCGTGTTATCTGCCATGGGTCTCTCCTTGGGAGGCTGGATTGCGTGCCCTGCCGAGCGCGCCGGAGTGGGCGCTCGTCAGAAGGGAACGCGGGGGCCTTCGGTTCGTGAATGCGCGTTCAGCGCCCGGTGGCGGCGTGGAGGGAATGGCGCAGCAATTGCACCCGCTTGCGCGCCAGGATCGGCGTGACGCCCAGCTCCACGGCGATGTCGGCGTAGGGCCGCTCCTCGATGAAGCGCAGTTCGAACAGCTGGCGCTGCGCCGCCGGCAGGCGCGTCAGGGCCCGCTCGATGAGGCTCAGCTGTTCCTGGCGCTCCAGGCTTTCCAGCACCGAATGAGGTGCCGGGAAACGTTCCTGGGAGTCGTCCTGCAGGTCGATGCTGAAGTCGAACAGCCGTTCTTCCCGCTGCCGCCGCCGCACGCTGTCCAGGTAGACGTGCTCCAGTACGAGGAACAGGAAGCCCTGAGGGTCGCGGATGCGTTCGGGGGAGCGGCGCATGAACAGCAGCGCCTTGAGCGCGGTGCTGGCCAGCCATTCCTCCGCCCGGTCCGGGTTGCCCCGTGCCAGCCGCCGGGCGCGGCGCCGCAGGTTGGGCTGGGCCGCGCGCCAGCTCGCTTCGAATACCTGGTCGATGACCGCGAGCGCGTCGCCCGCCGGGTTGATATCGCCCATGTCGCTACCTCCTTGTAAGCCAGTGGAGGCGGCAGTCTGTGGGGCGCGACCGCGGCGATTCTGTTACCTGGGTGACATCCCCTTCACAGCGGCAAGGCGGCCATGCGTCGCATGCGCGGCAGGTCGTTGATAAGGATGCGATCGCTCTGGCAACTGATCAGCCCCTCGCGCTTCCAGCTCTGCAGCTGGGCGTTGAGCTTCGGCCGGCTGGCATTGAGCATCGCCGCGAGGATGCTCTGGTTGGTGGGCAGCGACGCGCAGGCGTGCCCGGACGGGTCGCCCCCCAGCCCCGCCAGCAGGTAGCGGGCGAGGCGTGACTCCAGTCGGTGCAGGCAGACCGTCTCGACGAAGCTGGAGCTTTCCCGCAGCCGGGCGCTGAGCAGCCGCAGCGCCTTGCCGAGGAACGCCGGGTTGTCCAGCAGCGGACCCAGGTGCCGCCTCGCCAGCATCAGCACCCGGGTGGCGCCGCAGGCATAGGCGGACGTGCCACGCACGCTGGGCTCGATCAAGGCGGTCTCGCCCACTGCGCCGCCGGGGCCGATGCCGTTGATGATCAGCTCGCGGCCGTCCGGGCCGTAGAGCACCGTGTAGATCCGGCCGGTGAGGACGAAGCCGATGAAGTCGTCCGGGTCCTGCTTGAGGAACAGTACTTCCTTGTCGGTGAGGTGCCGTTCCACGCTGTGGACGGCCACGTGATGGATGAGGTCGGTGGGCGTGCCGCCCAGCAGTTCGGATCGTTCCAGCAGGGAGCTATAACGCAGCAGATTGGCTTGTACCCTGTCATTCGCATGCATGCCTGTGCCTCGTGGTGGGCCATTGACCCCGATGAGGCGAATGGCGGTTCCCTCCGCGGGCCCTCAGTGGGACGCGTGCATGACAAGCGCGTGAACCCTCATGCGCAAGGGTTCGGGTTCGGCGGATGACCGGTTGGTTGCGAGGCGGCGGGCGGCCTGCTGCAAAGTGAGGGGAGAGGCGTGGGGGCGGCCGGACGCTGGCCTGCGTTGCAGGCCGCGTGGGCGACGATGGAGGAAGGGATTTTGCCCGGTGCCCGCTCGGGCGGGCACCGGCGAGGTTCAGGCGGCCGCTGGCGTCTCGCGCCGGGCAGCGGCGAGCATCAGCCAGGCCAACAGGACCAGGGGCGGGATGAGCAGATTGATGGCGTTCCAGCCGGCCCCTCCGATCAGTGCCCCGGCGGCGAAGGAGGCGCAGGCCGCCACCAGGCCGTTGCCCAGTTCCATCAGGCCCTGGGCATGGCCGCGTTCTTCGGGGCGATGGGCACGGGCCAGCAGGGTGGTGCCGGCCACCAGCATCAGGTTCCATCCCAGCCCGAGGCAGACCGAACTGAGCAGGAAATGGGTGGCGGTAGACCCGCCCAGGGCGATCGCGGCGCTCGCCAGCAGCACGACGCTGCCCAGCAAAGCCACCCGCCGACCGCCCAGGCGGTCCGCCAGCGGGCCGGCGACGAAGGCCGGCAGGAACATGCCCAGCATGTGGCCGCGCATTACGTCGGCACTGGTGTGCAGGGGCAAGCCGCAGGCGTTCATGGCCAGGGGCGTGGCATTCATCACCAGGATCATCAGGCCGTGGCCGATGGCGGTGATGGCCATCGCCCCGCGCACCGCCGGTCGTGCCAGCAGCGCGGCCAGGGTCCGCCAGCCACCCCCGGCGGGCGCCGGGGCGGTGCCGTCGGGCAGGCGGCCCAGCAACGCCCACGCCGCGGCGGCCAGCACGGCGATGGCCAGGTAGGCGCCGACGAAGGGCAACGGCAGGACATCCTTCGCCCACAGCGCCAGGTCGGGGCCGACCAGGGCGGCGCACACGCCGCCGCCCACCACCCAGGCGGCCGCCCGACCGCGCTGGGTCTCGGCCACCGACTCCAGGGCGGCGAAGCGGTAGTACATGGCCGAGGCCTGGTAGCCACCGATGAGCAGGCAACCCAGGCCGAAGAGCGGGAAACTGGCGGCCGCCACCCCCAGGGCGCAGACCAGGCCGCCGCCGATGCCGGCCAGCGCGCCCCGCCTCAGCCCGGCACGTCGCCCCCGCCGCTGCATGAACAGCGACAGCGGCTGCGCCGCCAGCAGGTTGCCCAGCACCAGCAGCGCCAGGGGCAGGGTGGCGAGGCCGTTGAGCGGCGCCAGCTGCATCCCCACCAGGGCGGTGAGGGTCACGCCGATCATCGAGCAGCTCCAGTACAGGGCCTGGGCGACGAACAGCAGGCGAATCGAAGGGTGGCGCAGCAGCATAGCGGGCTCCAGGGCAGGGCGCCGGCCATGGCCGGCGCGGGGTTCGGGGCAGGGCGGTACGCTCGCCCGCCGGTACCGGCGGGGCGTGGTTCAGGCGAAGCGGTCGGCGTAGTCCTGGGGGCTTACCGAGAGGTGCTTGTGGAAGGTCCGGCGCAGGTTCTCCGGGTGGCGGAAGCCGGTGAGGCGCGCCACCGTGGCCACCGAAGCGCCGCTGTCCTGCAGCAGCAGGCGGGCCGCCTCCAGGCGCATGCGTTCCACGTAGCGACCCGGCCCCATGCCCAGTTCCCGGGCGAACAGCCGCGAGAGGCTGCGGCTGGAGAGGTGGGCACGCTCCGCCAAGGTCTCCAGGGACAGGTCGGCGGCCAGGTTCTGGCCCATCCATTCCAGCAGGCCCAGCAGCCTCGGAGTGCGCTGCGGTTCCGGCGCCAGCAGGGCGCTGAACTGGGCCTGGCCGCCGGGGCGGCGCAGGAACATCACCAGGCGTCGGGCCACCGCCAGGGCGATCGGCCGTCCCAGGTCGTGCTCCACCAGGGCCAGCGCCAGGTCGATGCCGGCGGTCACCCCGGCTGAGGTGAACAGGTGGGCATCGCCCCGGCGGCCCGTGGGGTCATAGGTGTGCAGGCAGTCACCGTCCACCTGGACCTGCGGGTGGCCACGCAGGGCGTCCAGGTCGGACCAGTGGGTGGTGGCGCGGTGGCCGTCCAGCAGGCCCGCCGCGGCCAGGATCAGCGCGCCGGAGCAGACCGATCCCAGGCGTCGCACCTCGGGCTCGGCGTCTCGCAGCCACGCCAGCAGCGGGGCGTTCTCGCGCTGCGCCGATTCCCCGGCGCCACCCGGGATCAGCAGCGTATCCAGGGTGGCCGGGGCGGTCTCGCACCACGCCTGGTCCGCCACCAGCTGGAAACCGGCGGAGGTGGCCACCGGCCCCGCGATCTCGCCCAGCAGCCGCAACCGGTAGAGGGCCCCGCGTCCCTGGCGCTGCAATTCGACGTTGGCCGAGGCGAAGACCTGCAGCGGGCCGCTGACGTCCAGGCTCATGACGTCCGGGTAGATCAGGCAGGCAATGGTCCGGGTGGGCTCCATGGCGGCATCCTCGTGGCGATGTCCGGCAGTCTGCCCCTCGCCGGGGTTGGCGACAATGACAGCCATCCCACGGATCGTGCCAGGTTGCCTGGCATCCGCTTCCCTGGGCGCCCTGTCATCGAGCCAGTAGAACGTCTGCGGTTTTATTGATGACCCAGTCCCCGATTCAATCTTCCCTCCATGAATTGTCGATGGAGGGTCCGGTTGTCATTCAGGGAATAACGAGCACTGATGAGCGCGATCCAGGAGTCCCTGAGTGGGAGGGGCCAAACGGATGACACCCAAACCATTGGCGATGGTTCGAGCGCCATTCAGATGCAGTTCTATCGAATGGAAAAGACGCAGACTGAAGGAACGAGCGGCCGGGGCGGCAATGGCGAGGATGTGACGCACGCCACCCATTCCGCTCTGATGGCCAAATGACTTTCGCTTATGATGCGGACCTTCCGGAAGCCCGGCTACCGGGCCTTTCACGCCAACGCCATCGTCGAGTCGAGTACCAAGGAGCCCATAGGCATGGAGAACAATGCAGATCAGCCCGTCGTGAATGTGAACGACGTACCGGAAGCCGAGCCCGAACTCGCCGCCGCTGAAACGAACCCGGGCGAGGACAAAGGCGACGACAAGGACAAGGGTGCGTCGAGCGTCGGGGACTCCAAGGCGACCGACAAGATCATGTCCTATGTGGCCGTCGCCATCGAGAAGAACAAGTCGAAGGTTCTGCCCCTGCTCAAGAGCAAGACCGGCGAAGCCTCGCTCGCGGCCCTGAAGGAAGACGCCAACGTGGAGAAGCTGGCGCGTGTCGTCTACGCGTTGCTTCCGGGTGTGGTGAGGTTCGCGCTCAAGGAGCAGGTCTTCGTGCAGTTCATGCTGGATAACCGCAGCAAGCTGCTGGACAAGCTCATCCAGGACGAGGCGCTGCAGCTCCAGCCCTGACGCCTGGCCGCCTGGCCCGCATGCCCCTGCGAGGCCGGGCGGTTCGCCAATTTCTCCAACGATTCCCGCAGGTGTCCTGGCGCCAGCCAACATCCTGCTGATCGAGCGCGCCGCGACGCCGCGATGCGGTTTCGCCATTCGCTATCAGCCGATTCGCGGGCTCTTCGAGCTGTATCTGCTGCTGCCTGTGCAAGAAGCCGGGAAATCTCTATCCGCCTTCCCCGTTTCGCCGTCCCTCCTGCCGCTCCTGGGAACGCTTGATCTCCCTCGTGGGGAAGGGATGGCTAGGCGAAAAGAAGCTGTTTTCATTATCCACGATGGCCGTTCGCCTTCCCGTGAGCCCCCTCTTCGAATCCTTCCCGCTCGGATGAAGCGGCGACCTTTCCGCTTCTCCCGCGGTCGGACATTTCGATGACAGTGTCGTTACTGGTGATCGTCAACGCCGACCCACACACAGGGCGCGCGACGATCTCCCGATGAAAACGGACGCCGGACCGGCGTCCCGGCGAGAGGATTTCGCGGATGTTGATTTCGTTGCAGGCGCTCAGGGCCCTGGCCGCCTGGCTGGTCGTGTTCCACCACGTGATGCAGATTTTCTTCGACTTCAAGGCCGACAGTGCATTTGGGCGCTTCTTCGTCGAACGCGGCGCCATCGGCGTTGACATCTTCTTCGTGATCAGCGGCTTCGTCATCTACCTGTCCACCCGCGGCAAGGACATCCAGGCCGGCCGCTTCATGCTCAATCGCTTCCTGCGCATCGTCCCCGCCTACTGGCTGTACAGCGTCATGGTGGCCCTGATCATCGTCTATGCCCGGCCGGTGATGCCGACCCAGAGCTTCGATCTGCACCACTTCCTGCTGTCGCTGCTGTTCGTGCCTTCGGAGAACCCCGCCGGCTACGGTCTCTACCCCACCCTGGCAGTGGGATGGACGCTGAACTACGAGATGTTCTTCTACCTGCTGTTCGCCCTGTCGCTGATCGCGCCGCAGCGCTGGCGGCCCGGGCTGATCGGCGTGGCCCTGGTGCTGGTGAGCACGGTCCTGGCGCGCCAGCCGTGGCTGAGCGATTTCTACCGCAACAGCATCGTCTATGAATTCCTGTTCGGCGTGGCCATCGGCGTCGCCCACAGCCGCGGCTGGTTGCGCCTGGACGTCGGTCTGGCGCTGACCCTGCTGGCGACCTCGATCCTGGCCATCTGCCAATTGGACAGCTCCATGCGGCTGTTCCACTGGGGCGTACCCAGCGCCATGCTGGTGGTGGCCTGCATCGCCCTGGAACCGATGTTCCGCAACGCCCGGCCGCTGAAGGTCCTGGGGGACTGTTCCTATTCGGTGTACCTGGTGCACGTGATCGTGCTGTCCGTGGGCTGGTACCTGCTGGATCGCTATGCGCTGAACACGTATCTGGTCATCGCCGCCTGCCTGCCGGTGATCCTGCTGGCGTCCTGGGCCAGCTACGAATGGATCGAGAAACGGTCCTTCGCCTATGCCCGGCGCTGGCTGGACACCGATCCCCAGCGCCTGCCGCGCCCCCAGCTTTCCTGACTAAAAGACTGGGACTTTGTCGGCCTGGGGCGATTGACGTAGACTGTCGGCCTGTTTGCGAGGAGTTGCCATGAGCGCCATCATCATCACCGAAGCCGCCCAGGACTATCTGGCCGACCTGCTGGTCAAGCAGAACACCTCGGGCATCGGCATTCGTATCTTCATCACCCAGCCGGGCACCCAATACGCCGAAACCTGCATCGCCTACTGCAAGCCGGGGGAAGAGAAGCCCGAGGACACGCCCCTGGCGCTGGCCCGCTTCACCGCCTGGATCGATGCCCTCAGCGAGCCGTTCCTGGAAGACGCCGTGGTGGACTACGCCACCGACCGCATGGGGGGCCAGCTCACCATCAAGGCACCCAATGCCAAGGTGCCGATGGTCAACGAGGACAGCCCCCTGAGCGAGCGCATCAACTACTACCTGCAGACCGAGATCAACCCAGGCCTCGCCAGCCATGGTGGCCAGGTCAGCCTGGTGGACATCGACGAGAACGTGGCCATCCTGCGCTTCGGCGGTGGTTGCCAGGGGTGTGGCCAGGCCGACGTGACCCTGAAGGAGGGCATCGAACGGACCCTGCTGGAGCGTATTCCCCAACTGAAGGGCGTGCGCGACGTCACCGACCATACCAACCGCGAGAACGCCTACTTCTAAGGCGCTCGCGGAAAAGAAAAGGCCACCTCCGGGTGGCCTTTTTCATGTCGCTCAGGGCGTCTCGGCGTCGCCCCGGTATTCGCAGCCGCTGGTGCAGGTCTCGTGGATGCGCACCTTGTACAGTTCCGGCAGCCCCGGTTTGAGCCGCTGCCAGATCCACTGGGCCAGCACTTCGCTGGTGGGGTTTTCCAGGCCGGGGATCTCGTTCAGGTAGTTGTGATCCAGCTGGTCATACAGCGGCCTGAAGATCGCCTTGATCTCGGAAAAATCCCGTACCCAGCCGGTGTGGGGGTCGATCGCGCCGCGGATGTGGATGCCGACCTTGAACGAGTGACCGTGCAGGCGGCCGCACTTGTGCCCGGCCGGGACGTGGGGAAGCCGGTGGGCGGCCTCGAAAATGAATTCCTTGAACAGTTCCACGGGGGATCGCGACTCGCTCGAACGGGCCCGGCGCAGCGGGCGGGGTGGGGCCGGCCGCTGCGGGCCGACGAAGGCGCGCAGTGTACCAGCTGAGACGCGGGCATCGGCTTTGCGGCGCGACTGCCGGATGAGGGGGCGACCGGCTCCTCAGCGCAGGCCCAGGCGCTTCGCCAGGCGGTGCAGGTTGGCGCGGTCCAGGCCCAGTTCGCGGGCGGCGGCGGCCCAGTTGTCGTGCTGCCGCGCCAGGCTGGCACGGATCAACTGCCGCTGGTAGTCGTCCAGGGCGTCCTTCAACGGACCCGCCGGGCGCTCGGCCAGGACCAGGGGTGGCTCATTCTCCGGGCCCGGTGTCGTCGGCAGGTCCAGGTGGCGTGGGAACAGGGTGAGGATTCGCGGGCGCTCCGGGCTGGCCGCCAGGGCCTTGAGCGCGGCGCGACCGATGGCGTGCTCCAGTTCGCGTACGTTGCCCGGCCAGCCATACGCCAGCAGCGCGGGCTGGGCCTCGGGCGCCAGGCGCAGGGCGCGCAGGCCGAGGCGGTGACGGTTTTCCTCGAGGAAGTAGCCGGCCAGCAGCAGCACGTCGCGGCCACGTTCCCGCAGCGGCGGCACCCGCAACGGGTAGACGCTCAGGCGGTGGTAGAGGTCGGCGCGGAACCGCCCGCTGCGTACCTCCTCGGCCAGGTCGCGGTTGGTGGCCGCCAGCACCCGCACGTTCACTTGGTGTTCGCGGTCGGAGCCGACCCGCTGCAACTGCCCGCTCTGCAGCACCCTCAGCAGCTTCGCCTGGACCGCCAGGGGCAGTTCGCCCACCTCGTCGAGGAACAGAGTGCCGCCATCGGCCAGTTCGAACTTGCCGCGGCGCTCGGCCACGGCCCCGGAGAACGCACCACGCACGTGGCCGAACAGCTCGCTCTCGGCCAGGGTTTCCGGCAGGGCGGCGCAGTTGAGGCTGATGAGCGCACGGGCGCTGCGAGGCGAATGGGCGTGCAACGCCTGGGCCACCAGTTCCTTGCCGACCCCCGTCTCGCCCTGGATCAGCACGTTCAGCTCGCTGCCGCCCACCAGGGCGATTTCCTCCATGAGTCGCCGGTGCATGGCGCTCTGGCCGATCATTTCCCGTTCCCGATGCTGGCGGTAGGTCTCCGCCCGCTGGCGCTCGTCCTCCAGGCGCCGGGTGAGGCCGCTGATGCGTTCCCCGGCCTTTACCGTGGCGGCCGCCAGGCTGGCGAAGGCTTCCAGGTTGTCCAGGTCGTTCTGGCCGAAGCGGGACGGGTCGAGGGCATCCAGGGTCAGCAGGCCCCAGGGACGGTCGTCCAGGTACAGCGGGCAGCCCATGCAGTCATGGACTTCCAGGTGACCGCGGTGGCCCTCTACCAGGCCATCGTAGGGGTCGGGCAGCTCGCAGCCGGCGGCGAAGCGGGTAGGGCCGCGACGTTCCAGCAACGCCGCGAGGCGAGGGTGCTCCTCCACCTTGAAGCGCCGGCCCAGGGTGTCGGGGCTCAGGCCGTCCACCGCCAGGGGCACCAACTGGTTCTCGTCCAGGCGCAACAGGGCCACGGCGTCGCAGGGCATCCATTGCCGAAGTGCCTCCAGCAGACGCCGGTAGCGTTCCGATTCGGGCAGGTCGCGGGCCAGGTCGTCCACCAGGGGCAGCAAGGCGCGGAGCAGAGGGTTGGTAGTCATATCGACACGGATTGTCCTGATGACAGCATTCGCTGGTAGTCGCAACGACAATAGTAGAGATAAATCCCTTGTAAAACAGCCTGCTGGCGATTGGCACGGATCGTGGTGGGACAACCCCAGGCAACCTTGAACGAAAATAACGCCTGGAGTCCTTGCATGCTCAGTCCAGAACAACGTGCCCTCGTCAAAGCCACCGTGCCCCTGCTGGAGCAGGGCGGCGAGGCACTCACCACCCACTTCTACCGCGTCATGCTGGCCGAATACCCCCAAGTCCGGCCCTTGTTCAACCAGGCCCACCAGGCCAGTGGTGCCCAGCCCCGTGCGCTGGCCGAGGGTGTACTGGCCTACGCCCGCCATATCGACCGGCTGGACGCCCTCGGCCCGCTAGTGGCGCGCATCGTCAATAAGCACGTCTCGCTGCAGGTGCTGCCCGAACACTACCCCATCGTCGGTACGTGCCTGCTGCGCGCCATTCGCGACGTGCTGGGAGCGGCAGTGGCCACCGATGCGGTCATCGACGCCTGGTCGGCGGCCTACGGCCAACTGGCCGATCTGCTGATCGGCGCGGAGGAGGAAGTCTATGCCGCCCAGGCAGACGCCACGGGCGGCTGGCGCGGGGCGCGGCGCTTCGTGCTGGCGCGGCGGCAGGCGGAGAGCGAGGAGATCACCTCCTTCTACCTGCGCCCCGAGGATGGCGGCCCGCTGCCGGCCTTCGAGCCGGGGCAGTACATCGGCCTGCGGGTGCTGCTGGAGGGCGAGGAGCTGCGCCGCAATTACTCGCTGTCCGCCTTGAGCGACGGCCGTGAGTACCGCATCAGCGTCAAGCGCGAGCCCGGCGGCCGGGTCTCGGGCTACCTGCACGAGCGCTTCGCCCCGGGCGACGTGATCGAGCTGTTTCCGCCGGCCGGGGAGTTCGTGCTGCGCGCCAGCGACCGGCCCCTGGCACTGATCACCGCCGGGGTAGGCATCACGCCGGCCCTGAGCATGCTGGAGGCTGCCCTGGCCACGGGGCGCCCGGTGCATTTCATCCACTGCGCGCGCCACGCCGGTGTGCACGGTTTCCGCGAATGGGTGGATACGCTGGCCGCGCACCACCCGCACTTGCATTGCCATTACTGCTACAGCGAGCCGCGTCCGGGCGACGTGGCGGACGCCCAGGGCCTGCTGGATCGAGAACGGCTGGCCCGCTGGCTGCCACACCCTGCCGCCATGGACGCCTATTTCCTCGGTCCGAAACCGTTCATGGCCCAGGTCCGCCGCCACCTGCGGGAGCTCGGTGTGGCGGAGGACCGTTGCCACTATGAATTCTTCGGACCGGCCAGTGCCCTGGAGTGAATGCCATGAACAGCCTCGACCTGTTGGAATGCCCGCAACGCGCGCTGCATCTCGCCAATCGCCTGCTGCTGTCGGGTGCCGCGCTGGGCACCGGTGGCCTGGTAGCCGCCTATGGCCTCGACACCTGGCTGCCGATTCCCGCGCTGGTGCTCGCTCATGGCCTGACGGTGGTTGGCCCCGGGCTCTTGAAGATCGGTTATGTGATGCGCCTGCTGAGCCAGGCGCGCTTGCGTCGTTTCGACGGGGAGGTGTGTTGTGTTGAAGCTTGAAACGAGTCGGACGCCCTTACCGGCGCCGTTGTGGCGACTGGGCTTTCGTCCGTTCTTCCTCGCCGGCGCGGCCTTCGCCGCGCTGGCGGTATTCGCCTGGCTGCTGGCGCTGAACGGCTTGAGCGGAAGCTGGCAGCCCACCGGCGGCTGGCTGGTCTGGCACCGCCACGAGATGCCGTTCGGCTTCGGCATGGCGATCGTCGCCGGCTTCCTGCTCACCGCGGTACAGAACTGGACCGGCCAGCCCGGCCTGCGCGGGCGTCCGCTGATGGCCCTCGCCGTGCTCTGGCTGGCCGCGCGCCTGGGCTGGCTTGCGGGCATGCCGGCGCTGCCCCTGGCGCTGCTCGACGGGGCGTTCCTGCCGGCGGTGGCCTGGGCCATCGGCCGCAGCCTGTGGGCGGTGCGCCAGCGTAACAACTACCCGGTGCTGCTCCTGCTGAGCCTGCTGGCCGCCTGCGATGGGCTGGCCTTGGCCGGCGTGGTGACGGACGACGCAGCCTGGCAACGGCAGGCCGCCTTCGCCGCGTTGTGGCTGCTGGCAGCGCTGATGAGCATGATCGGCGGACGGGTGATTCCCTTCTTCACCCAGCGCGGGCTGGGCCTGGCGGCGCCGGTGAAGCCCTGGCCCTGGCTGGAGCGGCTGACCCTGGGGCTGTCGATGCTGGCGGCCCTGGCCAGCGCCACGGGCTTCGGCGTGCTGCCACACCCGTGGCTGGTCCCGCTGTTCGCCGCCCTGGGCGCCTGCCAGGCGTTGCGCCTGGCACGCTGGTATTCGCCGGGGATCTGGCGGGTGCCGCTGCTCTGGTCGCTGCACCTGGCGTTCGCCTGG
Organism: Pseudomonas mangiferae; assembly: GCF_007109405.1. GTDB lineage: Bacteria > Pseudomonadota > Gammaproteobacteria > Pseudomonadales > Pseudomonadaceae > Pseudomonas_T > Pseudomonas_T mangiferae. Next base: position 267,429 of record NZ_VJOY01000006.1, read on the forward strand.
CTGGTGCTGGCCGCCTCCGGCGCCGCGCTGTGGCACGCCGGTTTGCTGGACAACGGCAGCCTGCCGCTGCACGCCCTGGGGGTCGGCGCCATGGGGGGGCTGATCCTCGGCATGCTGGCCCGGGTCAGCCTCGGCCACACCGGCCGGCCGCTACAGCCGCCAGCGGCCATGGGCGTGGCTTTCGCGGCCCTCAACCTGGCGGCGCTGGCCCGAGTGTTCCTGCCGCCGCTGTGGCCCCAGGGCGCCCTGTGGCTGGCCGGCGCCTGCTGGATGCTCGGCTTCGCGCTGTTCGTCGGCTACTACGGGCGGATGCTGTGGACGCCGCGCGCCGACGGCATGCCCGGCTGAGCGGGCGGCCCGTTCAGAGGGGCAGCAGGCGGTCGCCCAGGTGGCCGCCTTCGACGAGTTCGAGGAATGCATCGCCGAGCCGCTGGCTCTCCGCCATGGCCTGGCGCCAATAGCGCTCGCGCCCCGCGTCGTCCCCCCGTAGCGATAGAAATCCTTGCGGTCGGGCAGCTTGCCGTGGGGCAGGCGTGCCAGGTACTCCCGGGACGGCGCCACCAGCAGCACGTCCTGCAGCCGGCCGGCGTCGCCGCGGCGCCATGGCAGGCCCTTGTCGAACCAGCCGGGGATCACCCGGTCGGTGAAGTGGGGGTAGAGCACCACCCCATCGCCGGCGTAAGGCAGGTCCAGGTGATAGTCCAGCAGGCCGCCATCCCGGTAAGTGCCCGGGCCGACCCCGGGGATGTCGCGGATGGCCTCCATCACCAGCGGAATGGAGCCGGACGCCAGCAAGGCCTGGCGCAGGTTGCCGGCGTCCAGGGCGTGGTAATGGGAGCGGAAGTCGTCCAGGGGCGCCAGGGGCGGCGCCTGCCGGGCGTCGTGTAGGATCACCCGCTCGAAGTGCTGTCCGATGTGCCGGCGTCCCAGCAGGTTGGCGCCGATCACCGAGGACAGCCCCAGGCCCAGGGCACCGCGGTGGTCGCCGGCCAGCAAGCCGTTGCTCTTCACCACCATCACGTTCAGCCGGTAGTAGGGGTTGGCCAGCAGCGCGGCGTCCTGGCCGTCCAGCAGGTCCTCCAGCAAGCGCACGCAACTGCGGGACACCTCCGCCATGCTCACGCCCTTGCGAAAGCGCTGCCCGGTGTACAGCTCGCCGAGCCGGCGGATGCCCGCCGCGGCATCCGGCAGGCAGGCGGCGGCGAAGCGCCAGGAACCGATGGACGCGCCGATCAGCGTGCGGGGGCGCGGGTCCCGCGGCAGCCAGTCGGCGAACAGCGCCAGGTCCAGGCCCTGGATGCCCAGCCCCTTGGGACCGCCGGCGGCGCCGGGCAGGATGGCGACGTCGGCCGGCTGCAGGCCCTGTTCGCGGATGCGCTGCAATGCGCGGCGCCCGGCGCGCAGGGTAAGGGCGGGGTAGGGAATCCTGATGGCGCTCATGCGGCCTCCTTCGAGCGAGGCGGCGATTATAGGCCCATGGCGGGGTGACTTCAGGGCGTGAATACCGCCCCTGTGGCCACGAGCCATCGTTCAGCTTGAGTTAAGTCGTGCCCGGTAGGGTTGAAGCCGTACCCCCCTTTACTGGAGAACGCCATGAAAACCCTGACCGCTCTGTTCGCCGCCGCCCTCGTCGGCCTGTCCGCCACCGCCCAGGCCCGCGACCTGGGACCCGACGAGGCGCTACGCCTGCGCGATGCGGGTACCATTCGGCCTTTCGACGATCTCAACGCCGCGGCCATCGCCCTGCACCCGGGTGCCACCGTGGCCGAAACCGAGCTGGAGGAGGAGTATGGCCGGCACATCTATCAGGTCGAGTTGCGCGATCCCCAGGGCCTGCAGTGGGACCTGGAGCTTGACGCCCGCACCGCCCAGGTTCTCAGGGATCACCAGGACGACTGATGTCTAGGCGGGTGTGCCGCAGCGGCCTGGCGGCGATCCTCGCCGGGCTGTGCACCCTGGCCACCGATGCCCGCGACCTGGATCAGGACGAAGCGCTGAAACTGCGGGAAACCGGCACCATCGCGCCCCTGGACCGGCTGCTGCAGTCGGCCCTGACGCGATACCCCGGCGCGACGCTGCTGGAGGCCGAGCTGGAAGAGGAGCACGGCGTCTACGTCTATGAAGTGGAACTGCTCACCCGCGAAGGCGTGGTGCGCGAACTGGAGTTGGACGCCCACGATGGGCGGCTCCTGAAGGATGAGGAGGACTGATGCGCCTGCTGCTGGTGGAGGACCACGTGCCCCTGGCCGACACGCTGCTCGCCGACCTGGGGCGCCAGGGCTATGCGGTGGACTGGCTGGCGGATGGCCGCGACGCGGCCCATCAGGGCCTTTGCGAACCTTACGACCTGATCGTGCTGGACTTGGGCCTGCCCGGCCGGCCCGGGCTTGACGTGCTGCGGGACTGGCGCGCCGCCGGCCTGGCCACGCCAGTGTTGGTGCTGACGGCGCGGGACGCCTGGGCGGAGCGGATCGACGGCCTCAAGGCCGGGGCGGACGATTATTTGACCAAGCCGTTCCACCCGGAGGAGCTGGCCTTGCGCATCCAGGCCCTGCTGCGCCGGGCCCATGGGCTGGCCAATCAGACGCACCTGGAGGCCGCCGGCCTGTGCCTGGACGAATCGCGCCAGCGGGTGCGGCGGGGTGAGCGGGAGGTGGAGCTGACCGCCGCGGAATTCCGCCTGCTGCGCTACTTCATGCTGCACCCCGGCCAGCTGCTCTCGAAGACCCAGCTGGCCGAGCACCTCTACGACGGCGAGACCGAGCGGGATTCCAATGTGCTGGAGGTCCACGTCAACCGGTTGCGCGGCAAGCTGGGCCGGCAGGTCATCGAGACCCGTCGCGGCCAGGGCTACCGTTTCGCCGGTGACGGCGCTTGAGGTCCATCCAGCGTCGCCTCAGTCTGGGCCTGGTGGGCATGCTGCTGCTGGTGGGCATCGGCCTGGCCCAGGGCAGCCTGTGGCTGTTCGACCGGGCGCTGCGGGACTCCCTGCACAACGACCTGCGGGACCGCGCCCAAGGGCTGCTGATCGCCCTGGTGCGCGGTCCCCAGGGCATGCAGCTGGACGAGCAGCGGCTCGATCCATCCTACAAACGGCCCTTCTCGGGGCGCTACTTCCGTATCGATTTCGCCGACACCCACTGGCGCTCGCGGTCCCTGTGGGACCGAGACCTGACGGAGCCCGGGAGCGCCGGGCTGCAGGGCGAGCTGGGCGAAGGGCCTCGCGGGCAGCGCCTGCTGGTCTACCGGGCGGACTATCGGCGTTTCGGCCAGGACGTGGCCATCACCGTGGCGCTGGACTACACGCCGGTGCTGGCGCGCTTCGATCATGTGCGCTGGCTGGGGCTGGCTCTGGGCGCGGCCGCGCTGCTGGTCCTGCTGCTGGCGCAGCGCTACACGGTGCACCGCGCCCTGAGGCCGCTGGAGCGAGTGCGTCGGCAGATCGCCCAGTTGCAACAGGGCCAGCGTGCCGAGCTGGACCGCGACGTGCCGGAGGAACTGGAGCCCCTGGTGGCCCAGGTCAATCACCTGCTGGGCCACACCGAGGACACCCTGCGCCGCTCCCGGCATGCCCTGGGCAACCTCGGCCATGCCCTGAAGACACCCCTCGCGGTGCTGGTCAGCCTTAGCCAACGCGAGGCGCTGCGCGCGTACCCGGACCTGCAGGCGACCCTGGGGGAGCAGTTGCAGCAGATCGAACGGCGCCTGGCCCGGGAGCTGGGGCGGGCGCGCCTGGCCGGGGAGGCGTTGCCCGGGGCCCATTTCGACTGCGCTGAAGAGCTACCGCCGCTGTTCGCCACGCTTCAGATGATCCACGACCGTGGCCTCGACCTGAGCTGGCGGGCGCCCGACGGCTTGCGGCTCCCCTGGGACCGGGAAGACCTGCTGGAGCTGCTGGGCAACCTGTTGGACAACGCCTGCAAATGGGCCGTGTGCAGGGTGAGCCTGACGCTGGAGCCCGAGCCGACCGGGTATCGCCTGCGGGTGGATGACGACGGTCCCGGCGTGGCCGAGGCGCGACGCCAGGCGGTGCTGGGCCGCGGGACGCGGCTGGACGAGCAGGTGGACGGCCACGGGCTGGGCCTGGGCATCGTGCGGGACATCGTCGAGTCGTGGCAGGGCCGGCTGACCCTGGAAGACAGCCCCTTGGGCGGGCTGCGGGTGGCGATCTGGTTGCCTGCGCCATCGGTCGGGGGCGAACGCCCGGTTGCCTGAGCGTCGCCACCGACGGCGAGGGTCACACCCCCATGCTGACCAGGCTCTGCATGATGTTGCGCAGGGTCACCGCGAGGGTCGGGTGCTCCACCTCGAACCGTTCGACGGCCAGGTTGACGCCATCCACCACGTTGGCGTCGGGGACGCTGGTCTCGTTCTGCAGTTGCGCCTCGATGCGCTGGGCGAGTGCCTCGAGATGGCTGCGGTCCTCGGCGCTCATGGGGGCGCCGCTATCCAGCTGCAGGCGCAGCTGGGCCAGTTGTTCACGTAGGTCTTGCACGGCCATGGGCTGTCTCCCTGTTGGTGGCTCAGCAATTGACCCCCGGCCGGGGCCAAAGGTTTGCACAGGGTAATCCAGCCCCGGGGCCGTCGTCCCGCCCCGACGGGTGTCAGGGTTTTTCGCCTTTCGCCCGCCGGCTCGCCAAGTCCGCCAGGCAGGGACCCAGCTCGGCCAGGTGGTCGATCACCGAATGGGCGCCGCAGCGGTAGAGCTGCATGGTCGCCTGGGCGCGCCGGCGGTCCCGTTCCAGGCGGTCCATGGCCAGCCACTCGGCTGGCGCCAGGCCGCACAGCGGTCCGCTGGCCGCCAGCCCGACGGTCCACAGCCCGGCGTGCAGGCCGGCTTGCAGCAGGCGCGGGTCGCCGCTCACCAGCAGGCAACCTTCCAGGCGATCGACGTCGAGCCCGATCAGCGCATTGAGGCAGGCGTCCGGCGCCGGCCAGGGGCGGTTCGCCACGGGCAGCGTGCAATCGGGCGACGGCAGTCGACGGGCCAGCACCTCCAGCACCAGGGGCGGCAGTTCATCCAGGTAGGTCCAGGGAATACCGCTCTGGCTCAGCTCCTCGAGGGCCTCCAGGGCGCCGGGAGTCGGCTCGTCGTGCAGGTAGGCCAGGCGCAGCAGGTTTTCCTCCAGTCGCTGCAGGTCCTTGGTGGACGGGCTGTGGCCCAGGCAGGCCTGCAGGGCAGTGGCCGGTGGCGCCACCAGGGGTTCCAGCGGCGGGTGGCCGCTGGCGGCGAGCAACGCCTGGGGCAACGTACGGGCGCCGAAGTCCACCAGGCAGCCGGAAAGACCGAACAGCACGGCGCGGAAGGGGAGCAGGAGGTGGTCGTGGGGCATGACAGGGGTCCTGGGAAATGCCGCCAGCCTAGCCACATCCTGTGACGATCGGATTACCTCGCCGGGCGCTGCGCAAGGGCCGTGGCTGACCGTATACTGGGCGCCTTTTTGCGGGTGCCGCCCGCCGCCATTCGAGGAGAGCCGCAATGCGTAACAGGATCGCTCACTGGACCGACCATGTCGGCCGCGTGGCCCTGCTGGCCTACCTGGGCTGCCTGCCCGCCGTGGCCGGCGCCGCCGAAGAGGATCCCTGGGAGGGCGTCAACCGGGCGGTCTTCCGCTTCAACGACACCCTCGATACCTACGCTTTGAAGCCCATCGCCAAGGGCTACCAGGCAGTGACCCCGCAGTTCCTGGAAGACGGTATCCACAATGTCTTCGGCAACGTCGGCGACGTGGGCAACCTGGCCAACAACCTGTTCCAGGCGAAATTCCACGATGCGGGCGTCGATACCAGCCGGCTGATCTTCAATACCACCTTCGGCGTGCTGGGCTTCTTCGACGTGGCCAGCCGCATGGGGCTGCAGAAGAGCGACGAGGACTTCGGCCAGACCCTGGGCGCCTGGGGCGTGAACAGCGGGCCGTACCTGGTGCTGCCGCTGTTCGGCCCGAGCACCGTGCGCGACGCGGTGGCCCTGGTGCCGGAAAGCTACGTCGGCCCCTACCGCTACATGGGCCACGTGCCGACCCGCAACGTCACCCGCGCCGTCGAGGTGGTCGATACCCGCGCCAGCCTGCTGTCGGCGGAGAAGATGATCACCGGGGACAAGTACATCTTCCTGCGTAACGCCTACCTGCAGAACCGTGAGTTCCGGGTCAAGGATGGCCAGGTGGAAGACGACTTCTGATTCGATGCGGACATGAAAAAGGCGGCCCTGGGGCCGCCTTTTTCATGTCATGGACGAAACGCTCAACTCACCTTCACGAACGCCAGGCCCAGGGAGTGGAGCCCGTCGCCCAGGTCGGCGGACCGTACCACTTCGGCCTCGGCCTCCAGGCCAGGCAACTCGGCGTGTTCCGACGGAATGTGCACACGGACTTTCTCACCGATCTCGACGGAGGCTTTCACCTCCAGTTGCATGCCCGTGCTGGACAGGTTGAGGCTCTTCCCGGGGATTTCCTGCCCGGCATGGTAGAGCACTACGGTGGTTTCGACTTGCATGCGAATGAAGTCCCGCTTTTCGCTGTAAGTTCGATCGTTCTGGCTCATGGCGACGCGGTCCTCGTTGTTTTGGTTGCGCTCCAATGGGCACTTATAACCCCCGCCGATTTCGGGTGTAAAGGCGGGCCACGACGATCGGCGCACGCTTGAATCGACAGGCGGATGGGAGTACCGTCTGCGCCGTGAAGCGAACCCCGTATACACGCTACGGTCTTGGGCCGACGCTTATGTCAACCAGCAACCCGGCGTCGTTCCTGGATACCTCATGCGCAATCCCAGTGCCACGCTGCTGATCATCGATGACGACGAGGTCGTGCGTGCGAGCCTCGCAGCCTATCTCGAAGACAGCGGTTTCGACGTTCTGCAGGCGGAAAACGGACTCCAGGGGTTGCAGGTCTTCGAGCAGCAACGGCCGGACCTCGTGGTGTGCGACCTGCGCATGCCCCAGGTGGATGGCCTCGAGCTGATCCGCCGCATCGGTGACGTCGATGCCGAGATGCCGGTGATCGTCGTATCCGGCGCCGGGGTGATGAGCGATGCGGTCGAAGCATTGCGCCTGGGCGCCGCCGACTACCTCATCAAGCCCCTGGAAGACCTCGCCGTCCTCGAGCATTCGATCCGCCGGGCGTTGGACCGGGCGAATCTGCGCGCCGAGAACCGACGCTACCGGGAGAAGCTGGAAGTCACCAATCGCGAGTTGCAGGCCAGCCTGCACTTGCTTCAGGAAGACCAGAACGCCGGTCGCCAGGTGCAGATGAACATGCTGCCGGTGACGCCCTGGACGGTGGATGGCCTGCATTTCGCCCACCAGATCATTCCCTCTCTTTATCTGTCCGGTGACTTCGTCGATTACTTTCGGATCGACGAGCGTCGCGTGGCCTTCTACCTGGCCGACGTTTCCGGGCATGGCGCGTCGTCGGCCTTCGTCACCGTGCTGCTGAAGTTCATGACCACGCGCCTGCTTTATGAGTCGCGGCGCGGCGGCGCGATGCCTGAGTTCAAGCCCTCCGAAGTGCTCGGCCACATCAACCGTGGCCTGGTCAACTGCAAGCTGGGCAAGCACGTGACCATGCTCGGCGGTATCATCGACGAGACCGCCAACACCCTGACCTACAGTATCGGCGGGCATCTCCCGCTGCCGGTGATGTTCGCCAACGGCGAAGCTTCCTACCTGGGGGGGCGTGGCCTGCCCGTCGGCCTGTTCGACGAGGCGACCTACTCCGACCACGTGATGGAACTGCCGCAGTCCTTCAGCCTGACCCTGCTTTCCGACGGTATCCTGGACCTTTTGCCGGGGGACACCCTCAAAGAGAAGGAAGCCACGCTACCGCGTTTCGTGAGCTCGGCTGGCGGCACCCTGGATGGGTTGCGCCACGTGTTCGGATTGGCCAAGCTCGGTGAGATGCCGGATGATATCGCCTTGCTGGTGTTGAGCAGGAACCTTGCATGAGTACTGGTAAAATCCAGTTCGCTGAACAGGACGGTACCTTCGTCCTCAAGTTCGTCGGGGAAATCCGTCTGACGCTCTGCTCGGCGCTGGATTCCACCATCGAAAAGATCTTCACCGCCCTCAATTTCTCGGCGATCGTCATCGATCTGACGGAAACCCACAGCATCGACAGCACCACCCTGGGCCTGCTGGCCAAGCTGTCCATCCTGTCGCGGCAGAAGGTCGGTCTGTTGCCTACCGTGGTCACCACGCACCCGGACATCACCCGCCTGCTGCAGTCCATGGGCTTCGACCAGGTGTTCAACATCGTCGGCCAGCCCCTGCCGTGCACCGACTGCCTGGAAGACCTGCCGCCCCAGGATCAATCCGAGGAAGTCGTGCGCGGCAAAGTGCTGGAAGCGCACCGCATTCTCATGGGGCTCAACGAGTCCAATCGCGAAGCGTTCCACGATCTGGTCAGCGCCCTGGAACGCCACTGACGCGTTCCGTCCGTTTCCCCCTTATGATCTAACGCTCGCCTCCAGGGCAGGCGGCGAGCGTGTTCCTCAGCGCTTGTCCGTCAGCAGCGCTTCGAGCTTTTCCTGATCCCGTGCGAACTGGCGAATGCCTTCGGCGAGCTTCTCCGTGGCCATGGCATCTTCGTTAAGGGCCCAGCGGAAGTCCGGCTCGTCGAAGGCATGGCGCGGTTCCGCTTCGCCGCCGGCGGTCAGGACGCGGGGGAGCGGGGCGTCTTCGTCCGAGAGACGCTGCAGCAGGTCGGGGCTGATGGTGAGGCGGTCGCAGCCTGCCAGGTGCTCGATCTGGCCCAGGTTGCGGAAGCTGGCACCCATCACTACCGTCGAGTAGTCGTGGGCCTTGAAGTAGCGGTAGATGCGGGTCACGGACTGCACGCCCGGGTCATCGGCGCCCTGGAAGTCCTTGCCTTCGCTTTTTTTGTACCAGTCGTAGATGCGCCCCACGAACGGGGAGATCAGGTAGGCACCGGCATCGGCGCAGGCTACCGCCTGGGCGAAGGCGAAGAGCAGGGTCAGGTTGGTCTGCACCCCGGCGCGCTCCAGGCGCTTCGCGGCGCGGATGCCCTCCCAGGTGGCGGCGATCTTGATCAGCACGCGGTCCTTGCCCACCCCGGCCTTCTCGTAGAGTTCCACCAGCCGTTCGGCGCGACGCAGCGTTGCCTCGGTGTCAAAGGACAAGCGCGCATCCACCTCGGTGGAGATGCGGCCGGGGATGACCTTGAGGATTTCCTGGCCGACGGCGACGGCAAAGCGATCGCAGGCCAGGCCCACGTCGCCCTGGCAACCCTGCATGGCGCTGCCCAGCAGGTCGGCGTAGCGGGGCAGGAAGGCAGCCTTGAGCAGCAGCGACGGGTTGGTGGTGGCATCCACCGGCTTGAGGCGGGTGATGGCGTCCAGGTCGCCGGTATCGGCCACCACGGTGGTGAATTGCTTGAGTTGTTCCAGCTTGGAAGTCATGTCGGTGCTGTCCTTTTGGCGGTTCGGCGACCTTACCCGAGCGCGTGGGACCGCTCAACGCCAATGCGCGGCCGGGCAGGCTGTGCCTTGGAGGCGCTGTGGCCGTGGCGGTTCCGAACCGACGCGTGCGCTTACCAAATCTGGTGAACTCGGCTACCCTGCGCGCGCCCGATCCGGTGGGCACGTCGAGCGCCCTGAACGCCGAGGGGCCACGAACCGACGCGCGTTCGTCCCGTGGCAAGGTCGGGCACCCGCTACAGCCGATCCGTCGCAACCGAGTAGTCGCACCCATGTCCCGAACAGTCGAGCCCCTCGCCCCGCGTGCCCCGTTGTCCCGGCGCTTCTCCGTGGCGCCGATGATGGACTGGACGGATCGCCACTGCCGGTTCTTCCTGCGGCAACTGTCCCGCCATGCGCTGCTGTACACCGAGATGGTGACCACCGGCGCCTTGCTGCGGGGCGACGGGGAGCGCTTCCTGGCTCACAGTGTGGCGGAGTACCCGCTGGCGCTGCAGGTGGGGGGTAGTGTGCCGGAGGAGCTGGCCGCCTGCGCGCGGCTGGCGGAGGCGGCGGGCTACGGCGAGATCAACCTCAACGTCGGCTGTCCCAGCGACCGGGTGCAGAACAACCTCATCGGTGCCTGCCTGATGGCGCACCCCGCGCTGGTGGCGGACTGCGTCGCGGCCATGAGAGAGGCCACCACCATCCCGGTCACCGTCAAGCACCGCATCGGCATCAATGGCCGCGATGGCTACGACGCGCTGTGCGAGTTCGTCGAGCAGGTCCGCCAGGCGGGGTGCCGCAGCTTCACCGTGCATGCCCGCATCGCCATCCTGGAAGGCCTGTCGCCCAAGGAGAACCGCGAAATCCCGCCGCTGCGCTACGACGTGGCCGCGCGCCTGAAGGTAGATTTCCCGGACCTTGAGATCATCCTCAACGGTGGCATCAAGACCCTGGAGGCCTGCACCGAGCACCTGCAGGTCTTCGACGGGGTCATGCTGGGTCGCGAGGCCTACCACAACCCCTACCTGCTGGCGACGGTGGACAGCATGCTGTTCGGCGCCCCCGATCCGGTGGCCAGCCGCCAGGAGGCCCTGGCGCGACTGCGGCCCTACGTGGAGGCGCACCTGGCCGAAGGCGGGGCGCTGCACCACATCACCCGGCACGTCCTCGGCCTTGCCCAAGGCTTCAAGGGCGCCCGGCGGTTCCGCCAACTGCTGTCCGTCGAGGTGCACAGGCGCCGCGACTCCCTGGCCCTGTACGACGAGGCGATCGACCTGCTCGCCGGTCATTGAGGCCGCCTCCGCCGGAAACTCCCGTGAGTGACGGGGCCGATGCCCGGGTGCCGTAAATTTGCCCGCCGGCGGTACGTCATTGCTGGGTAACGCGGGTTCCGCGGCGAATGCAGGTAGGGCGATGGCGGTTTCTCGGCGTGGTTTCATGGCGGGCTTGGCGTTGACCGGAGCGGCGATTCCGGCGGCCGTCTATACGCCGCGTCAGCTCATCCGGGTGGACGAGCCGGTCACCCCGGGCGAGGCCAGTGTTGACCTGCCGGATACCGAAGGCATCCGCCTCGCCGACAAGCTGCGCGGGCTCTGGGACGTCCGTTTCTTCGGGCGCGACGCCGGTCTCGCCGGCCTGCCACCGGAAGGTGCCGAGCTGCTCCTCGACGTGGCGCCCCGGGGCCGTGGGCTGACCGGGTGCCTCGGGCTCGGCGAGACCCTGCGCGGGCCTGGCGAAGCGGAGTTCCGCGTGCTGGGTAATCTCTCCGGCAGCACCGCGGCCGAGGTGCGCTGGCAATTGTTCGGCCGCGGTGAGCCGGGCGCGATGCCCAGTCACGAATGCCTGGCGGTGCTGGACGAGGTCTGGGACCTCCAGGGCGAAGCCGGCAGCGCGACCCTCAGCGGGCGTCTCCGGCGCCTGGATGTGCCCCTCAGCGCGCCGGAGGCCGATTGCCGCTTCGTCGCCCACAAGCGCCCATTCCCGGTGGCCCGCGAGCGCATCGGTTTGAGCCCGGCCCTGCTGGACTGGCTCGTCTCGCCCCAGCACCGGCTGTTCCACCAGCTCTGGCACGCCACCCGCGACAAATGGCACCGCCTGCCTGAGAACAAGCGCGAGGCCCTGCGTGGAATCGGCTGGCAACCCGGCCCCCGGGGCGAGGAACGCGATGCTCGCGGGCCGATCAAGCACCGCAACGGCTCCGGCGTGGATTTCTTCTTCATGCACCGCCACATGCTGATGAAGGCGCGTTCCCTGCAACCATTGCCGTCTTGGACGCGCCTGCCGCTGCCGGTGCAGCCGCTGGAATACGACCGCCTGGCCTTCGCCCGCTATTTCGATAACCAGGACGGGTTCTCCGTACCGCCCGCCTGGGTGGCGACGGATGACGACGATCTCAGCGAGTGGCTGCACGACATCAAGAGCGCCGAGACCTACCACAGCAACTTCCAGGTCTGGGAATCCCGCTACCGCGATCCCCAGTACCTGGCGACCCTGACCCTCGGGGCGTTCGGCTCGGAGATGGAGCTGGGCATGCACGACTGGCTGCACATGCGCTGGGCCAGCGTCACCCGCGACCCTTCCAACGACATGCCGGTGATGGGCGACCGCGACCCGGTGGATTTCGCCCCGCGCTGGTTCCGGCCGGAGAACGATTTCCTCGGCGATCCCTTCTCGTCCCACGTGAACCCGGTGTTCTGGCACTTCCACGGCTGGATCGACGACCGCCTGGACGACTGGTTCCGGGCCCACCAGCGCTACCACCCTGGCGAGTTGGTGCCGCTGGAGGTGAACGGCGTGCCGTGGTTCGCCCCGGGGCGCTGGGTGGAGGTGAGCGACCCTTGGCTGGGCGCTTCGACCCATGGTTGCGGCGATGCCGGCGCGGTGCCGGGGCCGAGCATGGAGAGCGACGTCGAGACCATGAAGCTGGCCCTGCGCATCACCTTCAGCGGCGACAGTGATGTGCCCGACCTGCTGCGCCGCACGCCACGGCGCCCGTGGTACGCCCGTCACCTGCGGCTCAGCCGCCGCTGACCGGACCTTCTCAGGCCGGCGGCGGCTCGGCGCGCCAGCCACCGCCCAAGGCCTTGTACAACGCCACGGATGCCTGGGCCCGGGCCAGGTGCAGGCGAACCTGCTCGGTCTGGGCCTCGTAGAGGGTGCGCTGGCTTTCCAGCAGGGTAAGCAGGGTCTCAGCGCCGGCCCGGTAGCGTTCCCCGGCCAGGCGGAAGGCCTCGTGGGCGCTCTCCAGTTCCCGGGCTTGCCCTTCGCGCTGGCGATCCAGACCGTCGATGGCCACCAGGGCGGCCTCCACGTCGGCGAAGGCCGCCACGATGGCCTGGCGGTAGTCTTCCAGCACTTCTTCCTGGCGAGCCTGGACCCGGTCCCGTTCGGCCGACAGCCGCCCATTGTCGAAGATCGGCGCGGCAAGACCGGCAGTCAGGGTATAGAACGGGCTCCGCAGCAGTTGCGAGGCGCGCTCGCCGCCGCTGCCCAGGTTGGCGCCGAGGGTCAGGCTCGGCAGCAGGGCGGCCCTGGCCACCCGCACGTCGGCCTCGGCGGAGGCCAGCCGGGCCTCCGCGGCGGCGATATCCGGGCGGCGCGCCAGCAGCTCGCTGGGCACCCCGGCGTTGGCGGTGGGCCAGCGCAGGTCGGTGAACGGGCCCGGCGCCAGGCGCAACGCCTGCACCGGCTCGCCGAGCAGCGTGGCGAGGGCGATCCGTGCCTCGGCCGCCCGTTGCCGGGCCTCCGGCAGCAGCCGTTGCTGGCGTGCCACCAGGCTGCGTTGCTGGGCCACTTCCAGGGGCGTGGCGGCCCCGGCCTCGTGGCGGGTTTCCACCAGGGCCAGCACTTCGCGGGCGTTGTCCAGGTTCAATGCGGCGATCCGCGCTTGCTCGTCCAGGGCGCGGACATCCAGGTAGCGGTTGGCCACCTCCGCCAGCACGCTCAATTCCACCGCGGCCCGTTCGAAGCGGCTGGCATGCCAGCCCTGAAGAGCGCTGTCACGAGCGGCCTCGAGGCCGCCCCAGAGGTCCACGTCGTAGCGCACGTTGAAATCCGTGAGGAAACTGTCGATCCGCGGATCGTCCTCGCTGGCGTCCAGGTCCCGATTGCCCTGGCCACTGAGCAGGCCTTCGCGGCTCGCCTCGACGCCCGCCCGTACCTCGGGCAGCAGCGGCGCGCCCGCCACCGTGAGCGTCGCCCGGGCCTGGCGGGCCCGGGCCAGGGCGACCGCCACATCATGGTTGCCGGCCCGGGCCCGTTCGATCAGGCCATCGAGGTCGGCGCTGCCGAAGCGCCGCCACCAGTCCCGTTGCAGGGCGGCGTCGTCCGAGGCCATGACGGGCGCCTGCCAGCGGGCCGGCGGCGACGCCCCGGTAGCGACGGGCGCGGGCCGTTCGGCGCAGGCACCCAGCAGCAGGCAGCAGGGCAGGATTGGGATGAGTCGTTTCATGGCGGGGCTCATGGGCGGGTCAGGGCGATCACCGGGTCGAGGCGGGCGGCCTGGCGCGCCGGGGTGTAGCCGAACAGCATGCCGGTGGCCAGGGCGCAGGCGAAGGCGCCCAGGGCCGCGGCCGGGGAGAACACCACGGCCACGTCGGCGAGCCGCAGGCCGGCGCCGATGGCCAGGGCACTGGCGACGCCGGCCAGGCCCCCCAGCAGCGAGAGCATCATGGCTTCGGTGAGGAACTGGCGAAGGATGTCCCGCTGGCGTGCCCCGGTGGCCATGCGGATGCCGATTTCCCGGGTGCGCTCGCGCACGGTCATCAGCATCACGTTCATCACCCCGATGCCGCCCACCAGCAGGGAGATCGCGGCGATGGCGCCGAGCATCAGCGACAGGGAGTTGCGGGTGCGGGCCTCGGCCTGGATCATCGCCGCATTGTTGGTCAGCTCGAAGTCCCGCACACCGCGATGCAGGCGCAGCAGCAAGCGGTCGATGGCCTGCTCGGCCTCATGCACCCGGTCCGCATCGGCGGCGGCGATGATCACGTACTCCGGGTCGTGGCTGCCGAACAGGCGCACGCTGGCGGCGGAGTAGGGCACGACGATGCGTTCGTCGCTGTCGCTGTCCCCCGATGCCGCGCCCTTGGCGGCCAGCAGGCCGATGACCCGGAACGGCACGTTCTCGATCAACAGGTAGCGGCCGATGGGGTCGGCGACATCCTTGAACACCCGTTCCCGGACCTTCTGCCCGATCACCGCCACCGGGGCCGCCGCGGCGTCCTCCTCGGCGGTGAAGAAACGGCCTTCCACCACCGGCCAGTTGAGGATCGCCGGGAAGTCCACGCCGTTGCCGCCGGTGTACATCACGTGGTCGACATTGCCGTAGCGCACCACGGTCTCCGCGCCATTGACCGGCATGATCCTCTTCACCTGGGGCAGGCTGGCCAGGGCCGCCACGTCGTCCAGGCTGATTCGGCCCTCGGGGCTGCGAGGGGTCGGTGAATAGCCGCCCAGGTAGATGATGTTGGAGCCGAAGGCGCCCATCTGGGCCATCACCTGGCGCTTGCTGCCTTCGCCCACGGCGAGCATCACCACCACCGAGGCGACGCCGATGACGATGCCCAGCAGGGTCAGAGCGGTGCGGAAGCGGTTCAGCCATAGTGCCCGCCAGGCGGCGCGCAGGGCATCCATCAGCTCCGCACGCCAGGCGCCGGCGCGGACAGTGCCGCGCGACCCGGCGCGCAGGTCCAGTGGAGGCGGCGCGCAGGCGGGCAGGGGCGCGGCGGACGGCGCGGACGCAGGGCGGTCATCGACGATCAGGCCGTCCCGCACCTCGATGATCCGCCGCGCCCGGGCCGCCACGTCGCGGTCGTGGGTGATCAGGATCACCACGTGGCCCTGGGCGGCCAGTTCGTCCAGCAGCGCCATGACCTCGGTGCCGCTGCGGCTGTCCAGCGCGCCGGTCGGCTCGTCCGCCAGGATGATGTGACCGCCGTTCATCAGCGCCCGGGCGATGGATACCCGCTGCTGCTGCCCGCCGGAAAGCTGGTGCGGGCGATTGCCCAGGCGGCTGCCCAGGCCCAGGCGTTCCAGCAGCGCGGCCGCCCGGCGATGGCGCTCGGCGGCCGGGGTGCCCGCGTAGATGGCGGGCATCTCGACGTTTTCCTGGGCACTGGCCGAGGGGATCAGGTGATAGCCCTGGAAGACGAAGCCGAACGCTTCCCGACGCAGCCAGGCCAGGGTGTCGCTGTCGAAGTCGGCCACGTCTTCGCCGGCGAAGCGGTATTCGCCCGAACTGGGCCGGTCCAGGCAACCGAGGATGTTCATCAAGGTGGATTTGCCGGAGCCGGAGGCGCCGACGATGGCGACGAATTCCCCGGCCGAGAGGGTCAGGTCGATGCCGCGCAACACCTCGACCCGTGGCCCGCCGTCCTCGCCGCCGTAGGCCTTGCGGATGTCGCGCAGCTGGATCAGCGGCACGGCGTCGGGCGTGGTCATCAACCGTCCGCGGCGTCGGGCGCGCCGATCAGCAGGCGTTCGCCTTCGCGCAGGCCGGAGAGCACCTGCACCGCCATGCGGTCGCTGAGACCGGTGCGCACCTCGCGGGTCGCCACCTCGCCATTGGCCGCCACTACCCGCGCCACGTGGCGCCCCTGACCCGCAGGCTGCAGGGCCGCCAGGGGAACGGTGAGCACGTCCCGGGCGCGATCGGCGACGAAGAACACCTGGGCGGTCATCTCCGCCATCAGGGCATGGTCGTCGTTGTCCACGTCCAGCAATACGGTGTAGAGCACCACCCGGCCGCCGCCCGTGGTGCCCAGCGGGCTGCCGCCGCCCTGGCTCATCTGCTCCAGGGGCTTCGGCGGGATCGGCAGGATCTGTCGCACCGTAGCCTCCCAGCGTCGGCCTTCGCCGCTGAGGGTGCTGAAATACGCCGGCATGCCCGGCCGTACCCGGCCGATGTCCGCCTCGGACACCTGGGCCCAGACGGTCATGGGCGAAAGCTTGGCGATGCGCAGGATCAGCGGGGTCTGCTGCTGGGCGTTGAGGGTCTGGCCTTCGCGGGCGTTGAGCGCCACCACCGTACCCGTCATGGGTGCATAGATGCGGGTGTAGCCCAGTTCCGCCTCGTCGCTGCGCAGGGTGGCACGCGCCTGGCGGATCTGCGCCTGGTAGCGGTCGATGCGGGCCTGGGCCGACCGCAGCTGGGCGTGGGCTGCCTGGACGTCTTCCTCACGGGTGGCGCCGCTGGCTGCGAGGCGCTGCTGGCGCCGGTACTGCTGCTCCGCCAGGGCATGCTGGGCGCGTTGTTCGGCCAGTTCCGCCTGCAGGGTCTCGATGGAGTAGCGACCGGCGTCCACCCGGGCCTGCTGCGGGGCCGGGTCGATTTCCACCAACAACTGGCCTTCCCGGACTTCGTCGCCCACCTCCACGTGGAGGGTGCGGATCTGCCCGGATGCCTGGGCGCCGACGTCGACGTAGCGGCGCGGCTGCAGGGTGCCGAGGGCGCTGACACTGCTTTCGATGTCGCCCCGCTGCACGCTGACCGTGCTGCCGGGCGGCGTGGAAGCGGAAAATTTTTGCCAGGCGACCAGCAGCGGAACGAGGGCCAGGCAGGCGATGACGAGGAGGGGGCGGGGAACGCTCATGGGCAGGCTCGGGCGATGGATCGACGCGCCGTGGCTCTGCCCGCGACGCGTAATGCTTACTGACTGACGCGGGGGGAGGCGGGAAATTTAAGCCGGCGGCGCAGCGTCCGCCCGGGGGATCAGCGCCGCGCCAGCAGCGTGGTGCCATCCTCGCGATGGATGAGGCGCACCGGAAGGACCTTGGGCAGGGCGTCCACCAGGGCATCGACGTTGCGGCTGTTGTAGATGCCGCCGACCCGCAGGGTGCCGAGGGTGCCGTCCGCCAGCTGCAGCGGCCGCTGGCGGTAGCGGTTGATCAGCGGCAGCGCCTGGGCCAGGGTCAGGTCGTCGAGGATCAGCTTGCCGCTGCGCCAGGCCAGGGCCTGGGTGGCGTTGGCGGAGCCGATCTGGGGCTGTACGTCGCCGCTGCCGTAGCGCGCCTGCATGCCGGCGGTGAGGCCACTGCTTTGCTCCTGGCGACGATCACTGTTGACCTTCACCGAGCCCTCGGTGACGGTGACCACGACATCGTCGCCATAGGTCCAGACGTTGAAGCGGGTGCCGGTCACGGTGATCGAGCCGGTGCCCGCTTCCACCACGAAGGGATGGCTGGCGTCGTGGCTCACTTCGAAGTACGCCTCGCCACGGTCCAGGGATACCCGGCGGCGATCCTTGAAGTTGGCGAAGGTGAGGTGGGTGTTCAGGTTGAGGCTGGTGTAGCTGCCGTCCGGCAGGGCCACGTCGTGCAGCACGCTGTCGGTCCGGTAGCGCCGGTAGTCGTCCGGCAGCCAGCCCATGCTCCAGCCCAGGTAGGCGCTCGCCGGCAGCACCAGCAGGGCGAAGGCCGCCGCGATGCTACGTCGGCTCCAGGCGCGTCGGGTCCTGCGTGTGGGGGGCGTGGGGGCGGCTGCCACCGGGCGGGCGGCCTCGGCCAGCTGCGGTGCGAGCCACTCGCTGGCCTCCCAGATCTCCAGCATGGCGACGAACTCCCGCGCATGCTCCGGATCGGCCGCGAGCCAGCGCTGGAAGCCCTCGCGCTCCTGCGGGGTGCAGTCCTCGGCGTGGATACGCATGCACCAGTGGGCAGCGTCCTCGGCCAGGGCTTCATGATCGGCGTTCGCGGGCGTGGGCATGTTCATCGGGTTACTGCGATTACCTGTGACCCGCGTTGCAACGAGGCGAAAGCGTCGGGCTTTAAATGTAGATGAGAATTATTATAAATTTAGTGGTTTCATACTGCCAGTATTTGGTCGTAGGCCCACCGCCTGTAGTGTCTCAGCGCAGGCAGGGCAATCGCTGGGAGAGTCAGGGGCTTTGGACAACTACTACGGAGAGCTGGTGAGGTTCCTCACCTCGACGCTGGGCGACCGCCAGTTGGCCGCCGACGTCGCCCACGACGCCTATTTGCGCGTGCTCGAGCGATCCCGTCAAGATGAAATCCAGCAGCCCCGGGCTTTCCTCTACCGAACGGCAATCAATCTGACCATCGACCTGCATCGGCGCAATGTCGCCCGGCGCAGCGAGTCGATGGATGTCCTCGAGTGCGAGGATCAGCGGCCGGCCGCCTCGCCGCACCATTCCCTCTACCAGCGGCAACGGGTGGCCCTGGTCAAGCGCGCCCTGGAAGAGCTGTCGGGGGTCTGCCGCGAGGCGTTCCTGCTGCGCAAGCTGGAGGGGCTGTCGCACCCGGAGATTTCCGCTCGCCTGGGTATCTCCAGGGACATGGTGGAGAAGCACATCGTCAACGCCATGAAGCACTGCCGGCTGCGCATGCGCGAGTGGGAAAGCTGAGCGCCGTCCGGCTTTAAATTTCCCTCGTTACGTCTCGTTACTTCGAGCACGACCCTCGGCAGACAGCCGATTTCCCCGGCCGCCGACGACCTTTTCGCTCGCGAGGATACGCAGATGAACCCGGCCCTTTCTTCCGCCGACAGGCTCCACGATGTGATCGGCATCGGCTTCGGCCCCTCCAACATCGCCCTGGCCATCGCCCTGGACGAGCACGCTCGTCAGCACGGTACCCTGGACGCGCTGTTCCTGGACAAGCAGTCGGACTATCGCTGGCACGGCGACACCCTGGTGAGCCAGAGCGAACTGCAGATTTCCTTCCTCAAGGACCTGGTGTCCCTGCGCAACCCCACCAGCCCGTTCTCGTTCGTCAACTACCTGCACAAGCACGGCCGCCTGGTGGACTTCATCAACCTGGGCACCTTCTACCCGTGCCGGATGGAGTACAACGACTACCTGCGCTGGGTGGCCGGGCATTTCGCCGACCGCTGCCGCTATGGCGAGCAGGTGGTGGCCGTCGAGCCCATCGAGG
The DNA here is from genome assembly GCF_007109405.1 of Pseudomonas mangiferae. Taxonomy (GTDB): domain Bacteria; phylum Pseudomonadota; class Gammaproteobacteria; order Pseudomonadales; family Pseudomonadaceae; genus Pseudomonas_T; species Pseudomonas_T mangiferae. Next base: position 286,740 of record NZ_VJOY01000006.1, read on the forward strand.
CTGGCGGGCAGGTGGAGCAACTGCGGGTGGTGTCGGAGGACGAGGAGGGCCGCCGCCGGGTGCGCCGGACCCGCTCCGTAGTGGTCAGCGCCGGCGGTACGCCGCGCTTCCCGCAACCGTTCGCCCACCTGCGGGACGACCCACGGGTCTTCCACCACTCCCAGTACCTGCAGCGCATGGCCACCCAGCCCTGCGTGGACGGCAAGCCGATGCGCATCGCCATCATCGGCGGCGGGCAGAGCGCCGCCGAAGCCTTCATCGACCTGAATGACAGCTTCGCCTCGGTGCAGGTGGACATGATCCTGCGCGGTTCCTCGCTGAAGCCGGCCGACGACAGCCCGTTCGTCAACGAAATCTTCTCGCCGTCCTTCACCGACCTGATCTTCGGCCAGGAGACCGCAGAGCGGGATCGCCTGATCCGCGAGTACCACAACACCAACTATTCCGTGGTGGACCTGGACTTGATCGAGCGCATCTACGCCATCCTCTACCGGCAGAAGGTGTCCGGGAACGTCCGCCACAACGTCCGCTGCCTGTGCACGGTGGATGCCGTCAACGCGACCGACCGGGGCGTCGAGCTGACCCTGCGCGACCTGGCCAGCGGCGCCACGGTGAAGCGACCCTACGATGCGGTGATCCTCGCCACCGGTTACGAACGGCAGGCCCATCGCCAACTGCTGGAGCCTCTGGCGCCCTACCTCCAGGAGTACCAGGTGGGCCGCGACTACCGCATCCAGGCGGTGCCGGGCTTCCAGGCGGCGGTCTACATGCAGGGCTTCTGCCAGGCGAGCCACGGTCTGAGTGACACCTTGCTCTCGGTGCTGCCGATCCGCGCCGAGGAAATCGCCGCGTCGCTCTACGGTTTCGTCGGCGGCCAGTCCAAGGCGTCGCCGGCCCGGGCCGAAGCGCTGTTGGCCGGCTGAGACCAGAACCCTTAAAGGACGCGCCCGTGATCGGGCGCCGTAGACGATCGACAGAAGGAAACGGGTGTGGGCGGGATTCGGTTCGCAGCGGGGATGATGGCGTTGCTCGGCCTGGCCGGTGCGGGTGCGGCGGAGGTTTCCACGCAGATCCGCTGGACCGCCTACGGTGTTCCTCACATCAAGGCGGCGGATGAGCGCGGGCTGGGCTATGGCATCGGCTACGCCTATGCCAAGGACAACCTGTGCCTGCTGGCGGACGAGATCGTCACCGCCCGCGGCGAGCGGGCCCGCTTTTTCGGGCGCGAGGGCCAGTCGTCCGCCGAAGTGGACAACGTCACCTCCGATCTCTTCTTCCGCTGGCTGAACGAGGCGCCCGCGCTTGACCGTTTCCTGAACGCCCAGCGCGAACCGGTGCGGCACCTGCTGCAGGGGTACGTGCAGGGCTACAACCGCTACCTGCGGGATACCGCATTCGCCCAGCAGCCGCTGGCCTGTCGCGGGCAGCCCTGGCTGCAGCCCCTCACCGAGCGTGACCTGGCGAGCCTGACCCGGCGCCTGTTGGTGGAAGGCGGGATCGGTCGGTTCGCCCAGGCCCTGGTGGCCGCTGCGCCGCCCGGGGCCTCGGTGCCGGTGGCCGCACGCGATGCCCGCGGGTTTGACGTCGCGGCGCGTGCCTGGCAGGACTATCCGCTGCAGCGGGGCAGCAACGCCCTGGCGGTGGGGAAACAGCGTTCCGCCAATGGCCATGGCCTGCTGCTGGCCAATCCCCATTTCCCCTGGTCGGGCGCGCTGCGCTTCTACCAGATGCACCTGACCATCCCTGGCCAGTTGGACGTGATGGGCGCGGCCCTGCCCGGACTGCCGGTGGTGAACATCGGCTTCAACCAGCACCTGGCCTGGACCCACACGGTAGATACCTCCGCCCATTTCACCCTGCACCGCCTGGCGCTGGACCCGGCCGACCCGACCCGCTATCGGGTGGACGACCAGACCCTGGCCCTGGAGAAGCGCACCGTGAGCATCGATGTGCGCGAGGCGGATGGCACGCTGACCCGCGTCGATCATGACCTTTATCTCTCGCGCTTCGGGCCGGTGGTGAAGTGGCCGGGCATGCTGGAGTGGGAGGCCGGCCAGGCCTACGCCCTGCAGGACGTCAACCTGGACAACGACCGGGTTCTGCAGCAGTGGCTGGACATGGACCGTGCCACCAGCCTGGCCGAGTTCCGCGGGGCGATCCAGCGCGAGCGGGGTATTCCCTGGGTGAATACCCTGGCGGTCGACCAGCAGGGCGAGGCGCTGTACATGAACGCCTCGGTGGTGCCCGATGTATCGCCGGATGCCCTGGCGACCTGCATGGACAAGGCCTTGGCCGGCCAGGGGCTGCCGGTGCTGGATGGCTCCCGCAGTGCCTGCGACTGGGTGCGTACCGATGGGACGCCCCAGCCTGGCATCGTTCCGGCGGAGCGGATGCCGCAGCTGCAGCGCCAGGATTTCCTGCAGAACTCCAACGACAGCGCCTGGATGACCAACCCGGCGCAGCCGCTGGAAGGCTACTCGCCCCTGGTGAGCCGCGAGGGGACCGCGCTGGGGCTGCGTGCCCGCTTCGCGCTACAGCGCTTGCGGACGCAGGGCGACGCGGCGCTGGACGGTGCATTCCTCAGGTCGCTGGTGGATGACAACCGCGTCTACCTGGCCGAGCTGCTGGGCGATGACCTGAATCGTCTGTGCGACACCGCTCGCCAGGCGGCTGCGCGGCCGGCCTGCGAGGCGATCACCCGGTGGTCGCGCCGTGCCGACCCGGCGAGTAGCGTGGGCTGGTTGTACTTCCAGGCTTTCGCCGAGCGCTTCCTGGCTCTCGACAACGCCTGGCGGGTACCTTTCGACGCCGCCAATCCCCTCGATACGCCCCGCGGCATTGCCCTGGACGCCCCGGCGATCGTACGCGAGCTGACCGCGGCACTGGTGCAGGTCGGTCGCGAGCTGGCGGGTTCACCAGCCTTGTCCCAGGCGCAGCGCGGCGCCCTGCAGGTGGCCATGAAAGGCAACCGGCGCATCCCGATGCCGGGTGGGGCAGGTGAGCTGGGCGTCTATAACGCCATCCAGAGCCGACCGGTCGATGGCGGCCAATGGGCGGTGGTCGGCGGCAGCAGCTACATCCAGCTGGTGAGCTTCGACGAGCAGGGCCCCCAGGCCCAGGGCTTGCTGACCTTCTCCCAGTCCAGCGACCCGGCGTCACCGCATTTCCTCGATCAGACCGACGCGTTTGCCCAGTCGCTCTGGCATCCGCTGCCCTTCACCGAGGCGCAGATCCTCGCCGATCCGGCCTATCGCAGCCTGAGCCTGCGGGAGACGGTGCCGGCGTCACCCTGACGCTGTACCGGGCCAGGGGCGGTCAGTATCATCGCTGACCGTCCCGTCAGAGCGAGAGAATCGTGTCCAAGCCGAAAACGAGCCGTGCGGCGTGTCGTATGCCGGTGATCCTGGCGAGCCTGTTATGGCTGAGCGCCTGCTCGGGACCGGCGTTGTCGCCCAGCGTCCAGGCCCTGCCGGAGTCGGTGGAGCTGTCGGGCGTTCCCTTCTTCCAGCAGCGCGCCTACCAGAGCGCACCCGCGACCCTGGCCAGCCTGCTGACCGCGCAGGGTGAGGTGATCACGCCCGGTCTGCTGGAAAAACCCTTGCATCTCCCGGAAGACGAAAAAGGCCTGCCCGAGCGCATCGTCGAGGTGGCCAACCGCCACGGGTTGGTGGGCTATCCGCTGCAGCCGAACCTCGATGCGTTGCTGGTACAGGTCGCGGCGGGCAACCCGGTGCTGGTGCATCTGGATGAAGGGTGGTTGGGCTCGCCGCGCTTCGCGCTGCTGATCGGTTATGACCGGATGAAACGGCACGTCATTCTTCGTGCGGGTGCCGAGCGGCGGGTGCAGATGACCTTTTCCGATTTCCTGGGAGACTGGCGCGAAGGGGGTCATTGGGCCGTGCTGCTGCAGTCGCCGGTGAACGTGCCGGCGAACGTCGACCGCGCCCGCTGGCTCCAGGGCGCCGATGCGCTCGATCGCGCAGGCCAGGCTAATGCAGCGGCCGTGGCGAGGCGCCAGGTCGGGGGCTGACTTGCCGGCCAGGACCGACGTGGCTTTCACTCGTCGATTCAGATGCCCAGTCGATCCCGTAGGCTGTAGTACCACGCCCCCAAGGCCGTGAAAGGAATGCGGAACAGGCGTCCGCCTGGAAACGGATAGTGGGGCAGGGCGGCGAATGCGTCGAAGCGCTCTGCCTGGCCACGCAGCGCTTCCGCCAGCACCTTGCCCGCCAGGTGGGTGTAGGTCACCCCATGGCCGCTGCAGCCCTGTGAGTAGTACAGGTTGTCGCCCAGACGCCCGACCTGGGGCAGGCGGGAGAGGGTCAGCAGGAAGTTGCCGGTCCAGGCGAAGTCGATCTTGACGTCTTTCAGTTGAGGGAAGGTCTGCAGCATCTTCGGCCGAATGATCGACTCGATGTCCGCCGGGTCGCGTGCCCCGTAGACCACGCCGCCGCCATAGATCAGCCGGCGGTCGCCGGACAGGCGATAGTAGTCCAGCAGATAGTTGCAGTCCTCCACGCAATAATCCTGGGGTAGCAGCTCCCGGGCCAGTGGCTCTGGCAGCGGTTCGGTGGTGATTACCTGGGTGCCACACGGCATGGACTTGGCGCTCAATTCGGGCAACAGGTTGCCCAGGTAAGCGTTGCCGGCCACGACCACGAATTTGGCCCTGACGCGCCCGCGGGGCGTATGGACCAGAGGGTTCGGTCCCCGGTCGATCCGCACCGCCGGCGTCTGCTCATGGATGACGCCGCCCAGGCGCTCCACCGCCGCCGCTTCGCCAAGGGCGAGATTGAGCGGGTGGATGTGGCCGCCGCTCTTGTCGAGCATGCCGCCGAGGTAACGCCCGGTGTTCACGACTTCCCGGATTCGCGTGGCATCCAGCAGTTCCAGCTGGTGATGCCCATGACGTTCCCAGAGGCGTTTCTGGCCTTCCAGATGGCGCATCTGGTTGCCGTTCAGGGCCGCAAACACGCCACCGTCCTTCAGGTCGCACTGGATGCCATAGGTGGCGATACGTTCACGAATGATCCGGCCGCCCTCGAATGCCATCTGACCCAAGAGCTGGGCCTGCTTGGGACCAACCGTGCGCTCGATGACGTCGATATCGCGGCTGTAGCTGTTGACGATCTGCCCACCGTTGCGACCCGACGCGCCGAAGCCGACTTTCGCTGCCTCCAGCACCACCACCTTGAATCCGTACTCCAGCAGGAACAGCGCGGTGGAAAGCCCGGTGTAGCCTGCGCCAATGACGCAAACGTCCGCTTCCGCCCCACCCAGCAGTTCCGGTCGGTCCGGCACTGGATTCGCCGAGGCTGCATAGTAGGAGCGTGGATATTCGGTGTGCGCCATTCTGATCCCCTGTTCTTTATTTTTTACGTTTGGCGATGCTACGCGACGACGGAATCATTGGCTAGCGGCCGTGCGAGATTCGAAACAGCCGGCTGAACGGCAAAAAATCCAGCTTTTCAGGCGGTTAGGTGAAAAAGTGTTGACAGCGATTTTCATATCCGTAGAATGCGCGTCCAACGAAGGCACATAGCTCAGTTGGTTAGAGCACCACCTTGACATGGTGGGGGTCGTTGGTTCGAGTCCAATTGTGCCTACCAAACGCAACCCGCGGCCTGCGGGGCTTAGAGGGCGATCCGAAAGGGTCGCCCTTTTTGTTTTGGGGAATAGATTGGGAAACGAGTACCGGGGCTACAGTTTTTATCCGGCCAGCATCCCGACATAGTGATTTTTTCTTCGCCCCGTGACCGTCCTGGAAGGAGGCGGTCATCTCCTCGTCTGCGTGACCCATCAGAGTCTGGATGTACTCGAAGGGATGCCCCTGCCACTGTAGAGCCAGGCTCCGAGAGCCCGAATTTCATGGACCATCGGGCGCGCCGCCGGATCTGCCAGGTGGACATAAGCGTTGCGCGGGGTCGCGGGCTTCCCAATTCGCTCGCAGCTCTCGGTGATGTCGACGGGTGTTCATTCGCCTCGATCTGTTCGCGCCGGCGCTCGCGGTCCGGCCTCAATATTTCCAGGTCGTTGGCGAACTCCGACAGCCGCACCATCCCCTCAGCCGCATCGGCTTGGCTCCAGTCGCCAGCGCAGGCCATCCGGCTGACAACTGCTCAACGAAGTCCGCTATTCGTCAGGCCCCCAGCCGTTAGCCCTGCGTATCCCTCGCGCCGCTGCGTATTCGGATAGTTGATCAGCCCTAATCGTTTTCTCGATCTATACAGTGCCGGTCGAGACTGGGCATAGCTCGACGTTTCGGCGGTTTCTACGATTCCAGGGAATTCAAGTGCTTCCAGGCACGATGGTATTTCGTGACACGTTGCAGATCGTTATCGGTGACGGCGTTGAGTCGGAGAAGGTTGAGGTTGTCCTCTATGTCCAACAGCTTCACTTTGCGGGCGAGCGGATGAACACCCACGCGTTCGATAAACGCCTCGTAGTGCTCGTCAGGGCGGCGAGTCAGCACCTCCACCGCGTTGACGACGGAATCGGGGAAACCCTCCGCACGCAGATCCTCAGCGGTCGCGTCGCTGTCTTCGATCACATCGTGTAGCAGCGCTACGCACTGACCGGTAGTGTCATTCAGCCGTGCCATCAACCTGAGAGGATGCAAGATGTAGGGGCTATCGCCCTTGTCGATCTTTCCGCCGTAAGCGGTGAGTGCACGCTACAACGCTATTTTGATCAGGTGGCTACCCTTCATCTCTTTCTCTCACTCTGTTCACGCCTGGCATCAATCGACAGCCATCTTCGGGACGGTGCGCTCGAGACGCCCGATGGTAGCTAGCCAAGGACAAGGCTACGCAGCCTGTCCTCGCTTGATCTTCGGCTTCAGACGGTCATTTGCTTGCGCTATGGTCAGATCAGTCAAGCGCAGGGCGGGCACCTATTGCGCTGCCGGCCCTGCTGCTGGGAGAAGCAATGCGGCGGCCTCCTTCAAGTCCGACACCTCCGTATAGGGCAGCCAGTCCGGGTTGCCGGTCTCGCTCCGGCGGTTCACCCAGATGCCACGCACGCCCAGTTCGTGACAGGCCTTCATGTCCCAATACATGCCCATCGCTACATGCACCGTCTCTTCGGGTGTCACGCCCATTTGGTGGTAGGCGTACTCGAAGAATTGGCGTGACGGCTTGTAGGCCTGCGCCTGCTCCGCCGTGATGACATAGTCGAAGGGCACGCCGATACGCGCCACGGTCGGCGCGATGAGGTCGTCGTCGGAATTGGTGAAGATCGCGAGCCTGTAGCGCTCGTGCAGTCGCCGCAGGGCATCCGGGACCTCCGGGTGCGGGCCCATTATCGTCGGGGACGACGCGATGCGTTCGATTTCGTCCGGGCCCGGGTCCAGCCCGTGTTCGCTGAATGCAGCGGCGAACCCGGTGCGCAGGATGTTCTTGTAATGGCGATGGGGCTTCTCAGCCGTCAGGCGCCGTCCCTGGGCGGAAAAGCTGTCGAGAATCCCGGAGGCGCTTGCAGCATCCGCCCCGTGTTCGGCCAGCGTCATGCCGATTTCTCGCAGCAGCACCTCGTACCACTGTACGAGGGTGCCATAGCAATCGAAGGTGATGACGTTCGGTACCGGGTCTAGCCTGAACGGCGTGGGCGTAGATTCGGACATCAGGAGAACCTGCACGATATGGAGATAGGGTGGAATCGATAGTCGCACGCCTCCAGGCTGGCCAAACAGCCTCTGAACCATTCACCTGGTTCTGTCAGGCAGGAAACGGAAGAGGCGATCCGATCGCCACTGTCGTTCTCTTGGGCGATAAACCTTCCGCTCCGCCTGGCAATGAGGGGGGCGACCAATCCAGGGTATCCCTGAGTCCCAGGTGTCAGGGTCAGGTGTCAGGTGGTCAGCTGGTTGGTGAACTGGCCGACGGCTCCGACCACTTTCTGAGCGCCGTCCTGGATCTCCACGATCACCTGGCCCGCCTGGCCTGCGAGTTCCAGGCCCTGGTCCGCCTGGCTTCGGCCTTCCTCGATCAGCGTGACCGCTTCGCTGGCCAGCCGCTGGTTCTGCTTCACCACGTCGACGATCTCTTCGGTCGCCTTGCTGGTCCGCGAGGCCAGTTGACGTACCTCGTCTGCCACCACGGCGAAACCGCGGCCCTGCTCACCGGCGCGGGCAGCCTCGATCGCGGCGTTGAGGGCCAGCAGGTTGGTCTGTTCGGCGATGCCGCTGATGGTCTTTATGATGGTTCCGATGACCTGGGACTGGTTGTCCAGGGCCTCGATGCCGGTCACCGCCTTTTCCATCTTGGTAGCCAACTGCCGCATGACCTCGACCGTCTGCAGCGACACGCCCGAGCCCCGCTTGGCCGCCTCGTCGGTCAGCAGCGAGGTGTCGTATGCCAGGTTGGCGGCCTTAGAGATGGCGTTCTCCCGCTCTACCTGGCCGGTGATCACCGTGGCGAACTTGACCACCTTGTAGAGCCGGTCGTGGGCGTCGAACACCGGGTTGTAGGTGGCTTCCAGCCAGACCTCGTGGCCGCGGCTGTCGACCCGCTTGAAGCGGTCGGCGATGTAGTCGCCACGCCGCAGGCGGTCCCAGAAACGGACGTAGTTATCGGAGGTGTATTCCGACGGCTCGCAGAACATCCGGTGATGCTTGCCGATCACCTGGTCTGCGGTATAGCCCATGGCCTTGAGGAACAGGTCGTTGGCGGTGATGAGGTGCCCTTCGAGGTCGAACTCGGCGACGGCGGTCGAGCGCAGCAGCGCCTTGAGCATGCTTTCGTGCTCGCGGGAGGTCTCGATGGTGCGGGTGAGGTTACTGGAATAGAGGGAAAAGCCCTTGAGGGTGCCGCGCGAATCGCGGATCGGCTGCAGGATGCTGCGTAGCCATGCCTCCTTGCCGTTCCCGCGGATAAGACGCAGGGCGCCGCTGAAATGTTCGCCGTTGCTGATGCACTTGCTGAGGCGCATCCCGAACTCGGAGTTCCTGATGTAGACCGGCACGAGTTCCACCAGCGGGCGGCCGATCACGTCCTGGGCCTTGAGCGCCATTTCGTTCTCGAAGTTCGTGTTGACCGAGTCGATGTGCCCCCGGGCATCGAGATAGACCGCCATCATCTCGTTGTCCAGGCTGTCCTTGACCTGTTCCATCGACGAGAGCTGCTCGCGCAGGGCGTGCAACTGTTTTTTCAAGCGTCCGTTGAACATGGAGCACCTTGCGCGAAGCGAGAAGGAAGGATCGGGGGCTGCGCCCTGGCTCTTCAGGCGGCTGCCGAAGAGGTGATATCGATTAGCCAGACTGCCGGTCAGGCCATTTCAATACTAGGCACGCAACCCGGGGTTTTCCAGAATCACTCAGGGGGTCGACGCCTCGTCCACGCCGTCGAAACGCCATTTGATGGAGCGGAAATTGACCAGCCACGCGTGTTGGGAAAACACCTCTCCGATCCACCAACCGGCGGCGTTATCGGAGTTCCCGAAATCCTTGTCGTGAACGTCGGCATGGTGGAGCGTCTTCCATTTTCCGTGGCGACCCCGGGACCACAGGGTGTACTGGATGCGCTGGCAGGGGGGAAGCACGCGGACTTCCACCCGGTAGGTCAGGGCGTCCTGCAGTTCGAGGGGGCTCTGGGAGTCCTGACCGTGGACGCAATTGCCGGTGGCCCAGTAGCTTTCGATGGCGACGGTATTGGTGTAGTCGGTCTGGGTGCACTCGCCGTTGCAGCCATAGGCGGAGACGTTGCCGATGACAATGCCTTTCCCCTGCAGTGAGGGCTGGCCGGTCTCGGCATCCGTGGTGCGGCCGATGCCGATGGTCAGGTGGCCGATATTGGCTTGGGTGAAATAGTTGGGGCTGCTGAATTCGAAGGACAGACAGGCCTCCTCCGCGAAGGAACGCCCGGTCTGGAAGGCGAGCAGCGCGCCTTCCTGGAGCCCCTGGGGCGTGAACACGTGGTAGGCATCCTTCACGTGGGTGAAGACGGCCCACTTCATCTTGCCGGTCCTGTCATCCGCGGCCGTACGAGCGATCGACTTGCGTATATGTTCCTGGGGCATGGTGTTTCTCCTATGAGGCTTCTGGGGAGTGTCGCTTGGCAGAAGGCAAATGGCAGATGGCAGATGGCAGAAGGGCAGTCCCAAGGATCGGGTTCCCTGCACTGTCGGGCGGGAAGGCTTCACGCTGGAGGATGGTTTCCGGCCCCACTGCCAACACAGGTACGTTGGAGAATCGGCGTCAGGCCGAACCGAGCACACACGTTGAGCGCGAAAGAATTTCACGTTCGCTTTTCCGGTTTGCCAGGCGGTTACGTCTCATAGTGGCTTACAAACGAGTAGCATTCTCAAACGTAGAGTTGCCGCTTCCCTGCCAATACCCAAGGACATCGAGATGTCTGCCGAAACCTATAAATTGTCGCCGCTTTCCCGTGCACTGAATTCCCTTCGCCAGCCGATGACGGCGGCCGCGCTCTTCCTGTCCGTGGGGACGGCAGGAATGGCGATGGCCGCTCCCTTGAACATCCCGGCTCAGTCCCTGGACAGTGCATTGCGCGAACTGGGCCAGCAATCCGGCCTGCAGATTCTGTATTCGCCCGACGTGGTGCAAGGCAAGCGTGCGACGGCAGTACGCGGCGACCTGGAGCCTGAAGCGGCCCTGCGCCGCCTGCTGGACGGCACCGGCCTGCGGTATCAGCTGGACAACGGTACCGTGATCCTCACCAGCGCGGCGGAAGGCGGCTCGCTGGAGCTGGGCGCCACCACCATCAACAGCTCGACCCTCGGCCAGACCACCGAGAACACCAGCTCCTACACCACCGGCGAGACCGGGGCCGCCACCAAGCTGCCCCTGAGCCTGCGGGAAACCCCCCAGTCGGTCAGTGTGGTCACCCGGCAATTGATGGACGACCAGAACCTCAAGACGCTGGACGAGGTGCTGAATTTCACCCCGGGCGTCACCGTGAACCACCGCGACAGCGAGCGCTTCACCTTCTATTCCCGCGGTTTCGCCATCCAGAACTACCAGTACGACGGCATTCCCTCCCAGGTGGTCAACGAGTCCCAGCAATACACCGGCAGCCTGCTGGACATGGCGATCTACGACCATGTTGAAGTATTGCGGGGGGCGTCCGGCCTGATGAGCGGGGCAGGCTACCCGTCCGCGACCATCAACCTGGTGCGCAAGCGGCCTACCTCGGACTTCCAGGGCTACCTGACCGGCGAGGCCGGTTCCTGGGACCACTACCGCACCGAGGGCGACGTCTCCGGCAAGCTGAACGACAGCGGCACCATCCGCGGCCGCCTGGTGGGGGTCTACCAGCAGCAGAATTCCTTCATCGACTACTACAAGCGGGACAAGCGCGTCCTGTACGGCGCCCTGGACGTGGATCTCACCGACGATACCCTGCTGCGCCTCAGCCTGGACTACCAGAACAACAACTCCGACGGCGTCAGCTTCGGCCATATCCCGCTGTTCTTCAGCGACGGCTCCCAGACCAACTTCTCGCGCTCCTTCAACCCGGCGACGCGCTGGAGCTACCTGGACAACACCCACTACACCTTCACCAGCATCCTCGAGCAGAAGCTCGGCTACGACTGGACCCTGAAGGCCGCCTACAGCCACCAGTACTCCTACCGCAAGGGCACGACCGGGTCGGCGAGTGGCGGGCAGCCCGATCCCGACAACGGGGCCGGCGCCTTCATGTACGTCAACCGTCTGGACAGCCACCAGTACCAGGACACCCTGGACGTGTACGCCTCGGGCCCGTTCCAACTGCTGGGCCGCCAGCACGAGCTGGTGGTGGGGGGCAGTACCTCCCGCACCCACCTGAACTACCCCACCTACGAGCGAGCCAACCCGGAGGTGCCTGACATCTTCGCCTGGGACGGCCGGCAGATTCCCAAGCCGCATTTCTCCAAGACCGAGGACAACCTGTCGCGCCTGCGCCAGTCGGGGGTCTACACCGCGCTCAAGCTCAAGCCGTTCGACCCGCTGTCCATCATCCTCGGCACCCGGGTGACCTGGTGGGACGAGCATGACGAAACCAGCGATGCCTTCAGCGGCGAGACCACCGCGCTGGACAAGAACAAGAAGACCGGCAAGGTAATTCCCTACGCCGGGGTCATCTATGACCTGAACGAGAACTACTCGGTCTACGCCAGCTACACCAACATCTTCCTGCCGCAGATGTACTACAAGACCGCCAACAACAGTGCGATCGACCCGCTCGAAGGGGACAACTACGAGATCGGCATCAAGGGCGAATTCTACGACGGCAAGCTCAACACCAGCCTGGCGGTGTTCGAGGTCAAGCAGGACAACCTGCCGCAGTTCGTGGACGTGGACCTAGAGACCGGCCGGGAAACCTACCGGGCCATCAGCGGCACCAAGACCAAGGGGATCGAAACGGAGATCTCCGGCGAGTTGCTGCCGGACTGGAAGATCTTCGGGGGCTACACCTACCGCGAGGCCAAGGACGGCAACCACAAGCGCATCGAGACCAACCAGCCGATGAACCTGTTCAAGCTGGGGACCACCTACCGGCTGCCGGGCGACCTGAATCGCCTGACCGTGGGCGGCAACGTCATCTGGCAGAGCGAGATGTACCACGAGATGTCGTTCGACGACGTGAACCGCAAGGCGACCCAGGACAGCTATGCGGTGGTCGGCCTGTTGGCGAACTATGAGGTCGACCAGCACCTGACCCTGGGGTTGAACCTGAACAACCTGTTCGACAAGAAGTACTACGACGGCCTCGGCACCTTCAACTCGGGGTCCTATGGCGAGCCGCGCAATGCGGTGGTCAGTGCGAAGTGGAAGTTCTGACTTCGCCGACCCGTTGAGCGACGCTGGCCGAGAGCCGGCGTCGTTCTTTTCATCATGTCGCTGAGAGCGATGCCGGCTCAGGCCGGTTGGCCCGGGCGGAGCCGGGCCATGTGGTGCACGTCCACATAGACGCCCTCGCGCAGGGCATAGCGCTTGCTGGTCCCTTCGACGACGAACCCGTACTTGATGTACAGGGCCAGGGCGGCCTGGTTGTCGACGAACACCGTCATCTCGATCCGCTCGACGTTCAGCCAGCCATCGCAGAGTTCGATCATGGCCTCCATGAGCCGCGAACCCACGCCACGGCGCTGGGCCTGAGGCGCCACACCCATGCCGAAGCCCGCCACATGGCGCCGCCGCGGGCGGGTGTTGGTCTCCACGGTCAGCTGCCCCACGACCTGCCCGTTCAGGCACGCCACGAGCTTGTAGACGTGCTCCGTGGGCTGGGACAGGCGCTTCGTCCAGACTTCCTCGGAGGGGAAGGGCAGCTGCAGGGTGTCCCGGTAGACGCTGGGGTGGGCATAGAGCTGATGCAGGGCGGGCGCATCGGCAACTTCGCAATGGCGGATCAGGATTTCGCTCATCGTTTCCTCCTGTATAGGACCTGGGCCAGGGTATCCGAGTGTCCCATGGCATGCATGACGCCTTGAGGAGAGGCCTGCTAGGTTCTGTACGAAACGTGCCTGCGCATCGGTGATGCTGCGTTAAACACAGGCTCAGACTGCTCATTTACAGCACGTAAACTCCGCTTCTTCGCCTGTTTTTGCCTTGCCTGACCTTCGCTCGACGACTTTCGTACAGAATCTAGGCGCCGAAGGCCCATCCGTCCGGCTCGAAGACGCCTGGGTGACGCAGCTATCCTGCCCAAGCGTGCGACTGAATCTGCCGGAGGAAACCCATGAAGCGCCACTACCGTTGGAAAGCTCTGGAGGGTGCGGGGCTGGAACACCTCACCCTAGAAACCAATGCCCTCGGGGCCCGGGCGAACGGCGTGGTGATGGGGGAGCGGGGCGGTCAACCCTATGCGTTCTCCTATCAGGTGCAGGTCGACGAGCGCTGGAGAACCCGCAGGGTGGACATTCAGAGCCTGGACGAGGGCCCGTCGCTGTCCATCGAGGCGGATGGCGAGGGTCACTGGTACCAGCGAGAGGGCGGGGCGCCGTTGCCGCTGCTCACCGGCTGCATCGACGTGGACTTCGCCGCCACACCCTTCAGCAACGCCTTGCCGCTGCGTCGCTACCCATGGCAACCAGGGGAAGTGCGCGAATTCAGCATGGCGTATATCGCCGTTCCCGATCTGCAACTGAGCGCGGTGCCGCAGCGCTATCGGTGCCTGGCGCCTGCCCGGCGCTTTCTCTACGACGCGCTGTTCAGGGACTTCCAGGCCGAGCTGGGCGTCGATGACGACGGCATCGTGGTGAGCTATCCGGGGCTCTTCCAGCGGCTTGCCTGACACACGGCCGGTCCGATGGCGAAATGCCCCTACGCCGAATGAACCGGGCTTTCCCCGGGGCAGTCAGTGAAAGAGCGGCAGGGTCGCAGCGCCCGCCGTCGAACGAATCGCAGCCGTGTAGCCGGGGCGCGACGCGCTCCCATAACGATAACGAGGAAATTGCCCATGGCACGTACATCCCGATACGACCAGGCCCAGGTCCACGAACTTCTGCTCCAGGCGCTGGAAACCGAGCGTGGCGGCATCAAGATCTACACCCAGGCGATCCTGGCCGCCCAGAATGCCGACCTCAAGAAGGAGTGGCAGGAATACCTGGACGAAACCCGGACCCACGAGCAGGTGCTGACGCGGGTCTTCGAGCAATTGGGCATCGACACCGAGGAACCGAGCCCCGGGCGCAAGGTGGTCGCGCACCATGGCGCCTCCCTGGTGGCCGCCATCGAGATGGCCATGGCCGAAGGCGAGCCCGGTGATGCCGAACTGGCCGCGGCCGAATGCGTGGTCTTGGCGGAAACCAAGGATCACCAGAACTGGGAACTGATTGGCCACGTGGCTGAACGGGTGACCGGCGACCTGGGCAAGGTGCTCAAGGCTGCGTTCGAAGCGGTGGAACAGGACGAGGATCATCACCTCTACCACACCAAAGGCTGGACCCGGGAGCTGTGGATCCAGTCCCTGGGTTTCCCCGCCGTCCTGCCGCCCCCGGAAGAGGTCAAGCAGGTGGAAACCGCCATTGGCGCCTCACGAGCCGAAAAGGCCCGTGACAAGATGCTGTGATGCAATGAAGAACGGGCCCTCGGGCCCGTTCTTCATTGTCGCCTGTGAGCCTGCTTACCCCAGGAATAGCCGGTAGGCGGGGTTGTCGGTCTCGTCCCAGTAGGGGTAGCTGATCTGCTCGAGGGCGGCGGGCAGCAGGTGGCGCTCGTCCTCGGGGACCTGCAGGGCGGCCACCACGCGGCCGTCGGCGGCGCCGTGGTTGCGGTAGTGGAACAGGGTGATGTTCCAGCGCCCGCCC
>NZ_VJOY01000007.1 GCF_007109405.1 Pseudomonas mangiferae
GGTCGGCTGGGCCTGGCGGGTCTGGTGGGTCGGCGCGGAGCCGAAGGATTTGCCGCCGCCCATGCGTTTGGCATTGGCGTCGAGGCTCAGCGTCAGGGCGACGCAGAAGGCCAGGGCGATACTGAGGACACGCTGCATGTTCGGCATCTCGTGTGAAAAGGGTACGCGCGCCATGCTGCCGATTCGGGCGCGCCTTGGCCAGCCATAGAATGTTTCGGGATTTTTTGCCCCGGGCCACGCCGACCGGCGGCGGTGTCCGGGACGGCGCTACAGCGCCTGCAGCTTGGCGTAGGCCAGCATCAGCCACTTGCTGCCTTCGCTCTCGAACTTCACCTGCACCCGGGCCTGGGCGCCGGCGCCTTCGAAGTTGAGGATCACCCCCTCGCCGAACAGCGCGTGCTGCACCCGCTGGCCGAGGGAGAAGCCGGTGTCCGGTACCTCGGCGCCGGCGAACATCGAGCCGCCGCCGCGGGTCACCCCGCCCAGGGGCCGGCTGACGCTGTTGGACAGCCGCACTTCCTGCATCAGCCCCGGCGGGATCTCGCGGATGAAGCGCGACACCTTGTTGTAGGTTTCGCTGCCGTACAGCCGGCGGGTCTCGGCATAGGTCACCACCAGGCGCTGCATGGCCCGGGTGATGCCGACGTAGGCCAGGCGCCGCTCCTCTTCCAGGCGGCCCGGCTCCTCCAGGCTCATCTTGTGGGGGAACAGGCCTTCCTCCATCCCCACCAGGAACACCAGGGGGAATTCCAGGCCCTTGGCGCTGTGCAGGGTCATCAGCTGCACGCTGTCCTCGTGGGCCTCGGCCTGGGTGTCGCCGGCCTCCAGGGAGGCGTGGGAGAGGAACGCCTGCAGCGGCGTGAGGCCTTCGTCCTCCTCGCCGTGCTCGAAGGCGCGGGCGGCGCTGACCAGTTCCTCCAGGTTCTCCACCCGGGCCTGGCCCTTCTCGCCCTTTTCCTCCTTGTGGTAGGTGATCAGCCCGGACTGCTCGATGACCGTCTGGGTCATCGTATGCAGGGGCATGTCCTCCACCTTCAGGGCCAGGGTGTCGATCAGCTCGACGAAGCCGTTCAGGGCGCCGGCGGCGCGCCCGGAGACGTGCTTGGCGCCCACCGCCTCGTGCAGCGCCGCCCACAGGGAGATCTGCCGCTGGCGGGCCAGGTCGCGCAGGGTCTCCACGGTCTTCTCGCCGATGCCCCGGGCCGGCACGTTGATCACCCGTTCCAGGGCGGCGTCGTTGTCGCGGCCGTCCAGCAGGCGCAGGTAGGCCATGGCGTTCTTGATCTCGGCGCGCTCGAAGAAGCGCTGGCCGCCGTAGATGCGGTAGGGGATGCGCTCCCGCAGCAGCGCCTCCTCCAGCACCCGGGACTGGGCGTTGGAGCGGTAGAGAATGGCGATCTCGCTGCGGGACAGGCCGTCCTTCAGGGCGCGCTCGATGTTCTCCACCACGTAGCGGGCTTCGTCGTGCTCGTTGAAGGCGGCGTACAGGCCGATGGGCTCGCCGTCCTCGCCCTCGGTCCAGAGTTCCTTGCCCAGGCGTCCCTGGTTGTTGGCGATCAGGGCGTTGGCGGCCTTGAGGATGCCGCCGGTGGAGCGGTAGTTCTGCTCCAGGCGGATCAGCTGGGTGTCGGGGAAATCGGCGGAGTACTGGTGGATGTTCTCGATCTTCGCGCCGCGCCAGCCGTAGATGGACTGGTCGTCGTCGCCCACCACCATCAGGCTGTCGCCGCCCTTGGCCAGCAGCCGCAGCCAGGCGTACTGCACGGCGTTGGTGTCCTGGAACTCGTCCACCAGGATGTGGCGGAAGCGCCGCTGGTAGTGGGCCAGCAGGCCGTCGTGGTTGCGCCACAGGTCCAGGGCGCGCAGCAGCAACTCGGAGAAGTCGATCACCCCGGCGCGGGCGCAGGCCTCTTCGTAGGCCTGGTAGATCTTCAGCATGGTGGCCAGGAACAGGTCGCCGCCGGGCTGGATGTGCTGGGGCCGCAGGCCCTCGTCCTTCTGCCCGTTGATGAACCACTGGGCCTGCCGCGCCGGCCAGCGCTGCTCGTCCAGGCCCAGCTCGCGGATCACCCGCTTGACCAGGCGCTGCTGGTCGTCGCTGTCGAGGATCTGGAAGTTCTGGCTCAGCCCCGCTTCCTGCCAGTGGGCGCGCAGCAGCCGGTGCGCCAGGCCGTGGAAGGTGCCGACCCACATGCCCTGGGGGCTGATGCCCATCAGGTGCTCGATGCGGTGGCGCATCTCGGCGGCGGCCTTGTTGGTGAAGGTCACCGAGAGCACCGAGTGCAGCGACGCGCGCTCCACCTGCATCAGCCAGGCGATGCGGTGCACCAGCACGCGGGTCTTGCCGGAGCCGGCGCCGGCCAGGACCAACTGACGGCCCAGGGGGGCGGTCACCGCCTGGCGCTGGGCATCGTTGAGGGAATTCAGCAGGGGGGAGAGGTCGTCTGTGAGCATCGCGGCATTCTAGGGGCCGCTGCGCACGCGGGCAAACCAGATGGCACCGACGGCAGGGTGGGTGGCGCTTGGTCGCGGGCGCGACATTTGTATAGTCAATATGCGGCATCAGGGTTGACCGGTCCGGTTGTTTGCCTCTATTGGTATGTACAAATAACAACGAGGGATCGTCCATGCCGTCCGCCACGAGCTGGATCAACCTGCGCATCGCCACCTTCGACCCGGCCCTGCCGCAGCCCTACGGCCTGCGGGACGCCATGGCCCTGGACGTGGTCGACGGCCGCATCCACCGGCTGCTGCCCATGGGCGACTGGCGCGCTCCGCCGGGTGCCGAGGTGATCGACGCCGAGGGCCGCTGCCTGACCCCCGGGCTGATCGACTGCCACACCCACCTGGTCTGGGGCGGCGACCGCGCCGGCGAGTTCGAGCGGCGCCTGCGCGGCGCCAGCTATGCGGAGATCGCCGCGGCCGGCGGCGGCATCCGCGCCACCGTGGCGGCCACCCGTGCCGCCGACGAGCAGGCCCTGCTGGACGCCGCCGCGCCGCGCCTGCGGGCGCTGCTGGCCGAGGGCGTCACCTGCGTCGAGATCAAGTCCGGCTACGGCCTGGCCACCGCGCACGAACTCAAGCAGCTGCGGGTCGCCAAGGCCCTGGGCGAGCGGTTCGGCGTGCGGGTGCGCACCACGCTGCTGGCGGCCCACGCAGTACCGCCGGAATTCGTCGGGGACGCCGACGGCTACATCGAACGAGTCTGCACGGAGATCCTCCCGAGCGCCGCGGCCGCCGGCCTGGCCGATGCGGTGGACTTGTTCTGCGAGAGCGTCGGCTTCGACCTGGCGCAGTCGCGCCGGGTATTCCAGCGCGCCCGGGAGCTGGGCCTGCCGTGCAAGGCCCACGTCGAGCAGCTGTCCGCCATGGGCGGGGCGCGGCTGGCCGCCGAGTTCGGCGCGCTGTCCGCCGACCACGTGGAGTACCTGGAGGACGCCGATATCGCCGCCCTGGCCGCCGCCGGCACCGTGGCGGTGCTGCTGCCCGGGGCGTTCCTGTTCCTCAACGAGACCCGCAAGCCGCCGGTGGCCGCCCTGCGCCAGGCCGGCGTGCCGCTGGCGGTGGCCAGCGACCTCAACCCCGGCACCTCGCCCTTCGCCTCCCTGCGGCTGATGGCCAACCTGGCCTGCACCCAGTTCGGCCTGACCCCCGAGGAAGCCCTGGCCGGCGTCACCCGGGAGGCCGCCCGGGCCCTGGGTCTGGACGACTGCGGGACGATCCGCCCCGGCCTGCGCGCCGACCTCGCCCTGTGGGACGTGGAGCACCCGGCCCAGCTGGTCTACGAGCCGCTGACCCCGCGCCTGTGGCGACGGGTGTTGGGCGGGGCGGTGCAGCCATGACCGTGGACATGAGCCTCTGGCAGGGCCGCGTCGACGCCGACGAGGGCCCCCGGGCCCGCCGCTGGCACCAGTGCGTGCAGCCGTTCGCCGCCGGCGTCGAGCCCGGCGTGGCGTTGCTGGGCTTCGCCTGCGACGAGGGGGTGCGGCGCAACCAGGGCCGCATCGGCGCTGCTGCCGGCCCGCGGGTACTGCGCCAGGCCCTGGCGAACCTGGCCTGGCACGGTACGCGGCCGGTGTACGACGCCGGCGACGTGGCCTGCCCGGGCGATGACCTGGAAGGCGCCCAGGCGGCGCTGGCGCAGCGGGTTGCAAGCCTGATGGGCGCCAGCCAGCTGCCGCTGCTGCTGGGCGGGGGCCACGAGACCGCCTGGGGCAGCTTCCAGGGCCTGGTGGCGGCGCGGCCAAGCGCACGCATCGGCATCCTCAACCTGGACGCCCACTTCGACCTGCGCCGCGCCGCCCGGGCCAGTTCCGGCACGCCGTTCGCCCAGATGGCCGACTGGCAGCAGGCCCGGGGGCACGCCTTCGACTACCTCTGCCTGGGCATCGCCGAGCCGGCCAACAGCGCGGCGCTGTTCGACACCGCCGCGGCCCTGGGGGTGGACTGGACCCTCGACGAGGCCATCGACGACGCCCGCCTGCCGGCGCTGCTGGCGCGGGTCGAGGCGTTCTGCGCCCGGGTCGACGCGGTGCAACTGTCCATCGACCTGGACGTGCTGCCCGCCGCGATCATGCCGGCGGTCAGCGCGCCGGCGGCCCGCGGCGTGGCCCTGGCCCACATCGAGGCGATCCTCGAGCGGGTCCGCGCCAGCGGCCGCCTGGCCCTGGCCGAGCTGGTGGAATTCAACCCCCGCTACGACATCGACAACCACGGCGCGCGTTGCGCCGCCCGACTGCTGTGGCGCCTCGCGCGCTGACGGAGACCCCCATGAGCCACGCCCACCACCCCGCCGCCCGTCCCCTGCGCGCGCCCCACGGCAGCACCCTGCACTGCAAGAGCTGGCTGACCGAGGCCGCCTACCGCATGCTGCAGAACAACCTCGACCCGGCGGTGGCCGAGCATCCGCAGGAGCTGGTGGTGTACGGCGGCATCGGCCGCGCCGCCCGCGACTGGGACTGCCTGGACGCCATCCTCGAGACCCTGACCCGGCTGGAGGACGACCAGACCCTGCTGATCCAGTCGGGCAAGCCGGTCGGGGTGTTCCAGACCCATGCCGACGCCCCGCGGGTGCTGCTGGCCAACTCCAACCTGGTGCCCCACTGGGCCACCTGGGAACACTTCCACGAGCTGGATCGCAAGGGCCTGATGATGTACGGCCAGATGACCGCCGGCAGCTGGATCTACATCGGCAGCCAGGGCATCGTCCAAGGCACCTACGAGACTTTCTTCGCGGTCGCCGACCAGCACTTCGGCGGCGACCCGAAGGGCCGCTGGATCCTCACCGCCGGCCTAGGCGGCATGGGCGGCGCGCAACCCCTGGCGGCGACCATGGCCGGCTTCTGCATGCTGGCGGTGGAGTGCGACGAAACCCGCATCGACTTCCGCCTGCGCACCCGCTACCTGGACCACAAGGCCGCCGACCTGGACGAGGCCCTGGCGCTGATCGAGGCCGCCCGGGCCGAGGGCCGGGCGATCTCCGTGGGGCTGCTGGGCAACGCCGCGGAGGTCTACCCGGAGCTGGTGGCGCGCAACGTGATCCCCGACTGCGTCACCGACCAGACCTCCGCCCACGACCCGCTCAATGGCTACCTGCCCGCCGGCTGGGCCCTCGGCCGCTGCCGCGAGGCGCGGCTGCGCGAGCCGAAGGACGTGATCGCCGCGGCGAAGCGCTCCATGGCCGTGCAGGTGCGCGCCATGCTGGCCTTCCAGGCCCGCGGCGCGGCGGTGCTGGACTACGGCAATAACATCCGCCAGATGGCCCTGGAAGAGGGCGTGGCCAACGCCTTCGACTTCCCCGGCTTCGTCCCGGCCTACATCCGCCCGCTGTTCTGCGAGGGCATCGGGCCGTTCCGCTGGGTGGCGCTGTCCGGCGACCCCGAGGACATCTACCGCACCGACGCCAAGGTCAAGGAACTGATCCCTGACGACTCGCACCTGCACACCTGGCTGGACATGGCCCGCGAGCGCATCGCCTTCCAGGGGCTGCCGGCGCGGATCTGCTGGGTCGGCCTGAAGGACCGCGCGCGCCTGGGCCTGGCGTTCAACGAGATGGTCGCCCGCGGCGAGCTGAAGGCGCCCATCGTGATCGGCCGCGACCACCTGGACTCCGGTTCGGTGGCCAGCCCCAACCGCGAGACCGAGGCGATGCGCGACGGCTCCGACGCGGTTTCCGACTGGCCGCTGCTCAACGCCCTGCTGAACACCGCCGGCGGCGCCACTTGGGTCTCGCTGCACCACGGCGGCGGGGTGGGCATGGGCTTCTCCCAGCACGCCGGGGTGGTCATAGTGGCCGACGGCAGCGAGGCGGCGGCGCGTCGCCTGGGCCGGGTGCTGCGCAACGACCCGGGCACCGGCGTGATGCGCCACGCCGACGCCGGCTACGACAGCGCGCGCCGTTGCGCGCGGGAACAGGGCCTCGACCTGCCCATGCTCGCCAAGGATTGCTGACATGTATGAACTGAACCTGCGTCCCGGCCACCTCGGCCTCGCCGACCTGCGCCGGGTGGCCCACGAACCGGTGCGCCTGCGCCTGGACGCCGAGGCCCACGGGGTGATCGCCGCCTCCGCCGCCACTGTCACCGAGCTGCTCGGCCAGGGCCGGGTCATCTACGGCATCAACACCGGCTTCGGCCTGCTGGCCAACACCCGCATCGACGCCGCCGACCTGGAGACCCTGCAACGCTCCATCGTCCTGTCCCACGCCGCCGGCATCGGAGCGCCCATGGACGAGGCCTCGGTGCGGCTGATGATGGTGCTCAAGATCAACTCCCTGGCCCGCGGCTATTCCGGCATCCGCCAGGTGGTGCTGGATGCCCTGATCCGCCTGCTGGAGGCCGAGGTCTACCCCTGCGTGCCGGCCAAGGGCTCGGTGGGCGCCAGCGGCGACCTGGCGCCCCTGGCCCACATGAGCACGCTGCTGCTGGGTGAGGGCGAGGCACTGCACCGCGGGCGCCGCCTGGACGCCGGCGAGGCCCTGGCCCTGGCCGGGCTGCGTCCTCTGGAGCTGGCGCCGAAAGAGGGCCTGGCCCTGCTCAACGGCACCCAGGCCAGCGCCGCCTTCGCCCTGCGCGGGCTGTTCGCCGCCGAGGACCTGTTCGCCGCGGCGCTGGTGTCCGGCTCGCTGTCGGTGGAGGCGGCCAGGGGCAGCCGGCGGCCGTTCGACGCGCGCATCCACGCGGTGCGCGGCCAGCCGGGGCAGATCGACGTGGCGGCGGTGTACCGCCAGTTGCTTGACCGCAGCGAGATCGAGCACAGCCACAGCGACTGCAGCAAGGTCCAGGACCCCTACTCCCTGCGCTGCCAGCCCCAGGTCATGGGCGCCTGCCTGGACCAGCTGCGGCATGCCGCGCGGGTGCTGGAGATCGAGGCCAACGCGGTCTCCGACAACCCCCTGGTGTTCCCGGACGACAACGAGATCCTCTCCGGCGGCAACTTCCACGCCGAGCCGGTGGCCTTCGCCGCCGACAACCTGGCCCTGGTGCTGGCGGAGACCGGCGCGCTGTCCGAGCGGCGCATGGCCCTGCTGATCGACTCCAGCCTGAGCGGCCTGCCGCCGTTCCTGGTGCACAACGGCGGGGTGAACTCCGGCTTCATGATCGCCCAGGTCACTGCCGCCGCCCTGGCCAGCGAGAACAAGAGCCTAGCCCACCCGGCCTCGGTGGACAGCCTGCCCACCTCGGCCAACCAGGAGGACCACGTGTCCATGGCTGCCTTCGCCGGCCGGCGCCTGCTGGAAATGAGCGAGAACACCGCGGGCATCCTTGCCGTGGAGCTGCTGGCCGCCGCCCAAGGCGTGGACTTCCGCCGCCCGCTGCGCAGCTCGGCGGCCCTGGAGACCGCCATCGGCCTGCTGCGGGAGCGAGTGCCGTTCTACGACAAGGACCGCTACTTCGCCCCGGACATCGCCGCGGCCCGGGACCTGATCGTCGCCGGCGCCTACAACGCTTTCATGCCCGGCGGGCTGTTGCCCAGCTTTCCGGCGTAGGGGTCGGCTGGGGGCTTGGCCGGGTCATGACGGCGCTGGCCGGAACCGCTCGCGCGTCTCCTGGGCGCGAGGGTGTCGACGGTCCTGAACGGAAGGTCCTGTGGCGTGGCTCGCTGTCAGGTGATGTCGGGGCAATTAGCCACGGGCGGGTGCTGCCTGGGCCTGCCGCCTTCCCGCGGAGGGACGCCTAGGATGGCCAATGAGGAGACGGTCCGCTTCCCAGGAAAAAGGAAAAGTCCGGAAGGGGAAGGCCTCGGGCCGCCTCTTCGCGAAGAAGGGCGAGGCTGATGAAAGCCGCATGCCCCGGGCGAGTGGCCCCTTGGCGGAGGCGGAGTGCGTTCGAGGCCCGTGGCGTGGCGCGTTGCGCCAACCGCGAGCCCGGGCGGATCGCTCCGCCCGGGGCAGCGTCAGAGGGCGATGGGCAGCGGCAGGTCGACGTCCTGGCGGTGCGTCAGGCGGCGGCGGAACTCGTCGGGGTCGTGGATCAGCACGTCCTGGCCGGCGAAGGCGTCGGCGGCGATCAGCCGCGACAGCCAGAAACGCACGCAGGCGATGCGCAGCAGGGTCGGCCACAGCTCCGCCTCGGCGGCGACGAACCGGCGGCGCGCGGCATAGGCGCCGAGGAAGGCCCGGGCATGCTCCGGGTGCAGGCTGCCGTCGGCGTGGGAGCACCAGTCGTTGAGGGTGATGGCCACGTCGTAGAGCATCGGCCCCGAGCAGGCGTTGTAGAAGTCGATCACCCCGGCCAGATGGGTGCCGTCGAACAGCACGTTGTCGCGGAACAGGTCGCCGTGCAGGTTGGCCCGGGGCAGCGCCCGCACCCGGTCGATCTGGGCCTCGATCTCCGCCAGGGTGCCGGCCAGCAGCGGCTGCGCGTCGGCGTCCAGGCGCGGCAAGCGGGTGCGGCCCACGGTCAGCATCCACTCCAGCCCACGGTCGCTGCGGCGCTCGATGATCCGCTCGCGGGTCGCCAGGTGCAGCCGCGCCAGCAGGTCGCCCACCGCTGCGCAGTGGGCCGCGTTGGGCTCGCGCACGTGGCGGCCGGCCAGCCGCGGCTGCAGCAGCGCCGGCTTGCCAGCCAGTTCCCGCAGGGCCGCGCCGTCCGCGCTGCGCAGCGCATAGGGCACCGGCAGCCCGGCTTCGTGGAGCACGTCCAGCAGGTCGATGAAGAACGGCAGGTCGGCGCTGGGGCCGCGCTCCACCAGGGTCAGGACGTACTCGCCGCGTTCGAGGCTGACGAAGAAATTGCTGTTCTCCGAGCCCTCGGCAATCCCCTGGAAATCCCTCAACCGGCCCAGCCCGTAGGGGGCGAGGAAGGTGGCCAGGACATCGCGTTCGAGGGGGGTGAAGACCGACATAGGGTTCCTTAAATCGGGCCGCCGCGGCGCGGGGCGCTTACCAGCTGAAGATTTCCCACTGCGGGATGAGCATGTCCGGGTTGTCCGAACGGATGAAGTTGCTGTCGCCGTCGGCGCGCACCAGGAAGTACGGCTTGCCGTGCTTCGGGGTGACCTTGATCGCGTAGAGGAAGCCGTTGACCCGGTATTCCTGAACGGTCTTGTCGCCTTCCTGGCGGATGGTCACGTCCGGTTCGGGCGTCACCGCGTCGTCCTCGGCCAGCGCGGCCAGGGGCGGGCAGACCAGCAGGGCGGCGAGCACCAGGCGATTGAGCGTACCCATGGTAACCTTGTCCTTTTCTCGACGGGGGTCCGGCCATTCTAGCGAGGCCCCGGCGAAAAAGCCCTGCCGTCGTCGGCACCGGCCGTGCGAACCGTCGCCGCCGCGGGGCTGTCGCATTCACAGTCGCCGGTCCCCCGCGCCCGCTCTCTCGATAAAGGTCGCTGCCGCCCATGTCCAACGCCCCTCTCGTCCTGGTGGACGGTTCTTCCTACCTGTACCGCGCCTTCCACGCGCTGCCGCCGCTGATGACCTCCACCGGCAAGCCCACCGGCGCGGTGAAGGGCGTGCTGAACATGCTGCTGTCCCTGCGCAAGCAGTACCCGGACAGCTTGTTCGCGGTGGTCTTCGACGCCAAGGGGCCGACCTTCCGCGACGCGCTGTTCGCCGACTACAAGGCCCACCGCCCGCCGATGCCCGACGACCTGCGCGGCCAGGTGGAGCCGCTGCACGCCTGCATCCGCGCCCTCGGCCTGCCGCTGTTGAACGTGGATGGCGTGGAGGCCGACGACGTGATCGGCACCCTGGCCCGGCGCTGCGCCGCCGCCCAGCGCCCGGTGGTGATCTCCACCGGCGACAAGGACATGGCGCAGCTGGTCTGCGAGTACGTCACCCTGGTCAACACCATGAGCGGCAGCGTGCTGGACGTGGAGGGGGTGAAGACCAAGTTCGGCGTGGGCCCCGAGCTGATCATCGACTTTCTGGCCCTGATGGGCGACAAGATCGACAACATTCCCGGCGTGCCGGGCATCGGCGAGAAGACCGCGGCTGCGCTGCTCACCGGCATGAACGGCGGCCTCGACGTGATCTACGCCAACCTGGAGCAGGTGGCCGGCCTGCCGATCCGCGGCGCCAAGTCCCTGGCCGCCAAGCTCGCCGAGCACCGCGAGCAGGCCTACCTCTCCTACCAGCTGGCCACCATCAAGCTGGACGTGGCCCTGGACATCGCCTTCGAGGAGCTGACCGTGGGCGAGCCCCACCTCGAGGCGCTGATGAGCCTGTACCGGGAGCTGGAGTTCAAGTCCTGGCTCGACGACCTGCTGCGGGACGCCAAGACCGCCGGTGCGTCGCTGCCGCTGAGCGAGGACGAGGTGGCCACCCAGGTGGACACCGACTACGAGACCCTGCTGGAACGGGCCGACTTCGACGCCTGGCTGGCGCGCCTGCGCGATGCCGAGCGCTTCGCCTTCGACACCGAGACCACCGGCCTGGACGCCCAGCAGGCGGAGTTGGTGGGGGTGTCGTTCGCCATCGAGCCGGGCCGCGCCGCCTACGTGCCCCTGGCCCACAGTTACATGGGCGCTCCGGAACAGCTGCCCCTGGACGAGGTGCTGGCCGCGCTCAAGCCGCTGCTGGAAGACCCCCGGCGGCTGAAGATCATGCAGCACGGCAAGTACGACATGAACATCCTGGCGCGCTACGACATCGCGCTGCGCGGGGTGGCCTTCGACACCATGCTGGAATCCTACGTGCTGGACGCCACCGCGACCCGCCACGACATGGACAGCCTGGCCCTGAAGTACCTGGGCCACAGCACCATCCGCTTCGAGGACATCGCCGGCAAGGGCGCCAAGCAACTGACCTTCGACCAGATCGCCATCGAGCAGGCCGGGCCCTACGCCGCCGAGGACGCCGACGTCACCCTGCGCCTGCACCAGGCCCTGCAGCCGAAGCTGGAGGCCGTGCCGGCCCTGGCCGAGGTGTTCCGCACCATCGAGATGCCCCTGGTGCCGGTGCTGGCGCGCATCGAGCGCAACGGCGCCCTGGTGGACAAGGACCTGCTGGGGGGGCAGAGCCGCGAGCTGGGCGAGAAGATGCTCGACCTGGAGAAGGAGGCCTACGACCTGGCCGGCCAGGAATTCAACCTGGGCTCGCCCAAGCAGCTGGGGGAGATCCTGTTCATCAAGCTGGGCCTGCCGGTGATCGCCAAGACCGCGTCCGGCCAGGCCTCCACCGCCGAGGCGGTGCTCCAGGAGCTGGCCGACCAGGACTACCCGCTGCCCAAGGTGATCATGCAGCACCGCTCCATGAGCAAGCTCAAGAGCACCTACACCGACAAGCTGCCGCAGCAGATCAACCCGCGCACCGGGCGCATCCACACGTCCTACCACCAGGCGGTGACCGCCACCGGGCGGCTGTCCTCCTCCGACCCGAACCTGCAGAACATTCCGATCCGCACCGCCGAGGGCCGGCGCATCCGCCAAGCGTTCGTCGCGCCCAAGGGCTACAAGCTGCTGGCGGCCGACTATTCCCAGATCGAGCTGCGCATCATGGCCCACCTGGCCCAGGACGAAGGCCTGCTGCACGCGTTTCGCAACGACCTGGACGTGCACCGCGCGACCGCCGCCGAGGTGATGGGGGTGAGCCTGGACGAGGTGTCCCATGAGCAGCGCCGGCGCGCCAAGGCGATCAACTTCGGGCTGATCTACGGCATGAGCGCCTTCGGCCTGGCCAAGCAGATCGACGTGGCCCGCGGCGAGGCCCAGGCCTACATCGACCGCTACTTCATGCGCTACCCGGGCGTGCTGGCCTACATGGAGCGCACCCGCGCCCAGGTGGTGGAACAGGGCTACGTGGAGACCCTGTTCGGCCGCCGCCTGTACCTGCCGGACATCCAGTCGAAGAACCAGGGTATCCGCCGCGCCGCCGAGCGCGCGGCGATCAACGCGCCCATGCAGGGCACCGCGGCGGACATCATGAAGCGCGCCATGGTGGCGGTGGACGATTGGCTGCAGCAGTCGGGTGTCGACGCCCGGGTGATCCTGCAGGTCCACGATGAATTGGTGCTGGAAGTACGCGAAGACCAGGCGGACACCGTGCGCGAGGCGCTGCGGCCGCTCATGAGTCAGGCGGCGCAGCTGGACGTGCCGCTGCTGGTGGAAGCGGGGATCGGCGACAACTGGGATGAGGCGCACTGACGCGCCTCAGCGGTTTCCGCTGGACGGTCGAATCGAAAGTTTGAACTTTTTCACAGCGTGACCGGTCAGACCCCGGGAATGGCTTTGAAGCCCTTCGATGCTCCTTTTGCTGTGTTTTAGTGTTGGCAGATATCTGAACCCCGCCCTAGCGGTTCAGTCTTGAACCCCGAACTTCCCCCTCCCCATACGAAGCTCGGGGTTTTTTTTGCCCGCGAAAAAGTCGCGGGCATTTCTTCAGTGATCGGCCTCAGGGGCCTCGTCCTCTTCCTCGTCCGCCTCCAGCAGCCCCAGCCAGCCGGCGAGTACGGCGTGGGCCTCTTCGATGCCCTGGCGCTTGGGCGCGGAAAACAGCTGGATGCCGACGGACTCGCCCCAGGTGGTCTGGATGTCTCGGCGCACCTTCAGCAGCGCGTTCTTCGCCGCGCCGAAGGCCAGCTTGTCGGCCTTGGTCAGCAGGATGTGCAGCGGCATGTCGCTGCTGCTGGACCAGTCCAGCATCAGCCGGTCGAAGTCGGTGAGGGGATGACGGATGTCCATCAGCAGGATCAGCCCCGACAGGCTGCGGCGGCTGCTCAGGTAGGCTTCCAGGTGGTGCTGCCAGTGCTGCTTGAGGGGGATCGGCACCTTGGCGTAGCCGTAGCCGGGCAGGTCCACCAGGCGGCGGTCCTCGTCCAGTTCGAAGAAATTCAGCAGCTGGGTGCGCCCCGGGGTCTTGGAGGTGCGCGCCAGGCTGGCGTGAGTCAGGGTGTTCAGGGCGCTGGACTTGCCGGCATTGGAACGGCCGGCGAAGGCGACCTCGAGGCCCTCGTCCGGCGGGCACTGGTCCACCTTGGCGGCACTGATGAGGAAGCGGGCCTGCTGGCACAGGCCGAGGATCGGATTCTTGCTTGACATGAAGGGGTGTCCAACGGGTGCGACTCGGTGTCGCAGAGGGCGGTTTCGTTTCCGTTTATGCGTCGCCAGTATATAATGCCGCAGATTTAGTGTGCGCTTTATGCTCAGGATCGGGTGTCACACGGGAGCGGCTGGCAGCCTGCGCGACAGACGCGGCTCGCGCTTTTCCCGCCAAGGTCGATCATGAAAAGAATGCTGTTCGCGGCGGGTTGCGCGGCGCTGGCGTTCGGCGTGGAGGCGGCGCAGGACCCCGAAGCAGTCTTCGAGCGGGCCTGTGGTGTCTGTCACGACGGGCAGCTGCCGACGGCGCCGAAGAAGGGCGACCAGGCCGCCTGGGCCGCGCGGATGGACAAGGGGATCGATACCCTGGTGCTGAGCGTGACCAACGGCGTCGCCGCGATGCCACCGCGTGGAATGTGCACGGATTGCACGGCCGAGGACTACCAAGCAGTCATCCGCTGGATGGCGAAATAAGGTGCCCGGTACTAACTCTATTCACCCTTAGCCGTAGTTGGATTAGCTGATGAACAAACTACTCGTGAGTCTGCTGTTGAGCCTGGGCGTCTCCGGTCTGGGCGTCGCCGGCTCGGCGAATGCCGCGGACGGCGCCATCGTCGGCGATGCCGCCGCCGGTCAAGCCAAGGCGGCCGTCTGCGGCGCCTGCCATGGTCCCGACGGCAACAGCCCGGCCCCCAATTTCCCGAAACTCGCCGGCCAGGGTCAGCGCTACCTGCTCAAGCAGCTGAAGGACATCAAGGTCGGCACCGCCCCCACCGCCAAGCCGGGCGAAGGCCGCAAGGTCCTCGAGATGACCGGCCTGCTGGACAACCTCAGCGACCAGGACCTGGCCGATATCGTCGCCTACTTCTCCAGCCAGCACATGGGCATCGGCGCGGCCGACCCGAACCTGGTGAAGCGTGGCGAGGCCCTGTTCCGCGGCGGCAAGCTGGAAGACGGCATGCCCGCCTGCACCGGTTGCCATTCCCCCAGCGGCGTGGGCAACGCCCCGGCTGGTTTCCCGCGCCTGAGCGGTCAGCACGCCACCTACGTGGCCAAGCAACTGACCGACTTCCGCGAAGGCAACCGCGTCAACGACGGCGACAGCATGATCATGCGCAGCATCGCCGCCAAGCTGAGCAACAAGGACATCGAAGCAGTGTCCAGCTACATCCAGGGCCTGCACTGAGGCCCGCCCGCGCCGACGCGCGGCTTTGCACGAAAGGGTGGCTTCGGCCACCCTTTTTCATTGGCGCGGCCGCTACAATGAGCGGAACCCGATCACCCCGCGCCGGTCGAAGCCTCGCCGTCCGCGGTGCCCTTTTCCCGTTCGAGGAGTGAAACATGCGTAACCTGATCTTCGCCGCTGCGCTCGCCACCGCCAGCCTGTTCGGCGCCACCGCCCAGGCGGAGCCCATCGAGGCCGGCAAGCAGTACGTGGAGCTCAAGAACCCGGTGCCGGTGGCCCAGCCCGGCAAGATCGAAGTGGTCGAGCTGTTCTGGTACGGCTGCCCCCATTGCTACGAATTCGAACCGACCCTCAACCCCTGGGTCGAGAAACTCCCCGACGACGTCCATTTCGTCCGCGTGCCGGCCATGTTCGGCGGCCCCTGGGACGTGCATGGCCAGACCTACATCACCCTCGACCTGATGCGTGTCGAGTCGAAAGTGCACAAGGCCATCTTCGACGCCATGCACGAGCGCAAGCAGCCGCTCAACACCCCCGAGCAGATCGCCGATTTCCTCGCGCCCCTGGGCGTGGACAAGGATGCGTTCCTCAAGACCTACGAGTCCTTCGCCGTGAAGGGTCAGGTGGAGAAGGCCCGCAGCCTGGCCAAGGCCTACCAGATCACCGGCGTGCCCACGATGGTGGTGAACGGTAAGTACCGCTTCGACCTGGGCTCGGCCGGTGGCCCGGAAGGCGCGCTGGATGTGGCCAACCAGTTGATCGAGAAAGAGCGCGCGGCGCGCTGAGACGCACGCCATGCTGCGCCGGGCGGGCAGTGTACGGGTGGCGGGCCTGCGCGATGCGCAGGTCAACCCCCACTGTGACGCGCAGAGCGGCCTGCCGCTCGACGGCCGCCTGCGGCTGCTCAGCTTCAACATCCAGGTCGGGATCAGCACCGGCCGCTACCACCACTACCTGACCAAGGGCTGGCAGCACCTGCTGCCCCATGCCGGCCGTGCGCTGAACCTGCAGCGCATCGGCGCCCTGCTGGGTGACTTCGACCTGGTGGCCCTGCAGGAAGCGGACGGCGGCAGCCTGCGCTCCGGCTTCGTCAACCAGGTCGAGCACCTCGCCCGCCTGGGCAACTTCCCCTACTGGTACCAACAGCTCAACCGCAACCTGGGCCGCATCGCCCAGCACAGCAACGGCCTGCTGAGCCGCCTGCAACCCGCTGCCCTGGAAGACCACCCGTTGCCCGGCCCCGCCGGCCGCGGCGCCATCCTCATGCGCTTCGGCGAAGGTGAGGACGCCCTGGTGGTGGTGATGATGCACCTGGCCCTGGGGTCCAAGGTGCGCACCCGCCAGTTGGCCTACATCCGCGAGCTGATCGGCGGCTACCGCCACCAGGTGCTGATGGGCGACATGAATACCCACGCCGTGGACCTGCTGGAGAACTCGCCGTTGCGGGACCTCGGCCTGCTGGCGCCCCAGGTGGAGGCCACCTTCCCCAGCTGGCGGCCGAAGCGCTGCCTCGACCACATTCTGCTCAGTGCCGGCCTCGGCCTGGAGCGTGTGGAAGTGCTGAGCCAGCCGATTTCCGACCACCTGCCGGTGGCCGTGGACATCCGCCTGCCGGAAGCGCTGAATGGGCGGCAGCTCCCTATCCGGGTGGAGTGATTCACCCCTCCCTCGTTCTTCCGTTTTTGGATCCCCGCCATGAGCGACGACGCCCAGCGCTGGAAAGAAAAATACCTGACGAGCCTTGAGGAGCAGGAGAAGCTCGAGCGCCGGTGGGAGTCGCGTTTCGACCTGCTCAAGCGTGGCCTGGTGCGCAGCTCCCTGGCGGCGGAAGGCAGCGACAAGGCCGTGGACCAGTGCATGCAGGAGCTGCGGGAGATCATCCGCGGCGACAAGCTGGACGCCGGCCTGTCCGGGCTGATCCCGCGGCTGGAGAAGGCCGTGCTGGATTCCGAGGAACGCCGCCGGCAACGGGCCGAGCAGAGCGTCGTCGCCCTGAACGGCCTGGCCGGCCAATTGCTCAAGCTCGACCTGCCCCGGGAGGTGCGCAAGCCCCTCAAGCAGTTCGCCAAGAGCGTCGACGACCGCGCTGGCCATGTCCGCGAGCTGCCGCTGCTGCTGAGCGAGTTGAACGACCTGCAGCACAAGGCGCTGGAAGTGCTGGAAAGCGGCGAGGCGGAGCGGCCCGGGCTGCTGCAGCGGCTGTTCGGCGGCCGCGACAGCGGCAGTGACGCCCCCGAGGATGCACCGCCTGCCGCGGTGTCCGCCGAACCCGGGCAGGTCGCGCCCGCAAGTGCCGTGGAGCCGCTTTCCGAACCCATCGCCGCCCCGGTGCCTGTACCCGCCGCCACCCTGTCTGCCGCACCGGCCGAGACAGCCCGGACGGATACCCCCGAGGCGCCGGTCGCGGCGCTGGACGCCGTGCCGGAGGCGCCCCTGGCCGCGCTCACGGTGGCGGGGGAAGGGCACGCACCGGTGCCGCCGTTGATCGCACCGCAGCTGGAGGAACGTCTGGCGGCAGCCGCGGCGCGCGGCGCGCGGCCCCTGTCCCTGGACAGCCTGCCCATGGCCGCCGCGGTGTTCACCGGCCAGTCCGATCCGGCCTATGCCCTGCCGGCGTTGCCGGAGCCGGGCTACAGCGCTGTGGCGCCCCACGTCGCCAACAGCCTGCTGCACCTGCTGGACGAGCTGGAGCTGCCGCCGCGCCACCAGCCCCAGGGTGACGCCCTGCGCGATCGCCTGCAGGGCGGGCTGAACTGGTACGAGCTGGTGCCGGTGCTGGACGACCTGGCGGTGCTGGTGCTGGCGGTCACCGACAGCGACCAGGACGAGTTCGCCGGCTACCTCAAGCAGCTCAACCAGCGCCTCGTGCAGTTCCTCGGCACTCTCTCCGCGGCCCACGAGGGCTACGCCGACTCCCTGCGCAACGCCCGCGCCCTGGACGTGGAACTGCGCGAGCAGGTGGGCGACCTGCAGCACAGCGTGCAGGACGCGCTCGACCTGGAGATCCTCAAGCGTGCCGTGGAGCAGCGCCTGGACGGCCTGCTGACCACCGTCAACGAGTACCAGCGCCGGCGCGACCAGCACGAGCAGGAAGTCACCGGGCGCCTGCAGGACATGGTCCAACGCATGACGACCATGGAGCAGGAAGCCAAGGATTTCCGCGAGCATCTGGACGAGCAGCGGCAGAAGGCACTCTCCGACCCCCTCACCGGGTTGCCCAACCGCGCCGCCTGGAGCGAGCGCCTGGAGCTGGAAGTCGCGCGTTGGCAGCGCTACGGCGGCGACCTGCTGCTGGTGGTGATGGACATCGACTACTTCAAGCGGATCAACGACAACTATGGCCACCTGGCCGGCGACAAGGTGCTGAAGATCGTCGCTGGCGAGCTGGCCAAGCGGACCCGCAAGACCGACTTCATCGCCCGTTTCGGCGGCGAGGAGTTCGTCCTGCTGGTCCCCGGCACGCCGTCCGAGGGCGGGGCGCAGATGGTGGAAATGCTGCGCCAGGCCATCGCCGCCTGCCCGTTCCACTTCAAGGGCGAGCCGGTGACCATCACCCTGTCCGCCGGGCTGTCGGCCTTCGCCCCCGGCGATACCCCCGAAGCGGTGTTCGAGCGGGCCGACCAGGCCCTCTACCGCGCCAAGCGCGGCGGACGCGACCGGCTGGAGCTGGGCTGATCCTCACCCGCCCGCGTTCGCGGCGGATGGCCGGGCGCCGCGTGCCTCAGGCCGCTTCGCTGAGGTAGGGCTGCCAGGCTTCGGGGATGCGTTCCAGCCGGGGGTAGCCCATGGCATCCAGCTGCAGGGCCGAGAGCTGGAACGGCGAGTGCCGCAGCGCCGCCGGCAGGGCGCGCAGTTCCGGCAGCCACAGACTGACGTAGGCGGCGTCCGGGTCGAAACGACGGGCCTGGCGCAGGGCGTTGAAGCCCTGGCGTCGGCGCGGGTCGGCGGCCACCCCGGCGAGGAACGCCCAGTTGCCCCAGTTGCTGGCCTCCTCATGGTCGATCAGGTGCTCGGCGAACCAGGCGGCGCCGTGCCGCCAGTCCTGCTGCAGGTCGATCACCAGGTAGCTGGCCGCCACCTGGCGGGCCCGGGCGGTGAGGTAGCCGGTGGCCGACAGCTCGCGCATGCAGGCGTCCACCAAGGGCATCCCGGTGCGGCCCTGGCACCAGCGCACGTAGCGTTCGTCCAGGTTACGCGGCGCCCGCGCGGTGGCCTTCACCCCGGCCGGCTGGAACAGCGCGTTACCGTGGCGGCGCAGCGTCCAGCGGAAGAATTCGCGCCACAGCAGGGCGCTCCAGAAGCCCTGGGTGGCCTCGCTGCGGCCGTACTGGGACTCGTAGCGGCGCAGGTCCGCCGCGACCCGCCGCGGTGACAGGCAGCCGTGGGCCAGCCATGGGGAAAGCTTGGAGGAGGTCTCGGCACTGACGTGTTCCTGACTCACCAGGTAGTCCTGCACCCCCTGGCCCTGCCACAGGTAGTCCCGCAGGCGCGCCTGGGCCGCCGCCTCGCCGCCGGCGAAGGGGAAGCCGCTGTTGGGGATCATCACGGGTTCGCCGAGGCCCAACTGGGCCAGCACCGGCAGCGGCTGCAGCCAGGCCTCGCTGCCCTCGGGCAGGGCCGGCAGGCGATCCGGAGCCGGCTCCGGCTGGAACACCTGCACCCGCTGTTCCAGGGCCGCGCGAAAGTGGCTGAACACCACCGGCACCCGGTGCGGCAGCCAGGGCAATTCCTCGGCCCGCAGCAGGCCGTTGTCGTCCAGGCACTGCAGCGGCACGCCGCCCAGGGCGCGCTGCACGGCGGCGACCCGCTCGCGCTGGTCCGGCACGATCTCTTCTAGGGTCACCACGCCGGTGAGGCCCAGCCGCGCCACCAGTTCGGGAATCAGCCGCTCGGCCTGGCCGTGCAGCACCAGCAGGTTGGAGCCGCGCCGGCGCAGCTCCACGTCCAGCGCCTGCAGGCTCTCCAGCAGGAAGCCGGCGCGGTGCACGCCCAGGGCGCGGGTGCCGAAGGCGGTCACCTGCAGCCAGGCGGGGTCCAGGATGAACACCGGGAGCACCCGGTCGGCCTCCAGCGCGGCGCGCACGGCGGGGTGATCGTCGAGTCGCAGGTCCTGTTTGAACCACAGCAGCAGGCGACGCATGGCGGTTTCCTCGCATCAGGGTCTTCTTATGGCAGTCACCATAGCGCGGGGTTCGCCGGCTGCCGAAGGATTTATACGGCGCGCGTTTCGCCGCCGTGCCCGGTAGACTGGGCGGATTTTCGCTCCGGAGCGGTTCCCATGGACATCCTCGGCATCGCGGTGCTGATCTTTCTGGTCACCGACCCGTTCGGCAACATCGCCATCTTCCTCGCCGCGCTCAAGGGCGTCGCTCCGGAGCGGCGCCTGAAGGTGGCGCTGCGGGAGCTGCTGTTCGCCCTGGTCCTGCTGCTGCTGTTCCTCACCTTCGGCGAGAAGATCCTCAGCGCCCTCGGGCTGTCCCGGGAAGCCATCGCCATCGCCGGCGGGATCATCCTGTTCATCATCGCCCTGCGGCTGATCTTCCCCACGCCCCAGGGGGTGCTGGGGGACCTGCCCGACGGCGAGCCGATGCTGGTGCCCCTGGCCACCCCGGCGGTGGCCGGGCCCTCGGCCCTGGCGGTGCTGATGACCCTGCGCAACACCCATCAGGGGCATCTCTGGGAGCTCTACCTGGCGGTGCTGCTGGCCTGGGCGGGGACCGCGCTGATCCTGCTGCAGGCGGCCTTCCTGCAGCGCTTCCTCGGCCCCCGCGGGCTGATCGCCATCGAGCGGCTGACCGGCATGCTGCTGATCATGCTGAGTATCGATATGCTGCTGGACAACCTGCAAAGCGTGCTGCACATCGCCCCATGAAGACCTTGCTGCTCAGCCTGACGCTGGTCCTGCTCGCCGGATGCGCCCGCGGACCGCAGATCGACACCCGCTTCGTCTCGGCCAACCAGGACAGCCGCGTGCAGTACATCGTGCTGCACTACACCTCCACCGACTTCCTGCATTCCCTGGCGCTGCTGACCCACGGCGAGGTCAGCGCCCACTACCTGATCGACGAAGACCCCGCCACGGTCTACCAGCTGGTGGACGAGAACCGCCGCGCCTGGCACGCCGGCGAGAGCCAGTGGCAGGGCCGCACCTGGCTGAACGCCAGCAGCATCGGTATCGAACTGGTCAACCGGGGCTACGACGACACCCCGGACGGGCGGGTCTGGTACCCCTTCTCCGATGCCCAGATCGACGCCCTCATCGGTTTGCTCAAGGACCTGATGAAGCGCCACGGGCTGCGGCCCGGCAGCATCATCGGCCACATGGACATCGCGCCCCAGCGCAAGGTGGACCCCGGTCCGCTGTTCCCCTGGAAGCGCCTGGGCGAGGCCGGCCTGATCCCCTGGCCGAATGCCGGCGAGGTGGCGCGCAAGCAGGTGCTGCTGGCCGCCCAGCTGCCCAACGTGCTGTGGTTCCAGCACCAGCTGTCGAGCCAGGGCTACGCGGTGCCGGAGAACGGGGTGCTGGATCAGGCCACCCGCAACGTGCTGGCGGCGTTCCAGATGAAGTACCGCCCGGCCCGCTACGACGGCGAGCCGGATGCCCAGACGGCGGCGTTGCTGCTGGTGCTGAACACCGCCCGCTGACGCACCGGCCAGGGACGCGCCGCGGCCCTAGAGCGGCAGCGCCAGGTAGAACTGGGCGCCCTGGCCGGGCCGCGAATAGACGCCGATGCGCCCGCCGTGGAGCTGCACGATCTCCTTGCACAGGGCCAGGCCGAGGCCGGCGCCGCCTTTCTTCTGGCTGACCTGCACGAACGGTTCGAAGATGCGCGCCTGCTGGCTGGTGGCGATGCCGTCGCCGTTGTCCTCGACGCTCATGATCACCCGGTCGCCGTGGCGGCGCGCCTGCAGGCGGATGGTGCCGCCGTCGGGGGTGTGGCGCAGGGCGTTGCCCAGCAGGTTGTCGAAGACCCGCTCGATCTGCGCCCGGTCCAGGTTCACCCGCGGCAGCGGCTGGTGCAGGTCCATCTCGATGGCGATGTCGCGCTGGGCGGCGCGCTCGACGAAGCGCGTGCGAATCGCCTGCAGCAGGTCGTCCAGGGCGCAGGGTGCCCGCTCCAGGGACTGCAGCCCGTTCTGGAAGCGGGAGAAGTTCAGCAGATCGGTGATCAGCCCTACGAGGCGCTGCATCTCGGTGTCCACGGTGCCGACCAGGTCGGCTTCGCGGGTCTCCGGAGGGAAGTCCAGGCGTTCCCGGAGCAGGCCGAAGGCCATCTGCATGCCGGTGATGGGGGTCCGCAGTTCGTGGGAAGCCCGCAGCATGAATTCGTTGCGCACCCGCTCGAAGGCGCGCTGCTCGGTGACGTCCCGCAGCACCATCACCGCCCCCAGGGGCCGGCTTTCCCCCAGGCTCACCGGGGTCAGTTGCCAGCTCAGCAGGCGGGTCTCGCCCTGGGCGTCGATCATCAGGTCCGGCGGCGCGTCGTCGAGGAGCTCTCCGGCCAGCACCCGGCGGGTCAGGGCGTCCAACTCGGGGTGGTCGAGGGCGATGCCCAGGGACTGGCCGAGCAGGGCGTCGCGCCAGTCCAGTTGGCGCTGCGCAACCGGGTTTGCGTGTTCCACGTGGCCCTGGCGGTCGAGGATCAGCAGGCCGTCGTCGATGCTGTCGAGCACCGCCTGCAGGCGCTGCTGCTCGGCTTTCAGGCGCTCCACGTCCACCGCCTTGAGTTCCCGCAGGGACTCCGCCATGAAGCCGAAGCGCCGGCTCAGGGCTTCTAGTTCGCGAACCGGCGAATGGGGCAGTTGCACTTGCAGGTTGCCCTGGCCGATCTGGTCGGCGGCCTTGGCCAGGGCCTCGATGGGCCCGCCGAAGCGCCGGGCGATGCCGTGGGCGGTGGCGAAGCCGATCAGCAGCACGGCCACTCCCATCACCCCCAGCAGGCTGGCGATCATGAAAGCGCGGTCTTGGTCGCGGTCTTCCGCTGCAGTGACGTTCTCCAGCGCCCAATGGTGCATGTCCAGCATGCTGTGGCGCAGGGTATTGAAGGTCTGGCTGAAGTCGTTGTCGTCCCGTAGCGACCAGCGGCTGGTGCCAGGTTGTTCGAGGGCGGCCATGAAGGCGTCGTATTGCTGGCCGATCTGCTCGTAACGGGCCTGGGTCTGTGGGTCTCGGGCACTGGCGATGCCTTCTTGCAGGACCTCACGGAATTTCGCCTGAGAGTGTTGCAACGTGTCCTGCTGCACGGATTCGCCCAGCAGATTGGCCAACTGGTCGCCCAGGTGCTGGCGCAACTGCTGGTTGAGCTCGATGGTGGCGAAATTGTCGCGGATCAGCCGCTCCTGGGAGCGGTTCATCTGCATCACGCTGATCAGGCCCAGCAGCAGGCCGATCAGCGCCACGGTGATCAGGGCCGAGATGCTCAGGAACAGACGCGTGCGCAGAGTCATCGGCCGCGCGAATGCAGGCTTCATAGTCCGTACTGCTTGCGTTTCCTATAAAGCGTCGACGCGTCGATCCCGAGGGTTCGGGCGGCTTCGTCGAGGGTCTCGCTGGTGGCGATGACGGCGGCGATGTGGGCTTTCTCCAGCTCCTCCAGGCTCAGGGAGGCGCCGATCCGCGGGGTGTTGCTCTCGGTGGGCGCGCCGCCCAGGCCCAGGTGGCTGACGTCCACCCGTTCCTGCGGGCAGATGATGCTGGCCCGCTCGATGACGTTGCGCAGCTCGCGCACATTGCCCGGCCATCGATAGCCCAGCAGCGCGTTGCGGGCCTCGTCGGCGAAGCCGCGGGCCGGGCGGGCGTAATCCTTGACGAAGCGGGCGAGGAAGCGCTCGGCCAGCTCGATGACGTCTTCCGGGCGCTCCCGCAGGGGCGGCAGCTTGAGGGTGATGACGTTGAGGCGGTAGAGCAGGTCCTCGCGGAATTTGCCGGCGCGGACCATTTCTTCCAGGTTCAGGTTGGTGGCGGCGAGGATGCGCACGTCGGCGCGACGGGTCACCGGGTCGCCGACCCGCTCGTACTCCTTGTCCTGGATGAAGCGCAGCAGCTTGGGCTGCAGCGCCAGGGGGAAGTCGCCGATCTCGTCGAGGAACAGGGTGCCGCCATCCGCCTGACTGACCCGGCCGAGAGTGCTCTCGGAGGCGCCGGTGAAGGCGCCGCGGGTGTGGCCGAACAGCTCGCTTTCCATCAGCTCGGCGGACAGCGACGGGCAGTTGATGGTGACGAAGGCCTTCTTGGCCCGCTTGCTCCAGCCGTGGATGGCCCGGGACAGCTCGCCCTTGCCGGTGCCGGACTCGCCGAGGATCAGGATGTTGGCATCGGTGGCGGCCACCTGCCGGGCGGTTTCCAGCACCGCCATCATCGCCGGGCTGTGGGAATCCATGCCCTCGCCGGGCTTGCGCACCTCGCCTTCCAGGGCCTCCAGGCGCGCCGTCAGCTGGCGCACCTCCAGCTGCTTGGCGGCGGCCAGGCGCAGCTGGTCGGGGCTGCAGGGCTTGACCAGGTAGTCCGCCGCGCCGGCCTGCATGGCGTCCACCGCGGTGTCGATGGCGGAATGGGCGGTGACGATCACCACCCGCATCCAGGGCGCCTGCACCCGCATCTGCGCCAGCACGTCCAGGCCGTTCTCCTCACCCAGGCGCAGGTCCAGGAAACACAGGTCGAACACCTGGCGTTGCAGCAGCGCTTCGGCCTGGGCCGAGCTGCCGGCGGTGGCGACGGTATAGCCCTCGTCTTCCAGGCAATAGCGGAAGGTACGGAGGATGGCGGACTCGTCATCGACCAGAAGGATACGCCCCTGGTTTTCGGTGGCGGATTGCATGGATTCGGATGCTCCGTGATGGGTGCCGTGTCGCTTAGTCAAGGGATTATCGTGCAAGTTGCATGGTTGTTTCGCGGTGATCTTGCAGGGTGCATGTGCTGGCACTTGCTGGACATAACGTAAGTTATTGTTATTAAAAGAAAATAAAATTTATGAAAGTCTGGCACAGCGCTTGCGATAAGGGTTTCAACGGCCGGCGAAAGCCGTCCCAGAAGGCTTCCGACCTCGGCTTCATGAGATCACCGCCTTCCACTCGATCCGCTTCAACCCTCAAGGAGAACGCCATGTCCAGTGCAACGTCGAAACTCAACGAACTGATCGAAATCACCCGCGACGGCCAGCGCTTTTACCAGCACGCCATCGAGGAAGTGAAGAACCCGCAGCTGCAGAGCCTGTTCCGCGACATGGCTCAAGCCAAAACCCAGGTCATTCAGGCCCTGGCCGTGAAAGTTGCCGCCAACCATGACCAGCCCGCCAACGGCGGCACCTTCATGGGCAAGCTGCGCGAAGTCTATGCCGACACCCGCGCCAGCATGAGCAAGGACGAAGACGCTGCCTATGTGGCCCAGCTGGAAGAAGCCGAGGACCGCATCCTGCACGCCTTCGAAGATGCCCTGGAAGATGCCGATCCGGACGTCCGTGCCCTGCTGGTTGCCGAACTGCCGAAAGTGCGCGCCTGCCATGACCGCATGCGCAGCCTGAAGCACTCCCAGTGATTTCACGGCCGGGGCATGGACGCCCCGCTCAGGCCGAAGGGTTTTCTAACGTGATCCGCCCATTTTCTTTTTCTTCGATGCTTCAACGATTCATCCGCGCCGATGCGCCAAGGAGTCCGACCATGCAGCGCCACGCCTTCCCGCGTAACGCCTTTGCCAGCCGACTGGGACAGGTCCTGCTGGCAGTTGCGACGGTCGTGGTCCTGCTGTTCGTCGAGCACCTGCTCAATACCCGTATCAATGCCCTGCAGCCGATGCGCCCAGCCCTGCCGGCCAAGGTCGTCGATGCCGGCCATGCCACGTTGCGCGCGCCTGCGCCTCTGGCCCGGTATGCCTCCCAGGCCGCCTTCGAGGCGGGCTCGGTCCGGGCCGCTGCGCTACGGACCCATGCGGGCGACGCGCCCCTGTGGGTCTTTTGACCGAGGAGAGACGCCATGACCTATCTCGCGTTTCTCGCTCTGTGTGCCGGCTTCGTCCTGTTGCTGTCGGTGATCAGTGCCTTGGCCGTGGGCCAGGCGCTGCATCACAGCCGCTCGCTGGACGCGCAAATCGAACCGAACCCGGCAGACGCCAAGCCGTCTGAATTCCAGTCACCACGACCGATGCATCACGCATAAAAACTGCATAAGGAGACACACCATGTTGAGTTGGGCTCTGACATTCCTGGTAATCGCCATCGTGGCGGGCGTCCTTGGCTTTGGCGGCATCGCCGGTACCGCTGCAGGTATCGCCAAGATCCTGTTCGTCCTGTTCCTGGTCCTGTTCGTGCTGTCCTTCATCTTCGGACGCCGACGCGGCTAGCGGACCCCGATTCCCCGCCTGAACGCATGCGTTCGCCGGGGATCGACACCAGCCCCATCGCGTCGACGCGTGCCGTGGAGCCCGTCGATAACGAGAAACCCGATGCCCTTTCACGTGTCGGTTGCGGGACCCCGAACCCGGCTGGATTCGTCCGCCGGGTGAGGATACGGATCATGACGTCCCGTTCCCAACGGGACGTGGCAGGCTCGGCCGCTGGCCGATCCGCCTTCTTCTTCGACGAGCGCTTGTGCCGTGTGGCGTCAGGCGTTTTCCGAACGAGGCCCCGGACGGGGCCGCGGCCAGGGGGCCGGGTTGCCTTGGATGAAACAGGTCCGAGGCGACCTAGGGGTACAGGGAGTGCCTCCGCGAATGCGGGCCAGGTCAGGCGTACTGCACCGGGGCGCGGGTAAACCCGCCCCCGGGGAGCAGCTCACACGCTTCCTTCGTATTTCTCTTTCTTCCTTGAAGACTCGACCAGCCCTCGCCGGGGCATGGGCACTTGGCGATTGGGTTCCGCTCCGTTCGACTCCGTGTTCCCGCGTGCGGCGGCGCCTGAGTGGTTCGCTTCCGGCCCCCATCGGCTTCGACTTGCGGACGCGACCGGTAGCCCGGCCGCACCCGCGACGGGTCAGGTGAAGCGGGTCGCCAGCTTGGCCACGTGGGCGCCCTGGTAGCGGGCCAGGGACAGCTCCTTGGCACTGGGCTGACGCGAGCCGTCGGCCGCGGCGATAGTGGCTGCGCCATAGGGCGTGCCGCCGCGCATCTCGCTGATGTCGGTCAGCTCCGGGGCGGTGTAAGGCAGGCCGACGATGAGCATCCCGTGGTGGGCCAGGGTGTGCCAGAACGAGGTGATGGTGGTCTCGCTGCCGCCCCCGGTGCCGGTGCTGGTGAACACGCTGCCCAGCTTGCCCACCAGCTTGCCTTGGCTCCACAACCCGCCGGTCTGGTCGAGGAAGGTGCGCATCTGCCCGGTCATGTTGCCGAAGCGGGTCGGGCTGCCGAACAAGATGGCGTCGTAGTCGCCCAGTTCCTGGGGCGAGGCCAGCGGGGCGGCCTGGTCCAGCTTGGCCCCGGCCTTGCGGGCGACATCCTCCGCCATGGTCTCCGGTACCCGCTTGAGGCTCACCTCGACGCCCGGGACGCTGCGCGCGCCTTCGGCCACCGCCTCGGCCATGCGTTCGATGTGGCCATACATGGAGTAATACAGCACCAGAATCTTTTTCATCGCTCTCTCCTGTCGGGACGGCGACCGGGACGGATGCCCGGTCCAACCGGGGCGAGGCGCCCGCAGGCGACCCGTACGTTCGGCCGTGCCGGCCCGGCAAAAGTTCGTCCGCCGCCAACCGCCCTGCCGGGGCGCCTCCCGCCGCCGGGCCCTCCGCCTGGCACGCCGCCGGGGGCGCCGCTATCATCCCCGGCCTCTGCTCGCGAGGGACCTTTCATGCTCAATGGCTTGTGGCTCGGCTTCTTCGCCGTGGCGGCGGTGGCCGCCCTGACCCGCTGGATCGGCGGCGACCCCGGCGTATGGGCGGCCATGGTGGAAAGCCTGTTCGCCATGGCCAAGCTCTCGGTGGAGGTGATGGTGCTGCTGTTCGGCACCCTGACCCTGTGGCTGGGCTTTCTGCGCATCGCCGAGCGGGCCGGCATCGTCGATGTCCTCGCCCGGCTGCTGGGGCCGCTGTTCTCGCGGTTGATGCCGGAGGTGCCGCCGGGCCATCCGGCCCTGGGGCTGATCACCCTGAACTTCGCCGCCAACGGCCTGGGCCTGGACAACGCCGCCACGCCCATCGGCCTGAAGGCGATGAAGGCCCTGCAGAGCCTCAACCCCAGCGCTGAAACCGCCAGCAACGCGCAGATCCTGTTCCTGGTGCTCAACGCTTCCTCCCTGACCCTGCTGCCGGTATCGATCTTCATGTACCGGGCGCAGCAGGGCGCCCACGACCCGACCCTGGTGTTCCTGCCGATCCTGCTGGCCACCAGCGCCTCCACCCTGGTGGGCCTGCTGGCGGTGGCGGTGATGCAGCGCCTGCGCCTGTGGGACCCGAGGGTACTGGCCTACCTGGTGCCCGGCGCGCTGCTGCTGGCCGGCTTCATGGCGCTGCTGGCGGGGTTGTCCGCCACCGCCCTGGCGGCGCTGTCCTCGTTGCTGGGCAACCTGGTGCTGTTCGGCCTGATCCTGCTGTTCCTGCTGGTCGGCGCGCTGAAGAAGGTGCCGGTCTACGAAAGCTTCGTCGAGGGCGCCCGGGAAGGCTTCGACGTGGCCAAGAACCTGCTGCCGTACCTGGTGGCGATGCTCTGCGCGGTGGGTGTGCTGCGGGCTTCCGGCGCCCTGGACATCGGCCTGGACGGCATCCGCTGGCTGGTGGACCTGCTGGGCTGGGACAGCCGCTTCGTCGATGCCCTGCCCACCGCCCTGGTCAAGCCGCTCTCCGGCAGCGCGGCCCGGGCGATGCTGATCGAGACCATGCAGAGCCATGGTGTCGACAGCTTCCCGGCGCTGGTGGCCGCCACCGTGCAGGGCAGCACCGAGACCACCTTCTACGTGCTGGCGGTGTACTTCGGCGCGGTGGGCATCCAGCGCGGGCGCCACGCCGTGGGGTGCGCCCTGCTGGCCGACCTCGCCGGCGTGCTGGCGTCCATCGCGGTGTGCTACTGGTTCTTCGGCTGAACCAGGGACGAGGTGCTGGCCGGCGTGTCCGGTGCCTCGTTTGCGGCGGCCTCGTGGGGGCCGCTGACGTGGAAGCGCAGGGTGCCGATCATCTGCCCGGCCTCGGTCAGCACCTTCACCTGCCAGCGCCCCTCGGCGTCCTCCGGGAAATTCTGCTTGCGCGTCCAGGCGCGGTAGCCTTCCTTGCGTCCGCCGTGGATGTCCAGGGCGATCCGGTCGATGCGCTCGCCGTTGTGCAGCCACTCGTGGTAGATGCGCTCGTTGAGGCCGCGGGGCGCGGAGATCGCCGTGTAGGCGTACAGGCCGCCGGCCCGCAGCTGGGCGATGTTGACGTCCCCCAGGCTGTCGGCAGGCGCGCGGTTGCTGCCGTCCAGCTGGGTGGTGATAGCCACGTCGGTCAGCCAGAGGGTCGCCGGCGGCACCCAGACCCGCGCCAGCCAGCCGCCCAGGCCCAGCACCAGGGTCAGGCCGATCAAGGCCGCCCCGCGCCAGCGCGCCACCGGGATCACGCTGTAGAGGCTGGCGAAGGACAGCAGCACCGCGATACCCAGGGCCAGCGGGTAGCTCTGGGCGGTGCTCAGGTGGAGGATGATTGGCAGCGCGGTGAGCAGCGCGGCGAACAGCGTCAGAGTATGGAACCCCAGGTACAGCCAGCGCCGGCTCGCCAGGCGCTGGTGGTACAGCGGGTCGATCACCGAGACCAGCGCCGCCACCGCCAGCAGGCCGGTGAACAGCGCCTGGCCGCTGTTCCAGCTGGTGGTCACCAGGAAGAACGGCAGCACGAAGAACAGGGTTTCCTGGTGGATCAGCTGGGTGGCGAAGCGCAGCAGCGGTGGCGGCAGCTCCCAGCCGCAGAGCCGCGCCACCAGCCGCCGCACCACCCCCTCCAGCAGCAGCCACAGCCAGCTCACCAGCATGA
Organism: Pseudomonas mangiferae; assembly: GCF_007109405.1. Classification (GTDB taxonomy): domain Bacteria; phylum Pseudomonadota; class Gammaproteobacteria; order Pseudomonadales; family Pseudomonadaceae; genus Pseudomonas_T; species Pseudomonas_T mangiferae. Next base: position 29,585 of record NZ_VJOY01000007.1, read on the forward strand.
TCGCCGCCACCAGCACCGCCAGCCGGGCGCCCCGGTCCACCAGGAAGAAGCTGCCCACCCCGGAGACGAAACCATAGAGGGCGATCAGCCGGGGGTAGCGCGCCAGCAGCGCGAACAGCTTGAGGATGCGGGTTTTCCAGAGGGTCACGGTGGCGGCGGATGGGGTCATGGCAGGGCTGCGCAGGATACTCGTTCGGCACGTTTCCTTCTGACCGGCGCCGGCCCGAATCGCCGCGCCCGGCAGACGAAAGGTCACCCCCACGATGTGGGGCGCCCAGCGATGTGAGGTACGTCGCCATTCCGGATGCGTGGCCTGGCTTAGGCTGAGGGACCCAAGGGGGGTCTTTGTAACTCCATACCTGATTCCGAAAACTGGGGCGTCGTTCAAGTGGGGCACATGAAAACTTTCTTCTGTCTGCTCGGCATGCTGCTGATTGCTCTTGGGATCACCGCTTTCTGGGCGCGCCACCCGAATTTATTGCCAGCACCGCCAGCGACCTTCGTCCTTTGGCTCGGTGAACGTTATGGCGCCGAAAACGGTGAGCAGGTGGCCGATCTGGAATTGCTGTTGATGTTCGGCCTGTCCTTGGGCTTAGTGTGGATACTGGCGCTGAGCTTGTGCAGGCTGATGAGCAGGTGGAAATCGCGGTGGAAACCATTCGAGCTATGTTTCCCTATTTAGAGGGGTGCTTACTTAATCAGCAGGGAGCTATACATGTGGGTTTTTACTGAAATTGCGAATTGGTGGGAGGAGAACCGCAGGAGCGCGAATCTTTCCCTGGAAGACTATGTAGAAAGATATCCCAATCAATTTGCAATCATGGTGGCGACTGCTGCCCATACATCGATGGCCGTCGGTTCTGGCGTCGTTGATGTGCTCAGGCTGGGTGACGGGGTGAGCGAAGGGAGCTGGAAAAGGGGTCGCAAGCGATGGTTTGAGAGTGCTCAGCGTGGCGGGACCGCTGGGAAAGAGCGTTCAATTGGTAAGAGAGGCCCAACACACTCGACTGGCGAGATTGATAGCTGACCCAGGCGGGCCTTGTTGTGGATGGGTGGCTTCTACGAAAGCCCTGGTCCAAACGGGTAATCGCGTAAACGGTAGGCTCTTGGCCTCAGTGGACGACTTGGCTAAGGCTCTAGGAATACCCATGCATCAAGCCGGCCCGCTTACCCTCGAGGGCATAGCTGCCAATCTGCGAGCGCTGGGGGCCGATGTAGGCTTGGTGAAGAAGGTGGAGCACATGGACGATATTGCCCGCAGTCTGCCGCGAGATGGGAGTGTGGCCATCGTTGGCATACTGGGTGATTTCCAAGGGCAAAGGGTGGGGCATGCCGTTTATGTGTTCAAGGATTTGTCAGGGTCTACGCGCGTGATGGATCGTACAGGGGTCTATAAATCGCTTTCAGACCTCAACCTGATTTATGGCGTGAAACAGTTCAGCCCATTCGCTTATGTCCACGTGAAAAACGTGTTTGGAAAGGTAATGGTGCCTGGTGGAACTGCTGTATTGGCCATGGAAGTTTTGGGCGTGATTGCAACGCAGCAAGGAGCAACTCGATGATCCCGCTTCAGCAACGGACAAGGGCCTTCATTCAAGCGCGCTATCACATTCAGGCACGGATCGTCAGTCCGCTGGAGTTTGCGGCGGATGGCGGCCTGACCCGTCTGGAAGTGGAAGTCTTGAAGAACTATCGGGGCAACGATTTCGCAGTAGGCGATGTGGTTGCGTTCACTCTCAAATTTGTAACGCTTAAAAGAGAAGAAATAATATTAGGCGGTCAGTTCGTATGCGTTGAAGATTTGGTGCCTGGCCGACTTCTTGAAGTATGCCTTGATGGAAATGAAGAACCCTATGACGTGCCACTGGATTTATGTATCTCCATCCAGTCGGTTACCGAAGTCCCTTCTTTCGATTTCAAGGTTCCTGATGTGCCAGCGGTAGAGAACCCCAAAAGGGGACGTTTACTCGGCTGGCTGAAGCGGTCTTAGTTCGACGCTAGGTGCTCTCGCAATCTAGCGCCGACGCCCGCGGCGCAACACGAGCAGCAGCGCGAGGAGTGCCGGCAGCGCCAGGGCCAGGCCGGCGCCCAGCCAGTAGAGGCTGGCGAAGCCCAGCAGCGGTTTCTCGATGCGCAGGTAGCCGGGCTGTTCCAGCAGGTGCCGCAGGGCCTGGTCGGCCTGGTCCAGGCTCACCGCCCGCAGGCGCGCGGCGTCGTCGCCGAAGCGGCCGTCCTGGTAGTCGCCCAGGGCGTACCAGTAGTGGTCGGCGAGGTCGCTGTCGCCCTGCAGCGCCCAGGCCTGGCGGGCCACCGCGGCGCCCTGCAGGCGGGCGAAGGTGTCCGGGTCGAGGCCGTCGTGGCGCAGTTCCTCGATCAGTTCCCGGAGCACCCGCTCGGTGCGCGCGACGTCGCTACGCTCGACGTCGGCGTTGAGGCTGAGGAAGCTTTCCTCGCCGTAGGCGCGCCGCTCACTCCAGGGCCCGTAGGAGAGCCCCTGCTCGATGCGCAGGCGGCGGTACAGCGACCACTCCAGGTAGTCCCGCAGCAGTTCCCAGGTCTCGTTGTCGGCGCCGTCCAGGGCCGGCTCGCGGAAGATCCAGTGGAGCTTGGCGCCTTCGCCGAACAGGCCCTGGCTCAGGGTGCGGCGCGGGGCGGCCGGCTGGCGGATCGAGGTAAGCGGCCGGCGCTCCATCTGCGGGCCTTCGGCGAGGGCGCCGAAGCGCCGCTCGATGTAGGCCGGCAGGTCGCGGTCCAGGTCGCCGACCACGATCAAGGTCATGTTGTTGGGCACGTACCAGTCGTGGCGCAGGGCTTCCAGGCGCTGGCGGGTCAACCCGGCCACCTGGGGCCGTTCGGCGCAGGCCAGGCCCAACTCCACGGCAAGCTGCTGGTGGGCCTCGCGGCCGATCAGGTCCTGGCGGTCGAGCCAGCGCTCCAGGTGCGAGTAGTTGCCGCCGCTCTCGCGCTGGACGATGCGCTTGGCCTCGGCGATGCCGGCGTCACTCAGGCGGGTGTCCGCCAGTACGTCCAGCAGCAGGTCGAGGGCGGCGCGCTGGCGGGCGGCGGGCGCTTCCACCAGGTAGGCGGTGTCGCCGTCGCCGGTGAAGGCGTTCCATTCGCCGCCCAGGGCCTGCATGCGTGCCTCCAGGGCGGCTTCGCCACCGGCGTCCAGCCCGCCGAAGAACAGGTGCTCCAGCAGGTGCGGCAGTTCCTGGTCGACGCAGGCGAAGTCGTCGAAGCCCACCCCGACCACCAGGCGGATCGACACGTGGCCGCGCTCGGCGGTGGGCTTGAGCAGCACCTGCAGGCCGTTCTCCAGCAGGTAGCCTTCGGCCTGGAGGCGGTCCTCGGCGTGCAGCGGAAGAGACAGCAGGAGGGTGAGGCCGAGCAGGCGGGTGAGCAGGTAACGCATGGGTGCAAGCGGTGACGGCGGGGAGGCGGCCAGCATAGCGGGTTTCGCCGCCGCCGCGCAGCGCGTTCGGCGGCCAATCGACCGAACGGAGCCCCGGCATCCGGGCCGCTCAGCCCGGTAGCGGGGTGTCGGTGTCCGACTCGGGGGCACGGTGGCTGCCTTCCAGGCGTACCTTGAGGGACAGGTCGGTGCGCGAATCGGCGTGCTTGAGGGCCTGCTCCAGGGTGATCCGGCCCGCCTCGTAGAGGGCGAACAGGTGCTGGTCGAAGGTCTGCAGGCCCTGTTCCGGCGCCTGGCCGATGGCGTCCTTGAGGGCCGTCAGTTCGTCACGCTTGATCAGGTCCCGCAAGTAGGGGGTGCCCAGCAGCAGCTCCACGGCCACCACCCGCTTGTGGTCGCGCCCCGGCACCAGGCGCTGGGCCACCACCGCCAGCAGGTTCTGCGAGAGATCGCCGAGGACCTGGGTGCGGGCCGACTCGGGGAAGAAGTGCACCACCCGCTCGATGGCCTGGACGCTGCTGGTGGCGTGCAGGGTGGCCAGGCACAGGTGGCCGGTCTCGGCGTAGTGCAGGGCGTGCTGCATGCTGTCCAGGTCGCGGATCTCGCCGAGCATGATCACGTCCGGCGCCTCCCGCAGCACGTTGCGCAGGGCGGCAGCGAAGCTGTGGGTGTCCAGGCCCACCTCCCGCTGGTCCACCAGGGAGCGTTTGTGCCGGTGGATGAACTCGATGGGGTCCTCCACGCAGACGATGTGCCCGCTGCGCCGTTCGTTGCGATGGTCGAGCATGGCGGCCAGGGTGGTGGACTTGCCGGAGCCGGCGGCGCCCACCACCAGGATCAGGCCGCGGTCGAACAGCGCCAGTTTCTCCAGGGCCGGCGGCAGGCCCAGGCTGTCCAGGGAGGGAATGTGGGTCTTCACGTGGCGCACCACCATCGCCACCTCGCCGCGCTGGCGGTACAGGTTGACCCGGAAACGCCCCACCTGGGGGATGCCCAGGGCCAGGTCCAGCTCCAGTTCCTGGGCGAACTCGACGCGCTGGGCGTCGTTCATCAGGTCGTCGGCCATCCGCCGCAGGGCCGGCGGCGTCAGCGGCGGCAGGTCCAGGGGCTGGGCGTGGCCGTCGATCTTCACGTGGGGCGGTGCGCCGACGCTGAGGAACAGGTCGGAGCCCTCGCGTTCGGCCAGCACCCGCAGCAGGGCGTGGATGTCCAGGGGCTCGGGGGTGGGCGACGTGTCCATGGCGGGGCTCGCAGGGCGGGTGACGCGCCATCATCGCCTCGCCACGGCCCGCGCCGCAATGCGCCGGGCCGCCGCGGGTCAGCCGTCTTCCAGGCGCGCCTCGGTCAAGTCGTCGTCCAGGTGCTGCTCGTCGCCGATGGCGGCGGGCGCGTCGGGGTTGTCCAGCACGGCGTAGGCGATGGAGCAGAACAGCGAGTTGAGGCGCTTCATGTCGCTGATCAGGTCCAGGTGCAAGGAGCTGGTCTCGATGCTCTGCACCACCTGGTGGTGCAGGCGGTCGACGTGGGCGTGGGCGAAGCGCCGTTCCTGCAGGCGGAAGCGCTGCTTGGCCCGGCGCAGGCGCTTGGCGCTTTCCACGTCGCCGTTGAGGAACACCGACAGGGCCAGGCGCAGGTTGGCCACCAGCTGGGCGTGGAGGGTGGTGATTTCCTCCAGGCCGGTGCTGGAGAAGGAACGGCTGCGGGCGGTCTTCTTGTCCTGCACGGTGCTGAGCATGTGCTCCACCAGGTCGCCGGATTGCTCCAGGTTGATCGCCAGCTCGATGATCTCCGCCCAGCGGCGGCTGTCCCGCTCCCCCAGGTCTTCCCGCGGCATCCGCGCCAGGTAGAGCTTGATCGCCGTGTAGAGGGCGTCGACGTCGTCGTCCTGGCGGCGGATCTCCTTGCCCAACAGCGGGTCGCCGCCGTGGATCACCTGCAGCAGGTTGTTCAGCATCTGCTCCACCATGTCGCCCATGCGCAAGGTCTCGCGCACCGCGTTGGCCAGGGCGATGCTCGGCGTGTCCAGGGCCGCCGGGTCCAGGTGCCGGGGGCGCGCCACGTTGTCGGCCAGGGCGCGGTCGGGCATCAGGCGGTTGCAGAAGCGCGCCATGGGCGTGGTGAGGGGCATGCACAGGGTGCAGCGCACTAGGTTGTAGAGCACGTGGAAGGCGATCACCAGTTCCTGCTGGCTGATGGGCCAGTGCTCCAGGCCGGCGGCCAGGGGCTCCACCAGGGGCAGCACCAGCAGGCAGCCGCCCAGCTTGAACAGCAGGCTGCCCAGGGCCACTCGGCGGCCGGCGGCGTTCTGCGCGCCGGCGCTGATCATCGCCAGGATGCCGCTGCCCAGGTTGGCGCCCACCACCAGGCACAGCGCCACCTTCAGGGAGATCACCTTGGAGGCGGCCAGGGTCGAGGTGAGCAGTACGGCGGCCAGGCTGGAGTAGGAGACCATGGCGAACAGCGCACCGGTCAGGGCGTCCAGCAGCACGTCGCCGGTGAGGGAAGAGAACAGCACCTGCACGCCCTTGGCTTCGGTCATGGGCGTGGCCGCGGCGACGATCAGCTGCAGGGCGAGGATGATCAGGCCGAGGCCGATGGCCACCCGGCCGAGCTGGCCGATGCGGGTCTGCTTGCGGGACAGGAACAGCACCACGCCGAAGAAGATCAGCAGCGGCGACAGCCAGGACAGGTCGAGGGTCAGCACCCGCGCCATCAGCGCGGTGCCGACGTCGGCGCCGAGCATCACCGTCAGCGCCGGCGCCAGGGCCATCAGCCCCTGGGCGACGAAGGACGTGGCGAGCAGGGCGGTGGCGTTGCTGCTCTGCACCAGGGCGGTCACGCCCATGCCGGTGATGAACGCCAGGGGCTTGCGCTCCACGCTGCGGCTGATCAAGCGCCGCAGGTTGGCGCCGTATACCCGCAGGATGCCGGTGCGCACGATGTGGGTGCCCCAGACCAGCAGGGCGACGGCCGAGAGCAGATTGAGCAAGGTCAGCATTGAGGGCCCTCCGGACTGACGAGGATAGAGCCGCGACGAACACCCCTGGAGACGACGATGAACGGACGAGATGTCACACGATTGTCATATTTGTCCGGAATTGCAATCGTGAGTTCGCTAACGAAACGCTTCCGTGCACCCTGCCAGTCCCCTTCAGCGTAGCCGCACCGGCCGGCGTCCGGGCGAAGCGCTGGCCGGTGCATCTGGTACCCTTGGCGACCGGATTCCCGCAGGCGCCGCGATGCTCGACCTCTACCATGCCAACGACCTGGAAAGCCTCGGCGAGCTGGCCTGCGCGCTGCTGGCGCAGCCCCAGGCCGACCCGCTGGCGCCGACGCGGGTGGTGGTGCCCAGCCAGGGCATGGGACGCTGGCTGACCCTGCAACTGGCGCGCCGCCAGGGCATCGCCATGCACCTGGAGATCCAGCTGCCGGCGCGCTTCGTCTGGGACCTGGCGCGCCAGCTGCTGGGGGCCTTGCCGCCGCAGTCGGCGTTCAACCCGGCGACCCTGGCCTGGCGCCTCTACGACTGGCTCTGCGAGGACGCCCACCTGGCCCGGGCGCCGCGCCTGGCGCGCTACCTGGAGGGCGGCGACGAGCGCCGTCGCCTGGCGCTGGCGGCGCGCATCGCCGACGTTTTCGACCAGTACCTGCTGTACCGCGACGACTGGCTGGCGGCCTGGGAGCGCGGCGCCACCCTCGACCTGGGCGCCGACGAGGACTGGCAGGCGCTGCTCTGGCGCGAACTGACCGCCGACGGCCACCCGCACCGGGCGCGCCTGCTGGGCGAACTGCTGGCCCGGCTGCATGACGACGCGCCGCTGCCGGGGCTGCCGGAACGGCTGCTGGTGTTCGGCATCAGCAGCCTGCCGCCCCACCACCTGCGGGTGCTGGAAGGGCTGGCGCGGCACGTCCACGTGGTGCTGTTCGCCCTCAACCCCAGCCGAGAGGCCTGGGGCGACATCCGCGACATCCGCGAACTGGCCCGGGAGGAGGGCCAGGGCCCGGACGACTGGTACCTGGACGTGGGCCACCCGCTGCTGGCGAGCCTGGGCAAGCAGGGCCGGGACTTCTTCGACGCGCTGTTCGCCCTGGCGTCCGGCGAGGGTGGCCAGGACACCGGGCTGTACGCCGACGACGCCGGGCTGCGGGACGACAGCCTGCTGCACGCCCTGCAGAACGACATCCTGCGCCTGCACACCCGGGCGCCGGAGGCGCGCCTGGCCCTGCGGGAGGACGACCGCTCCCTGGAAGTGCACGTCTGCCACTCGCCGCTGCGGGAAGTGGAGGTGCTGCACGACCAGTTGCTGGCGCGCTTCGCCGCCGACCCCGGCCTGAGCCCCGACCAGGTGGTGGTGCTGACCCCCGACATCGAGCGCTACGCCCCCTACATCGAGGCGGTCTTCGCCGGCCGCGAGGGCGCCGCGGCCCGCGCCACCCCGGCGATCCCCTACAGCCTGGCGGACCGCAGCCTGCGCGCCGAACTGCCGCTGGTGGGCGCCTTCCTCGACCTGCTGGGCCTGCCGGACAGCCGCTTCGCCGCCGAGGAGCTGCTGGCCTGGCTGGAACACCCGGCCCTGGCGGTGCGCGCCGGCATCGAGGCCGACGACCTGCCGCTGCTGCGGGACTGGCTGCGGGACGCCGGCGTGCGCTGGGGGCGCGACGCCGAGCACCGCGAGCGCCTGGGCCTGCCGGGCGACGAGGCATTCGGCTGGCGCCAGGGCCTGGACCGCCTGCTGCTGGGCTTCGCCGCGCCGCCGCAGCTGGCCGGCGACCGACCGCCGCTGCTGGGCGGCACCTGGCCCCTGGACGCCCTGGAAGGCGCCCGCGGCCAGTTGCTGGGGCGCCTGGCGGCCTTCGTCCAGCGCCTCGCCGCCCTCGCCGCCGAACTGGCCCGGCCGCGAGCCCTTGCGGACTGGGCCGACACCCTGCAAGGGCTGCTCGACCTGCTGTTCGACGAGCGCGAGGCGGGCGATACCCTGCTGCTGTTGTCCCAGGCCTGCGCCGCCTTGCGGACCCATGCCGAGGCCGCGCGCATCCAGCGGCCGCTGCCGGTGGCCCTGGTGCGCCAGCAACTGATGGCGACCCTGGAGCAGGGCGGCAGCGTCGGCGGCTTCCTCACCGGCGCGGTGACCTTCTGCACCATGGTGCCCATGCGCAGCCTGCCGTTCCGCCAGGTCTGCCTGCTGGGCCTGGACGACGGCGCCTTCCCCCGGCGCACCCCCTCCGCCGGCTTCGACCTGATCGCCCGCCACCCGCGCCGCGGCGACCGCGCGCGGCGCCTGGACGACCGCTACCTGCTGCTGGAGACCCTGCTCTCGGCGCGAGACGGGCTGTACCTTAGCTACGTCGGCCGCGATCCCCGGGACAATGCCCCGCTGCCCCCTTCGGTGCTGGTCAGCGAGTTGCTGGAGAGCATCGACCTCACCGCCGAGGCCGGCCCCCGGCGCGCCAGCCAGCAGGTCACCTTCGCCCACCCCCTGCAACCCTTCGCCCCCGGCAACTTCGCCGGGGGCGGCTGGCAGGGTTTCGCCGCCCCCTGGCACCGCGCGGCCCAGCGCCTGGCGTCTCCCCCGGTCGCGCCGCCGGCGCCGTTCGCCGCGTCGCTGCCGGCGCCCGAAGGCAACGACTGGCTGACCCTGGAGCCGGCGCGGCTGGTGCAGTGCTTCCGCCATCCGGCGCGCTTCCTCCTGGAACAGCGCCTGGGCCTGCGCCTGCCCGAAGAAGAGGAAACCCTGGCCAGCGACGAGCCCTTCGAGCTGGAGCGCAGCGCGTTGACCGGCCTGCGCCGCCTGGCCCTGGAGGCCGCCGAGCGCGGCTGGAGCGAAGCGGAGGAACGGCGCCTGGCCGCCGCCTCCGGCTGGCTGCCGGCGGGCGAACTGGGCCAGGCGTTCTGGGGGCAGTTGCGCGGGCCGATCCGCGCCTTTGCCCCGCTGCTGCAGGAGGAGCGTCCCGAGGACAGCCCCAGGCCGCTGCTGGTGGACCTGCAGGTGGGCGGGGTGCACCTGCACGGCTGGCTGGACGGGGTCACCGCCGACGGCCTGTTCGACTACCGCCTGCGCGACCTGGGCGCCTGGGAGCTGGCGCCGTTCTGGCTGCGGCACCTGCTGCTCAGCGCTTGCGCCGGCCCTGGCGTGGCCCGCCACAGCCGGCTGCTGTCGCCCCGGCGCGAGTGGCGCCTGGGTCCGGTGGACGACGCCGTCGCCCAGCTCGAACCCTGGATCGCCGCCTACCGCGAGGCCCTGGTGCGGCCCCTGCCGCTGCTCCCCCGCAGCAGCCACGGCTTCGCTCACAAGTGGCGCCACCCCGGGCGCAAGGCGCCGGTGGACGCCGCCCGGCTGGAGGCGCGGGTGCAGTGGGTCGGCAACGACTACCTCAGCGGCGAATCCCTCGACCCCTGGAACGCCCTGGCCTTCCGTGGCGCCGACCCCCTGGACGCACGCTTCGAGGCCCTGGCCGAACAGCTCTACGGGCCGCCCCTGGACGCCCTGGGCGACGCCGACGAGGAGACCGCCCCATGAGTCTCGACCTGCTCGCCTCGCCCTTCGACGGCCGCAGCCTGATCGAGGCCAGCGCCGGCACCGGCAAGACCTGGACCCTTACCGCCCTCTACGCGCGGTTGCTGCTGGAGCGGCAGCTGAGCGTCGGGCAGATCCTGGTGGTGACTTACACCACCGCCGCCACCGCCGAGCTGCGCGAGCGCATCCGCGGGCGCCTGGCGGCGCTGCTGGCGGTGTACGAGGGCGCGGCGGCGGAGGATGCGATCCTCGCCGGGCTGCACGCCCGCTACCCCGGCGAGGACGCCCACCGCCGGCTGTTGCTGGCGGTGCACGGCTTCGACGAGGCGGCGATCTTCACCATCCACGGCTTCTGCCAGCGGGCGCTGCAGGACGCGGCGTTCGAGGCCGGCGGGGATTTCGACGCCGAGCTGACCGCCGACGACCGCGACGTGCTCGACGCGCTGCTGGCCGACCTCTGGCGCCGCGAACTGGCCGCGGCCGAGCCGGCCTGGGCGCGCTACCTGGCCCAGCGGCGGATCACCCCGGCCTGGCTGCGCCAGCGCCTGCGCGGGCACCTGGGCAAGCCCTACCTGCGCATCGAGCCGCGAGACCTGGCGCCGGGCGACCTGGCCGCCAGCGAGGCCGCCTGGCGTGCGGCGCGGGACGCCTGGGTACGGGACAGCGGCGCCTGGCTGGCCGAGCTGTGCGGCTTCGACGGCCTCAACAAGCGCAGCTACGACGCCGCCCGTCTGCGCCTCTGGCAGGGCGAGCTGGACGCCTACTTCGCCGACCCGGCGGCCCTCTACGCGCCTCCCGGCGGGCTGGAGAAGCTCGGCCGCGAGGCCCTGCTCAAGGGCACCCGCAAGGGCCTGGAGGCGCCCCTGGCGCCCCTTGCCGACGCCCTGCAGGCGCTCCACGACGCCCTGGCCGCGGCCGAGCCGGTGGGCGCCGCACGGCTGGTGGCGCTGCAGGTGCGCCTGCTGGACGCCCTCAACGCCGAACTGCCGGCGCGCAAGGCGGCCCAGCGCCTGCTGGCCTTCGACGACCTGCTCAACCGCCTCGACGAGGCCCTGCACGGCGCGGCCGGCGACGACCTGGCGGCGACCCTGCGGGCGCGCTACCCGGTGGCGCTGATCGACGAATTCCAGGACACCGACCCGGTGCAGTACCGGATCTTCCGGCGGATCTACGCCGAGGCGGGCGACCTGTGTTTCGTCGGCGACCCCAAGCAGGCCATCTACGCCTTCCGCGGTGCCGACCTGAGCACCTACCTGCGGGCGCGGGAGGAAGCGGCGCGGCAGTACAGCCTGGCCACCAACCACCGCTCCACGCCGCAGCTGATCGCCGCCCTCAACCGCCTGTTCGACCGTCCGCTGCCCTTCGCCGAGGCGGGCCTGCTCTACCCGCCGGTGGGCGCCAGCGAACGGCCCCGGGCGCGCCTGGTACTGCCGGACGCGGGGGCGCCGCTGGAGCTGGTCTGGCTCGGTGACGAGCCCTTGGGCAAGGGCGAGGCCGGTGAACGGGTGGCCCGGGACAGCGCCCGGCGGATCGCCGCGCTGCTGGCGGCCAGCGCCGCCGGCAGCGCCTATTTCGAGCAGGACGGCGCCCGCACGCCCCTGCGCGGCGGCGACATCGCGGTGCTGGTAGCCAGTCACCGCCAGGCCGCGGCGGTGGCCGCCGAACTGGCGGCCCGCGGCGTGCCCAGCGTGCGCCGCGCGCGCGACAGCGTCTGGCACAGCGAGGAAGCCGAGGCCCTCGGCGCGGTGCTCGCCGCCTACGCCGAGCCGGGCCGCGAAGGAGTCCTGCGCTACGCCCTGGCCAGCCGCCTGCTGGGCCGCGACGCCGCGCACCTGGCGCGTTGCCAGGACGACGAACTGGCCTGGGACGCCGAGCGGGAAAGCGCCGAGCGCTACCACCAGCTCTGGCAGCAGCAAGGCTTCATGCGCGCCTTCCGCGCCTGGCTCGACGAGCAGGGGGTGGCGGAGCGGCTGATCGCCCTGCCGGACGGCGAGCGGCGCCTGACCAACCTGCTGCACCTGGCCGAGCTGCTGCAGGCGGAGAGCCTGCTGCGCCCGGGCCTGGAACCCCTGCTGGCGTGGTTCGACGCCCAGCGCGGTGCCGACCAGCACGGCGAGGACGCGCTGCTGCGCCTGGAGAGCGATGCCGAGCGGGTACAGATCGTCACCGTGCACACCAGCAAGGGCCTGGAGTACCCGCTGGTGTTCTGCCCGTTCCTCTGGGACGGCGCCCTGCTGCGCCGGGAAGAAGACATCACCTGCCATGCCGAGGACGGCACGCCGCTGCTGGACCTGGGCAGCGACCAACTGGACGCCCGCCGCCAGGTGGCCCGCCACGAGCGCTTCGCCGAGCGCCTGCGCCTGGCCTACGTGGCCCTGACCCGAGCCCGCGACCGGCTGTGGCTGCACTGGGGACCGGTGGCGGCGCCCAAACCCAGGGCCGACGGCGGCCTGCCCGAAGAGGGCCTGCACAGCAGCGCCCTGGCCTGGCTGCTGCACGGCCGTCACCTGGATGGCGAGGCCCTGCTGGCGCGCCTCGCCGCGCACCTGGCGGACCTGGACGGCGCCGGCTTGCGCGCCGAGCTGGACGCCCTGGCGGCCGACAGCGACGGCCAACTGGCGGTGGTGGCGCCGCTGGAGGAAGAAGCCCGCGCCCAGGGCGAGGAACGCGCCGCACCGCCGGCGCCCCTGGCGCGCCTGACGCGCACCCTGCACAGCGCCTGGCGCATCGGCAGTTTCTCCGGCCTGGCCGCCGGGATGCACCAGGAAGCCCCGGACCGCGACGCCCTGGCGGTGCCGGCGGCCATCGAGCCCGGCGAGGGCTTCTACGCTTTCCCGCGGGGTGCCCGGGCCGGCACCTGCCTGCACGCGATCCTCGAGGACTGGGTGCGCGGCGAGGGCGAGCTGCCGGCCCTGGTTGCCACCCACCTGAAAGGTCATGGCCTGCCGGAGCACTGGGGCGAGATCGCCAGCGCCCACCTGCAACGGGTGCTGGACACCGACCTGGACGGCCACGGCCTGCGCCTGTCGACCCTGGACCCGGCGCGGCGGCTGCCGGAGCTGGGCTTCACTTTCCCGGTGGCCGGGCTCGACGTGGCGGCGCTGCGCACCCTGCTGGCCGACCCCGCCCACGGCCTGCCGACGCCCATGCGGCTGGCCGCCGAGCGCCTGGAGTTCGACCGCCTGAAAGGCTTCATGAAGGGCTTCATCGACCTCACCTTCGAGCATGCCGGGCGCTGGTACATCGCCGACTACAAGTCCAACTGGCTCGGCCCCGACGCCAGCCACTACGGCGGCGAACGTCTGGAGCAGGCCATCGCCGCGGAGCACTATCACCTGCAGTACCTGATCTACCTGGTGGCGCTGCGGCGCTTCCTGCGCCTGCGCCTGGCGGACTTCAGCGACGCGCGCCTGGGCGGCGCCTATTACCTGTTCCTGCGCGGCATGCCCGAGGCCGGGGTGTACTTCCAGCGCCCCCGTGACAGCCTGCTGGACGCCCTGGAGCGCCTGTTCGACGAGGGCAGCCCATGAGCCTCGCCGCCCTGCCCCTGGGCGCCCTGGAGCGGGCCTTCGTCGACAGCCTGCTGCGCCTAGACCCCGAGGCACCGGAGCCCGTGCTGGCTGCCGCGGCGCTTTGCTGCGCGGCCCTGGCCAACGGCGACGTCTGCCTGCCCCTGGCGCCCCTGGCCGGCCAGGCGGTATTCACCGAGGAGGGTGGCGGCCTGCACGTGCCGCCCCTGGAGGCCTGGCGCGCGCTGCTGGCGGCCTCGCCCCTGGTGGCTGCGCCCGGCGGTTTCGCGCCCCTGGTGCTGGACGACGACCGTCTCTACCTGGCCCGCTACCACGCCTACGAGCGCGCCCTGGCCGCGCAGCTGCTGGCCCGCCACGCCGAGCGCCCGGCGCTGGACGAGGCGCGCCTGGCCGACTCCCTGGCAAGGCTGTTCGCCGCCAACGCCGAGCGCCCGGACTGGCAGCGCCTGGCCGCCGCCCAGGCGGTGCGTTGCAGCCTGGCAGTGATTTCCGGCGGGCCCGGCACCGGCAAGACCACCACCGTGGTGCGCCTGCTGGCGGCCCTGCTGGAGCAACAGGCCGAGGCCCCCTCGCGCCTGGCCATCGGCCTGGCCGCGCCCACCGGCAAGGCCGCGGCGCGCATGGCCGAGGCGATCCGCGGCGCCAAGGCCACGCTGCCGGTGGACGACGCGGTGCGCGCAGCCCTGCCCGAGGAGGCCCAGACCCTGCACCGCCTGCTGGGCAGCCGCGGCGACAGCCCCCAGGTGCGCCACCACGCCGGCAACCCCCTGGCCCTGGACGTGCTGGTGGTGGACGAAGCCTCCATGGTCGACCTGGCGCTGATGGCCAAGCTGCTGGACGCCCTGCCGCCCGGGGCGCGGCTGATCCTCCTGGGGGACAAGGACCAGCTCTCCGCGGTGGAAGCCGGCGCGGTGTTCGCCGAGCTGTGCGAGGGGCGCGGCTTCGACCCGGCCACCGCCGAGGCCCTGCAGCGCCTGACCGGTCAGCCGGTGCCGACGGAAGCGCCCGGCTCGCGCCTGGGCAGCGCGGTGGTGCTGCTCGCCCACAGCCACCGCTTTGCCGGCGACAGCGGCATCGGCGAGCTGGCGCGGCGAATCAACAGCGGCGACCCGACGGCGGTGCTCGCCCTGCTGCGCGAAGGCCGCGACGACCTGGGCTGGAACCCGGCGCCGGTGGCCTCCGCCTTGCTGGACCGGCTCGAACGGGGCTACGCGGCGTACCTGGCGGCGGCCCGGAGCGGCGACCCGGCGACGGCCTTCGCCGCCTTCGCCGGCTTCCGCGCCCTCACCGCCCAGCGCGAAGGCCCCTGGGGCGTGGCCGGGCTCAACGAGGGCCTGGAGACGCGCCTCAAGCGGCGCCTCGGCGTGGCCCAGCGGGAGCGCTGGTACCCGGGGCGGGCGGTGATGGTCCGTCAGAACGACTACGCCCTGGGCCTGTACAACGGCGACGTCGGCCTGTGCCTGGCCACCGCCGGCGGGCTGGCGGTGTTCTTCGAGGGCGAACAGGGCTACCGGCGCTTTGCCCCGGCGCGCCTGCCGAGCCACGACAGCGCGTTCGCCATGACCGTGCACAAGAGCCAGGGCTCGGAATTCGACGAGGTGCTGCTGGCGCTGCCGGAGCAGCCCAGCCCGCTGCTCAGCCGCGCGCTGTTCTACACCGGCATCACCCGGGCACGGCGGCGGGTGGAAATCTGGGGCCTGCCGGCGCGCCTGGAGGAAGCGGTCAGCCACCGGGCCGAGCGCGCCGCCGGCCTGGCCCGGCGCCTGGCGCGGGATGTCCCGGCGGATGCACCGCCCGGGGCGGCCCCCGCCGAGCCGCCTGCGGCCGCCGGGCCGGCCCAGCTCGACCTGTTCTGACCACGACCTTGGCGCAGGCGGCGGCCTTGGGGTAGGGTCGCCGACTGGCCCGCCGCGCCGCGGCGGCCATCGTGTTCGTGGGAGGAAAGATGAACGCACCCCTGGTGATCGTCGGGACCGGCCTGGCCGGCTACACCTTGGCCAAGGAATTCCGCAAGCTGGACAGCGAGACGCCGCTGCTGCTGATCAGCGCGGACGACGGCCGCTCCTATTCCAAGCCGATGCTGTCCACCGGCTTCGGCAAGGCCAAGGACGCCGACGGCCTGAGCATGGCCGAGGCCGGCGCCATGGCCGACCAGCTGCGGGCGGAAATTCGCACCCACACCCGGGTCACCGGCATCGACCCGGGGCACCGGCGCCTGTGGATCGGCGAGGAGGCGGTGCCCTACCGCGACCTGGTGCTGGCCTGGGGCGCCGAGCCGATCCGCGTGCCGCTGCAGGGCGATGGCATCGACGCGGTGTACCCGCTCAACGACCTGGAGGACTACGCACGCTTTCGCGTCGCGGCGGCCGGCAAGCGCCGGGTGCTGGTGCTGGGCGCCGGGCTGATCGGCTGCGAATTCGCCAACGACCTCAGCCTGGGCGGCCTGGAGGTGGACGTGGTGGCACCCTGCGAGCAGGTCATGCCGACCCTGCTGCCGCCGGCGGCGGCCGCGGCGGTGCGCGGTGGCCTGGAAGCCCTGGGCGTGCGCTTCCACCTGGGACCGGTGTTGAGCCGCGTGGAGCGCCACGGCGAGGGCCTGGACGCGCACCTGTCCGACGGCACGCGGATCGCCTGCGACCTGGTGCTGTCGGCGGTGGGCCTGCGCCCGCGCACCGACCTCGCCGCTGCCGCCGGCCTGCGGATCAACCGCGGTATCGAGGTGGATCGGCTGTTGCGCACCTCCCACGCCAACATCCACGCCCTGGGCGACTGCGCCGAGGTGGACGGCCTCAACCTGCTCTACGTGATGCCGCTGATGGCCTGCGCCCGGGCCCTGGCGCGGACCCTGGCCGGTACCCCGACCCCGGTGGGCTACGGGCCGATGCCGGTTACCGTGAAGACCCCGGCCTGCCCGCTGGTGGTCTCGCCGCCGCCCCATGGCGCCCACGGCGCCTGGCAGGAAGAAGGCCAGGGCGCGGACATTCGCGCGCTGTTCCGGGATGCCGAAGGGCGCCTGCTGGGCTACGCCCTGACCGGCGCGGCGGTGCAGGAGAAACTGGCGCTGAACCGCGAGCTGCCGGCGCTCCTGGCCTGATCGCGGCGCATCCTGGCACATTTGCCGCGGACATCCGTCCGCGGACGCCCGGCGAGACTGGCGTGGCCCCGGCAGGCGTGCCATCCTCCCCCGGGTCTGCCGCAGCGCAGAGCTGTTACGGCGCCCCGCCGTCGTACCCCCGGCAGCACGGACACAACAACAACAAACCGTCAAAGAGGCTTCTATGCGTAAACCGGAACTTGCCGCCGTCATCGCGGAAAAGGCTGATATCACCCGCGACCAGGCCAATCGCGTCCTCAATGCCATGCTCGACGAGATCACCGGCGCGCTGAACCGCAAGGACAGCGTCACCCTGGTCGGTTTCGGCACCTTCGTCCAGCGCCACCGGGGCGCCCGCACCGGGAAGAACCCGCAGACCGGCGAGCCGGTGAAGATCAAGGCCAGCAACACCGTGGCCTTCAAACCGGGCAAGTCTCTGCGCGACGCCGTCAACTGAGGTGCATCCCCTGAGCGTTTCCCCCTGGACCGACTCGGGGTCGTCGCCAGGGGGAGCCGCCCAGGGGGCCGCCCAACGAGCCCCGCCCAGCACGCACCGCCAGCCGACCACAGGCTCTGCCGCGCGGTGTGTACGGGCTGTAGTCGTCGCGGCAAACCGCTACAATGCGCCGCCATTCGCAACCCAATCGAGGCCGCGCGCAATGAAATTCCGTTTTCTCCTGTGGATGATGGGTCGTCTGATGGCCAAGGCCAGCCGCGTCGATCCGGGCTTCCAGCAGCAACTGGCGGGCAAGGACCTGGTTTTCCAGCTGCACACCCTGGACGGGCGCATCGCCCGCCACTACATCGTCCGCGACCAGCGGGTAGTGAGCAAAGGCGGCGCCTACAAGGACCCTGACTTCGCCCTCGGCTTCAAGGACGGCGCCTACGGGTTCGCCACCTTCACGGCCAAGAATAAGCAGCTGGCCTTCATGCAGGGCATCCAGAACAAGGACATCCAGATCCAGGGCAACCCGGCGCTGGTGATCTGGTTCCAGGGGCTGACCAAGTACCTGGCGCCGAAGAAGAAAAAGAAGCCTGTGGAACAGAAGGCCGCCTGAGCCCCATCGGCCGGGCCCGGCGCCCGCCGTTTCGCCCCCCGGCGGCATCCCGGCGGGACCTGGCGCACGCTTCGCCGCCGGCCCGCTGGTGGGCGCGAAAGGCTTTCGCTAGGCTGGTCGGGTTTCCCATTGGAAGGCCCTGTCATGCGCGCCCGCACCCTGCTCCCGCTGTTCCTCGCCTGTGCGGCGGTTCCCGCCCTGTTCGCCTCGACCACCCAGGCCGCTCCGGCCGACGACGGCTACCGCCGTCTGTTCCGCCTCGCCGGCCTGGAACTGCTCTGCGAGCAGAGCGCGCCCCTGGCGCAACGGGGCATGCCGCCAGCGCAGCAGGCCCGGCTGGGTGAGGTGTTCGAGGCTGCCGCGCTGTGCCAGGACCTGGCCGCCGCCGTGGCCGCCCGCCTGCCGGCCGACCAGGCGCAGCAGGCCGAGACGCTGCTGGACAGCCCCCTGGCCCAGCGTTTCACCGAGGCCGAGCGCAGCGTCGGCAACGGCGAGGGTCTCGCCACCTACCGCAGCCAGCTGGACAGCCGGCCTCCACGCCCGGAGCGGCTGGCCCTGGTGCGTCGCCTGGACAGCGCGGCCCATACCACGCGCCTGGCGGCGCTGCTGCGCTACGAGGTGGGCAAGACCCAGGCCCTGGCGGCCCTGCAGGCCCGGGGCGAGCACCTGGACGAGGCCACCCTGGGCGCGCGCACGGCCGAGCAGGCCCAGGCGCTGCAGACCTCCAGCGCCCAGGCCGTGGAATCCTTCATGCTGTATGCCTACCGGCAGATGCCCAGCGACCAGGTGCAGGCGTATGCCGAGCTGTACGAGCAACCGGCGGTGACCGCCCTGCTGGACGCCAGCGTGGCCAGCCTGCCGGCGCTGTTCGCCGCGCGCCGGGCGCGGCTGGCGGAACCCGCCACGCCCTGAGGGGCGGTCCTCAGGCCGTGGGGCCGTTGAACTGCTGGGCTAGGTCCCGCAGCGCGGCCTCTGCCTCCAGTACCTTGTTCACCGCTTCCTGGGCCTTCGCCGGCGTCAGCTCCAGGCGTTCGTAGAGGGCGGGCGGCACGGGCAACCGCGGGCCGTTGCCGATGCCCCGTTCCCGCAGCAGGTTCACCGCCAGGCACACCAGGTTCGGGTAGGCGGCGTGGGGGCCGTCGTAGTGGGGGTCGTGCTGGAAGCGCAGGGCGGTGGACAGCTCCTCCGGCATATCCCAGAAGCGCATCAGCCAGGCGCCGATCTGTTCCCGGGTGATCCCCAGCAGGTGCTGCTCGATGTAGCTGTGGGGCAGGTGCGGATTGACCTCCAGGTGCCGGCAGATCAGCGAGAAGTGCGGCGGGAACACGTGGGCCAGGACCAGGTAGCCGAAGTTGTGCAGGAGCCCTGCCAGGTAGGTCAGGCCGGCTTCCGGGCGCAGCGCCCGGGGCATCGCCCGGGTCAGGCCCTCGATCACCGCGGCGGTGTAGATGGACTGCTGCCAGTAGGGCGTCGCCTGCTGCGGCTGGTCCTTGGGCAGGCTGAGGGTCTTGCCCAGGGCCAGGCCCAGGGCCAGGTTGATCACCAGGTCGAAGCCCAGCACACGGACGATGGCGTCCTCCACCGAGCGGATCTTGCCCGGCGCCGCGTAGTAGGGCGAGGCGGCCCAGCTCACCACCTGGGCGGCGAGGGCCGGGTCGGTCTCCACCACGCCGGTGATGTCGTCCACCGTGGCGTTGGGGTCCACCCGCAGCTTGATGATGCGCTGGGCGGTTTCCGGCAGCGGCGGGATCTCGATGGTCTCTTCCAGGCGCTGCTGGATGCGCCGGGCGGTGAAGGCCTGCACCGCCTGGGTGATTTCCGCGCGGTCGTCGTCGGGGCGGTCCAGGTTCGGCCGGATTTTGCTCACCGGCTCACCGAAGCGCGCCGCGCTGGCCTTGCCCAGCAGCGTCCGGTAGGCCTCGCCGGCGATCTCCAGCAACACGCCGCGCTGGCCGGACTCGACCAGCAGCGACGGCGCCTGCAGCAGGCGCTCGTCGTAGAGACAGGGCGAACTGGTCAGGGGCGGCAGCCCCGGCAGGTCGGCCAGGCCGTGCTTGCCCAGCATCCGCTCCAGGCGTTCCGGCTTGACCGCGGTGAGCTTGCGGCCGGTGAGCTCGGCCAGGCGGTTAAGGTCCAGCAACTGGTCGCGGGGGAACAGCACCAGCAGGGCGCCCACGGCATCGTCCAGCAGCACCGCCTGCAGGCGCCGCTCCGCCGGCAGGTCGGCGGTCTCCGGGCGCACCGTGTAGGCGACGCCGAGCCGCTCCAGGAGTTGCTGGATCACCGCGGGAGGCTGGGCGGCATTGTCCGGGGCGAGGGCGAGTTCAGTCATGGAGGCGTCCGGCGGCAGGCGTTCGTCTGGAGTATAACCAGACGTCCTCCCGCGGGGCCGCCGGCCTGACCGGCGTTGTTGTGACCGGCGTCACACTTGGCCGTACTGCTGCCCCTGGCGCAGCCAGCGTTCCAGCAGGGGCGCCACATGTTGCGGCCAGCGCGCCAGCAGCGCCTGGGCGGCGTCGCGCACCGCCGGCAGCAGGTCGGCGTCGCGCATCAGGTCGGCCACCTTGAACTGCAGCAGACCGGTCTGGCGGGTGCCGAGCATCTCGCCCGGGCCGCGCAGCTCCAGGTCCTTCTCGGCGATGACGAAGCCGTCGCAGGTCTCGCGCATGATCCCCAGGCGCTCGCGGCCGAGCTGGGACAGCGGCGCGTGGTAGAGCAGCACGCAGTGGCTGGCGGCGCTGCCGCGGCCGACCCGGCCGCGCAGCTGGTGCAACTGGGCGAGGCCGAGGCGCTCGGGGTTCTCGATGATCATCAGGCTGGCGTTGGGTACGTCCACCCCCACCTCGATCACCGTGGTGGCCACCAGCAGCTGCAGCGCGCCGCCCTTGAACGCGGCCATCACCTCGGCCTTCTCCGCCGGCTTCATGCGGCCGTGGATCAGCCCCACCCGCAGCTCGCCCAGGGCCGCGCCGAGTTCCTCGAAGGTGGTCTCGGCGGCCTGGCAGGTGAGCTCCTCGGATTCCTCGATGAGGGTGCAGACCCAGTAGGCCTGGCGCCCTTCGCGGCAGGCGATACGCACCCGCTCGATCACTTCCGGGCGGCGGCTGTCGGCGATCACCAGGGTGTTCACCGGGGTACGCCCGGGGGGCAGTTCATCGAGGATCGAGGTGTCCAGGTCGGCGTAGGCACTCATGGCCAGGGTTCGCGGGATCGGCGTGGCGGTCATGATCAGCTGGTGCGGGCAGAGCCGACCGTCGATGCCCTTGCGGCGCAGGGCCAGGCGCTGTTGCACGCCGAAGCGGTGCTGCTCGTCGATGATCACCAGGGCCAGGCGCTGGAAGCGCACCTCGTCCTGGAACAGCGCGTGGGTGCCCACCACCATCGGCGCGCCGCCGGCGATCCGCTCCAGGGCCGCGGCGCGGGCCTTGCCCTTGAGCTTGCCGGCCAGCCAGGCCACCTCGATGCCCAGGGGTTCCAGCCAGCGGCTGAAGGTGAGGAAGTGCTGCTCGGCGAGGATTTCCGTGGGCGCCATCAGCGCCACCTGGTAGCCGGCCTCCAGGGCCTGCAGGGCGGCGAGGGCGGCCACCACGGTCTTGCCGGCGCCCACGTCGCCCTGGACCAGGCGCAGCATCGGCTCGCCCTGGCTGAGGTCGTAGGCGATCTCCGCGCCGACCCGGCGCTGGGCGCCGGTGGGGGCGAAGCCCAGGTTGTCGAGGAACCGCGCCGGCAGGCGGGACGCCGGCGGCAGCGCCGGCGCCCGCTGGGCGCGCACGCTTTCCCGCAGGCGCTGCAAGGACAGCTGGTGGGTGAGCAGTTCCTCGAACGCCAGGCGATGCTGGGCCCAGTGGCGGCCCTCGGCCAGTTCTTCCAGGTCGGCATCCGCCGGCGGCCGGTGCAGGTAGCGCAGGGCCTGGTCGAGGGCGCCCAGGCGGTAGTCCCTGGCCAGCTCCTCGGGCAGCCAGTCCGGCAGGCTATGGGGGCCGAGGCGGGCCAGCGCCTGCTGGCTGAGCTGGCGCAGGCGCAGCTGGGTCAGCCCTTCGGTAGTGGGGTAGATGGGCGTCAGGGTCTGCTCCACCGCCGGTGGCTCGCTGCCGTTCAGGGCGCGGTATTCCGGGTGGTAGATCTCCAGCCCGGAGGCGCCGGGGCGCACTTCGCCGTAGCAGCGCAGGGTGGTACCGCGCTTCAGGGCGTCCTTCTGGGCCTGGTTGAAATGGTAGAAGCGCAGGCTGAGGGTGCCGCTGCCGTCCTGCAGGCGCACCAGCAGACTGCGGCGCCGGCCCATGACCACGTCGGCCCCCGCCACCACGCCTTCCACCACCGCGTCCTGTCCCGGGCGCAGGGCGCCGATGGGCACGATGCGGGTGCGGTCCTGGTAGCGCAGCGGCAGGTGGAACAGCACGTCCTGCAGGGTTTCCAGGCCCACCTTGGCGAGCTTCTCGGCCAGTGCCGCCCCCACTCCCTTGAGGGCGGTGACCGGCACCTGGGCGAGTTCGGTCATGCCGGCTGCGGTTCTTCCCGCAGGGCAGGCGGGCGGGCCACGGAGCACAGGCGGATGGAGTCGGCCAGCACCTCGATGGCGCGCGGCCGCGGGAAGCTGGCGCGCCAGGCGATGGCCACGGTGCGGTAGGGCACCGGCGGGGTCAGCGGGCGGATCTCGATGACCCCCGGGGCGTAGTGGTGGCTGTCCACCGCCGAGAACGGCAGGATCGACACGCCCAGGCCGGAGGCCACCATGTGGCGGATGGTCTCCAGGGAGCTGGACTCCACCGTGGTGTGCTTGGCGGCGTCCTCGCTGCGGCGGGTCGCCGGGCAGGCTTCCAGAACCTGGTCGCGGAAGCAGTGACCTTCGCCCAGCAGCAGCAGGCTCTTGTCGTTGAGCAACTCGGCGTCGATGGTCTTGCGCGCCGTCCAGCTGTGATCGGCCGGCATCAGCACGTAGAAGGGCTCGTCGTAGAGGGTCTTGGTCAGGACGTCGGCTTCGTTGAACGGCAGCGCGATGATGATGGCGTCCAGTTCACCGGTGCGCAGCTTGTCCCGCAGCACGTGGGTGAAGTTTTCCTCGATATACAGCGGCATCTGCGGCGCGACCCGGTGCAACTGCGGGATCAGGTGCGGGAACAGGTAGGGGCCGACGGTGTAGATGGCGCCCACCTTGAGGGGGGCGGTGAGCTGGTTCTTGCCGGCCTGGGCCAGTTCGCGGATGCCCTGGGCCTGTTCCAGCACCTTCTGCGCCTGGGCGACGATGCCTTCGCCCACGGGGGTCAGGCGCACCGCGCTCTTGCTGCGCTCGAAGATCAGTACCCCCAGCTCGTCCTCCAGCTTCTTCACCCCCACGGACAAGGTGGGCTGGCTGACATGGCAGCGCTCGGCGGCACGCCCGAAGTGCTGCTCCTGGGCGAGGGTGACGATGTAGCGCAGTTCGGTGAGGGTCATAGCGTGCGTCCATTGAAGTGCCCCAAGCATAGCGGGTCGAGTCAATGGAACCAACCAGAGGGCGCCGGTCGCGTCCGTGCGACCGGTTGCGTGCCCGGGCGGGCCTCAGCGGCGGCCGCGCTCCAGGGAATAGACGAAGGGCGCCACCACTTCCAGGCTGCCGTTGTTCAGCAGCTCCGCGGGCGGGGGCGGCAGCGGCTGGGCGCGGCGGATCATCTCCAGGGTGGCGCGGTCGATGGACGCGCTGCCGGAGTTGCTGACCAGGGAGTAGGACAGCACCTTGCCCTCGGCGTCCACCACGAAGCGCAGGCGGTTCACCCCTTCGAAGCCGCGCCGGCGCGCGTCCTCCGGGTAGCGCTTGTAGCGGCTCAGGTGGGCCAGCAGCTTGCTCTGCCAGGTCACCTCGGCCTTGGACGGCGTGCTGATCGCCGCCTGCTGGGGCGCCGCGGCCTTTTCGTCCACCTCGGCCACCGGCGCCGGTGGCGCTTCCTCGGGCGGCTGGGGCTCCGGCTGCGGTTTCACCGGCGGCTTGGGCTCGACCGGCTTGGGCGGCTTCGGCTTGGGCTTGGGTTTCGGCTTGGGCGGGATGGCGATGGTGGGCTTCGGCGCCTCCACCAGCTTGGGCAGCGGCTCCGGTTCCTCCGGCACCACCTCCGGCGGCGGCGGGGGTGCCGGCTTGGGCGCGGCCGGCGGCAGCGGCTCCAGCTCGATCATCATGGCCGCCGGCGGCAGCTCGATGGGCTGCGCCTCCACGTGCCAGAACATCGTCCAGTAGGCCAATCCCAGGTGCAGGCCGACGATCAGCAGCAGGCTGACGGCCCACTGCACCAGCTTGCGGGTTCCGGTCATCGGCCGACCGTCTCCAACCCGACCAGGCCGATCTTCAGGTAGCCGGCGCCGCGCAGGGCATCCATGACTTCCATCAGGGTGGCGTATTCGACGCCCTTGTCGCCGCGGACGAACACCGTCTTGTCCTTGTCGCCGTGGGTCAGCTGGTCCAGGGCCGGGCCGACGCCCTCCTTGGTCACCGCGTTCTCCCCCAGGAACAGCTCATGGTTTTCCTTGATGCTGAGGTAGATCGGCTTGTCCGGCCGGGGCGCGGGCTTGGCGGTGGAGGCCGGCAGGTCGATCTTCACGTCCACCGTCGCCAGGGGCGCGGCCACCATGAAGATGATCAGCAGTACCAGCATCACGTCGATGAAGGGGGTGACGTTGATGTCATGCACTTCGGCGAGGTCGTCGCCGCCTTCGTTCAGATGCAGTCCCATGTCTCAGCCCACTTTCACCATGTGTGGTTGGGAATTGCGCTCGGCCGGCAACTGGTCGAGGTCGCGGCTCACCAGCAGCAGCACCTGGGCGGAGGCATCCGCCACCTGGGCCTTGTAGCCGGCGATGGAGCGGGCGAAGACGTTGTAGATGACCACCGCGGGGATCGCCGCCACCAGGCCCATGGCGGTGGCCAGCAGCGCTTCGGCGATGCCGGGGGCGACCACGGCGAGGTTGGTGGTCTGGGAGCGGGCGATGCCGATGAAGCTGTTCATGATCCCCCAGACGGTACCGAACAGGCCGACGAAGGGGGCGGTGGAGCCGATGGTGGCGAGCACCCCGGTGCCCTGGCTCATGCGCCGGCCGCTGGCGGCCACCAGACGCTCCAGGCGGAAGCTGACCCGCTCCTTGATACCTTCGCGCTCGCGGACGCTGGCGGACAGCTTCACTTCTTCCAGGGCGTCGTGCACCAGCAGCCGCGACAAGCTGCCGGCGCGGTCGGCCTTCTCGCCGGCTTCGCTCAGGGTGCGGGCGGATTTCAGCGCCAGCAGCTCGCGGCGCAGGCGGCGCTTGGCGGCGATCAGCTCGATGCCCTTGGCCAGCCAGACGGTCCAGGTGAGGACCGAGGCGATGGCCAGGCCGATCATCACACCTTTCACCACCATATCGGCGTTCTGGTACATACCCCAGGGCGACAGGTCATGGGCGAGGCCCGGCTGGTCGTCGGCTTCGGCCACCGGGACCGAGGCGTCCGCGGTCGGCGCGGCAGGCGCTGTCTCCACCGGCGCCGTGGCCGGCGCTTCGCCGGTGGCGGCGGGCACCGCGGGCGTGGCGGTCGGCGTTGCCGGGGTGCTCTCGGGGGCCGCTGCGGGCGCGGGGGCCGCGGCATCGGCCATGGCGCCGGCGGGGATCAGCAGCCCGAGGCACAGCGCCGCGAAGAGCCGCACGACGCGGGAAGGGAGGAACGAGAGGGGCAGGGCACGTGAGGCGAGAGAGTTCATGCGGGCCGGACCTGATTGAGGAGGAAATCGATTGTCCATCGCGGCGGTTGACGGGCAGGCGATGGCACGAAGGGCAGTTATTATTGCAAGTAATTCTTGTTTGTAACAGGGATATGATGGTGCCATCACCAAACCGCCGGGTGCGGCGGTGTCCCGATGGCGGTGCACCTGGCATGCTGGCTGTTTTCCCGGAGTCCTTTCCATGACGATGCCTTCCTTGTTGATCGCCGGCTGCGGCGATGTCGGGGGCCGCCTGGCCACGCGCCTGATGGCCGAGGGTTGGCGGGTGTACGGCCTGCGCCGGACCATCGCTGCCCTGCCCGAGGGCGTGCTGCCGGTGGCCGGCGACCTGGAGCGCGACGCCTGCCCGACCGCCTGGCCCGGCGGCCCGTTGGACTACGTGGTGTACAGCGCGGCCGCCAGCCGCCACGACCAGGCTGGCTACCGGTCCGCCTACGTCGACGGCCTGCGCCACGTACTGGCCTGGCTGCAGGCCCACGGGCAGCGGCCGAAGCGGCTGCTGTTCGTGTCCAGCAGTGGGGTGTATGACCAGCGCGAGGGCGAATGGATCGACGAAACCTCGCCGGCACTGGCCGCGCGCTACTCCGGGCAGCTCATGCGCGAGGCCGAGGCGCTGGCCTTGGGCGCGCCGGTGCCGGCGTCCGTGGTGCGTCTCACCGGCCTCTACGGGCCGGGTCGGGAGTGGTTGCTGCGCCAGGTGCGCGAAGGCTACCGCGTGACCCGGGAGCCGCCACTGTATGCCAATCGCATCCACGTGGACGATGCCGCCGGGCTGCTGGCGTTCCTGCTGCAGGCGGATCGTCGCGGCGTGGCCCTGGAGGACTGTTACCTGGGGGTGGACGACGCCCCGGCGCCGCTGCACGAGGTGATGGACTGGCTGCGCCAGCGCCTGGGCGTGCAGCACTGGTCGGACGAGGAAACGGTGCGCCGGGCGGGCAGCAAGCGCTGTTCCAACGCCCGGGCGCGCGCCCTCGGCTGGCGGCCCCGGTATCCCAGTTACCGCGAGGGCTACGAGGCGATCCTCGCGGAGGACTGAAGGAGCGCGGGCGTCAGTCGCGGCGCAGCAGCCAGCGGCGGGGGCCGGGCACCAGGTCCGGGATCTCGTCCTGCTGGGCGCGGTTCACCGCGGCGAAGATTTCCAGCGTGTCGCCCTGGCGCGTGAAGATCCACGGCGCGCCCTGGTTGCCCTGCTGCAGCCAGAGGCTGTCGTGTTCCTCGCTGGTGGAGGCGCAGTCGCCCGCCAGGCACAGGGCGTAGCGATCCGCCCCGGGCAGGCCTTCGAGGCTGCCGTCGGCGCCGAAGCGTACCCGCCCGCCTTCGCCGTTGCCCTCGCGGATGATCCAGTCGCCGCCCAGGAAGGCCGCGTACAGCGCTTCCTCGAAACCGCTGCCCAGGGGCGCGTTGGCCGGGACACTGCGACTTGGCCGGGCGAAGCGCTGTTCCGGCAGGTGAGGGCTGGCTTCCTGCACCAGTTGCGCGCCGTCCAGGTGCAGGGCGTCCTGACCCTGGTCGTCGAGGTCGACGCGCCAGCGGTTGCTGGTCGCCGGGTCGGCGCTCAGTCGTCCATTGGCGGTCTCGAAACCGTTGGTGCCGTCGGCGCGGCCCGTCGCGGTATCCAGGCGCCATTCGAAGGTGGGGCCATAGGCCTGCAGGGATTCGCGCAGCTTGCCGCTCTCGCGGGCGGCGTCGATGGCGGCCTGGTTGATCCAGACCCCGCTGGGGTCCTGGGGTTTGCTGGCGCAGCCGGCCAGCACGAGGCTGCAGAGCAGCAGGGAAAGGCAGTCACGCATGGGGAGCATCCGTTGCGGCGGGCGGGGGCCGTGGGCCCCCGCCCGTTCCATCACTCGAGAACCAGGATGGCGTCCATCTCGACCTGGGAAGCGCGCGGCAGCGCGGCCACGCCGATGGCGGCGCGGGCCGGGTAGGGCTGCTGGAAGTAGCGGCCCATGATCTCGTTGACCGTGGCGAAGTGGCTGAGGTCGGTGAGGAAGATGTTCAGCTTGACGATGTCCTTGAGGGCGCCGCCGGCCGCCTCGGCCACCGCCTTGAGGTTCTCGAACACCTGCACGGTCTGAGCCTCGAAGCCGTCCACCAGCTCCATGGTCTTCGGGTCCAGGGGAATCTGCCCGGACAGGTAGACGGTGTTGCCGGCCTTGATCGCCTGGGAATAGGTGCCGATGGCGGCGGGTGCGTTCTCGGTATTGATCACAGTCTTGGACATGCTGACTCCTTGTGAGAGGGGTGGGGGCGAACGGAGCCTTCCGTTCGGAGCGCGTGCCCGCCGATCAGGCGCGCACGCGGGTGATGCGGACGACGCCCTTGAGGGCGCGCAGCTTCTTGATCACACGGGCCAGGTGCACCCGGTCGTGCACGCTGACCACCAGCTGGACGACGCTGATGCGGCCGTCGCGCTCGTCCATGCTGATCTTCTCGATGTTGCCGTCGGCGGCGTTGACGCTGCTGGCCAGCAGCGCGATCAGGCCGCGCTGGTGCTCCAGCTCGACCCGCAGCTCGACGTTGAATTCGCCGGTGACGTCCTTGGCCCAGGACAGCTGGATGCACTTCTCCGGGTTGTTGCGCACGTCCTCGATGTTCCGGCAGCTTTCCAGGTGCACCACCATGCCCTTGCCCGCCGACAGGTGGCCGACGATGGGGTCGCCGGGGATCGGCGTGCAGCACTTGGCATAGCTCAGTACCAGGCCCTCGGTGCCGCGGATCGCCAGCGGGCCCTCGCTGCCGTGGGCCTGCTCGCCGTCGCTGGAAAGCAGGCGGCGGGCCACCACGTAGGCCATGCGATTGCCCAGGCCGATGTCTTCCAGCAGGTCTTCCGGACTGTCCAGCCGGTACTCCACCAGGGCCGCCTGCAGGCGGTCGCCGGGAATCCGCTCCAGGTGGCTGTCGAAGCCGGCCAGGGCCTTGTTCAGCAGGCGCTCGCCGAGGTTCACCGACTCGGAGCGGCGCTGCAGCTTGAGGGCGTGGCGGATATGGGTGCGCGCCTTGCCGGTGACCACGAAGTTCAGCCAGGCCGGGTTCGGGCGTGCGCCGGGGGCGCTGACGATCTCCACCGTCTCGCCGCTCTGCAGCGGTTCCGACAGCGGCGCCAGGCGGCGGTCGATGCGGCAGGCGATGCAGGTATTGCCGACGTCGGTGTGCACTGCGTAGGCGAAGTCCACCGCCGTGGAGCCCTTGGGCAGCTCCATGATGCGGCCCTTGGGCGTGAACACGTAGACCTCGTCCGGGAACAGGTCGATCTTCACGCTCTCGATGAATTCCAGGGAGTTGCCGGCGCGCTGCTGCATCTCCAGCACGCCCTTGACCCACTGCCGCGCGCGGGCGTGGCTGGCCTTCGGCGCTTCCTCGTTGGACTTGTACAGCCAATGGGCGGCGATGCCGTTGTTGGCCATCTCCTCCATCTCGTGGGTGCGGATCTGGATCTCGATGGGCACCCCGTGCATGCCGAACAGCGTGGTATGCAGCGACTGGTAGCCGTTGGCCTTGGGGATCGCGATGTAGTCCTTGAAGCGGCCGGGCAGCGGCTTGTAGAGGTTGTGCACGGCGCCCAGCACGCGGTAGCAGGTGTCGACCTTGTCGACGATGATGCGGAAGGCGTAGACGTCCATGATCTCGTTGAACGCCTTGCGCTTGCCACGCATCTTCCGGTAGATGCTGTAGAGGTGCTTCTCGCGGCCGGTCACGTCGCCCTGCATGCCCTCGTGTTCCAGGCAGTGCGTGAGGGATTCCTCGATGCGACCGACGATTTCCTTGCGGTTGCCGCGGGCGCGCCGGACCGCGGCGCGGATGCGCTCGGCGCGCATCGGGTGCATGGCCTTGAAGCCCAGGTCCTCGAACTCCACGCGCATGCTGTGCATGCCCAGGCGGTTGGCGATGGGGGCGTAGATTTCCAGGGTTTCCTTGGCGATGCGCCGGCGTTTTTCGCCGGACAGCACTTCCAGGGTGCGCATGTTGTGCAGGCGGTCAGCCAGCTTCACCAGGATCACCCGGATATCCCGGGCCATGGCCATGGCCATCTTCTGGAAGTTCTCGGCCTGGGCCTCGGCCTTGGTCTCGAAGTTCATCTGGGTCAGCTTGCTGACCCCGTCCACCAGCTCCGCGACGGTCTCGCCGAACTGGGTGACCAGCGCTTCCTTGGCGATACCGGTGTCCTCGATCACGTCGTGCAGCATGGCGGCCATCAGGCTCTGATGGTCCATGTGCATGTCGGCGAGGATGCTGGCGACCGCCAGCGGGTGGGTGACGTAGGCCTCGCCGCTACGCCGGCGCTGCCCGTCGTGGGCTTGTTCGGCGTAGAAATAGGCGCGGCGGACCAGGTCGACCTGGTCGGGGCCGAGGTAGGACGAGAGCCGGTCGGCGAGCGTGTCTATGCTGGGCACTGCTGGCCTCCCCGCCGGCGACCGTCCGGCTCCGCGTCACGTCGACCAGGCATCGAATCAGAGCGCCTCGCTGGACTCGTCCTCGAAGGCGGCGAAGATCGGCTCGTCCTCGACGATCTCTTCCTGGGCGATCACGTCGTAGTCCACCAGGCCGCTGGCGATCTCGCGCAGGGCGACCACGGTGGGCTTGTCGTTTTCCCAGGCGACCTTCGGCTCTTTGCCGCCGGTGGCCAGTTGACGGGAGCGCTTGGTGGCGAGCATCACCAGTTCGAAGCGGTTATCGACGTTATCCAGGCAGTCTTCAACGGTGACGCGAGCCATGGTGTTCCTCGTAGAACTGGAAAATGAAGGCGAATAAGGCTGTGCCCGAGAGGGCGAGCGGACTGGATAGTCTAAAAAATCACCAGCCCGAAGGGAAGTGCTGATTTCACGCCAGCAGTTCGCTCAGCAACCCGCCGTGGCGTTGCTGCTGGACGCCCTGCAGCAACTGGTTGGAGCGGAAGATCGCCCGCAGGTCATCCAGGGCGTGGGCGAAGTCGTCGTTGATCACCAGGTAGTCGTACTCGACGTAGTGGCTCATCTCGCTGACCGCCTCGCGCATGCGCCGCTCGATCACCTCGCCGCTGTCCTGGCCACGCTTGGTCAGGCGGTGACGCAGGGCTTCCTGGGTCGGCGGCAGGATGAAGATGGACTTCGCCAGGGGCATCAGCCGGCGCACCTGCTGGGCGCCCTGCCAGTCGATCTCCAGGATCAGGTCGTAGCCTTCCGCCAGGGTCTGCTCGACCCAGCGTTGGGAGGTGCCATAGAGGTTGCCGAAGACTTCCGCGTGCTCGAGGAATTCGTTGCGCTCCAGCATGGAGAGGAAGCCCTCGCGGTCGACGAAGTGATAGTTCACCCCGTCCAGCTCGCCCGGGCGCATCGACCGGGTGGTGTGGGACACCGAGACGCGGATGCGCGGCTCGACGTCGATCAGCGATTTGACCAGGCTGGTCTTGCCGGCGCCGGAGGGCGCGGAAATGATGTAGAGGGTGCCGATGGTGGTGGGCATGGCGGGTTGTCCGGTAAGCGTCGAAGGGTGGGGAGCGGCGCGTCGGGGCGCGTCATTCGATGTTCTGAACCTGCTCGCGCATCTGTTCGATGAGCACCTTCAGGTTGACCGCCGCCTGGGTGCTGCGGGTGTCGAAGGCCTTGGAGCCCAGGGTGTTGGCCTCGCGGTTGAGTTCCTGCATGAGGAAATCCAGGCGCCGGCCGGCGGCGCCACCGGCCTTGAGCACCCGTCGCACTTCGCCGACATGGGTGTCGAGTCGGTCCAGCTCCTCGGCGACGTCGCTCTTCTGGGCCAGCAGCACCAGTTCCTGTTCCAGCCGCTGCGGGTCCAGCTCGGCCTGCATGTCACGGAAGCGCTCGACGATCCGATGGCGATGGGCGGCGAGCATCTGCGGGACCAGTTCGCGCAGCGCGGCGACTTCCGCACCGATGGTGTCCAGCCGGTCGTCGATCAGCCGCGCCAGGTCGGCGCCTTCCCGGGCGCGGCCGGCCTTGAGTTCGTCTAGGGCCTGCTCGAACAGGGACAGGGCGTCCCGGTTCAGCGCCTGGGGATCGGCCACGTCGGCCACCAGCACGCCCGGCCAGGCCAGCACCTCCAGGGGGTTGAGGGGCGCCGGGCGCTCGATCAGCGCGGCGACCGCCTCGGCGGCGGCGACCAGTTGGGTGGCCCGCTCGCGGTCCACTTGCAGGCTGCCGCGGAGGTTCTCCTCGGCGAAGCGCAGGGTGCATTCCACCTTGCCGCGGGACAGCCCCTGGCGCAGGGCGTCGCGCACCGCGCCTTCCAGTTCGCGGAAGGCGTCCGGCAGGCGCAGGTGCGGCTCCAGGTAGCGGTGGTTGACCGAGCGCAGCTCCCAGCTCAGGGTGCCGTGGGCGCCGGCCCTCTCGACGCGGGCGAAGGCGGTCATGCTGCGCACCATGGGGTTACCTCTCGGAAAGTGGGAACGAAAGGCGCCGGATTGTAACGCCAAACGCCACCTGGGGCGTGCGCCGCGGTCACCCCCGGCCGGCGAAGGCGTGCCGGCTGGCGCCCGCGGATGTCCGCCGCCCGCCGGGTTCCCTATAATGCGCAGCAGTTTTCGATCCAAACAGGTATTCACCGATGAAGCGTCCCAGTGGCCGCGCCGCCGACCAGCTGCGCCCGATCCGCATCACTCGCAACTACACCCGCCATGCCGAAGGCTCGGTCCTGGTGGAGTTCGGCGATACCAAGGTGATCTGCACCGCCAGCGTGGAATCCGGCGTGCCG
This sequence comes from Pseudomonas mangiferae, assembly GCF_007109405.1. Taxonomy (GTDB): domain Bacteria; phylum Pseudomonadota; class Gammaproteobacteria; order Pseudomonadales; family Pseudomonadaceae; genus Pseudomonas_T; species Pseudomonas_T mangiferae. The sequence continues at coordinate 61,599 of NZ_VJOY01000007.1, forward strand.
CGCTTCCTCAAGGGGCAGGGCCAGGGCTGGCTGACCGCCGAGTACGGCATGCTGCCGCGGGCCACCGGCGAGCGGAACCAGCGCGAGGCCAGCCGTGGCAAGCAGGGCGGCCGGACCCTGGAGATCCAGCGCCTGATCGGCCGCTCGCTACGCGCCGCGCTGGACATGACCAAGCTGGGCGACAACACCCTGTACATCGATTGCGATGTGATCCAGGCCGATGGCGGTACCCGCACCGCGTCCATCACCGGCGCCATGGTGGCCCTGGTGGATGCCCTGGCGGTGCTGAAGAAGCGCGGCGCCATCAAGGCCAGCCACTCGCCCCTCAAGCAGATGGTGGCCGCGGTGTCCGTGGGCATGTACCAGGGCGAACCGGTGCTGGACCTGGACTACCCGGAGGATTCCGCCGCCGAGACCGACCTCAACGTGGTGATGACCGAGGCCGGTGGCTTCATCGAGATTCAGGGCACCGCCGAGGGCGAGCCGTTCCAGCCGGAGCAGCTCACCGCGATGCTGGCCCTGGCCGAAAAAGGCATGCGCGAGCTGTTCGAACTGCAGCGCGCGGCGCTGGCGACGGAGTGAGGGCATGACCATGGAATTCCGCGAACTGATGCCACCGCCGAGCCGCGAGGCCCGGCAATGGGCGATGGCTTGCCATTTCGCGGCGTTCCTCGGTCTGGTCTTCCCCTTCGGCAACCTGCTGGGGCCGCTGATCGTCTGGCAGCTGAAGAAGGACCAGGACCCCTTCATCGACCAGCAGGGCAAGGAGGCGCTGAATTTCCAGATCACCGTGGCGGTGGCCGGGCTGGTGTGCCTGCTGCTGATGCTGGTGGTGATCGGTTTCCTGCTGATCGGTCTGCTGGGGCTCGGCGCTCTGGTGCTGACCATCATCGCCGGCATCAAGGCGAACGAGGGTGCGGCGTATCGCTACCCCTTCACCTGGCGGTTGCTGAAGTAAGCATGGAAGGCGCGCCGCGCGGAGCGCGCGGCGGGGTCAGATGCTCAGCGTCCAGTCGTAGTCGACGATCAGCGGGGCGTGCCGGGAGAAGCGTGGCTGGCGCGGCAACCGTGCGCTGCGCACGAAGCGGCGCATGCCCGGGGTCAGTACCTGATAGTCGAAGCGCCAGCCCAGGTTGAGCAGCTCCGCCTGTTCGTTGTCCGGCCACCAGCTGAACTGGTCGCCTTCCCGGCTCACTTCGCGCAGGGCGTCGACGTAGCCGAAATTACCGAACACCTCGTCCAGCCAAGCCCGCTCCGGAGCCAGGAAGCCCGGCATCTGCTGGCAGTCGCGCCAGTTCTTCACATCCAGCTTCTGGTGGGCCACGTACAGCGACCCGCAGTAGATGTATTCACGGCGCTTGCGGCGCTGCTTGTTCAGGTAGTGGGTGAAATCGTCCATGAACTTGAACTTGTGGTTCAGGCTCTCGTCACCGCCTTGCCCGGAAGGCAGGAGCAGCGTGGCGATGCTCACCTTGTCGAAATCTGCCTGCAGGTAGCGCCCATAACGGTCGGCCATCTCGAAGCCCAGACCGCTGATCACCGCCTTGGGTTGCTGCCGCGAATAGAGCGCCACGCCGCCCTGGGCGGGGACTTCGGCATCGCAGGCATACAGGAAGTAGCCATCCAGTTGGAAGGCCGGGTCATCCAGTTCGAAGACGGAGGCGCGGGTGTCTTGCAGGCAGATCACGTCGGCATTCTGCGCCTGCAGCCAGCTGAGGAGTCCTCGCTCGGCGGCAGCCTGAATACCATTCACGTTCACACTGATGATCCGCATAAATGGCCCCCAAAAACACGTCCGTGTATGATACCCGAGCTCATTCCCATTAGCTAAATTCATAGCTGAATCCGTGCAGTCCGGGGCTCTTCCTATGCAGGCGTACCAGCGCGATTTCATTCGTTTCGCCATCGAGCGCGGGGTCCTGCGTTTCGGCGAATTCACCCTCAAGTCCGGGCGCACCAGTCCCTATTTCTTCAACGCCGGCCTGTTCGACAGCGGCCTCGCCCTGGCCCGTCTCGGGCGCTTTTACGCCGCGGCCCTGGCCGACAGCGGGCTGGACTTCGACGTGCTGTTCGGGCCGGCCTACAAGGGCATTCCCCTGGCCGCCGCCACGGCGGTGGCGCTGGCCGAGCACCACGAGCGCGACCTGCCTTGGTGCTTCAACCGCAAGGAAGCCAAGGAGCACGGCGAGGGCGGTACCCTGGTGGGCGCGCCGCTGCGTGGCCGGGTGATGATCGTCGACGACGTGATCACCGCCGGCACCGCGATTCGCGAGGTGATGCAGATCATCGAGGCCCAGGGCGCCCGCCCGGCCGGTGTGCTGATCGCCATGAACCGCCAGGAGCGCGGTCGCGGCGAGCTGTCGGCGATCCAGGAAGTGGAGCGCGATTTCGGCATGCCGGTGGTGAGCATCGTGGGCCTGGACCAGGTGCTGGACTATCTGGCCGAAGATGCTGAACTGAAGAAACACTTGCCCGCGGTGGAAGCCTACCGCGCCCAGTACGGCATCTGACGATCACAGGAAGCCTGCCATGGCCAGACAGGAAGCGATTCGCCTGACGCTGTTGCTCAGCCTCTGCTGCACGTTGCCGGTACAGGCCGCGGGCGAGCTGTACCGCTACGTCAACGACAAGGGCGTGACGGTGCTCGACCGCCAGGGCGTGCCGCCGGAGTTCGTCAGCAAGGGCTACCAGGTCCTGAACGACCAGGGTCGGGTGATCCAGGTGGTACCGCCGGCCCCGTCCCCCGAGGAAATGCAGCAGCGGCTGCAGGCCAAGGCCCAGGCCACCTCCGATGCACAGCTGCTGCGCCTGTATTCCAGCGTCGACGACGTGGACCGCGCCCTCAAGCGCAAGCTGGGCGAGATCGATGGCCTGATCAGCGTGGTCCGCGGCAACCTGCAGTCCCTCAAGGTGCAGCAGGACAACCTGCAGAGCCGCGCCGCCGACATGGAGCGCGCCGGTCGTACGGTGCCGGATGTGCTGGTCGGCCAGATCGCCGATCTCAAGGACGAGCAGCAACGTCTGGAGAAGGACATCCAGCGCTACCAGGACACGCGCCAGCAGACCGAGCAGACCTTCGGTGCCGACCGCGCGCGGATCGCCCAGCTGATGGGGACGTCCACGTCCCCCTGACATAAAAAAGGCCGCGTTCGAGCGGCCTTTTTCATGGGTGGCGGATTCAGGCGCGGCGGCGGTTGGTGATCAGCGTGCCGACCCCGGTATCGGTGAAGATCTCCAGCAGCACGGCATTGGGCACGCGCCCGTCGATGATGTGCGCACTGGTGACGCCACCCTGCACCGCCTCCAGAGCGCAACGAATCTTCGGCAGCATGCCGCCGTAGATGGTGCCGTCGGCGATCAGCGCGTCGACCTGCTCGGTGGACAGCCCGGTGAGCACCTCGCCCTGCTTGTCCATCAGTCCGGCGATGTTGGTCAGCAGCATCAGCTTCTCAGCCCTGAGCGCCTCGGCCACCTTGCCCGCCACCAGGTCGGCGTTGATGTTGTAGGACTCGCCCTCCGGGCCGACGCCGATGGGCGCGATCACCGGGATGAAATTGCCGCGCACCAGCATGTTCAGCAGCTCGACGTTGACCCCGGTGACCTCGCCGACGTGGCCGATGTCGATGATCTCCGGCTGGGTCATCTCCGGCGTCTTGCGGGTCACGGTGAGTTTCTTCGCCCGGATCAGCTCGGCGTCCTTGCCGGTCAGGCCGATGGCGCTGCCGCCGTGGCGGTTGATCAGGTTGACGATGTCCTTGTTCACCAGGCCGCCCAGCACCATCTCTACCACGTCCATGGTCTGTGCGTCGGTGACTCGCATGCCGTCGATGAACCGGCTCTCGATGGAGAGCCGGTTCAGCAGGTCGCCGATCTGCGGGCCGCCCCCGTGCACCACCACCGGGTTGATGCCCACTGCCTTCATCAGCACCATGTCGCGGGCGAAGCCGGCCTTGAGCTCGTCGCTTTCCATGGCGTTGCCGCCGTACTTGACCACCAGGGTCTTGCCGACGAAGCGGCGGATGTAGGGCAGCGCCTCGGACAGGACCTGGGCGACTTGGGTAGCGACTTCACGGCTGTGGGTCATGGGGACTCCAGTGAAACGGTGGGCCGACGGCTGGATGAAGAACGAGCCCCGGTGCGCGCGAGGCGGACCGGGGCGGTGGGGCTGCGCGACGCAGAGGACTCAGAACGGCAGGGTCAGGTCCGGGGCCACGGCGTAGAGCTGGGCGCGGAAGACTTCCTGGATGCGCTTGAGTTCTTCCTCGCTGTCCGCCTCGAAGCGCAGCACCAGCACCGGCGTGGTGTTGGAGGCGCGGATCAGGCCCCAGCCCTTGGGGTAGTCGACGCGCACGCCGTCCAGGGTGGTGAGGTTGGCCTCGCCCCAGTGGCCGTCGCGCTGCAGGCGCTCGATCAGGCGGAACTTGGTCTCGTCGGTGACGGTGATGTTGATCTCGGGGGTGGAAACGTCGCTGGGGAACGCCGAGAACACGTGTTCCGCGTCGCGCTTGTCCTGGCTGAGGATCTCCAGCAGGCGGGCGGCGCTGTAGATGCCGTCGTCGAAGCCGAACCAGCGCTCCTTGAAGAACACGTGGCCGCTCATCTCGCCGGCCAGCAGGGCGCCGGTTTCCTTCATCTTCTTTTTGATCAGCGAATGGCCGGTCTTCCACATCACCGGGCGGCCGCCGTAGCCGCTGATGAGGGCGGTGAGGCGGCGGGTGCATTTCACGTCGAAGATGATGTCGGCGCCCGGGTTGCGCGAGACCACGTCCTTGGCGAACAGCATCAGCAGGCGGTCGGGGTAGATGATGGTGCCGTTGTTGGTCACCACCCCGACGCGGTCGCCGTCGCCGTCGAAGGCCAGGCCCAGGTCGGCGTTCTCCGCCTTGACCTTGGCGATCAGGTCCTTCAGGTTTTCCGGCTTGCCCGGGTCCGGGTGGTGGTTCGGGAAGTGGCCGTCCACGTCGCAGAACAGCGGGATCACGCTGCAGCCCAGGGCCTCGATCAGGCGCGGAGCGATCACCCCGGCGACGCCGTTGCCGCAGTCCACCACCACGCGCATGGGCTTGGCCATCGCCACGTCGTCGCGGATCTGCTTGAAGTAGCGGTCGAGGATTTCCACCTGCTCGACGCTGCCGACGCCGCTGGCCAGGTCGTTGTTCTGGATGCGGGTGTGCAGCGCGGTAATGCTTTCGTTGGCCAGGGTGTCGCCGGCGATGACGATCTTGAAGCCGTTGTAGTCCGGCGGGTTGTGGCTGCCGGTGAGCATCACGCCGGATTTGCCTTCCAGCACGTGGGTCGCGTAGTAGAGCACCGGGGTCGGCACCATGCCGACGTCGCTGACCCGGCAGCCGCAGTCCAGCAGACCCTGGATCAGGCCCTGCACCAGCTCGGGACCGGAAAGGCGGCCGTCGCGGCCGACGGCGACATTGGGCTCGCCACGGGCCAGGCTCTCCGAGCCGATGGCGCGGCCGATCCAGTAGGCGCTTTCGGCGGTGAGCGTATCGCCGACCACGCCGCGGATGTCATAGGCGCGGAAGATGCTGGCGGGCAGGTTGGGGGCGTGCTGTGGGGTGCTCATAATCGGGGCTTGCTCCAATCCCAGGAGGTCCTGGTCTTCGTCGAGGATGTCGATATCGAGGATGTCGGTATCTTGAAAAAGTGGGTCGGTCAGCGCATCGGTCGCCGGCCGGACCGGCGGGGCGGGCGCCAGCGCGACGGGGGCGGCTTCCACGAGGGGCGCCGCTGCCGGGGCGGCCGGCGCGCTCTTGCGACGGGCCTGACGGATCAGGGTCTGGGCCAACAGGTCCAGGGCCGGGAGCTTCAGGGCGAAGGCTTTGACGCTCTTGCCGGTCGAGAGTTCTTGGACCATCTGGTTGAGGGCCAGGACGTCGTCCCGCAGGCGGTGCTGCAGGGACTGGCGCTGCAGGTACAGCCCGGTCAGCCCGCCGGCCAGGGCCAGCAGCGCGGCCAGGCCCAGCAGCAGCGGCGAGCCGCCGGCCTGGGCGAAGGCCGGGCCGGGCACGAATTCCAGCTTCCAGTGGGGGTTGCCGGTGGGGAAGCTCTCCGCCGCGGCGACGCCGGCCTGCCCGCCCTGGGCGAGGGTCTGCGGCGTGGCGCTGCCGAACTGCTGGACCAGGCGCCACTGGCCGGCGTCCTCCGGGAGCGGCGGCAGGGTCCGCAGCAGCCGTTGCAGGTCCACCGCCAGCAGCAGCGTGCCCTGGGCCGGCAGGCCATCGCCGGCGCGCAGCGGCGCGGCACTGTAGACCAGCCAGCGCTGGCCGATCCGGTAGGCTTCCGGCGCGGGTTGCGGGCCGCTCTCGGTCCGCCGCAGCAGGTCGAGGGCGGCGAAGTTCAGCGGTGCGGCCCGCTCCGAGGTGGGCTGCGCCTGGCCGGGCAGGTTGACGTAGGCGTCCACCACGTCGCCCCAGTAGGTGAGGGCCTGCTCGGCCGCCAGCACCTGGGCCGGTTGCTGGCTCTGCAGTGCCTGGACCAGGGCCGGGTTGCGCGCCGCCACGTCGGTGTCCCGGGCCAGTTGCGCCAGGGCCTTCTGCAGCGTCGCCGCCTGGCCGGCGCCCCAGGCCTGGAGCAGGCGCTGGCGTTCCTGCTGGCGGGCGCCTTCGAGGCTGCCGAACCACAGCAGCGCGCCGGCGGCGAGCACGCCGGCGACGCAGGCCACCACGGCCGGCAGGGCCACGCCGAAGCGGCCGGCGGGGCGCACGACCGGCTCCAGCGGGGTGAGGGTCAGGCTGTCATCGTCCTTGGCGGTACGCTTGAAGAGTTTCAACGGAACGTCTCCCGGGCGGTCGTCCTGCGGTAGGGGGTCAGTGGCTGCCGGAATGTCCGAAGCCGCCCGCGCCACGCTGGCTGGGGCTGTGATCGTCGAAGGCCTCGACCACCTCGAACCGGGCCTGCACCACCGGCACCAGCACCAGCTGGGCGATGCGCTCGCCGACGGCGATCTCGAAGGTCGTCTGGCCACGGTTCCAGCAGGACACCATCAGTTCGCCCTGGTAGTCCGAGTCGATCAGGCCCACCAGGTTGCCCAGCACGATGCCGTGCTTGTGGCCGAGGCCCGAGCGCGGCAGCACCAGGGCGGCGAGGCCGGGGTCGGCGATGTGGATCGCCAGGCCGGTAGGGATCAGCACGGTCTGGCCCGGTTCGAGGGACAGCGGCTGCTCGCTCATGGCGCGCAGGTCGAGCCCGGCGGAACCGGGGGTGGCGTACTGGGGCAGGGGGAAATCGCGACCCAGGCGCGGGTCGAGGATCTTCGCTTGCAGGGCGTGCATAGGGCTCAGGCCTGATTGAGACGTTCGGCGATGAAGGCGACCAGTTGCCGGGCGATCTTGCTCTTGCTGGTCTGCGCCAGGCTGGTCTGCCGCAGGTCGCGGTCGATGATGGTGATGGCGTTTTCCTCGCTGTTGAAACCGATGGCGGGGTTCGCCACGTCGTTCGCCACGATCAGGTCGAGGTTCTTGTCCCTGAGCTTGCGCGAGGCGTATTCCAGCAGGTGCTCGGTTTCCGCCGCGAAGCCGACGCTGAAGGGGCGGTCGTCACGGCGTGCGAGGGTGGCGAGGATGTCGGGGTTACGCACCAGTTGCAACAGCAGGCCCTCGCCACTGGCGGGGTCTTTCTTCATTTTGTGCGGCGCCACCACTTCGGGCCGGTAGTCCGCCACCGCGGCGGCGGCGATCAGCAGGTCGCAGGGCATCGCCGCCTCGCAGGCGGCCAGCATGTCGCGGGCGCTGATGACGTCGACCCGGTTGACCCGGTCGGGGGTCGGCAGGTGCACCGGGCCGGTGACCAGGGTCACCTTGGCACCTGCCTCGGCGGCGGCCTCGGCCAGGGAGAAGCCCATCTTCCCGGAGCTGTGGTTGGTGATGTAGCGCACCGGGTCGATATTCTCCCGGGTCGGGCCGGCGGTGATCAGCACATGCCGGCCGTCCAGGGCGCGGCGCTGGAAGCAGTCGGCGGCCAGCTGCGCCAGCTGCTCGGCTTCCAGCATGCGGCCGGGGCCCACGTCGCCGCAGGCCTGGCTGCCGGCGGCCGGGCCGAACAGGCGGATGCCGCGCTTGCCGAGCACCTCGGCGTTGGCCTGGGTGGAAGGGTCGCGCCACATGGCCTGGTTCATCGCCGGGGCGAGGGCCACGGGGGCGTCGGTGGCCAGCACCAGGGTGGTCAGCAGGTCGTCGGCGATGCCCTGGGTCAGGCGCGCCATCAGGTCGGCGGTGGCCGGCGCCACCAGGACCAGGTCGGCCCAGCGGGCCAGCTCGATGTGGCCCATGGCGGCTTCCGCGGCGGGGTCCAGCAGGTCGAGGTGAACGGGGTGCCCGGAGAGGGCCTGAAGGGTCAGCGGGGTGATGAATTCGCGCCCGCCGCGGGTCATCACGACCCGGACTTCGGCGCCCTGATCGCGCAGGCGGCGGACCAGCTCGGCACTCTTGTATGCGGCGATCCCGCCGCCCACGCCCAGAACGATGCGTTTCCGATAAAGCCGCTGCATAGGCCTGCCTTTTATAGAGGGTTCCATGCGCGGCGGAGACGCCTCCCCAGGCCGGCCGCCGCGCGAAGTCGGGGGCTAAGATAGCACAGGGTCCGGGGCGGCACAGGGGAACGCTCCTGCGTCCTCGGCGCACCGCGCGCGGGCGCTGCGAGCGACTTGGCGAAGCTGGGCTAGGCTATCCCTTCGCGGCCACGGAATGGCCGCCCGGTGCCCGCCCTGGGCGCCGTTCAACCCGTACACGGAGGTATGCATGAGCATTCGAGAATGGCCGGCCCAGGAGCGGCCCCGGGAGAAACTGCTGGAGCAGGGCGCGGCGATGCTGACCGATGCCGAATTGCTGGCGATCTTCCTGCGCACCGGGGTCGCCGGGCAGAGCGCGGTGGACCTGGCGCGGCACCTGCTCAACGACTTCGGCAGCCTGCGCCAGCTGCTGGAGGCGGACCTGACGGCGTTCAGCCGGCGCCTCGGCCTGGGGCCGGCGAAGTTCACCCAGCTGCAGGCGGTGCTGGAGATGGGGCGGCGCCACCTGGCCGAGCGCCTGCGCCGGGATTCCGCCCTGGAGAGCCCGCAGGCGGTGCGCGACTACCTCAAGGCCCAGCTGCGCCACGAGCGCCACGAAGTGTTCGGCTGCCTGTTCCTGGACGCCAAGCACCGGGCGCTGGCCTTCGAGGTGCTGTTCCACGGCACCATCGACACCGCCAACGTCTACCCGCGGCAGGTGGTCCGGCGCGCCCTGGCCCACAACGCGGCAGCCCTGATCATCACCCACAACCACCCCTCGGGCATCGCCGAGCCGAGCCAGGCGGACCAGAAGCTCACCCTGCGGCTGAAGGAAGCGCTGGCGCTGATCGACGTGCGCCTGCTGGACCATTTCATCGTCGGCGACGGCGAGCCGCTGTCCCTGGCGGAGCGGGGCCTGCTGTGAGGCCTAGGCGTCGAGGGTGCGGCGGCGGATGTCCCGCAGCAGGCGCTGGCGGATCAGGCCGCTGACCGGGCGGATGGCCAGCCAGTAGGGGGTGAACAGCAGGCGGCTGCGCCGGTCCGGCCAATACACCCGGGTTTCCGTGTGCAGCCGCGCGCCGTGGGCGCCTTCTTCGCAACGGAAGTGCAGCAGCAGCTTGGCGGTGCCGGGTTCGCGGAAAGCGCGGAAATCGTCGCCGTTCGTGCAGGGGCGCAGGCCGAAGTCGCTGCGCCAGAAGCGCCCGATCAGGCCGAAGGCGATTTCCCGGTCATCGGCTCGCCCCAGTGGGGTGAAGGCATGCAGGCCGAAGCGTGGTCGCTCGGCTAGGCCGTTGCGCAGGCCCAGGCGCAACGCCAGGCGCGCGGGCGCCTCACGCACCTGGAGGAGCAGCCGCACCAGGGGATCGTCTTCGTCGGAGGTCTGCTCGATGGCGTCGAGAATGCGCCCGGGCGCCGCCTGGACGTCCAGGGCATGCCGCTCGCTGAACTGGAAGACCGGCAGCAACTGGCCGGCGAGGCCCGTGTTCACAGCGCCACCGCGGAGAAGTCCTGGCGGCCAAACGGGTTGGCCTGGTAGCCCGTGACGTTCTTGCGCAGGAGCGCCGCGGCGGTCGGGTGGGCCAGTGGCAGCCACAACGCCTGGTCGTGGATGATCCGCTGCGCCTGCTGGTAGAGCGCGCTGCGCTTGGCCGGGTCGGCCACGGCCTTGCCCTGGCCGATCAGGTCGTCGAGGGTCTTGTCGCAGTAGCGGGCGAAGTTCAGCCCGGACTGCACGCTGGCGCAGGCGAATTGCGGGGTGAGGAAGTTGTCCGGGTCGCCGTTGTCCCCCGACCAGCCCATGAACAGCAGGTCGTGCTCGCCGGCCTTGGCGCGGCGGATCAGCTCGCCCCATTCGATCACGCGGATCTCGGCCTGGACCCCGATCTTCGCCAGGTCGGCCTGCAGCAACTGGGCGCCCAGGCTGGGGTTCGGGTTGAGCAGGCTGCCCGAGGGGCGGGTCCAGATAGTGGTCTTGAAGCCCTGGGCCAGGCCGGCCTCGGCCAGCAATGCCTTGGCCTTCTCGGGGTCATGGGCATAGCCGGGCTGGTCCTTGGCGTAGCTCCAGGTCGTGGGCGGGTAGGGGCCGTTGGCCTCGGTGGCGCTGCCTTCGAACACCGTCTTGAGGTAGCTGGCCTTGTCGAAGGCCAGGTTGATCGCCTGGCGGACCTTGGGGTTGTCCAGGGGTGGGTGCTGGCTGTTGAGGGCGACGAAAGCCGTCATGAAGGCCGGTGTCTCGCTCACCGCCAGGTTTGCGTCGCCGCGGGCCTGCTGCACGTCCAGGGGCTTGGGCGAGAGGGCGATCTGGCATTCGTTGCGCTTGAGCTTCTGCAGGCGCACGTTGGCGTCCGGGGTGATGGCGAAGATCAGGCCGTCCACCTTGGGCTTGCCGCCGAAGTAGTCCGGGTTGGCGGTGTAGCGCACCACCGCATCCTTCTGGAAACGCTTGAACACGAACGGGCCGGTGCCGATCGGGGCGCTGTTGAGTTTATCCGGCGTGCCGGCGCGCATCAGCTGGTCGGTGTACTCGGCGGAATAGATGGAGGCGAAGCCCATGCTGAGCATGGCGAGGAAGGTGGCGTCCGGAGTGTTCAGGGTGAAGCGCACGGTGTAGGGATCGAGCTTCTCCACCGCCTTGATCAGGCTCGGCAGCTGCATCGACTGGGCGTGGGGAAAGCCGCTGGCGGCCACCTTGTGCCAGGGGTTGGCCGGGTCGAGCATGCGCTGGAAGCTGAACACCACGTCGTCGGCGTTCAGCGGGCGGCTCGGGTTGAAGTAATCGGTGTGGTGGAAGCGCACGTCCTGGCGCAGCTCGAAGCGGTAGCTCAGGCCGTCCTCCGAGACTTCCCAGCGCTGGGCCAGGCTCGGCACCACCTTGCCCTGGGCGGCATCGAACTCCACCAGGCGGTTCATCAGCACGTCGGCCGAGGCATTGGTGGTGGTCAGGGCGTTGTACTGCACCACGTCGAACCCGTCCGGGCTGGCTTCGGTGCACACGCTCAGGCTGGCGGCCTGGGCCAGCAGGGGGGCGAACAGCAGGGGCAGGGCGGCGAGACGCATGGGCGCGGATTCCTGTCGAGAATGGGCGAGGGGCGGGCCCTACCCTAGACCAAGGCGAAAAGCGGAACAATCGCGCGGCGCGACGAGCGGTGTCTTGACCGGCCGCAGAGCCCGGCGGGCGGGGCTGCGCACGGCTACCGGCGGGGCTTTCCGTCCTTGCGGGGGCGGGGGTGTTCTGGTATAAAGCAGCGCTCTTTTCTAGGGGCCCGGTCCTTCGCGGTGCGTGTGCGGCCGGTAAGACCCTGACGAGACGGGCGTGAACACGCCCATAAATATGAGTTCAAGCGGCCAACCCATGCCGGGTTGGGCATGTGGTCTTAGAGGGCTGAGGCATGTCGAGAGTCTGTCAAGTGACCGGTAAGGGTCCGGTCACCGGGAATAACATTTCCCACGCACACAACAAAACCCGCCGTCGTTTCCTGCCGAACCTGCAGCATCACCGCTTCTGGGTCGAGTCCGAGAAGCGCTTCGTGCGTCTGCGCGTTTCCGCCAAGGGCATGCGCATCATCGACAAGCGTGGCATTGACGTCGTTCTGTCCGAGCTGCGCGCTCGCGGCGAAAAGGTTTAAGGAGACAATCATGCGTGACCTGATTCGTTTGGTGTCCAGCGCCGGTACCGGCCACTTCTACACCACCGACAAGAACAAGCGCACCACCCCCGACAAGATCGAAATCAAGAAGTACGATCCTGTCGTGCGCAAGCACGTGATCTACAAGGAAGCCAAGATCAAGTAATTGATCGCGGCCCTTGCGAAGAACCCGCCTCCCGGCGGGTTTTTTATTGCCGGCGGGAAAGGCTCAGGCCTGCTCGAAGACCACGTAGACCTTGCGGCAGGGCTCCAGTACCTCCCAGGTGCCGCGGAACCCGGCGGGGATGACGAAGCGGTCACCGGTGCGCAGGGTCTTGGCGGCGCCCTCGTGGTCCCGCAGCACCGAGACGCCCTGGAGGATCTCGCAGTATTCGTGCTCGGTGTAGTTCACCGTCCATTGCCCCACGGCGCCTTCCCAGATGCCCGCGGAGAACTGCCCGCAGGGGCTGCCGTAGTGATTGCGCACGCTCTGTTCGGGGTCGCCCTTGAGGATTTTCTCCGCCGCCGGACGATAGCGTTCGGGCGACGTGTCGACCTGGGCGAAGTCGACGATGCGTTCGATGGACATGGGCCTGCTCGCGAAAGAAGAGGGAAGCGCCAGTCTATGTGCAGGAAAACGAACGTTACAAGGCGCCGCTCGGCGACGATGTAAAGAATATTGAATAGCCGTCCCGGTGCGTTCGAACGATCGCCTGGGGCTGATGCGCCATCACACCGCCAGATGGTCGAGGGGGATGGCCAGCGGCGGGCCATGGCGGTAGCCGGTCTGCCCGGCGCCCGGTGGGTGCAGGGCCCGCGCCTGGTGTCGATAGGCCTGGGGGCTGCAGCCCAAGCGGCGCTGGAAGAGCCGGCGCAGGCGCTCCTCGTTGCCGAAGCCGAGGGTCGCGGCGATGTGCTTGAGGGCTTCGTCGCCGGCCTCCAGCCGCCGGCAGGCCGCTTCCAGGCGCAGGGCCTCCACCGCCTGGGCCGGGGTGCTGCCGGTGGCCTCCACGTAGGCGCGGGCGAAGTGCCGCGGGCTCATGCCCGCCCGTTCGGCCAGCCGCTCGACCCGCAGGTCGTCCCCCAGGTGCTCGGCGATCCACCCGTGCAGCCGCGCCAGGCGCTGGCCGCGGGCATGGCGCAGGGCCTCGCCCTGGGCCCTGAGGGGCGCGCTGATCTGCGGTTGCCCGGCGGAGCGCTGGAGGAACACGGTGAAGTAGCGCGCCAGGTCGAGGGCGGCGCTGGGGCCCAGGTCCTGCTCCACCAGGGCGAGGCCCAGGTCGATGCCGGCCGCGGCGCCGCCAGAGGTCCAGAGTTCGCCGTCCTGCAGGTAGAGCGCCTGGCGCTCCACCTGGACGTCCGGATGCCGCCGCTGCAGGCCGTCGGCGAACTTCCAGTGGGTCACCGCCCGCCGCCCGCTCAGCAGGCCGGCGGCCGCCAGGACGAAGGCGCCTGAGCCGATGGAGCAGATCCGCCGGACACCCGCCGCCCGGGCGGCCAGCCAGGCGGCCACGGTTTCGTCGTGCTCGGCCTGGTCCACGCCGGGACCGCCGATCACGATCAGCGTGTCGAGGGGGCCGGGACCGGCATCGATCTCCGCCAGGGACGCCGTGGCCACCGCGATGCCCGACACCGTGTCCACCAGGCCGCCGTCCCGGGAGGCCAGGCGAATCCGGTAGGGCGCCCCCGCGGCGAAGGCCGGCAGGACCCGCGGCACCGCGGCGAAGACTTCCAGTGGCCCGGCCGCGTTGAGCAGCAGTGCGCCGGGAAACACCAGGGCGACCACCTCGCGCGGCCCGGGCGTGGCAGCAAACGAGGGGTGTTTGGCATGGAGGGCGGAAGGGGCGCTGGACATACTGGCTCGGCCTCGAGGAGAACCCGAACCATGCCGCCATTGCCCCGCCTTGCCCAGTGCCTCCGCCGTCCTTCATGCCCCTGGGCGGCACTCCTGCTCTGCCTGCTGGCTGCGCGCTGCCTGGCCGACGCGCCGTTGCGCATCGGCGACCAGAACGGCCTGACCCAGGCCCTCTTGCAGGCTTCGGGGGAGGACCGCGGTCTGGACCCGGCCCCGGTGTGGCACCCGTTCGGTACCGGGCCGGCGCTGCTGGAGGCGCTGAACGCCGACGCCATCGACCTGGGGGTGGTGGGCAACGCGCCGCCGGTGTTCGCCCAGGCCGGCGGCTACGCGGTGCGGATCATCGGCGCCGCCGAGGGCGCGCAGACCAACAACGCCCTGCTGGTCCCCGGCGATTCGCCGATCCGGCGCCTGGAGGACCTGCGCGGCCAGCGCATCGGGGTGGCCAAGGGCAGCAGCGGCCACTACCTGCTGCTGGCCGCCCTGGCGCGCGCGGGGCTGGGCATGGACGACGTGCAGGTGCGCTACGTCAGCCCCCTGGATGGGCAGACCGCCTTCGCCAGCGGCCACCTGGATGCCTGGGCGGTCTGGTACCCCTTCGTCGGCCAGGCCACGTCCCGCGGTGCCCGGGTGCTGGCGGATGGCACGCCGTGGCCGGAGACCGGGCTGAACTTCACCCTGGCCAGCGAGCGCGCCCTGGCCGACCCGCGGCGCCGCGACCGGCTCGGCGACCTGCTGCAGCGCCTGGCCCGGGCCCAGGTATGGGCCACCGCGCACCCCCGCGACTGGGCCCGGGCACTGGTGGCCGCCACCCGGTTGCCGGCGCCGCTGGTGGAGGAGATGCTCGACCGCCAGGCGCTGCGCTACGTGCCCCTCGACGCACGGGTGATCGCCCTGCAGCAGCGCCTGGCCGACGCGTTCTTTGCGGCCCGCCTGATCCCCCGGCAATTGCAGGTCGAGGCGGCGTTCGACCCGCGCTTCGATCCACTGCTGCCTCCTGCGTCGCCCCACTGACGCCCTTCTCGTCCACCCATGCCGCGCCTGCCCGGCAGGTCGGCGCTCGTCCGGAGAATCGCCATGCCCCTCGACCCGACCACCCTTCGCCGCCGGGCCACCGGCCTGATCGCCGCCGATCCCGCGCGCAGCGCGGGGGGCTACACCCTGTTCGCGCCGCAGACCGCCGGCGGCAACGTCTACCTGATCGACCTGGCCGGCGAGACGGTGCACCGCTGGACTCTGCCGCACCGGCCGGGGCGTGACGCGGTGCTGCTGGGCAACGGCAACCTCGGCTACAACGGCAACCACCCCGGGTCGCCGGAGCTGTTCCCCGGCTGGTCGGTGTGGCATGGCGGCGCCTTCGCCGAGGTGACCCCGGACGGCGAGATCGTCTGGCAGCACACCGACCTCGCCCACCACCACGACGCCCAGTGGCTGGCCAACGGCAACCTGCTGTACACCGTGGTCGAGCCGCTGCCGGCGGCCCTGGCGCGTCGCGTGGTGGGCGGCATTCCCGGCAGCGAGGCGCCGGGCGGGGTGATCTACGCCGACGTGGTCAAGGAGGTGGACCGTGCCGGGCGCACGGTCTGGGAATGGCGCTGCTGGGAGCACCTGCGTCCGGAGGACTACCCGCTGCACCCGACCTTCGAGCGCTCCCACTGGCCGATGACCAACGCCGTCACCCCCGGGCGCGACGGCAAGCTGCTCCTCAGCCTGCGCAGCGTGTCCGCGGTGATCGCCGTGGCGCGGCACGGCGGGCAGGTGCTGTGGCGCCTCGGCCACGACCTGGTGGCCCAGCAGCACTGCCCGAGCGAACTGGAAGACGGGCGCATTCTGGTCTTCGACAACGGCATCTCCCGGCCCGGCGTCTCCATGCCCCATTCCCGGGTGATCGAGGTGGACCCGCTGGCCGGCCGCATCGTCTGGCAGTACGCCGATGCCCCGGGCTATGCCTTCTTCACTCCGTTCATGGGCGGTGCCCAGCGCCTGCACAACGGCAACACCCTGGTCACCGAGGCCAACTTCGGCCGGCTGTTCGAGATCACCCGGGCCGGCGACGTGGTCTGGGAATACGTCTGCCCGTACTTCGCCGCCTACCCCGACGCGCCGTCCCGGGCGTACCTGCCGGGGGAAACCAACGCCCTGTTCCGCGCCCACCGCTACCAGGCCCGGGAGATCCCCTGGCTGGGGTGAGCGGTGCGGCCGCCGGGTGAAGGATCGGTGGTTTGTTTGAGAAAACGAACATTTGGTGGGCCAGGACCGACCTGTTGTAAAAAATATTGAAAATACCGCGGGCGGTCTTTAGGGTGTCGGGTCTACGATTTCCCCTTCACCGCCGCGGGCACGACGCCCGCGCCCGACCGCGAGGACTTTCCATGACCGATCTGACCTTCAGCGAGTGGCAACAGCGCGCCCAGGCCTTGACGTTCGAAGGCCGTGCCTTCATCGACGGCGAGTACCGCGACGCCCAGTCCGCGGAACGTTTCGACTGCATCAGCCCGGTGGACGGGCGCGTGCTGGCCCAGGTCGCCAGCTGTGGCCAGGCCGACGCCGACGCGGCGGTGGCGGCGGCGCGCCGGGCCTTCGAGGCGGGCAGCTGGTCGCGCCTGGCGCCGGCCAAGCGCAAGAAGGTGCTGATCCGCTTCTCCGAGCTGATGCTGGAACACGCCGAGGAACTGGCGCTGCTGGAAACCCTGGACATGGGCAAGCCCATCGGTGATTCCCTGGGCATCGACATCCCCGGTTCGGCCAACAGCATCCGCTGGTCCGCCGAGGCCATCGACAAGGTCTACGACGAGGTGGCGCCGACGCCCCACAACGAACTCGGCCTGGTGACCCGCGAGCCGGTAGGCGTGGTGGCGGCCATCGTGCCCTGGAACTTCCCGCTGATGATGGCCTGCTGGAAGCTGGGCCCGGCCCTGGCCACCGGCAACTCGGTGGTACTCAAGCCGTCCGAGAAATCGCCCCTCACCGCCATCCGCGTCGCCCAGCTGGCCCTGGAGGCGGGGCTGCCGGCCGGCGTGCTGAACGTGCTGCCCGGCTATGGCCACACCGTCGGCAAGGCCCTGGCCCTGCACATGGACGTGGACACCCTGGTGTTCACCGGCTCGACCCGCACCGCCAAGCAGCTGCTGGTGTACGCGGGCGAATCCAACATGAAGCGCATCTGGCTGGAGGCGGGCGGCAAGAGCCCGAACATCGTCTTCGCCGACGCCCCTGACCTGCAGGCGGCCGCGTCCGCCGCGGCCAGCGGCATCGCCTTCAACCAGGGCGAGGTGTGTACGGCCGGGTCGCGGCTGCTGGTGGAAGCCTCCATCAAGGAGCGCTTCCTGCCCCTGGTGGTGGAGGCCCTCAAGGGCTGGAAGGCCGGCAACCCCCTGGACCCGGCGACCAATGTCGGCGCTTTGGTGGACACCCAGCAGATGGACACCGTGCTCTCCTACATCGAGGCCGGCCACGCCGAGGGCGCCACGCTGGTGACGGGCGGCAAGCGCGTGCTGGAGGACACCGGCGGCACCTACGTCGAGCCGACCATCTTCGACGGCGTGAGCAACGCCATGAAGATCGCCCAGGAGGAGATCTTCGGCCCGGTGCTCTCGGTCATCACCTTCCAGGACGCCGAGGAAGCCGTGCGCATCGCCAACGACACCTCCTACGGGCTGGCGGCGGCGGTCTGGACCCGTGACATCTCCAAGGCCCACCTCACCGCCAAAGCGCTGCGCGCCGGCAGCGTCTGGGTCAACCAGTACGACGGCGGCGACATGACCGCGCCGTTCGGCGGCTTCAAGCAGTCCGGCAACGGTCGCGACAAGTCGCTGCACGCCTTCGACAAGTACACCGAGCTGAAGGCCACCTGGATCAAGCTGTAATCCACGAGGCACCGAGGGGGCCTCGCGGTCCCTTCGGGTTACCCCCGTACGGCCGGGCCTCCCCAGGGAGCCCGGCCGCTTTGCATGGGCCGCCGGACAAGGAGAATGCGTGATGCGTTGGGGGACCTACTTCGCCGTGACCGCGGCGGTGATCAGCATCGGCCTGGCGCTGGGCATCACCCTGCCGCTGGTGTCGCTGCGCCTGGAAGGCTGGGGCTATGGTGTCTTCTCCATCGGCGTGATGGCCGCGGTGCCGGCCTTCAGCTCGCTGCTGGGGGCCAACCTGACCGGTCGCCTGGCGGCCTGGGCGACCACGCCGCAGTTGATGCGCGCCAGCTTGCTGATGGGCGCGCTGTCGGTGGCCGGGCTGGCGCTGCTGCCCCACTACGCGGTGTGGCTGGTGCTGCGGCTGCTCACCGGCATCGCCCTGACCGTGGTGTTCATCCTTGGCGAGAGCTGGATCAACCAACTGGCGGTGGAGCACCTGCGTGGCCGGCTGGTGGCCCTGTATGGCACCGGCTATGCCCTGAGCCAGCTGTCGGGGCCGCTGCTGCTGGGGGTACTGGGCACCGAGGGCGACAGCGGCTTCTGGTTCAGCGGGGTCCTGCTGGTGGTGGGCGCCTGCCTGCTGCTGGGCCGGGGCGGGGCGCCACAACAGGAGGCCCACGGCGCCTCGGCCCGCCAGTTGCTGCACTTCTGCCGCGGCCTGCCGGCGATCGCCTGGGCAGTGGTGTTGTTCGCCGCCTTCGAGGCGATGATGCTGACCCTGCTGCCGATCTACGCCCTGCGCCAGGGCTTTGGCCAGGATGGCGCACTGGCCATGGTCAGCACGGTGGTGGTGGGCAATGCGCTGCTGCAACTGCCCCTGGGCTGGATGGCCGACCGGGTGCCGCGCCAGGCGCTGTTCCGCGGCTGCGGCGTGGCGCTGCTGCTCGCCAGCCTGGCGATCCCGCCGCTGCTGCACACGCCGGCGATCTGGCCGGCGCTGGTGATCTTCGGCGCCAGTGCCGGCGGCCTGTTCACTCTGTCGCTGATCCTCATCGGCGAGCGCTACCGGGACGACCAGTTGGTGCGGGCCAACGCCCACGTCGCCCAGCTGTGGGGCATCGGCTGCCTGCTGGGGCCGCTGAGCACCGGCGCGGCCAGCCAGTGGATCAGTGGCCACGCCCTGCCGCTGCTGCTGGCCGGCGGGGCGGCCGTGTTCATCGTGCTGGCCTGGCGGCGCGGCGGGGTGATGGGTGACACGCCGGGCCCGGTGCAGACGGCCGACAGGGCGACCACCGGCTCGTGCGAGGAGGGCGGCGGACCCTAGGGCGCGAAGGTGTCGCGCCCGGAGGCGGCCAGCGCCTGGTAGCGGAAGCCCAGCCAGGACTGGCTGCCGGCGAGGCGTACCGGGCCGTGGTCCAGGCCGCGCAGGGTCAGGTCCCGGGCCAGGCTGCAGGGCATCAGGGGCGCCACGTGGGTCGGGCTGTCCAGCGTCGCCCCGTAGGCGCAGCCGCGGGTGCCGGGGCGTCGCTGCAGCCGCTCGACCCGCACCTCCAGCTCCGCCGGCTGCGCCCAGAGGCCGTGCAGGGCCGCCGGCACCCCGCCCATCAGCGCCAGGGTGGAGCCCAGCAAGGCGAGGCTCCCCAGCAGGGCCGCCAGCCCCAGGTGCAACAGGCTGCCCATCCGTTCCGAGGAAGCCCAGGCCCGGGCCCGCAGCAGGTCGCCCATGCCCAGTGCGCCGCCCAGGCGCCACCACAGCCAGGCCGCCACCATCACGCTCAGCGCCAGCAACGGGCCGAACAGCGGCCGCGCCAGCAGCAACGGCCGCAGCGCGCCCAGCAGCATCAGGGCGAAGGTCACCAGCGCCAGCGCGCCGTCACGCCAGCCACGGCGCCGGGCCCGCTGCGCCTGCGCCGCGGTGAGGGCTTGCAGGCGCCGCGCCTGGCGCGCCCGGCGGGCGGGGGAAGGGGGTTTCGACACGGGTCCTCCAGCCGGCCTCAGAGCATTCGCTCGAGGCCCACGGCGCTGCTGATCCAGGCGTTGAAGCGGCGCCACAGGCCGGCGGGCTCTTGGTCCAGCACGTGCAGCCGCCCATGGTCCTCGGTGACCCACACCAGTTGGGTGTGGTCGCCGCGGCGCTGCAGCTTCACCTCGTAGGCGAGGGGCGGCGACATGCCTCGCAGGGCCAGCTCGCGCACCCGTTCCGCCAGTTCCGGGCTGTCGACGATGACCCCCACCTCGGTATTCCACAGGGCCGAGCGGGGATCGAAGTTGAACGAACCGATGAACACCTTCTGGCGGTCGAAGATCGCCGCCTTGCTGTGCAGGCTGGAGTCGGACATGCCGGTCAGGTTGTAGCCGGCGCTGCCGCCCGCGCCCTGTTGCTCGGGGCGCCGGCGCAGCTCGAACAGCCGCACCCCGTGCTTCAGCAGGGCCTTGCGCGCCGGCGCGTAGCCGCCGTGGACCGGCGGCACGTCGGTGGCTTCCAGGGAGTTGGTCAGCAGGCGGATGTCCACCCCGGCGTCGGCGCGCTGGGTGAGGTAGCGCATGCCTTCGTCGGCCGGGACGAAGTAAGCGGAGACCAGGAACAGCTCGTGCCGCACCCCTTCCAGCTCCGGCGCCAGCTGGGTGGTGAGCAGCAGCGCCGGGTCCGGCTCGTCGCGGGTCAGCACCTTGGCCGGGGCGTCCCACAGGGATTGGCTGGGCGCCCAGATCAACTCGTCGAGCCAGCCCTGCAGGCGCGGGCGTTGCCGGTAGGCCAGCAGCGATTCGGCGAGGTCCTGCTGTTCGCCGCGGGCGTGGGCGATGTCCCGCTGCAGTCGCTTGCGGGCGTGCTGCAGGTCGCCCGCGTCCGGCTGGCGCCAGAGGAAGGCCTGCACCGGCTTGCTCAGGGCGCTGTTCCAGTACTGGTCGAAACTCTGCCCCAGGTGCTGGGCCACCGGGCCGACGCCCAGCAGGTCGATGTCGGTGAAATTGAGGCTCGGCTCGGCATCGAAATACTCATCCCCCAGGTTGCGGCCGCCGACGATGGCCACGCTGGTGTCCGCCAGCCACAGCTTGTTGTGCATCCGCCGGTGCTGCTGGGACAGGTCCAGCAGCCGCCCGAGGGTGCGGGTCACGCCGGTGCTGCGGCCCAGGTGCATGGGGTTGAACAGGCGGATCTGGATGTTCGGGTGGGCCGCCAGGGCGCCGATCTCGTAGTCGCGGCCGTCGCTGTTGAGGTCGTCGATCAGCAGCCGCACGCGCACGCCCCGGTCGGCGGCCTTAAGCAGTTCATCCACCAGGATCTGCGTGCTTAGGCCGTCGTGGACGATGTAGTACTGCAGGTCGAGGCTGCGTTGGGCGGTGCGGATCAGCTCGGCGCGGGCGATGAACGCCTCGTGGCTGCTGGGCAGCAGGCGGAACCCGGAGCGCCCCGGGTGGGCGTCGGCGCGGGCCATGATCGTCGCGCCGAACGGCGAGGCCTCGGCGGGCAGGGCCTGGGACGGAACACGCGGCACCTGGCTGGTACAGCCGGACAGGCAGAGCAACACCACGAACAGCAGGCGTAGGGGCACGTTGGGCTCCAGCGGGACGGTGAACCGGTCTCCGGGGGCGCCGCCGGGGCGGGCCGTGGCGAGCGGGACCGGCAGTGTACGGGCCGCGGCGGGGATGCCGAAGCCCTTTCGCCGCGGGCCGGCAGCGCAGCGGCGCGTAGTTCTGACGCCGTCCGCGGGAAAAAGATTCAGCCGCGGCGAGCCCTCAGAGCAGCTCCTTCAGGCGGTACCAGAGCATGCCCAGGGCCAGCAGCGGCGAGCGCAGCAGGCGCCCGCCGGGGAAGGTCACGTGAGGCACCCGGGCGAAAGCGTCGAAGCCGCGGCTGTGCTGGCCGTCGATGGCCTGCGCCAGCAGGTGCCCGGCCAGGTGGGTGGCATTCACCCCGTGGCCGGCATAGGCCTGGGCGTAGTAGACATTGGGGTGCTCGGCGAGCCGGCCGATCTGTGGCAGGCGGTTGGCGCCGATGCCGATCATCCCGCCCCACTGGTAGTCGATGCGGGTGTCCGCCAGGGCCGGGAACACCTTGAGCATCTTCGGCCGCATGTAGGCGGCGATGTCCGCCGGGTCGCGCCCGGAATAATGGCAGGCGCCGCCGAACAGCAGGCGACGGTCGGCGGACAGCCGGTAGTAGTCCAAGGCTACCCGCTGGTCGCAGAGCGCCATGTTCTGCGGGATCAGCCGCTGCGCCAGGGCTTCGGGAAGCGGCTCGGTGGCGATCACGTAGCTGCCGGCCGGCAGCACCTTGCCCCCCAGGGTCGGTTCGAGGCCGTTCAGGTAGGCGTTGCACGCCAGCACCAGGGTCTTCGCCCGCACCTGGCCGCGGGCGGTGCGGACCCGCACCTCGGCGCCGTAGTCGATGGCGGTGACCGCCGAGTGCTCGTGCAGGCGCACCCCCAGGCGGGCGGCGGCCTCGGCCTCGCCCAGGGCCAGGTTGAGCGGGTGCAGGTGGCCGGAGCCCATGTCGATCAGGCCGCCGACGTAGCGGTCCGAGCCCACCACCTCGTGCACCTGGTCGGCCTGCAGCAGGCGCAGTTCGTGGCGGTAGCCGAGCTGGCGCAGCTCCGCCATGTCCTCGGCGAACCCCTCCAGGTCGGACGGCTTGTTGGCCAGATCGCAATACCCCCAGGTGAGGTCGCAGTCGATGGCGAACGCCTCGACCCGCCGACGCACCATGTCCACCGCCTCCAGGCCGAGGCGCTTGAGCTCCTGCACGCCCTCGGCGCCGATCACCGGTTCGAACTGCTCCAGGCCGTGGCCGACCCCGCGAATCAGTTGCCCGCCGTTGCGGCCGCTGGCGCCCCAGCCGATCCGCCGCGCTTCCAGCAGCACCACCGAATAGCCGCGCTGGGCCAGCTCCAGGGCGCTGTTCAGCCCGGAGAAGCCGCCACCCACCACGCAAACGTCGGCCACCGCCTCGCCGTCCAGGGGCGGGAAGTCCAGGGAGCGGTTGGCGGTGGCGGCGTAGTAGGAGGGGGCGTGCTGCTCGGTATACCGGGCGCTCATGTGCGGAATCCTGATTATTGTGTTTGGAAAATTTGACGCAGGATAAGCGCAGCCTCCGTTTCGCGCCAGGGGGAGGTCCGACGCGCTGCCCGCTAGGCAGCCGGATCGTCATGGCTATAATGCGACTCACTATCAAATAGAACGATCGCTTCCATGCCCACGCCTGAGCACGACGTCGAACTCATCGGTGCCCTGGCGCTGCATTACGACGATCTGGTGGATTACATCCGCCGCCGCTTCCAGGGCGGCCAGTTCGCCCGCGAGGTCATCCACGACGTCTGCCTGCAAGTGCTGGAAAAGCCGCCCCAGCAGCCGGTCAGGCTGCCGTTCGCGTTCCTGCGCAAGGCTTCCTTCAATCGCGCTATCGACCGCCGGCGCGCCGACGTCCTTCGCAACGCCCGCTTCGAAGCAGTGGCCGAGGTACCCGACTGGCACGTTCACGAGCTGGACGGCGCCGCCGTGCTGGACTTCGAGCAGCAGCTGGAGGCGTTGCTGGCGATCATCGACTCGCTGCCGGCGCGTGCCCGCCAGGTGTTCCTGCTGCACCGCATCCACGGCATGCCGCAGCGTGAGATCGCCACGGAGCTGGGCGTGTCGGCGAACATGGTGACCCAGCACTTCGCCCGTGCCGTGCGCACCATCGCCCGCGACTGGGAACCGGCGCGGCGCGCCCTGGGCGGCGGACGCTGCCACCCATGAACGACCGCGTGCGCCCCGACGAGCCCCCTGCCGACCCCCTGGCGCCGTTCGAACAGGCACTGCGAGCCCGCGTGCCGTCCCGGGACGCCCTGCTCGCCGAAGCCAAGGCGCAGAGCGCGCGCCAGCGGCGGCGCAAGCAGGCCCTGGGCGGCGGCCTCTCGGCGCTGCTGCTGGCGACCGGCCTGTGGCTGGCCGACCCCGCCTGGTACCGCGAGGACGTGCGCACAGTGGCCGGCGGGCGCGACAGCCTGACCCTGGCCGATGGCAGCCGGGTGGCGGTCAACGGCGCCACCCACCTGCGCATCGAGCGGCGCCTGCGCAGCCGCCAGGTCGAGCTGGTCGAGGGCGAGGCGACCTTCACCGTGACCCACGCAGCCCAGCCGTTCATCGTCCACAGCCAGGGCGTCGAGGTGCTGGACATCGGCACGGTGTTCAACGTGCGCAGCGACAGCCGGGGCGTGGCGGTCGCCGTGGTCGAGGGCGCCGTCGAGGTCTCCGCGGGGCCATCGCCCTCGCGCCACCTGGGCGGCGGTCAGCAGGTGCTGGCCCAGGCCGGCGCGCTGGGCATCACCGAACCGGTCGACCCGCTCCGCGCCACCGCCTGGCAGCGGGGCACGCTGCGTTTCGACGGCACGCCGCTGAGCGAGGTGATCGTCGACCTCCAGCGCTATCGCCAGGCGCCGGTCCGCCTGGCCGATCCGCGCCTAGGCGCGCTGCGGGTGTCCGGCGAATACGACAGCGCCGCCATCGAGTCGCTGATCGACCTGCTGCCGGTGATCCTGCCGGTCCGCCTGAGCCGCGCCGGTGACGGCAGCGTGGTGGTGAGGGGGCGCTGATCGGCCTGGCTGGAAAAATAAATGAGAATTTTTCGCAGGCGACCTCAACATCCGCCACGGCTCATCCGCCACTCCCTGTGATCATCACGTTCTGCTCGTTCATGGGGAGTTTCATGGATACCAAATCGACCACCGCGCCGTCCCGGCGCAGCCGCCTTTCCTTCCTGATCGCCGGCCTGGCGCTGGCCTCGGCCCTGCAGGCCCAGGAGGCCACCCACGCGCTGGATCTGCCGGCCCAGCCCCTGGACCAGGCGCTCAATGCGTTGGCCGGGCAGACCGGCAGCCGCATCCTGTTCGCGACCGATATCGCCGAAGGGCGTAACGCGCCAGCGCTGCACGGCGACTTGAGCGTTGAGCATGCGCTGAAGCGCCTGCTGCAGGGGTCCGACCTGACGGCCCAGGTCACCGCCGACGGCGGCTTCGTGATCACCCCGCCGGCGTCGGGCGGCACGGCGCTGGAGCTGGGGGCGACCACCATCCAGGGCCAGGGGATGGGCGAGGCCACCGAGCACTCCGGTTCCTACACCACCGGGCTGACCAGCATCGGCTCCAAATCGCCCACCCGTCTTCGCCAGACGCCGCAGTCGGTATCGGTGGTGACCGACCAAGTGATCCAGGACAGGCGTATGACCGACTTGGCCGAGGCGATGCGGGTGACGCCCGGCATCACCGTACAGAACAACAACTACCGCCTTTCGGACTTCTACTCCCGGGGGTTCAAGGTCGAGAACATCCAGATCGACGGTGCCGCGCCGATGGCGCTGGGCACCACGGCAGGGAGCTTCTACTCGAACAAGAACTACGACCTGGTGGAGTTCGACCATGTCGAGGTCTTGCGCGGCGCGTCCGGGCTGTTCGGCGGCACGGGCGATCCCGGCGGCATGATCAACCTGGTCCGCAAGCGGCCGCTGGATTTCTACCAGCTCAAGGTGGACCTTTCTGCGGGCAGTTGGGACAACTACCGCACCCAGTTCGACGTGACTGGACCGATGGGGCTGGACGGCAGGCTGCGGGGGCGCCTGGTTGCGGCGTACACCGACCGGAAGTACTTCATGGATGACCGGGCGACCGAAAAGCCGACTTTCTACGGGGTCATCGAGGCCGACATCCTGCCCGACACCCGGCTGACCATCGGCGGCCGTTCCGAGGCGTATCACGAGACCGGCTCAGGCACCGGTTTGCCGCGCTACAGCACCGGAGCGGACCTGGGACTGCCGCGCCATACCAACCTGACCGAGCGCTGGGCCTATTCCGATGGCCGCTCCCAGGAAGTTTTCGCCAAGCTCGATCACACGTTCAACGACGATTGGAAGGCCAACGTTTCCTACACCCAGACCTACGATTCAGGTTTCGTGAAGAGCGCCTTCAATTTCGGCGCGGTGGACCCGGTGTCCGGCACCGGGCCGGCGTGGTCGGGCAACACCAACCGATGGGTGAGCCAGCAGTACCTGCTGGATGCCAACCTGGCGGGCAGATTCCGCTTCATGGGGCAGGAACACGAACTGCTGTTCGGCGCCGACCGCCAGACGATCACCAGCCGCTGGCGTGGGACCAACCAGTCGCTCAACACCGGCGGCGCCATCGATGTATTCGATCCGGAATCCACGCCGTGGGTCGAGCCGCCCACCCGCAAGGATTTCTTCCGCGACTACGATCCCAACACCCAGGAGCAGTACGGCCTGTATTCCACCCTGCGGCTCAATCCGCTGGATCAGTTGCACGTGATCGTCGGAGCGCGGGCGCACCGTTATCGCTACCACTCCACCTACCGCCTGCTGGCCAATGAAGTCTGGGGCCTGCAATCGGAGATCGACACCCGCGAAGGCACCAAGGTGGTGCCTTATGGGGGTGTGGTCTATGACCTGACCGATCAGTGGTCGGCATACGCCAGCTATTCGGAAATCTACAAACCCCAGCAGAACCAGCTGTCCGGTCCGCTGCCTGGCAGCACGATCGAGCCGATGACCGGCAAGACCTACGAGACCGGGCTCAAGGGGGAGCTGTTCAACGGCGCGGTGAACACCTCCCTAGCCGTGTTCTATACCCAGCGTGAGAACCAGGCGGTCCTGGACCCGGACTATGCGCCGACCAACATCCTGTACGGGGGCAACTGCTGCTACATGGCCCAGGGCGAGGTGGTCAGCAAGGGCGTGGACATGGAACTCAGTGGAGAGCTCCTGCCCGGCTGGAGGGTGCTCAGTGGCTACACCTACAACAACAACCGCAACCGCCAGAACAGCGCGGTGTTCAGCACCATCACCCCCAAGCACCTGCTCAAGTTCTGGTCGACCTACCAATTGCCGGGTGAGCTGCACGACTTCACGGTGGGCGGCGGCGTGAATATCCAGAGTTCAAACTACGTCAGCGGCAGCGCCACCCCGCTCACCGGCGGCGCCAGCGTGCCATTCGACTATACCCAGGCAGGTTATGCGGTATGGAACGCCCTGGCGGCGTATCGCATCGACGACCACTGGACCCTGACCTATAACCTCAACAACGTGTTCGACAAGGCGTACTACTCCACTGTCGGCTCGTCGGCGTCGGGCAATTGGTACGGTGAGCCCCGCAGCCACATGCTGACCCTGCGCGGAGTCTGGGACTGAATCCGTCGCGTTCCCACGAAGACGCCGCGCCTCGCGCGGGCGTCTTCCTTACGCGGCGCATCTCGAAGCGTTCCAGGCGCCGGGTGCAGTCGTCGAGCGGAGGCGAAACGGGTGAGGGTGCGGCGTTCACGCACGGCACATCAGCAGCCCCGAACCCGTTATCAACGGTGCCTCACCGAAAGCAGGCGTCGCTCGTCCGGAACCTAGTCGGGGACCGGCAGATTGAGCGACTCCTTCACCTCTTCCATGACGATGTAGGACTTGGACTCGCGCACGTGGGGCAGCTTGAGCAGAATATCGCCGAGCAGCTTGCGGTAACTGGCCATCTCGTTGATCCGCGCCTTCACCAGGTAGTCGAAGTCACCGGAAACCAGGTGGCACTCCAGCACGTGGGGCAGCTTGAGCACGGCGCGGCGGAATTCCTCGAAGGTGTCGCCGGACTTGTAGTCCAGGCTGATCTCGACGAACACCAGCAGGCTGGCCTTGAGCTGCTGCGGGTTGAGCCGGGCGTGGTAGCCCATGATGATCCCCTCGCGCTCCAGGCGGCGGACGCGCTCGGTGCAGGGGGTGGTGGACAGGCCGACCCGCTCGCCCAGCTCGGTGAAGGAGATGCGCCCGTCCTGCTGCAGGATGCGCAGGATGTTGCGGTCGATCTTGTCCAGTTCGCGGCGGCTCTGGTGCTGGGTGCGCATCGGGGAATGTCTCTGCAAAAAGCGCTTTATATACCAGCTTCCGCCCGGAAGACTCGCCCGCAGCCAGGGTAAACGCCTTGATCCGCGCGCGGCCTGCGGTCACCCTGCGGGTTCATGCCATCGAACCGGGAGGCCCATGGGTCCGTTCCGCCCCCGCACCGTACGGTTGCTCCTGCTGCTCATCGTCCTGCTGGTGCTGGCGGCCTGCCTGGCGGCCGCCGCCGGCCGTGCCTGGCTGCGTAGCCAGGGGGTCGAGGCGCTGGCCTGGCAGGGGCCGTCGCTGTCCTTCGCCGGGGTCGGCCTGGAGCGGCTGACGCTGACCTGGCGCGACGCCGACGGCAATCGGCTGGAGGTGGACGCCGACGGCCTCTGGCTGTCCTGGCCGGGCGCCGCCGGCACGAACCGCGGCTACCTGCGCCAGGTGCGCGCGGCCCGCCTGGCGCTGGGCTGGCACCCGGCCCCCGACCCGGCCGAAGCGGCCCCCGCGGCGCCACCTGATCCGGCCAGCCTGCTGCGCTGGCTGCCAGGCGACCTGCGGCTCGACCACCTGATCCTCGACCTGCCCTGTGCCAGCGGCCGCTGCGTGGAACAGGGCTCCCTCGCCTTGCAGCGCAACGGCTTCGGCAACCCGGGGGGCGACCCGCTGGACCTGCGCCTGGAGGCCCGCCGCGATGGGCACGTACTGGCCCTGCGGCTGCTGGCCCAGCGCCTGGCGTCGGGCTGGACCGCCAACCTGCTCGGCCAACTGGACCAGCACCCGCTGCTGGCCCTGGCCAGCCAGCTGAAGGAGGACGCCGCCACGCCCACCTGGCAGGGCGAACTGGACGTGCCCGGCCTGCCGGATACGACAGTCCTGCTGGACTGGCTGGCCGCCTGGACGCCCCTGGCCCGCGACCTGCCCCGGGCGCCCCAGGCCCTGCGCCTGAGCGGCAGCTGGGAACTGCGGCCGGGCGAGGGCGAAGCGCCCCTGGACCCGGCGCGGCTGTGGCGCGGCAGTGGGCACGCGCAGGTCCGGGCGGACCTGCCGCAGCCCTGGCCGGTGCCCGGCGTCGGCCTGCTGGAGGGTCGGCTGGACCTGGCCCTGGACGGCGAGGCCGGCCGCTGGCGACCGCGCCGCCTGGACGGCGACCTGCGCGCCGGTGCCTTGCAGGGCGACGCCTGGCAGATGCTGCCGGCCACGCTGCGCCCCCAGTCCCTGGCCCTGCGCCTGACGCCGCTGGAAAACGCCGCGACCCACGTGCAACTGCACCTGAGCGGCGCCGGCAAGACCCAGTTCGAACTGGATACTCGCCTGACCCTGAACGACCAGGCGCCCCTGGCGGTGCGCCTCGACGCGGCGCGGTTGTCCGCGTCCGACGTCGCCTACCACGCGCCGGCCGGCGCCCTCGACGGGCTGACGCTGGACCTGCGCCTGGATGGCCGCCTGGATCGGCAGCACGCCGAGCTGCACCTGCGGCCGACCTCCCGCGCCCGCCTCGCGCGCCTGGAGGTCCCGGGCACCCTGGTCCTGGAGCGCCTGGTGGCGGAATCCGACGCGCTGGAGCTGGCCCTGGCCTACGGCGGCGAGGCGCCGGCGACCTTCGCGCTGCGCGGGCCGGTGTCCCTGCGGGCGGGGCGCCTGGAGCAGGCCGAGTTGCTGGACCAGGGCTGGCGGTTCGTCGGCACCCTGGACCTGCGGGACAGCGCCCAGGCCTGGAAGGGCCGGCTGGACAACGACGCCGGGCTGAAGCTGGACCTCGACGGTACGCACTCCGCCGAGGGCGCCCTGGCCCTGCATGCGCGCCTGCCGGAGCTGTTCCTGCGTGCCGGCAACCCCCTGGCGGGAACCGCCCGCCAGTGGCCGGCCCTGCTGAGCCTGTCCAGCGGGCGGCTGCGGGGCGAGGCGCAGCTGACGGTGCCGACCGGCGCCGCGCCGGCCACCGGGACCCTCGACCTCGACGCGGACGGCCTCGACGGCATCTATGACCGCAGCGAACTGAGCGGCCTGCAGGGCCATGCGAGCCTGCGCCTGGCGCCACGAACCCTGGCGCTGGAGATGCCGGATTTGCGCGTGGCGCAGCTCAACCCCGGCTTGCCCCTTGGCCCCCTGGCGTTCGCCGGCCAGTACCGCGCCGAACGGGTCGCGCCCGCCGCCGGTCGGTTGGAGTGGCGCGAGGCCCGGGCCGGGCTGCTGGGCGGCCGCGTCTGGCTGGCGCCGGGCTCGTTGACCCTGGGCGCCGCGGATCAGCGCCTGGACCTGCACCTGGAAGGGGTGCAACTGGCCGAGCTGTTCAAGGTCTATCCCGCCGAGGGCCTGGCCGGCCAGGGCGTCATCGACGGCACGCTGCCGCTGCGCCTGGACGGCAGCGCGCTGCGCGTCGAGGCCGGCCGGCTGGCGGCCCGCGGCCCGGGCTTCCTGCGGTTCCGCTCGGAGAAGCTGCGCGCCCTGGGCCGCAGCAACCCCGGCATGGGCCTGGTGGCGGATGCCCTGGACGACTTCCGCTACGAGCGGCTCGACAGCAGCGTCGGCTACGATGAACGCGGCACCCTGCGCCTCGGCCTCGACCTGCGCGGACGCAACCCGGACCTGGAGAAGGGCCGCCCGATCAACCTCAACGTCAACCTGGAAGAGGACCTGCCCGCCTTGCTCACCAGCCTGCAGCTCACCGACCGGGTGAGCGACACCATCCGCCAGCGTGTGCAGGACCGCCTGCGCCACGCGCCGGCGCCCTGACGGGAGATTCGCCATGCGCCTGTGCGCTCTGTTCGCCGCCCTGCTGCTGGCCGCCTGCACCCCCACCGTGCAGCTGGCCGTGCCCAACGAGCCGATCAACATCAATCTCAACGTGAAGATCGAGCACGAAATCTACATCAAGGTCGACAAGGCCCTGGACGGCATCATCAACCCGTCCAGCGGCCTGTTCTGAGGAGATGCCCATGACCCTGCGCCGCATACTCGCCGGCGGCCTGCTGGCCTGCTGTTTCAGTCTTCCGTTGTCCGCCATGGAGCTGGGCGACGCCATGTCCGCCCTGGGCGCCGCCAAGCAGGGCGGCCAGGTGGGCGAGCAGCCCGACGGCTACCTGGGAGTGGTGGCAGCCGGTGGCCAGGGGGAGGAGATCGCCCGGCTGATCAACCAGGCGCGGCGCACCGAATACCAGCGCCTGGCCAAGGACAACGGCCTGCAGCTGGGAGACGTGGAAGCCCTGGCCGGGCAGAAGGCTCTGGAGAAAACCCCCGCCGGGCAGTACATCCAGGTCAACGGCAAATGGGTGCGCAAGTGAGGCCTCGCGGCTGAGCCGCCTCGCTGCCCGGGCGCGACAGGCCGTCGCGCCCGGTGCGCCAAACCGCTGAACTTCGCGGTTTTGCGCCTTCACTGCGGGGATGCCCCTCCGTCTGGAGGCGTCTGGCCGAGCATTCCCGCCAAATTACCCCCGCTAAACAGTGAAAACGCCTGCCCCGGCATTCCTATACTTCGTTCATCTCGTTCAAGAATAACGACGCTGCGGCGCGCCCGCGGCGAGGAGAGGAACATGCGTGTAGTGGTGCTCGGCAGCGGCGTCATCGGGACCGCCAGTGCGTATTACCTGGCCCGCGCCGGTTTCGAGGTGGTGGTGATCGACCGCCAGCCGGCCCCGGCCCTGGAGACCAGCTTCGCCAATGCCGGCCAGGTCTCTCCCGGCTATGCCTCGCCCTGGGCCGCGCCCGGCGTGCCGTTCAAGGCCATCAAATGGCTGCTGGAACGCCACGCGCCCCTGGCCATCAAGCTCACCGGCGACGTCCAGCAGTACCTGTGGATGGCGCAGATGCTGCGCAACTGCACCGCCGCCCGCTACGCGGTGAACAAGGAACGCATGGTGCGCCTGTCCGAGTACAGCCGCGACTGCCTCGACGAGCTGCGCGCCGAGACCGGCATCGCCTACGAAGGCCGTCAGCTCGGCACCACCCAGGTGTTTCGCACCCAGGCCCAGCTGGACAACGCCGCCAAGGACATCGCCGTGCTGGAGCAGTCCGGCGTCCCCTACGAACTGCTCGACCGCGCCGGCATCGCCCGGGTGGAACCGGCCCTGGCCGGCGTCACCGACAAGCTGGCCGGTGCGCTGCGGCTGCCCAACGACCAGACCGGCGACTGCCAGATCTTCACCGCCCGCCTGGCCGAGATGGCCCGCGAGCTGGGCGTCGACTTCCGCTTCGGCCAGGCCATCGAGCGCCTGGACTTCGCCGGTGATCGGATCAACGGCGTGTGGGTCGACGGCCGGCTGGAGACCGCCGATCACTACGTGCTGGCCCTGGGCAGCTATTCGCCGCAGCTGCTCGCGCCCCTGGGCATCAAGGCGCCGGTGTACCCCCTGAAGGGCTACTCCCTGACCGTGCCCATCACCGACCCGGCCATGGCGCCCACCTCCACCATCCTCGACGAAAGCTACAAGGTCGCCATCACCCGCTTCGACCAGCGCATCCGCGTCGGTGGCATGGCCGAGATCGCCGGCTTCGACCTGGGCCTCAACCCGCGTCGCCGCGAGACCCTGGAGATGATCGTCAACGACCTCTACCCCCGCGGCGGCGACCTGGCCCGCGCCGATTTCTGGACCGGCCTGCGCCCGGCGACCCCCGACGGCACGCCCATCGTCGGCGCCACGCCGTTCTCCAACCTGTTCCTGAACACCGGACACGGTACTCTGGGCTGGACCATGGCCTGCGGCTCCGGTCGTTTCCTCGCCGACCTCATGGCGAAGAAGCGCCCGCAGATCAGCGCCGAAGGCCTGGACATCTTCCGTTACGGCCACACCAAGGAGAACCACAAGCATGCCAATCCAGCGCCAGCACACTAATGCCCGCATGAGCCAGATCGTCGTCCACAACGGTACCGTCTACCTGGCGGGCCAAGTGGGCGACGACATGAGCGCGGGGGTCGAGCAGCAGACCCGCGAGGTCCTGGCCAGCATCGAGCGCCTGTTGGGCGAGGCCGGCACCGACACCAGCCGCATCCTCTCGGTGACCATCTACCTGAAGAACATCGAGTCGGACTTCGCCGCCATGAACGCCGTCTGGGACGCCTGGCTGCCCGAGGGTACCGCCCCGGCCCGGGCCACCGTCGCGGCGACCCTGTGCGAGCCGGAGATTCTCGTCGAGATGTCGGTCATCGCTGCCCTGCCTTGAAACACCCGCGCCCGGCTTCTGCCGGGCGCCCTTTCCCAGAATCCGAAGAAGTCCATCGCCATGCGTCCCGCCCGTGCCCTGATCGACCTGAACGCCCTGCGCCACAACTACCACCTGGCCCGGGAGCTTACCGGCGCCCGCGCCCTGGCGGTGATCAAGGCGGATGCCTACGGCCATGGCGCGGTGCAGTGCGCGCGGGCCCTGCAGGGCAGCGCCGATGGCTTCGCTGTGGCCTGCATCGAGGAAGCTCTGGAGCTGCGCTACGCCACCGTGCGCAAGCCGATCCTGTTGCTGGAAGGGTTCTTCGAGGCGGACGAGCTCAAGCTCATCGACCAGCATGACCTGTGGTGCGTGGTGCATTCCGCGTGGCAGATCGAGGCCATCGAGAAGACCCGGGTGAACCGGCCACTGACCGTCTGGCTCAAGCTGGACACCGGCATGCACCGGGTCGGCCTGCACCCGGCCGCCTACCGTGACGCCTATCGGCGCCTGATGGACAGCGGCAAGGTGGCGCGCATCGTATTGATGAGCCACTTCTCCAGCGCCGACGAGCCGGACAGCCCGCGCAACGACGTGCAACTGGCCACCTTCGCCGAGGCCAGCGCCGGCCTCGACGCCCCCATCAGCCTGTGCAACTCGCCGGGCCTGCTGCGCTGGCCGGAGATGGCGCTGCGCCAGCGGCCGGACGACTACGTGCGGGCCGGGCTGATGATCTACGGCGCCACGCCGTTCGAGTTCCACCAGGAGCAGGCGGACCGGCTGCAGCCGGTGATGACCCTGGAATCGAAGATCATCGCGGTGCGCGAACTGCAGCCGGGCGAGCCCGTCGGCTACGGCGCCCGCTTCGTCACCGAGCGGCCGACCCGGGTCGGGGTGGTCGCCATGGGCTACGCCGACGGCTACCCGCGTCATGCGCCCAGTGGGACGCCGGTGAGCGTCGGCGGCCGGCGCAGCCGGCTCATCGGCCGGGTCTCCATGGACATGCTCACCGTGGACCTCACCGACCTGCCCGAGGCCGGCCTCGGCACCCGGGTGGAGCTGTGGGGCCGCGAGGTGCCCGCCAGCGAAGTGGCCCACCACGCCGGCAGCATTCCCTACCAGCTGTTCTGCAACCTCAAGCGGGTGCCGGTGATCCATACCGGCGCGTGAGCAGCCGGGCAGAATTTACAATCGCTGTGTTGTAAATAATGAACACTGTTGCCATCATACCGGCGACATCCGTTTCCCCTGCCCCCTACCTGCCCGTGAGGAGGATCACCCCCTTGGACGTCGGTGCTCGACTGCAAGCCATCCGCAAGCTCAAAGGCCTTTCCCAGCGCGAACTCGCCAAGCGCGCGGGCGTCACCAACAGCACCATCTCCATGATCGAGAAGAACAGCGTCAGCCCCTCCATCAGTTCGCTGAAAAAGGTGCTGAGCGGCATCCCGATGTCCCTGGTGGAGTTCTTCTCCATCGACTTCGAGCAGGAAACCCCGGTGCAGGTGGTGTACCGGGCCGACGAGCTGGTGGATATCTCCAGCGGCGCGGTCACCATGAAGCTGATCGGCAAGGCCCACCCGAGCCGCAGCATCGCCTTCCTCGACGAGACCTACCCGCCCGGCTCCGACACCGGCGACGAGATGCTCAACCATGACGGCGAAGAGGCCGGCATGCTGGTGGACGGACGCCTGGAGCTCACCGTCGGCAACGAGGTGTTCGTCCTGGAAAGCGGCGACAGCTACTACTTCGAGAGCAACCGCCCGCATCGTTTCCGCAACCCTTACGAGCATCCGGCGCGGCTGATCAGCGCCACCACGCCGGCGAATTTCTGAGCCCGGGCACCGGCCCGTCATCGCCTGCTGCGACCGTATGCCGCAAGCCCTTGCGCGGCGCAGGGTTGTTTCGATGTGCCGGGCTTACCGGTATACTGGCGCCCGCCCGCGAAAACCGTGGCCGCGGGCGTGACTAGCCACGATGAGGGTGTAAGGGTGAACCTAATCAATAAAATGCTGGCGGCGCAGGTTGCCGTCCTGGCCCTGTGGGCGGTAAGCGCTCAGGCCGCGACCAAGGATGAAATCGCCGAGCGGCTCAAGCCGGTGGGCGAAGTCTGCGTCACCGGTCAGGAGTGCAAGGGCGTCGAAGCCGTGGCCGCCAGTGCCGGCGGTGGCGCACGCACCCCCGACGACATCATCGCCAAGCATTGTGGCGCCTGCCATACCGCCGGCGTGCTGGGCGCGCCGAAGATCGGCGACAGCGCTGCCTGGAAAGAGCGCGCCGACCACCAGGGCGGCCTCGACGGCATCCTGGCCAAGGCCATCACCGGTATCAACAGCATGCCGCCCAAGGGCACCTGTGCCGACTGCAGCGATGACGAGCTGAAGGCCACCATCAAGAAGATGTCCGGCCTGTAACGCTCCCCGTCGTGCCACGCGAAGCCGCCTCCGGGCGGCTTCGTCGTTTTCGGCCGGTGGATCCGGGTGAGCAATGCGCGCCCGGCTCGGGTCCAACCCCGCACTGCCGTCGTCGCGAAGGAGTTCACCGTGCCGTCATCTACGCTGGAGCAGGCCGTCGACCAGGTCCTGGAACGCATCGACGGGCCCATCCGCCTGGGCCTGCCCCTCGGCCTGGGCAAGCCCTGCGCCTTCGTCAACGCGCTGTACCGCCGCATCAAGGCGCTGCCCCAGCGCAGCCTGACCATCTACACCGCCCTGTCCCTGGGGCGCCCGGAAGCCGAGAGCGAGCTGGAGCAGCGCTTCAGCGGGCCGTTCCTGCGCCGGGTCTTCGCCGATACCCCCGAGCTGGAGTACCTCAGCGACCTGCGCTGCGGGGAGCTGCCGGCCAACGTGCAGCTGGAGGAGTTCTACCTGCAGCCCGGCAGCCAGCTGGGCAACGCCCTGGCCCAGCAGCACTACATCAGCCAGAACTACAGCCGGGTGGCCCGGGACCTGGACCGCAAGGGCCTCAACGTGGTCGCCCAACTGGTGGCGCGCCGCGCCGCCTCGCCCGGGCGCCTCTCCCTGAGCTGCAACCCGGACATCACCGTCGACCTGCTGCCGCGCCTGCAGGCGCGCCGCGCGGCCGGCGAGGCGATCCTCTGCATCGCCCAGGTCCACGAAGAGCTGCCCTACATGCTGGGGGAGGCCGAGGTGGACGAAGACAGCTTCGACCTGCTGGTGGAGCCGGCCGAGCGGCGCCGGCTGTTCTCCACGCCGAACCTGCCGGTGAGCCCCCAGGACCACGCCATCGGCCTGTACGCCAGCGCCCTGGTGCGGGATGGCGGCACCCTGCAGATCGGCATCGGCGCCATGGGCGATGCCCTGGCTGCGGCGCTGCTGGCGCGGCATACCGACAACGCCGGCTACCGCGCGCTGCTGGACGGCCTCGAAGTCCCGGCGCGCTGGGGACAGCTGGTGCAGCGGGAAGGCGGGCTGGAGGCGTTCCGGCAGGGCCTGTACGGCTGCAGCGAGATGTTCGTGCTGGGCATGCTGGCGCTGATGGAGGCGGGGGTGGTGAGCCGCCCGGTGTACGCCGACGCGCGCCTGCAGCGCCTGGCCGATGCCGGAGGGCTGGATGACCAGGGCCGCCTGGCCCGGGACGCCGACCTGGACGCCGCCGGCCTGGGTCCGCGGCCGGATGCGCAGGGCCTGGCCTGGCTGCAAGGGGTGGGCCTGCTGGACCCGGCCATCGCCTGGACGCCGGAGGGCCTGCGCCTGCCGGACGGCCGCCAGGTGGCCGTCGACCTCGCCGACCCGGTCACCGCCGACGCCTTGCGGGCGTATGCCGGCGCGGCCCACGGGGTCTGGGTGCATGGCGGCTTCTTCCTCGGCCCGCGGGCGTTCTACCAGCGCCTCGCCGGGCTGGACGAGGCCCAGCGCGCGCGCATCGGCATGACCGGCATCGGCTTCATCAACCGCCTCTATGGCGACGAGGCCCTCAAGCGGGCTCAGCGGCGCCACGCGCGCTTCGTCAACAGCTGCTTCAAGGTCACCCTGCTGGGGGCCAGCGCCGCCGACCAGCTGGAGGACGGCCGGGTGATCAGCGGCGTCGGCGGCCAGTACGACTTCGTCGCCCAGGCCCATGAGCTGGACGACGCGCGCTCCATCCTGATGCTGCGCAGCTGGCGCGAGTCCGCCGGCGAGGTGAGTTCCAACATCGTCTGGGACTACGGCCACACCACCATTCCCCGGCACCTGCGGGACATCGTGGTCACCGAGTACGGCATCGCCGACCTGCGCGGCAAGAACGACGCCCAGGTGATCGAGGCGCTGCTGGGCATCGCCGACTCGCGTTTCCAGGACGAGCTGATCGCCCAGGCGCAGCAGGCCGGCAAGTTGCCCAGGGGCTTCCGCCTCGACGAGGCCAGTCGCCACAACACCCCCTGGCGCCTGCTGGCGCTGCGCGCCGAGCACCCGCGGCTGTTCCCCGAATACCCCCTGGGGTGCGACTTCACCCCGGTGGAGCAGGACCTGCTGCGGGCCCTGACCTGGCTCAAGGGCAAGCTGCGCCTGAGCGAAATCCTCGAACTGGGCATGACCGCCCTGTTCGACACGCCGGACCCGGCCCCCTACGAGGCGCACCTGGCGCGCATGGGCCTGGAGGAGGGCGACGGCCTGCGCGAGCAGCTGTATCGCAGGCTGGTGTTGGCGGGGCTGGCGGCCACTGCGCCGGGGGCGGACGGCGGCCCGCTAGCCGCTTGAGGCGGCGACGGCACGGCCGTGGCGTGCTGTCCAGGGGCGTCCCCTAGACTTTTCGTCGCATGGGCGCGGGCCATCGCATCCGCTAGGCTGCGACGAGGATGGCGGCGCCGTCCCGCACCGTCGCGAGGCGTTGCCGTACACCTTGCGGAATCGCTTCATGACAGTCTCTGCCCGTGCCCCGACGGTCCTCATCGCCGAACCGGATCGCTCCACCTCCGACCTGCTCGCCCGCCTCGTCCGCACCGTTTGCGGCGACGCCCGGGTCCTCGCCGTACGCGACGGCCACGGCGTGCTGGAGCGCTGCCGTGCCGACCCGCCGGACCTGCTCATCGCCGACTGCGACCTGCCCGGCGTCGGCGGCCTGGAGCTGCTGCGGGAAGTGCGCCAGCAGCGCGGCCGCCCGGGGCTGCCGTTCTTCCTCACCGCCCGCCGGGTGGACGCCGGCAATGTGCGCGCCGCGGTCGCCCTGGCGCCCACCGCCTACCTGACCAAGCCGTTCGACAACGATGACCTGAGCAAGCGCCTGCGCCAGGTCCTGGCGGGAGCGCCGCCGCGGCCGTTGCCCGCCCTGGCCGATTACCTGGCGCAGAACCGCGAGCAGGCCGCCGGCGCACCGGCCCTGGCGGAGGTGGCGGAGCGACTGCGGGCCTGCCTCGGCGAAGCGCCGACGGACCTGGTCGAGCTGGAGCGCGCGCTGCGGGACGACCCACAGCTCACCGCGCGGTTGATCGCCGTGGCCAACAGCGCCGAGCGGCAGCGCAGCAGCCCGTGCCAGACCCTGGCCCAGGCGCTGGCCCGGCTGGGCATCCGCCATAGCCTCAACCTGGCCCTGGGGCTGGCCCTGCAACGCGGCGCGCGGCTCGACGCCCCGCCATTGCTGGCGCCCGCCGACACCCTCTGGCGCCTGTCCCTGCGCACCGCCGACGTCGCCCACTGGCTGGCCCAGCGCCTGGAGGCGGATGCCGAACGCTGCTACACCGCCGGCCTGCTGCACCGCCTGGGCGACCTGGCCCTGTTGCGCACCCTGCAGGCCTGGTGCAGCGCCGGTGGTGAGCTGCAGGCCGACCAGGTGGAGTCGGCCCTGGAGGCCCATGCCGCCGGCTACGGCGGTGCCTTGCGCACCCGCTGGCGGCTGCCGGTCGAGCTGCGTCAGCTGATCGGCGCGGCCTATGGCCTGCACGGCGGTGTGTATTCCCGGGAGGCGCTGATCCTGCACCTGGCCGCGCAGATCGCCCACTGGCCGGACGACATGCCCCTGGACGCCCTGCTGGAGCACAAGGCCGCCCGCCTCCTGCGGCTGAGGGCCGCCCTGCTGGCCGACCTGCCGCGTGCGGACCGGGTGGCGTAAGAAAAGCCCATCGAGAAACGGCGCGAAACGCCGAGGACAACGGGGTTAGGGGATGGAAGACCTGTAACCCGGACCCGGTCTTAATGCGTTGTCATGCGCGCGCCCTCGTTCCCGTCAGCGGCTCGCTGGACTGCGCCGACGTGGAACGGACAGGCACCCGCGGGTCTTCCGGCGCTGTCGTGGGCGTTCATGCGTGTGCGTTGCCGTGGACGCCTGCTCCCCTGGGCGAGGGGCGGCGCGTACCGTTCGGCGATCCGGTTCGAGCCATCGCCGCGCGCGTGAGCATCCGAGCGCTGCGGGCCCCCGATGAGGCCCGTGCCGCACGGCTAGTGCCAGCCCAGTTCGGCGCACACGTCCAGCACCTGCTCCCGCAGCCAGAGGTTGGCCGGGTCCTGGTCGAAGGGCTGGGCCCAGAGCATGTCCAGGGAGAACTCCGGCAGCGCCGGGCCGGCCGGACTGGCGTAGGTGCCGTCGTCCGCCAGCAGGCGGTAGATGCGCCGCGGCAGCACCAGCAGCAGGTCGCTGCCGGGGATCAGCCGCAGGGCGGCCAGGTAGCTGTTGGCCTGGGCGGCGATCTGCCGGGCACGGCCCTGCTCCTGCAGCCAGCCGTCGACCATGTTGCGGGTCGAGTCCCAAGGGGTGGGGAACACCTGCCGGCGCTGGCAGAAACCGTCCAGGTCGGTGACCGGTGGCCGGTCCCGGGCCTGCACGCAGCACAGCCCGTCGCGGAACAGCGCGGCGGCGTTCAGGTCGGGGTGGATGCGGTGGCGATGCGGGCCGAAACCCAGGGCCAGGTCCAGTTCGCCGGCCAGCAGGGCGTCGGCCGGTACGTCGCGGGTCAGGCGCTGCACGTCCAGGCTGATGGGGTGGCCGGCCTCGGTCAGGCGGCGCAGCAGGGGCGGCAGGATCAGCAGCTCGAAGTACTCCGGGGCGCACAGGCGGAAGCGCCGCGCCTCGCCGGCGGGGTCGAAGCCGCCGGCCTCCGCCAGGCAGCGCTGCGCCCGGCCGAGCATTTCCTGCACGTGAGGGCGCATGGCCAGGGCCTTGCGGGTCGGCTGCATGCCGCCGCGGGTGGCGAGGAACAGGTCGTCGGCGAACCCGGCACGGAGCTTCTTCAGGCAGTAGCTGACCGCCGAGCTGCTCAGGTTGAGGGCGTCCGCCACCTCGCCGAGGTTCGGTCGTTCGAACACTTCCAGGAAGACCTGCAGGTCCTGCAGGTCGATCTTGCGCAATCCGTTGGCCAGCGGCATGACGGCATCCACGAAACCGGAGGGCGGCCATGAAAGCGCGTCGCGCGGTGGGGAGCAAGGCCGGGGCGCGCCTCCCGGCCCTCGCCTGGCGGACTAGGCGCGGGGCGCCGCGGGCCCGGGGGCGGCGTGCCGCGGCGCTTCGCGGAACAGCCCGGCATAGCGGGCGGGGTCGAAGCGCAGGCTGAGCACTACCAGCACCAGCATGGCCCCGGCCAGGGCCAGCCAGGCGCCGGCGAACTGGCCGAGGGCGTCCCGCAGCACCCCGGCCAGCCAGGGCGAGAGCCCGGCGATCAGGTAGCCGACCCCCTGCACCCAGGCCGCCAGGCCGCCAGCCTGGCGCGGGTCGTCCAGGTGGTCGAGGCAGACGATCAGGCTCAGCGGGAACAGCCCGCCGATGCCCAGCCCCAGCAGCGCCGCCCACAGCCAGGGCGCTTGCAGCGGCGCCAGCACCAGGCCCAGCAGGCCGCCGACGATGGCCAGCAGCAGGCCCACCAGCACCGGACGGCGGTCGCGGCTGCGATTCGCCAGGGCCGGCGCCACCAGCCCGGACACGACTTCCATGGCGGTCAGGAAGCCCAGCAGCAGGCCGGCGCGCTGGGCGCTCCAGCCCTGCTCCACGTAGAACGGCGCGAGCCAGGCCAGCACGCAGGTGTAGCTGGCGGTGCCCAGGCCGAAATACAGCGCCAGCAGCCAGCTGCGCCGGTGCCGCGGGTAGCGCAGGTTCGCCGTTGCGGCGGAAGCCGCCGGCAGCTGCAGCAGGTCCCGGGGCAGGACGTGCCAGAGCAGCAGGGCGGGGATCGCCAGCAGGCCGGAGCAGGCCAGGGCGGCGCGCCAGCCCAGGTGCTGGGCGAGGGCCGGCGAGAGGCTCGCCGCCAGGGCCGCGCCGCCCATGATGGCGGTGACGTAGAGACCT
This sequence comes from Pseudomonas mangiferae, assembly GCF_007109405.1. GTDB lineage: Bacteria > Pseudomonadota > Gammaproteobacteria > Pseudomonadales > Pseudomonadaceae > Pseudomonas_T > Pseudomonas_T mangiferae. The sequence continues at coordinate 102,625 of NZ_VJOY01000007.1, forward strand.
ATGGGCGAGGCCACCCGGGCGCCGAAGCGGGCCTTCAACAGGGCCGGCAACAAGGCCTGGGCCAGGGCGATGCCGACCCCGGCCACCGCCGCGCTGAGCAGCAGGCTGAGGCGGTGGTCGACGAACAGCCGGACGGCGCTGGCCAGGCCGATGGCCACCAGCGCCAGGCTCAGGGTGCGTCGTTCACCCAGGCGCCGGGCCAGGGCCAGGCCGACGAACATCGCCAGGCCGAGGATGGTCACCGGCAGCAGGGTCAGCAGGGCGGCGCTGCCGTAGCTCAGGCCGAGGTCGCCGCGCATGTCGCCCAGCAGCGGGCCGATGGCGGCCATGGAGGGCCGCAGGTTGAGGCCGACCAGGATCGCCGTGACGATCAGCCAGCGGGCCTTGGGCGGGGTGGTGGACGAGGGGGACAGGATCATGATGCCTCCATGGGACCGGGAAGGCGCCCATTGCGCCTGTCCGACGCCGCGCCGGCAACCCGAAAAGCGGAGGGGCCATCCGGGTTTTTGCAGTGGACGCCCCGACTGGTGGCGTCCTCGTCCACGCGGGCATTGGACGATTGTCCGACAAGGCTGGCTAGGGCGCCGCCGAGAGGCCACACTCAGACCTCGTCATGGAATCGCGAGGCCAGGATGCACGCGTTCGTTTCCCGCCCCCTGTACATCGCCCTGCTGCACGCCGCTGGCCTGGCAGCCCTGTTCGGATGGCACCTCCTGCACCCGCTGCCGCCCCTGGCGCTGCTGCCGGCGGGGCTGGCGCTGGCCCTCTGGCCCTGGGCCGCCACGGCCTGGCGGGGTACCCGGGCCGCGCCCGTCGAGGTCCGCGACGATCACCAGGACCTGACGGCGAGCCTGTCCCGCTCCACCACCGCCACCGCGTTGTCCGCCGCCCAGGTGGCCTTCGCCGTGCGCCGCCTCACCGGCGAGCTGCAGGCCCAGCGCCAGGCGGTGGACCAGCTGAGCGGCGACGCCGAGGCCATGACCCATACCGAGGAAGACAGCGCCCAGCGCGCCGAGCAGACCCTGGAGGCGGCCCGGGCGGTGCGCGGGCGCAGCGAGGATGGCCAGCAGGAACTGCAGCGGGCCATCGGCCTGATGCAGCGCCTGAGCGCCCAGGGCGAGGACAGCCGCACCCTGATCGACGGCCTCGGCAGCCGCACCGAGCAGATCGAGCAGGTCACCGCGGTGATCCAGTCCATCGCCAGCCAGACCAATCTGCTGGCTCTCAACGCCGCCATCGAGGCGGCCCGGGCAGGCGAGCAGGGCCGCGGCTTCGCCGTGGTGGCGGACGAAGTGCGCAGCCTGGCCGGGCGTACTGCCAGCGCCACCGAGGAAGTGGGGCAGATGATCGCCGACATCCGCCAGCAGAGCGCCGCGGTGGTCAGCCACATCCAGCAGCAGAGCCGCGAACTGGACGAGGCGGCGCGGGAGGTGGAGCGCACCGGCCAGCTGCTGCAGGGCATCGCCGGCCTGGCGGGGGACGTGGAGCGGGAGGTGGCGCAGATCACCGCCGGCACCGAGAACAACCACCAGCGCCTGGGCAGCCTGTTCGGCGCCCTGGGACGGTTGCGGGAGGCGGTAGGCGCCAGCGAGACCCAGACCCAGCGCCTGGATGACACCGCGGCGCAGCTGGTGGGGCAGGCCGAGCAGGTCAGCGAGAAACTGGCGGCCTTCGGCCTGGAGGACTATCACCAGCGGGTCTACGACCTCGCCCGGGAGGGCGCTGCGGCCATCGCCGCACGCTTCGAGGCGGACGTGGACGCCGGCCGGGTCAGCCTCAACGCGCTGTTCGACCGGCGCTTCCAGCCGATCCCCAACACCACGCCGACCCAGTACCGCTCGGCCTTCGACGGCTACACCGACCAGGTGCTGCCGCCGATCCAGGAACCGCTGCTGAGCCGCCACGAAGGACTGGTGTTCGCCATCGCCACCACCCCCGAAGGCTACGTGCCGACCCACAACAACGCCTTCGCCCACCCACCCACTGGCGACCCGGCCACCGACATGCTGCGCAGCCGCAGCAAGCGCAAGTTCGACGACCGCACCGGGATCCGCTGCGGCAGTCACCGCCAGTCGCTGCTGCTGCAGACCTACATGCGCGACACCGGCGAGCTGATGCACGACCTGTCGGTGCCGATCATGGTCCGTGGCCGCCACTGGGGCGGGTTGCGCCTGGGCTACCGGCCGGCGTCGGCCTGAGGCGCGTCCGCCGCGGCCTGGCGCAGCGCCGCCAGGTCGAGGATGCGGATCTCGCCGTAGGCCAGGGCCAGCACGCCGCGGGCCTGGAGGTCGCGCAGGATGCGGTTGGTGGTCTGCCGCGAGAGCGCCAGCATCTGCGCCAGGGACTCCTGGGCCAGGGGGATCGCCCGCCGCGGGTCGCCGGGCTCGCCGTAGCGCTCGGCGATCATCAGCAGCCGCCGGGCCAGGCGCGGGGCGGCCGGCAGCAGGCACATCTCCTCCAGGGCGACGAAGGCCATGCGCAGCTTCTGGCTCATCAGCAGGGCGAAGTCGCGCCAGTGGGCCGGCTGCTGCGCCAGCAGGGCCTGGAGCGCGGCCTCGGGCACGTGCACCAGGCGTGTCGCGGTGGCGGCGAAGGCGTCGTGGGTGCGTGGCTGGCCGTCGAACAGGGCGATCTCGCCGAACCAGTGGGGTGCCTCCACCAGCGCCAGCAGCGCTTCCCGGCCGTTGGCGTCGGCGCTGCCCACGCGCATGGCGCCTTCCAGCACCGCGTACAGGCCGCAGGGCGGGTCGCCGCGACGGAACAGCCGCTGCCCGGCTTCCAGGTGGCGCGGCTGGGCGGCGTCCAGCAGGGCCGCCTGCAGCGAGGCGGGCAGGCCCCGGTACCAGTGGCCCTGGAGCAGCGAAGCATGGCAGGCGTGGGGATCGGTCATGGGGCTCCGGGTCGTCGAGTGTCGCCTAGCTGACAGAGCATAGGCGGCGGCAGTCGCCATCATCGCCCCATCGTTCGCCGGAAGCCGCACCATGAAGACCCTTGCCGATCACCTCGCCCAGTACGCCGCCTATCACCGCGACCGGCGCAACATCGCCAGCCATTTCATCGGCATCCCGCTGATCGTCTACGCGGTCGCCGCGCTGCTGTCGCGGCCCGGGCTGGAGCTGGCCGGCCTGTGGCTGTCCCCGGCCAGCGCGGTGGCCCTGGCCGCGGGGCTGTTCTACCTGCGCCTGGACCGCCTGTTCGGCCTCGTCATGGCGCTGCTGCTGGTGCTCGCCCTGTGGGGCGGCGCGCTTCTCGCCCGGCAGCCTACCGCCGTCTGGCTCGGGGTCGCCGTGGGCACCTTCGTGGTGGGCTGGGTGATCCAGTTCGTCGGCCATTACTACGAGGGCCGCAAGCCGGCGTTCGTCGACGACGTGACCGGCCTGGTGGTCGGGCCGCTGTTCGTGGTGGCCGAGCTGGCCTTCGCCCTCGGCCTGCGGGACGACCTGGCGCGCACCGTGGCCGGCCGCGCCGGCCCGACCCGCTGATTCAGCGCGGCGCCGCCGCCAGTTCGGCGCTGCCGTCCTGTAGCCACTGGGCGCTCAGGGCCCGGGCGTGGCGGTCCACGGTGATCGGCGCGAACGGCCGGCCGGAAGCGCTCACCAGGGCGGTGGTCTGGCTGTTCATGTCGCTCAGGGCGGTCTTTAGGTAGTTCCAGCGCGCCTGCAGGCGGGCGGCCATGGGGTCGTTGCGGCTCTGCAGCTGCGCCAGCTCGGCATCGATGGCCGGCACCAGCTGGCGCTCGTCCTGGCCGATGTAGGTATCGGTATGCTCCCGGGCGGTCTCGAAGCTGCCGATGTAGGCGCGGCTGAGGTACTGCACCGCCAGGTATTCCACCTTCACCGGCAATTCCTCCCGCGGCCCCTCGCCGGGCGCCCGGGCGGCGCCGAGGGTGTCGCGCAACGCCTTGCCCAGCTCCTGCGGGTAGCGCCAGGGCAGGTCTTCCTCCCGGTGACCGAAGGCCAGGCCGCGACGCAGCTCGGCGACCAGCAACTGCTCCTTCTGCCGCAGGTCGTCGGAGGCGGCCGGCACTTCCGCCAGGGCGCGGTCCAGGGCGGCGATATCGGTTTCCACGCGGCTGGCGTGGCCGGGCTGGAAGCCTTCGCCACGGAACAGCAGGAGGCTGCTGACGGCGCGACAGGCGTGGACCTGCAGGCGCTCCAGGGGCGCCGGCGCGGCGGCCTGGGCAGGGGCCAGGGCGAGCCAGCCGAGGAGGACCAGCAGGCAGTGCAGAAACGGCACGGAACGGGACATGCGACATGCTCCTTTGTTGTTGTTTTGAGCAATCGACGGGGTGAACGCTGCGACGTTACCGGAGAGGGAGGCTACTACGCCGACGCGCCGCCCGCACCAGCCGAAAGAATGATTTTGGCCGCCCCGGACGAATGTGTTTCCATGCTGCCGGCCCGCCCACGCGGGCGAGGGCGCATCGCGCCGGGTCTGCAGGAGCAGCCCGGCGCCCGGATCGAGGAACAGGGGCAGAAATGGTCGCTTTGAAAACGCTGGCGGTGCTGCTGTCGGTGCTCGGCTACATGGGGTTCATCGGCGTCTTCGGGCGGGTCAGGGCCAGCGCCACGCCGGTCCTCGCGCTGAGCATGATCGTGCTGGTGCTGTATGGCTTCGGCCTGGCCGGGGTGCTGTTCCCCGGCGCCGTGGTGGCGCTGCTGGGCGGCCTGGCCCTGGGGGCCGCGGCCCTGGTGGGCGTGCGCCGGCGCTGGCGCGAGCTCCTGGTGCCGCGCCAGGCGGTGTGCCTGCTCTACCTGCTGCCGGTCGTGCTGCTCTACCGGGCGATCCCCGCGGACTTCCTGTTCACCGGCTGGGACGAATTCTCCTTCTGGGCCCCCAGCGCCAAGCTGCTGTACGAGATCGACGGGCTGTACCAGGCGGCCTCGCCCATCGTCTTCAAGAACTACCCGCCGGGGCAGCAACTGCTGCAGTACTTCCTGACCAGCCTCACCCAGTGGTCGGAGAAGAGCGTGCTATTCGCCCAGGTGGCCTTCATGCTCTCGGCGATCCTCGCGGTCACCGGCAGCTTCACCCGTCAGCGCAGCGTGCTGGGGGTGGCGGCGTTCTACAGCGCCTGCGCGTTCATCTACTTCTTCCGCTACGACTACGCGCACATCTTCGCCGACCAGCTGCTGGCGGTGTACTTCGCCGCGGCCATCGCCCTGGCCATCCGCCTGGAAAACCGCTATCGGCACCTGGCGTGGCTGCCGGTGATGCTGGCGGTGCTGGTGCTCACCAAGCAGGTGGGGCTGCTGCTGGCGCTGGTGGCCCTGGGGTGCTACGTGCTGGCCCGCGGCTTCGAGGCGGCGGCCCTGCCCGGTGCCTGGCGGGTACGCTTGCGCGCCTGTCTGCCGGCGTTGCTGACGACCCTGCTCGGCCTGCTGGCGATCCTCCTGGCGTACCGCTCGTGGAACGCCTACGTGGCCTCCATCAATGCCAGCAAGGACCTCACCCTGCCGGCCCTGGAAAGCTTCTTCCAGGCGCCCATGCTGCAGCGCATGGGGACCACCTTCCTGGAGTTCCTCAGCCGGCTGCACGTGCCGAACTTCATGATCCTCCACGGGCGGGCGGGTACGCCGCTGTCGCTCTACGGCCTGACCGCCGGCCTGCTGCTGGCCAGCGTCGTGGTGGCCCTGGTGCAGCCGCGCGGCCAGCGCGCCCGCGCCGTGGCGCTGCTGGCGTTCCTGTTCCTCTGCGCCCTGGGCTACGTGGCCTTCCTGCTGCTGAGCTACCTGGTGTTCTTCACCGAGTACGAGGGCACCCAGCTGGCTTCCTTCGAGCGCTACGCCGCCACCTACCACCTGGCCTGGCTGCTGGTGCTGTTCGGCCTGTTCTGCGGGCGCATTGACCACCTGCGCGTGCGGGCGCCGGCCTGGGTGCTGGCGGCGGTGGCCGCCGGCCTCACCGCCTATGCGGTGCCCTCGGCGTTCTTCAGCGACCTGCAGGCGGTGCAGGCCGACCCGCTGCTGCTGCAGAAGCGGCAGAAGGTGGATGCCCTGGTGGAGGTGATGAAGAAGCACATGAGCGGCTACGACCGGGCCTACTTCATTTCCCAGCAGTCCTCGGGCTACGAGAAGTACGCCTTCAACTACGCCGTGCAGCCGTTCCATTCCATGTGGTGGTGCTGGTCGGTGGGCGCCCCGTACGACGACAAGGACGTGTGGAGCTGCGACGATCCGCTGACCAAGCTGTTGCAGCCGTACGCCTACGTGGCGATCTTCCATGCCGACGAGCGCTTCTGGAAGGACAACGGCGCGTTTTTCGACCCGGAGGTGCAGGGCCGCGAGTCGGGGGTGTTCCGCGTCGACAGGCAGGGCGATGCGGTGGTGCACCTCACCGAGGTGCACTGAGGCGGCGGCCCCGCGGGACGAGGCCGCCTTCGCCGTCAGCCGTGGACGATCGGCTGGCGCGCCTTGGGCTTGAAGTACAGCACTTCGCCCCGGGCCAGGCCGGTGAGGCTGTCGTGGTCCTTGACCACTTCCGCCTCGATTAGCTCGTCCTGGCCGTCCACCTTCAGGGTCACCCGGGTGATGGCGCCCAGGGGGCGGATGTCGCGGACCTCGGCGGCGCGGTGTTCCTCCACCGCTTCGCGGGACAGCGACACCTCGTGGGGGCGGAACAGCAGGTGGCGGTCGTCCCCCAGGTGCAGGCGGTTGGAGTCGCCGAGGAAGTGGTAGACGAAGTCGCTGGCCGGCTTCTCGTAGACCTCGCCCGGCGCGCCGATCTGCTCGATCACCCCCTTGTTCATCACCACGATGCGGTCGGCGACTTCCATCGCCTCCTCCTGGTCGTGGGTGACGAACACGCTGGTCAGGTTGATTTCCTCGTGCAGCCGCGCCAGCCAGCGGCGCAGTTCCTTGCGCACCTTGGCGTCGAGGGCGCCGAAGGGCTCGTCCAGCAGCAGGATCTTCGGTTTCACCGCCAGGGCGCGGGCCAGGGCGATGCGCTGGCGCTGGCCGCCGGAGAGTTGCTCGGGGTAGCGGTCGGAGAGCCAGTCCAGCTGCACCATGTTCAGCAGCTCGTGGACCTTCTCGGCGATTTCCTGTTCGCCCGGGCGCTCGCCCTTGGGCTTCATGCGCAGGCCGAAGGCGACGTTGTCGAACACCGTCATGTGGCGGAACAGCGCGTAGTGCTGGAAGACGAAGCCGACGTTGCGGTCGCGCACGTCGTGCTGGGAGACGTCCTCGCCGTGGAACACGATGTTGCCGGCATCCGGGGTCTCCAGGCCGGCGATGATCCGCAGCAGGGTGGTCTTGCCGCAGCCGGAGGGGCCCAGCAGGGCCACCAGCTCGCCGCTCTGGATGTCCAGGTTGATGGCGTCGAGGGCCTTGAAGGCGTTGAAGTTCTTGCTGACGTTACGGATTTCGATGGACATCTGTTATTCCTCGTCAGCCGGGGTGTTCAGTCGGGACATGCGCGATTCGCTCCACTGCTTGAGCAGAAGGATGACCAGCGCCAGCAGCAGCAACAGGCTGGCGACGCTGAAGGCGGCCACGTGGTTGTACTCGTTGTAGAGGATTTCCACGTGCAGGGGCAGGGTGTTGGTGACGCCGCGGATGTGGCCGGAGACCACTGACACGGCGCCGAACTCGCCCATGGCGCGGGCGGTGCACAGCACCACGCCGTAGATCAGGCCCCAGCGGATGTTCGGCAGGGTCACGTGCCAGAACATCTGCCAGCCGTTGGCGCCCAGCAGGCGCGCGGCTTCCTCTTCCTGGGTGCCCTGCTCCTGCATCAGCGGGATCAGTTCACGGGCGACGAAGGGCACGGTGACGAAGAGTGTGGCCAGGACGATCCCCGGCACGGCGAAGACGATCTGGATGTCGTGGTCGCTCAGCCATTCGCCGAAGTAGCCTTGGGCGCCGAACAGCAGCACGTAGATCAGGCCGGCGATCACCGGCGAGACCGAGAACGGCAGGTCGATCAGGGTCACCAGCAGGCTCTTGCCGCGAAACTCGAACTTGCTCACGCACCAGGCGGCGGCGACCCCGAAGACCAGGTTCAGCGGCACCGAGATGAGCACCGCCAGTACCGTCAGCTTGAGGGCGGACAGGGCGTCGGGTTCGAGGATCGCGTCGACGAAGGTCCCCAGGCCCTGCTTGAGGGCCTCGCTGAGGACGACGAACAGCGGCAGCAGGAGGAACAGGGCGAAGGCCAGCCAGGCGGCGAGGATCAGCGCGCGACGGGCCCAGGGGTTGCCGCGGCGGGCCGCGGCGACGGTCAGGGTGGCGGAAGTCATGGCGCGCTCCTCAGGGGGCTTCGATGCGGCGCTGCAGCAGGTTGATCAGCAGCAGCAGGATGAACGAGACCACCAGCATCAGCACGCCGATGGCGGTCGCCCCGGCATAGTCGTACTGGTCCAGCTTGACCATGATCAGCAGCGGCAGGATCTCGGTCTTCATCGGCATGTTGCCGGCGATGAAGATCACCGAGCCGTACTCGCCTACGCCGCGGGCGAAGGCCAGGGCGAACCCGGTGAGCCAGGCCGGCAGCAGGGCCGGCAGCAGGATGTGGCGGAACACCTGCAGCGGGCGCGCACCGAGGCAGGCGGCGGCCTCCTCGATCTCCCGAGGGATGTCGGCCAATACCGGCTGCACCGTGCGGGCGACGAAGGGCAGGGTGACGAAGGTCAGCGCCAGGGTGATGCCGAGCGGCGTGTAGGCGATCTTCAGCCCCAGCTCGGTGGCGAAGCGGCCCACCAGGCCGCTGGGGGCGTAGAGGGCGGTGAGGGCGATGCCGGCCACCGCGGTGGGCAGGGCGAAGGGCAGGTCCACCATGGCGTCGATGATCCGGCGCCCGGGGAACTCGTAGCGCACCAGCACCCACGCCAGCAGCGTGCCGATGATGCCGTTGAGCACCGCGGCGGCCAGGGCCGCGCCGAAGCTCAGGCGCAGCGCCGCCAGCACCCGGGGTGCGGTGACGATGGCCCAGAATTGTTCCCAGCTCAGTTGCGTGGTCTTGAGGAACATGGCACCCAGGGGAATCAGAACCAACAGGCTGAGATACACCAGGGTGTAACCCAGAGTCAGCCCGAAGCCGGGTATGACCGGGGATATGCGTCGAGACATCGTGTGTCCTTAGTGCGTGCGTTGGAACGCTGGTTGTCCTCTCCGCGCGCCGGCTGCCTGGGCCGCCGACACGACGAGGCCCGGCGTTGGCCGGGCCCGGTTCGTCCCGCCCCCGGAGAGGAACGGGCGGGACGAGGTTTCACTGTGCCTGGTAGATCTGGTCGAATACCCCGCCGTCGTCGAAGAAGCGCGGTTGGGCGCTCTTCCAGCCGTCGAAGTCCTTGTCCACGGTCACCAGTTCCAGGTTCGGGAACTGCTGGGCGAACTCCGCGGCGATCTTCTCGTTGCGCGGCCGGTAGAAGTTCTTCGCGGCGATGCGCTGGCCCTCGTCACTGTACAGGTACTGCAGGTAGGCCTCGGCCACCTTGCGGGTGCCCTTCTTGTCGACGTTCTTGTCCACCACCGACACCGGCGGCTCGGCGAGGATCGACAGGGACGGCGCGACGATCTCGAAGTTGTCGCCGCCCTGCTCCTTGAGGGCCAGGAATGCTTCGTTCTCCCACGCCACCAGCACGTCGCCGATGTTGTTGTTGACGAAGGTGATGGTAGAGCCGCGGGCCCCGGTATCCAGCACCGGCACATGCTTGTACAGCGCCTGCACGTACGCCTGGGCCTTGGCGTCGCTGCCATAGGTCTTCTTCGCCCAGGCCCAGGCCGCGAGGAAGTTCCAGCGGGCGCCACCGGAGGTCTTCGGGTTCGGGGTGATCACTTCCACGCCGTCCCGGGTCAGGTCGTTCCAGTCCTTGATGCCTTTCGGGTTGCCCTTGCGCACCAGGAACACGATGGTGGACGTGTAGGGCGTGCTGTTCTGCGGCAGGCGGGTCTGCCAGTCGGCCGGGATCAGCTTGCCGAGCTTCTGCAGCTCGTCGATGTCGCCGGCCAGGGCCAGGGTCACCACGTCGGCCTTCAGGCCGTCGATCACCGAGCGCGCCTGTTTGCCGGAGCCGCCGTGGGACTGCTGGATCTTCACGTCTTCGCCGCTTTCCTGTTTCCAGTGCTTGGCGAAGGCGGCGTTGTATTCCTGGTACAGCTCGCGGGTCGGGTCGTAGGACACGTTGAGCAGCTCGGTGGCGGCGCTGGCCTCACCGGCGAGCAGGGCAGCGGCCAGGGCGGCCAAGGCGAAACGGCGGATGGACATGCTACGGCTCCTGTTCATTCCGGCTGGCGGCGCCGGCGGGGTCGGGCGACGGCATCGGCTGCCGCCCGGCGGGGTCAACTGGTCTTGTTGGAAGGCGCTTGCAGGCGGAATTTTTCCTTGCGCTCGATCTGCACCACCTGGCCGTTGTGCACTGTGATTTCCACCGCGCCGAAGCGCAGGCCGGTGAGGGCGGTCTGGATTTCCCGCAGGATGACGGTTTCGTCCTGGTGATCGACGCTACGAAGTGTTGCGCTCATCTCGTGCTCCTTGTCTGGTGGAGGCCCGCGGTCCCTGAGGGCGCCTCGCGTGGCGTTGGGCGCATTTAAACAGCGGCGGATTATTCTTAAAAATACTGTTTAAGAATTTTTATATAACCGTAATTCGCTATCGCGTAGACGGCTATCCCGCGGCGGGTCGTATCGGCCGTGCCGGCCTATCGGACGAACGGGGCCAGGCGCCTGGCCGCACCCGGCAGGCGGTTGCCGTTGCGCTGGACAGGCCATGCGCCGGGGCTGGGGCACAAGGGGGTGGACCCGGGAGCGGGCCTGGTCACGAAGGGTTACAGTTGTTCACCGAGCGAGAGGCAAATCCGCGCTGGTTTTACTACCCTCCTTGGTAATAATGCCGGCCTGCGCGGCGCGGCCGCGTCTCCCGATTACACAGCGAGGCCTCCCTCCCGATGTGGTACAACGGTTTGCTCGACCTCTCTCCCTGGCAACTGGTGGCGGTGACCCTGGCGATCACCCACGTCACCATCGTCGGCGTCACGGTCTACCTGCACCGCTTCTCTGCGCACCGCGCCCTCGACCTGCACCCGGCGCTGCAGCATTTCTTCCGCTTCTGGCTGTGGCTGACCACGGCCATGAACACCCGCGAGTGGACCGCCATCCACCGCAAGCACCACGCCAAGTGCGAAACCCCCGACGACCCCCACAGCCCGGTGCACAAGGGCCTGGGCACCGTGCTGCGCAGGGGCGCCGAGCTGTACCGGGCCGAGGCCGAGAACGAGGACACCCTGCGCATCTACGGCAAGAATTGCCCGGACGACTGGATCGAGCGCAACGTCTACAGCCGCTTCCCCACCGGCGGCGTGGCGCTCATGGCGGTCATCGACCTGGCCCTGTTCGGCGCCCTCGGCCTGACGGTATGGGCGGTGCAGATGGCCTGGATCCCGCTGTGGGCCGCCGGCGTCATCAACGGCCTTGGGCACGCCATCGGCTACCGCAACTTCGAGTGCCGCGACGCCGCCACCAACCTGGTGCCCTGGGGCATCCTCATCGGTGGCGAGGAACTGCACAACAACCACCACACCTACCCCAATTCCGCCAAGCTTTCGGTGAAGAAGTGGGAATTCGACCTGGGTTGGGCGTGGATCAAGCTGTTCAGTGCCCTGGGCCTGGCCAAGGTGGCCCGGGTGGCGCCCATCGCCCACCGGGTGGAGGGCAAGGGCAGCCTGGACATGGACACCGCCATGGCGATCCTCAACAACCGCTTCCAGATCATGGCCCAGTACCGCAAGCTGGTGATCGCGCCCCTGGTCGCCCAGGAAGTGGCCAAGGCGGATGCCTCGGTGCGCCACCTCTACCACCGCGCCAAGCGCCTGTTGTCCCGGGAGACCAGCCTGCTGGAAGAGCGCCACCACGCGCGCATCCAGGACCTGCTGGCCCAGAGCCAGGCCCTCAAGGTGATCTACGAGAAGCGTCTGGCGCTGCAGCAGATCTGGGCCCGCACCAGCAGCAACGGCCACGACATGCTGGCCGCCATCAAGGACTGGGTGCAGGAAGCCGAGGCCAGTGGCATCCAGTCGCTGCGCGAGTTCGCCGAGCAGCTGAAGACCTACTCCCTGCGACCGGCGCCGGCCCTGGCCTGACGCGGCAACGTTGCACCCGAGGCCGGCTCCTGCCGGCCTTTTTCATGCCCGCCGGTTTTTCACGGGCAAAAAAAAGGCCGCTCGGGGCGGCCGGGAAGGGACGTCGATAAAGGAGCATCGGGTATCGACGTCAGGAGGAGTGGGCTCAGCTGTCGCGGCGCGCGGCGCTCTCGGCATTCAGCCGGGCGATGGTCTCGTCGTGGGAGGTGGTCTGCGCGGCGCCTTTCTGGACGGCTTCGACATGAGCGATGAAGGCGGGCGACTCTTCGGCATGGCCAAGGGTGGCGAACAGCAGCGCGGAGGCGGACAGCAGGGCAGTGGCAAGGGTTTTCATGGGTCGGTCCTCTGCAGGCACGTTTGGAACACCCGTGCAGGTTATTGCGTTGCGCTGGCCGGAAAAATCCCCTTGAATGGGAATGACTGTTACTCTCGCTGCAACAATCCATCCGGGACCGCCCAATGGGCCGGGTTTTCCAGGACACGCTCGTCCTCGGCGAAGGCTCGGGGCAGCTCGTCGCGCAGGAAATCCACCCAGGTCTTGATCTTCGCGTCCAGGAACAGCCGTGACGGGTAGAGGGCGAAGATGCCGCGCTTCTGCAGGCGATAACCCGGCAGCACGCGCAGCAGCTTGCCTTCCCGCAGGGGTTCGGCGGCGACGAAGAACGGCAGCAGGCACACACCCATGCCGGCCTGGGCCGCCTTGGCCAGGGACTCGGCGACGTTCACCTGGAAGGTCTGCCCTGGCTGCAGGGCGTGTTCCCCTTCCGCATCGCGGAAAGTCCAGGTGTCCGGGTAGATCGGGTCCAGCAGGCGCAGGCAGCGGTGCTGGCGCAGGTCGTCCGGGCGCTGCGGCACGCCGTGCCGGCGCAGGTACTCCGGCGCCGCGCAGACCACGCTGTAGAGCTGGCCCAGGGGCTGCGCCACCAGTTGCGAGTCCGGCAGCTCCCGGGCGAAGGTGATCACCACGTCCTGGCCTTCCTCCAGGGGATCGGGGTTGCGCTGGGAGAGGGTCAGCTCGATCACCACCTGGGGGTAGGTCTCGCAGTAGCGGGCGATCAGCGGCGTGATGTGCAGGCCCAGCCCGGTGAGGCTGTGCAGCCGCAGCCGGCCGCTGGGGGTGAGATGGGCGCCGCGGGCCTCGGCGGTGGCCTCGTCGATCTGGGTGAGGATCTGCCGGCAGCGCTGCAGGTAGCGCTCGCCGGCCTCGGTCAGCGCCAGACGCCGGGTGGTGCGGTGCAGCAGCCGCGCCTGCAGGTGCTGCTCCAGTTCCGAGACCAGCCGGGAAACCTGGGCGGTGGACAGGTCCAAGGAGCGGGCTGCGGCGGTGAAGCTGCCGGTTTCGATGACCCGTACCCAGACGCGCATGCCTTGCAGGGTGTCCATTGTTGCTCCTTGCGTAAAGCTGATTCTCGATGTCGAGGGATTATCCCAGAAAACCTGCTGAATATACTGCGCGACCTTGAGCGCGCAGGCGTCGGCTTACGCCTGTCCGTCGTTCCCGCTCCCTGTTGCATGAGATGACCCATGACCCCGGATCAACGCTTCGCGCGCCGTGTCCAGATCGCGATCGCCGCGTTCGTCCTGCTTTTCGTCTATTTCCTGGCCGCCGACCTGTGGATGCCGATCACCCCCCAGGCCCAGCTGACCCGCCCGGTGCTGCGCATCGCGCCACGGGTGGCGGGCCAGGTGCTGGAGGTGGCGGTCGCCAATAATGGCCTGGTGCAGGCTGGCCAGGTGCTGTTCCGACTCGACCCCGAGCCGTTCCGCCTGGCGGTGGAGGCTGCTGAGCTGGCGATGGAGCAGGCCCGCCAGGACAACCAGCGGCTCGACGCGTCCCTGGCGGCGGCCCGGGCCGAGCAGGCCGCCGCCGAGGCATCGGCGCGGGAGCTGGAGCAAGAGGCGACGCGCCTGCGCCAACTGGTGGACCGCCAGCACGTCTCCCGCCAGTTGTACGAGCAGACCGAGGCGCAGCGGCTGGCGGCCCGGGCCAAGGTGCAGGCCAGCGCCGCGCGGATCCGCGAGCTGGTGGTGCAGCGCGGCGCCGGCGGCGAGGACAACCTGCGCCTGCGCCAGGCCCATAACGACCTGCAGCGGGCGCGGCTGAACCTGGCCTACAGCGAGGTCCGCGCCGAGCGCGACGGCGTGGTCAGCAACCTGCAGCTGAGCCCTGGCGCGTTCGTCGCCGCCGGCGCGCCGGTGGCCGCCCTGGTGGCGACCGACGCCGACATCAGCGCCGACTTCCGCGAGAAGACCCTGCGCTACGTGGGGGCTGGCGACCGCGCCTCGGTGGTGTTCGACGCCCTGCCGGGCCAGGTCTTCGCCGCCCGGGTCAGCGCGGTGGACGCCGGGGTGCGCGAGGGCCAGTTGGAAGCCAACGGCTACCTCGCCGCGCCCGCCGCCTCCGACCGCTGGGTGCGCGATGCCCAGCGCCAGCGCCTGCACGTTCACCTGGAGCAGCCCCTGGACCGCAGCCTGCCCAGCGGTGCCAAGGCCACGGTACAGCTCTACCCCCACGGCTCGCCCCTGGCCGCTGGCCTTGGGCGCCTGCAGATCGCCGCCATCAGCCTGCTGCACTACATCTACTGATGGCGCTCAAGGCGGGGCTCGACCTCAACGACCTGCGCCAGTGCCTGCGGCTGGCCGGTGGCGGCACCCTGGGGCTGTTCGTCTGCAAGCTGTTCGCCCTTGACAACGGCTCGTTCTTCTGTGTCTACCCGATGCTGCTGCTGGGCCTCACGCCGCGCCTGGACGCCCATGCGGTGCGCCAGTTCCTGGCCCAGGCGGTGGTGGTGAGCGTCGAGGTGCTGCTGCTCCAGGGCCTGTTCGGCGACCGCCCGCTGCTGATGCTGCCCCTGGTGTTCGTGCTGTTCCTGCACCGCTTCGCGCTGATGGCCCGGGGTCCGCTGTTCCTCTACGGTGCCCTGGGGGCGGTGTTCCTGTCGATGCAGCTGCATTTCGCCAGCTACCCGGACACCCACCTCTACGACCTGGTGGCGAGCAACCTGGTGGCGGCCCTGCTGACGGTGCCCATCGCCTGGCTGATGGTCTACCTGTTCCCCGATGCCGAACCGCGACCGCCCCGCACGCCCTCGGCCAAGGACACGCCGAGCCGGCGCCACGAGGCGCTGCTGGGGGCGACCATCGCCACCCTGTCGTTCACCCTGTTCCAGTGCCTGGACCTGCGGGACTCGCTGTCCGCCCAGGTGGCCTCGATCCTCGTGCTGTTCCCCATGCACTGGCACGGCATCCGCTTCGCCGGCCGCATCCGCGCCCTGGGCACCCTGCTGGGCTGCGGGGTGGGGCTGCTGCTGCAACTGCTGCTGTACGACCACTACGACGTGCTGCCCCTGGTGACCCTGCTGTACTGGATCGCCGCCTTCTGCTGCGCCCGGGTGCATACCCTGGAGCACGGCGTGCCGGGGGTCGGCTTCGGTGCGCTGACCACCCTGGCGATCCTCTTCGGCCAGTACCTGACACCGCGCCACGACTTGTTCTACAGCATCGTCTACCGGCTCAGTTCGGTGTGCGTCGCCGTATACATCACATTGCTCGCGGTGTTCCTCATCCATCGACTCTTGAATCGTTTTTCTGCCACCCGTCACATCAGCCACAGCTGACCGTCGTCAGGGCCCGCCGCCCCGCATAAGCTGGGCCGACCCCTTCACGAGACGGCAGCGATGGACGATTCCCCCCAGGCGCCCAGCGAACTGGAACAACTGACCCTGGCCCTGCTGCACAGCCGGGCCGAGGCGGAGCGCCTGCGGGAACGCGAGCAGCTGTTCAGCACCCTGCTGGGCAGCGTCAACGCGGTGCTCTGGGCGTTCGACTGGAACGCCGGGCAGATCATCTACGTCAGCCCCGCCTACGAGACCGTCTTCGGCCGCTCCGCCGCACTGCTGCTGGCCGACTACGACGAGTGGCGCAACAGCATCTACCCGGACGACATGGAGTACGCCGCCCAGAGCTTCGCCGAGGTGTTCGCCCGAGGCTCGGTGGAGACCCGGGAGTACCGCATCATCCGCGGCGACGGGCAGATCCGCTGGCTCAGCGACAAGTGCTTCGTCAGCCCCTACGACGACAGCCAGCCGCCCATCGTGGTGGGCATCGCCGAGGACATCACCGAGAAGAAACGCATGGAGGGCGAGCTGCACCGCCTGGCCACCCTCGACGTGCTGACCCAGAGCAGCAACCGCCGCTACTTCTTCGAGTGCGCCGAGCGGGAATACGAGGTCGCCCGGCGCAACGGCAGCGCCCTGGCGTTCCTGCTGCTGGACGTGGATGACTTCAAGAAGGTCAACGACACCTACGGCCACCAGGTGGGCGACCAGGTGCTGCAGCGGGTCGCCCAGTGCGCCGCCTCGGCCCTGCGCCGCGCCGACCTGTTCGGGCGTATCGGTGGCGAGGAGTTCGCCGCGGTGCTGCCGGGCTGCGACCCGCAGCAGGCCCGGCAGATCGCCGAGCGGTTGCAGCGGGAGGTGCAGCGGCAGACCTTCAATGCCGAGGGCGCCACGTTCGGCGTCACCCTCAGCCAGGGGCTCACCACCCTGCGCAGCAGCGACCGTGACCTGGACGCGCTCTACAGCCGGGCGGACGAGGGCATGTACCGGGCCAAGCGCCAGGGCAAGAATCAGGTGGTGGACAACTAGCGGAGGGCTGTCCGGGGCGACTTCTCCTGTCCGGCTGCGGCGAGAGCCGTGCTCGGCCGCCTCCCTACGCTTTCGCTCTCGGCGTCGGCGTCGGCGTCGGCGCTTGCTTGCGGGGTTCGGCAGGTGAAGGTGCCCTTCGGGAGTTCCGCCTTCACCTGCCGATGCACGTCTTCCAACCCCGGGCTTTTAATCGCGCCATGAAAAAACCCGCCCGACGCGGAAGCGCCGGGCGGGTTCGTCGCGTGCCGGTTACGGCCGGCTGCCGGCGGTGCTGTCGATCACCAGGAACGTCGCGCTGACCGCGCCCCAGGTACCGCCCGTGTCACGGCTGCGCACGTAGACCAGGTGCTTGCCGTTGGATAGCCCGCCGGTGGCGATGCTGCCGCTGAGGCTCTCGGTCTTGGCGTTGAACGCACCGTCGGTGGCCTGCAGCGGGTAGGCGGTCGCGCCGGTTTCCCAGGGCGCCTTGTCGATGTAGTACTCGGCGGCGGCGATGTTCTGGGTCGGCTCGGTGCCGTTGCTGTTGTTGTAGCGGCTGTCGGTGGTCACCGCTTTCAGGGTCACCACGGTGCCCGGGCGCACGCCGCTGGTGGAGGCGAGGCCGGCCAGGCCGAGGCTGGTGATGTCCGGGCCGCCGGGGGTGACGTAGGGGGTGCGCACCACCTTGGCGGCGTAGATCAGCGCCGGCAGGTTGCCCTTCTTCACCGCGTTGTCGTAGCTGGAGCAGCTCTGGAAGAACGCCGTGCCCAGCTCGATGGTGTAGGCGGCGACGCCCAGTTCGCCATAGCTCACGCCATCGCTGGTGCCGTCGGTGGGGTACAGACCCACCGACTGCTGCGGGGTATAGCCGTTGAAGAAGGCGAATTTGCGCCCCAGGGTCTGCAGCGCCGTGCCGTTGGGCGCGGCCTGGGAGGTGTCGCCCCAGGGCCACAGCACCAGCTGGCTGTAGCTGTGGATATCCAGGTGGATGCCGCTGGTGTCGCGGGGCGCGGCGTCGTTGCGGTTGGGCCCGCGGCGGTCCGGCCAGAGGCCGCGCACGTAGCGTTCCAGGGCTTGTACCTCGGGCTCGGAGCCGGCGGAGCGGCCGCGGTAGGTCTCGTTGCAGGTGTTGCCGCTGGAGCCCTGGCCGTTGGTGCTGTTCCAGCCGAAGGTGAAGTTGCGGTTGAGGTCGGCACCGCGGCTGTTGCTGGTGGCGCCGCAGTAGGCCTGGTTGGTGTTCTTGCGCCAGGACAGCCCGGTCTCGGCCTTCTTGCGGCCGTCCGGGTTGGTCTGCAGCATCAGGTGCACTTCGTGGTGGTCGAGAATCCAGGTGGCGTCCGGGTCGGTGCCGTAGCCGTCCACCAGCCAGCGGGCGAAGTCCAGGGCCAGGGGCGCGGTAGCGTACTCCCGGGCGTGGATGGCGCTGTTGACGAACAGCTTGGGCTTGTCGCCGCCCTTGGCCTTGTTGGTCAGTTTCAGCACGCCGATCTCGTAGCCGCCCAGGCCCTGGGTCTTCTGCCAGGACTCGCCGACGTCGATCCATTGGGCCAGGTTGGGCTTGCTGCTGGCCAGGCTCTTGGCGATGGCGTAGGTCTCTTCCACCGTCGGGTAGCAGCTGTAGCCGGGGATGCCGGCCACGGCGACGTTTTCCACCTGGCGCGTGGCCTTGGCGGTCTCGCCACCCAGGGCGCGGGCCTGGGCGGCGTCCAGGGCCTGGTTGCGCTTCTCGATGAAGGCGGTGTCGCGCTGGAAGGTGAAGCCGAAGGGGCGCAGCTTGTCCAGGTCCGCCGGCTCCAGCTCCATCACCAGGTAGCCGTCGCGGTAGTGGGACTCCAGCAGTTGCGAGTGGAAGCTGATGGCGGCCTTGCGGGCGATCTCCTGGCTCGGGAAGTAGGCCCGGTAGATGTTGGTGGAGGCCTTCTCCTGCTCGATCAGCTGGAGGTTTTCCTGGGTATCTTCATGGGCGTAGAGCGCCGGACTGAGCAGCGCGAGGGCCAGCAGGGTCCGCGAGAACAGCGTGGAAGTGGGTTTCACGTTTCGATTCCTTGACGTGTCATCTTCCCGACGAGCCTCGTGGTCGAGGCCGACTGCACAGGAGCCGGGCGGGCGCCCGGGGGTTGAAGGAGAGGGGACGATGTCTGCTGCCGGCGTCCGTATCCGTATCGGCCACGACCTTGTACGACCGTACGGATGCGCGCAGCGAGTGGGTTGAACGTAGAAGCGCAACCGGGCCCTGTCAAATGCGCTGTAGCGCCGATGATCCGTGGCCTCCAGCGCAGCGGCGGGCAATTTCCCGAGGGCCTGCTAAGGTGTTCCGGACGCGAGGTCGAGGAGGTCGCTGGTGACCGGTTCCCGTTCATTCCCGCCGCTGCGGGCGGCCCTGCTGGCGCTGGCCCTGTTGGGTGCCGGCATGCCGCCGACGGACGAGCGCGCCCTGGCCACGGACTTCGCCACCCTGCGCCAGACTCGCGGCCACTTCGACGGGGCGCCTTGGAATGCCGAGCTGGACGCCTGGCAGGGGCGCAAGCACCAGGTCATGCAGGCGCTGCTGGCGCGGGT
Source organism: Pseudomonas mangiferae (assembly GCF_007109405.1). Lineage (GTDB taxonomy): Bacteria > Pseudomonadota > Gammaproteobacteria > Pseudomonadales > Pseudomonadaceae > Pseudomonas_T > Pseudomonas_T mangiferae. The sequence goes on from NZ_VJOY01000007.1 coordinate 121,885, forward strand.
GCGCCAGGGTGGCTACGACGCGGCGCGGGTGCGGACCCTGCTGGGGGCGCCCGACGAGACCTGGCCGGCCGGCGACCCCGAGGGCGCCGCCCTGCGGGACCAGGTCGAGTGGCAGGGCCGACCGGCCGGCGAGCTGTGGGCCTACCACTGGCGCGGGCGCCACGACCGCCTGCTGTTCGCCTTCGAACGGGGCCGCCTGCGCGCCTCCGGCTGGCTCTACGCCGGGGAGTGAGGCGGACCGGGCGGTCAGCCGCCCATAGCGCAATTTTTTACAAGTCGGGGTTCCCGCCGCGTGCCCACACTGGGGGTTCTCAGTGAGGGGGAGCACCATCATGCGGAATGAAACGTCGATCTTCTGGCCCAGCAGCCATCGGCATTACATCAGCAGTCTGCGGCTGGATGTGGAAGAGACCGGCCTGTCCCGGCGAACCCTGTCCCTGATCCCGCCGCTGCTGAAGATCGTCGACGCGATGCGCGACCTGGAATCCCTGCCGTTCACCCTGACCAGCGAGCTGGAGTCCCTGCGCCGGCGCGCGGCGGATACCCTGGAGGCGATCGCCGACACCCTGCGCGACCCGGCCTCGACGCGAAACCTGTACCTGCGCGCGCAGATTCTGCGGGGCAGCGACCACCGCCAGCTGGCCCAGGAGATCATGGGCAGCCTGGAACAAGAGCTGATCGTGGTCTGCGGGCGCCTGAGCACCTGGCTGGGCAAGTCCTCCGGCTACTACAGCTCGGCGCTGTTCGCGGTGCCGGACGGCCTGTCCCAGGCCATCAGCGACAGCGCCGACGACGCGCTGCCGGCGGCCTTCGAGGAACTTCAGGGGCTGTTCGCCGAACGCCTGGAGCTGCGCCGGCACTTCCCGCTGCAGTGGGCGCGGCTGATCGCGGCGGCCGGGGAGGCCAACCTGTACCCGAAACATTTCGCCTATTTCCTGCCGGAGGACGAGGGCGCCAAGTACTCGCCCAACAAGCGCTCCCTGGTGTTCATGAACACCTACCACGCACTGTTCAACCTGATCACCCAGGAAGAGTCCACCAACCACCTGTACCTGCACGACGCCGAGCTGGACATGGCGGAAATCCCCACCTACCTGGTGGCCTGGTTCCGCGGCCACGACCTGGGCCACTCGATCCTGCGCCCGCAGACCGACTTCCGCCCGCTGAACAAGGTGGACCGGTGGGGCTCCATGCAACTGCAGGAGGCCCTGGCCGACAGCTTCGGCCTGCTGCTGTGCAACACCCGCGCCTGGCGCCAGCGGCTGGGCATGCACAGCGGCATGCTGAGCATGGTGTTCGTGCTGGAGATGCTGCGCTACCTGCGCCGCGACCCCTGCTCGTTCCCCGACGCGGGCGCCGCCTTCATCGAGCTGCAGTTCCTGATCCGCAACGGCTACGCCGACATCGACCGCGAGACCCGCAAGATCAGCACCAGCAGCGAGCGGCTGATGGCCGGCATCGCCGCCCTGCTGGACACCCTCAGCCGCAGTGTGCTGGCCAACGACCTGCCGGCCACCCTGGATTTCATCGAGCGTTACGCGCCGCATCGCAACAGCGAGGCCCTGGACGAGCTGATGCAGCTGCTCGGCCAGTCCAGCCATACCCTCGACTACGTGCAGCCGATCTTCCATTGCGCCGGCCAGGTGGGGGTGTCTCCATGAACCCGGCGTCCAACGGCTTCCTGCTGTCCCTGTCGCTGTGCATGGACATCGGCATCGTCAACATCGCGATGATCACCCTGGCCCTGCAACGCGGTTTCTGGAACGGCTTCTGGCTGGGCTTCGGGTCCTGCGTGGGCGACCTGATCTACGCCCTGCTGGCCCTGGGCGGCATGGTCCTGCTGCTGCAGTTCGAGCCGGTGCGCTGGGTGATGTGGGTGGGCGGCAGCCTGGTGATGCTCTGGTTCACCTGGCGCATGTTCCAGGCGGCGCGCCGGGCGGCGCGGCTGGAGCTGGCCGAGGACACCGGCAGCCGCCGCGACCATGGCCGGCAGTTCCTCCGCGGCCTGCTGCTGGCGTTGTCCTCGCCGTCGGCGATCATCTGGTTCGCGGTGGTGGGCGGCGCGCTGATCGCCAAGTCCGGGTCTGGCGGCGACTGGCGGGTGACCGCGCTGTTTCTCTCGGGCTTCTTCGCCGCCGGGCTGGCCTGGACCATCGCCCTGTGCCTGCTGGCCAACCGCGGCGGCACCCTGCTGGGCGACCGCCTGCTGCAGTTCAGCTACGCAGCCTCGGCGCTGCTGTTCGCCTGGTTCTCCTGGCAGGTGATCACCTCCGGCTACCAGAGCCTGATCGTCGCCCCGCCGCCCGTCTGAGGCGGCCTAGCGAAGGCCGAGGGCCGGCCAGGTGGGCTGGGCGAATCGCCGCGGGCTGGCGCCCACGCACTTGCGGAAGGCGTTGCTGAAGTGGCTCTGGTCGTAGAAGCCCAGGTCGTAGACCACGTCCTGAATGTCCTGCCCGGCGCGCAGGCGCCGCTTCGCCTCCAGCAGGCGCAGCTGCATGTGGTACTTGCAGGGGGTGAGGCCGGTCTGGGCGCGGAACGCCCGCAGCAGGTGGTACTTGCTGACGCCGCTGATGCTGGCCAACTCGTCCAGGGACACCTGGCGGCTCAGGTGTTCGTGCAGGTAATCGGTGAGCAGCAGGTCGCGGGGGCCGGGGGTGGCGTCCGGCAGCGGTTCGTCGTCCCGGCCATCGCCCAGCAGCCGCGCCACCAGTTCGTGGAGCAGCGCATCCAGGGCATCGTGCTGGCCGTGCCGGCCCAGCTGTTCCATTTCCACGATCAGTTGGCTCAGCCGCGGGTCGCGTTGCAGCGGCCGGCGCAGCTCGGGATGGTGGCCGCTGATGAGCCCGCCCTGGGTGGCGATGTCGCGCATCAGGTCCGGACTGAGGTAAAGGGAGATGAATTCCAGCGGCGTGCGCTGGCAGGAATAGGAGGACGCCTGCAGGGCGTTGGGGTTGTAGGCGGTCACCTCGCCGGGGCGCACCTCGAACTCGCGACCGTCCAGCCAGACCGACTCGCTGCCGGACAGGTTCGCGCTGATCACGTACTCGTCGTGGGTATGCTTGGGAAAGGCGTCGGCATTGCTGGCGCGGATGCGCACGATTTCGAGTCCGGCACGACGATACAACCCTATTAGCTTCGGCATGGCGCCACTCCTTGCGAATAGGAAATTCGGTGGGATCGTATCAGTGTGCCAGATAGCCCGGGGCGCAAGGCAACCCCGTCGGTCCTTTCGCCGCAGCGTGGCAGGAAACATCCGGTCGCGCGGCGGGCTAACGCCTTGCCTGCAGGGGTGCTTAAAATCGACGTCTTTTACCGGCGCTGCCCTCGACGCGGTTGCCGCTCAGTACGAGGACCCCCGATGCGCCCATTCCGCCCCGGCCTGCTGTTGCCGATCCTGACGCTGCTTCCCGGCCTGGCCCTGGGCGCCGAGCTCGACGGCGCGTCCCTGAGCCTCGCCTGGACCCTGCCGTTCGCCGGCATCCTGCTGTCCATCGCGTTGTTCCCGCTGTTCGCCGCAGGTGTCTGGCACCACCACTTCGGCAAGATCGTCGCGCTCTGGAGTCTGGCCTTCCTGGGGCCGTTCGTGGCCGTGCACGGGCTCCACGACAGCGCTGTCCTGGTGGCCCACGCGCTGATCGCCGAGTACATCCCGTTCATCGTCCTGCTGTTTGCCCTCTACACCATTTCCGGCGGCATCCTGGTCTGGGGCCACCTGCACGGTTCCCCGCGGCTCAACACCGGCCTGCTGGCCATCGGCACCCTGCTGGCGTCGCTGATGGGCACCACCGGGGCGGCGATGCTGCTGATCCGGCCTTTGTTACGGGCCAACGAAAACCGCCAGAACAAGGTCCACGTGGTGGTGTTCTTCATCTTCCTGGTGGCCAACGTGGGCGGCGGCCTGACGCCCCTGGGCGACCCGCCGCTGTTCCTGGGTTTCCTCAAGGGGGTCGACTTCCTCTGGACCGTGGAGCACATGGCACTGCCGGTGCTGATCGCGTCCCTGGCCCTGCTGACGGCGTTCTACCTGTTGGACCGCCACCTGTACCGGCGCGAGGACCCGGTGAAGACCGCGGACATTTCCCGTGACACCCCACTGCGCCTGTATGGCAAGGCGAACGGCCTGCTGCTGCTGGGGGTGATCGGCGCGGTGCTGATGTCCGGCCTGTGGAAGCCCGGCATCGGCTTCCACGTGCTGGGCACCGAGGTACAGGTGCAGAACCTGCTGCGCGATGGCCTGCTGCTGGCCTTGGCTGCTGCATCCCTGCTGCTGACCCCGCGCCAGGTGCGGGCCGGCAACGAATTCAACTGGGCGCCGATCCTTGAGGTGGGCAAGCTGTTCGCCGGGATCTTCGTCACCATCGCCCCGGCCATCGCCATCCTCCGGGCCGGCCGGGAGGGGCATCTGGCGGGGCTGGTGACGCTGGTGAGCGACGCCGACGGCGCGCCGCTGGACCTGATGTACTTCTGGATGACCGGCCTGCTCTCCAGCTTCCTCGACAATGCGCCCACCTACCTGGTGTTCTTCAACCTGGCCGCGGGGGACGCCACGACTCTGATGCAGCAACTCCCCGGCACGCTGCTGGCGATCTCCATGGGCTCGGTGTTCATGGGCGCCCTGACCTACATCGGCAACGCGCCGAACTTCATGATCAAGGCGATCGCCGAGCAGCGCGGGGTGGCGATGCCCAGCTTCTTCGGTTACCTGCTCTGGTCCTGCGCGATTCTCCTGCCGTTGTTCGCGCTCATGAGCGTGGGGTTCTTCGTGCTGGCGACCTAGGATCGGCCTGCGCCGGAGAAGGACGGAACAAAGCGAATTAGCTTATAAGTAATAAATAAATAATTTCTTATTACTTAACAGTTATATGAACGGTGCCTAGACTGGCCCCCATCGCCAGCCAAGGAGGTGCCGCCATGGGCAGCCAAGCCGTTCGTTATCTGATCCTGCCAGGATGGCAGGGCTCGTCCGATGCCCACTGGCAGAGCCACTGGCAGCGCAGCCTGCCCAATGCGGCGCGGGTCGAGCAGGCCGACTGGGACCAGCCCGATGCCCAGGCCTGGGTAGCGGAGCTGGAGCGGCAGGTGGCCGCCGAGGACGCCCCGACGATCCTCATCGCCCATAGCCTGGGCTGCGTCACCGTGGCGCGCTGGGCGACCCGGGCCACCCGCTCCCTGCCGCGGGTGCGCGGCGCGCTGCTGGTGGCGCCCGCGGACGTGGAGCGGCCCGGCTGCCCGGACGTCCTGCGCGGCTTCGCGCCGATCCCCCGCCAGCCGCTGCCGTTCCCGGTGCAGGTGGTGGGGTCCGACAACGACCCGGCCTCCAGCGCCGGCCGCACCCTGCAACTGGCCCGGGAGTGGGGCGCCCAGGCGGCGATCCTCAGTGGCGCCGGGCACATCAACGTGAAGTCCGGGCACCACCGCTGGGAACAGGGCTTCGCCCACCTCTACCGCCTGCAGAACCGCATCGAGCAGATGCAGCGCCGACGCGCCTGATCCGCGTCGTCCTCCGCCCTTTTCCGCCACGCCGCGGGCGCCCGTCCGGGGCGCCTGCCCGCGTTCGCTTCACCGTTTCGAGAGACCGCCATGAGCCGATTCCATACCCCCCTGCCCCCCCTGCTGACCTTCGCCGATGCCGACCGCAGCCCGCTGAGCATCCGCGCCCGCGCCCTGGTGTTCGTCGACGCCCGTTCGCGGCGCCTGCGGGAAGACGTGGAGGCCTTGGCGCCCGGCAGCGTGCCGGTGCTGATCCGCGGCGAGATGGGCACCGGCAAGGAGCTGCTGGCCCGCCACATCCACCGCGGCAGCGAGCGGCCAGGGCTGTTCGTGGCGGTCAACTGCGGCGCCATCAGCAAGGCCCACGCCGAGGCCGAGCTGTTCGGCCACGTCGCCGGCACGCACCCGGGCTCCGCCAGCAGCCGCGCCGGCTGGTTCGGCTCGGCCAATGGCGGCACCCTTTACCTGGACGAGATCGGCGACCTGCCCCTGCCGCTGCAGGCCAAGCTGCTGGCGGTGCTGGAGAGCCGCGAGGTGGTGCGGGTGGGCAGCCGCCAGCCGACACCGGTGGACGTGCGCCTGGTGGCCGCCACCAGCATCGACCTGGCCCAGGCGGTAAGGGCTGGCAAGTTCGACGGCCGCCTGTACCGCTACCTAGAGGCCGGCGCCCTGGAACTGCCGCCGCTGCGGGAGCGGCCGGGGGATATCCTGCCCCTGGCGGAATACTTCCTCGGCATCTACGCCCAGCGCCTGGACCTGCCCCTGCCGCTGATCGGCGCCGATGCCCAGGCGGCGCTGGAGCAGTACGCCTGGCCCGGCAACACCCGTGAGCTGGAGAACAGCATCCATTTCGCCCTGCTGGTGAGCGACGGGGAGGAAATCCTGCCCCGCCACCTCAACCTGCCGGCGGCCGCCGGGGTGGCGGTCCTGGAGGCGAACCTGCGCGCCCTGGCGGCCGACCCTGCCCAGCGCGAACGCTTGCAGCGGCTGCTGGTGGCGCTGACGGACGCCTGAGGTCGCCGTTTTTTTCCCAAACCCGTGACCACCCGCTGGGCCGGCTTTCATCAGGGCCCGGCATCACTCGCAGGCGAAGCGTTCTATCCGCGGCGTGTGGTAGTCAACGCGCTCGGTCAGGGTGCAGCGCGTCACCCGGGCGGGAAGGGGCTGGCTCAGCAGGGTCAGGCTCTTCTGGTAGGTGCAGGCGAGCCAATAGCCCTGGCTGTCAGGCGTCAGGACCCAGGTAGTCACGCGCCGGGCACCGTGGGTGCGGCTGGACGCGGGAGTAAGGCTACCCCGCCGTTCGGGCGGGCCGATGTAGAGCGCCATGTCCTCCAGGTTGCGATCTGTCCCTCGATCTACCGAGACGTGCCAGGGGGCCAGGGGCGCCGAGACAGTCTCGGTGGCATCCAGCACCTCCGGACACACATAGTCGCCCGCCAGGAGCTATGCCGGCAGCAGGGCGGCCAGCATGCTCGTCCACCCGGTCTTACGGGGTGAGGGTGGGTGTCGCTTCAAGTTCGATGAGTCGTACATTCTCGTTTCTCGCTCGAAAGGCGCCGTCTACAAGCGTCCGCCGCCGTCTGCGGATAGTCATCGGCAGGGGGCCGAAGTCCGTATCCGCCGGGGTTGTGGTCATCGCTCTGTCGAGCGCACCGCCGTTGGAAATACTTATGCAAATATGAACTTAAATTTAGTAAAAATATTATTTCTAAGGAATAAGCATTCCTCGTACTGTGCGCCCCATGCCAGCCATCGTTTTGCTGGCACCTTTCACCGGTTCTCTCGTTTCGGGCCGTTGCCCTCTTAAGGATTGCTCCATGAAGAAGACGTTGCTGTTGACCGCGCTGGCCGCTGCCCTGAGTGCCACCCTTGCCCAGGCGGGCGAGAAGCTGCAAGTCGCCGCCACCCCGGTGCCCCATGCGGAAATCCTCGAGCTGGTGAAGCCGCAGCTGGCCAAGGAAGGGATCGACCTGGAGATCAAGGTGTTCACCGACTACGTGCAGCCCAACCTGCAGGTGGACCAGAAGAACCTCGACGCCAACTACTTCCAGACCAAGCCCTACCTGGACAACTTCAACGCCGGCAAGGGCACCCACCTGGTGATCGTCCAGGGTGTGCACGTGGAACCCTTCGGCGGCTATTCGAAGAAGTACAAGACCCTAGCCGAGCTGCCGGACGGCGCCACCGTCGCCATCCCCAACGAAGGCAGCAACAGCGGTCGCGCCCTGCTCCTGCTGCAGAAGGCCGGCCTGCTGAAGCTGAAGGACCCGGACAACGCCCTGGCCACCCCGAAAGACATCGCCGAGAACCCCAAGCACCTGAAGTTCAAGGAGCTGGAATCGGCCCTGCTGCCGCGGGTGCTGGACCAGGTGGACCTGGACCTGATCAATACCAACTACGCCCTGGAAGCCAAGCTCAACCCGGTGCGTGACGCCCTGGTGCTGGAAGACCGCAACTCCCCCTACGTGAACTACCTAGTCGCCCGCCCGGACAACAAGGACAGCGATGCCATCAAGAAACTGGCCGCCGCCCTGACCAGCCCCGAGGTGAAGAAATTCATCGAGGAGAAATACCAGGGCGCGGTCGTCCCGGCGTTCTGATCGCCCGCAGAAGCCCACGGCGGTGAGGAGGCCGTTACCTTCCTCGCCTCTGCTTGCGCCGGCCCGGTCACTCCGAGCCGGCGTTTTTTTGTCCGCGCCGCCCCGGCATCCCGCCTTTGCTACAGTGGCGCCCCTGACGAAGCGGCCTTCCAGGAGTACCCCATGTCCGATTCCAAACCCGGCGTTTCCACCCGCGCCGTGCACAGCGGCAACGCCATCGATCAGCGGATGGTCACCCGGGCCAAGAGCCTGCCGATCTACGAGACCTCGGTGTTTGTCTACGAGTCCCTGGCCCAGGTGGACGACTTTCTCGCCGGCAACCCGGACAACTACATGTACACCCGCCTGGGCAACCCCAACACGGCGGCTCTGGAGGCGTTGATTCGCGACCTGGAAGGGGGCGAGGCGGCCCTGTTCTCGGCGTCCGGGATGGCCTCGGTGAGCGCGGCGCTGATGGGCCGACTGGGCGCCGGCGACCATCTGATCGCCAGCCGCGAGCTGTATGGCACCACCCAGAGCCTGATCGAGAAGGAGCTGAGCCGCTTCGGCATCGGCGCCACCCTGGTGGACATCGGCGACCTGGCGGCGGTGGAGGCCGCCATCACCCCGGCCACCCGGCTGATCTACACCGAGACCGCCTCCAACCCGCTGGTGCGGGTCAGCGACGTGCCGGCGCTGGCGGCCCTGGCCCGGCGCCGCGGCCTGAAGCTGATGGTGGACAATACCTTTCTCTCGCCAGCCCTGTACCAGCCCCTGGCGGATGGCGCCGACCTGGTGCTGCACAGCACCACCAAGTACCTCAACGGCCACAGCGACGCCACCGGTGGCATCCTGGTGGGGGATGCCGAGTGGATCGCCCAGGCGCGGCGCTTCCAGATCAACGCCGGCGGCAGCGCCAGCCCCTTCGAGGCCTGGCTGACCTTCCGCGGCGCGAAGACCCTGGCCCTGCGCATGAAGGCCCATTCGGCCAATGCCCAGGTCCTGGCCGAGGCGCTGGAGGCCCATCCGCAGGTGGCGCGGGTGCACTACCCGGGGCTCACCTCCCACCCGGACCACGCCCTGGCGGGCCGGCTGTTCCCGAAGGGCGCTTCGGGCATGCTCAGCTTCACCCTGCGCGGCGGCCTGGAACAGGTGGACCGGCTGATCCAGGGCCTGCAGCGCACCGCCTTCGCGCCGTCCCTGGCGGGGGTCGCCAGCAGCATCACCCACCCGGGCAAGACCTCGCACCGTGCCCTGTCGGCCGAGGCCCTGGCCGAGCTGGACATCCACGACGGGACCATCCGCGTGTCGATGGGCATCGAGGACGCCGAAGACATCGTCGCCGACTTCCGCCAGGCCCTGGATCGCCTCTGACCCGAGCAGCGGTGCCGCACAGGAAAACGGCCGCATCAGCGGCCGTTTTCGTCAGGGGCGGGGCGCCTGCCTCAGGTGCGGCGGTCGCGCACGTAGGCGTTGAACGCCACGCAGATCAGCACGAAGACGATCAGCCCCAGCCACTCGGCGGTGCCCTCGAAGCCCGCGCCCACCAGGGCCAGCGGAGCGTCCTTGCCGGTGGTGCCGATCAGCGCCGCCAGCAGGATGCCCATCAGGCTCTCGCCGACGATCAGCCCCGAGGCCAGCAGCACGCCGCGCCGGCGCGGTTCCTCGGCATAGGCGTCGAAGTCGGCGCCTGCCGCCGCGGCGCGCCGCTTGAGGCGGTTCTCCACCAGCCAGGACAGCAGCGCGCCCACCACCAGGGTCATGCCGATGGTGGGCGGCAGGTAGATGCCCAGGCCCACGGCCAGCACCGGCAGGCTGGCCTTGCCGGTACGACGCAGCATCACGTCCACCAGGATCAGCGCGATCCCCAGCACCACGCCGATGAGGATCATGTTCCAGTTCAGGGCGTCGCGGAAAATGCCGCTGGCGATGGCGGTCATCAGGGTCGCCTGGGGCGCCGCCAGGGCCTGCTGCGGGTCCATGCCGGGCCGGGGCAGGGCGCCGACGAAGCCATAGGCGTTGTACAGCAGGTCGAGCACCGGCGGGATTACCAGGGCGCCCACCAGGCAGCCGACGATCAGCGCCACCTGCTGGCGCCAGGGAGTGGCGCCCACCAGGTAGCCGGTCTTCAAGTCCTGCAGGTTGTCGTTGGAGATGGCCGCGATGGCCAGCACCACCGCGGTGGTGAACAGCGCCAGGGCGATGGCCAGCTTGCCACCGGTACGCTGCAGGAACTCACCCTCCACGCTGCCCATGGCGAGGATCAGCAGGGAGACCAGGATCACCGCGATGATGCCGATGCCGGAGATCGGGCTGCTGGACGAACCCACCAGGCCGGCCATGTAGCCGCAGGCGGCGGCGATCAGGAAGCCGAAGATGAAGGCGAACACCACGCAGCCGCCCACCAGGCCCCAGAAGGCGAAGCCGGACAGGTCCGGCGCGGCGCTGTGGAGGAACTGGGCGAACACGCCGAACAGCGCCAGCAGCAGCAGGCCGGCGATGCCGAGGATGGCCTTGGCCGGCAGGTCGCGCTCGGTGCGCAGCTCGCTGGCCGGGCTGTCGCCGCGCACCGCCCGCAGGGAAATCCACACCCCTTCCACCATGGGCTTGAACAGCGTGGCCAGGGTCCACAGGGCGGCGACGCCGATGGTGCCGGCGCCGAGGAAGCGCACCTGGCTGCTCCACAGCGAGGTGGCCAGGGCGCTGAGGGACTGGCCGTCCTGCAGGGTGCTGTTGACGGTCAGCAGCGGCACCGCCACGCCCCAGCAGATCAGCACGCCGACCAGGATCGCGACGCCGGCGGTGATGCCCATCATGTAGCCGGCGCCCACCAGGGCCAGGGAGAAGCCGGTGCTGAAGCGGAAGGCCGCCTGGCCGGCGTTGACCCACAGGCTGATACTCTCGCTGAGCACCCGGAAGCCGCTGCTGCAGAGGCTGAACGCGGCGGCGATCACCCCGCCGGTGACGATGTCGCGCATGCCCGGGCCGTTGCCCGTGGTGGCCGGCGCGCCGTCCTCGCCGCTGCCGACCCGGAGGATTTCCGCCGCGGCGACGCCTTCGGGGTAGGGCAGGGCGCTCTGCACCACCATGACCCGGCGCAGCGGGATGGTGTAGAGCACGCCGAGGATGCCGCCGATGGCGCAGATCGCGGCGGTCTGCCAGAACGGGAAGCCGGCCCAGTAGCCGATCAGCAGCAGGCCCGGGAGGATGAAGATGATCGACGACAGGGTGCCGGCCGCCGAGGCCTGGGTTTGCACCATGTTGTTCTCGAGGATGTTGGAGCCGGAGAAGTAGCGCAGCACCGCCATGGAGATCACCGCGGCGGGGATCGACGAGGCGAAGGTCAGGCCGACCTTGAGGCCCAGGTAGACGTTGGACGCGGTGAAGACCACGGTGATCAGCGCGCCGAGGATCAACCCGCGCAGGGTCAGCTCGGCAAGACTTCGTTCGGCGGGTACAGCGTTCAGCATGGGGGCTCTCCTTGCGGTGCAGCACCTGCGGCGAGGCGGGGCGGCCGGCAGGATCGGTGGACGGGTGATGCGATCGGCGGGATGCGGATGGCACGGGGGACGGCGGACGCCGTTTCGAGCACGCGAGCATAGCGGCCGCCGCGCGGTCTGGATATCCACGCAGGCGACGTCGACTTCCGCGATATGGACGCGAACCTGTGCCGAAGCCGCATCCTGACCGAGGCCCGCGCCCGGTCCGTGGCATGACGCCACAGCCAGGCCGTCAGAGGGGGGTGGGGTGAAAGGGGCCATCGCGTCCAGCAAGGGCCGGGCAGCGCGTCCTGCCGGGGCGCTTGCAGGAAAGCGCCGGTCACGGCGACCGGCGCGCGGGTCTCGCGGTGTTCGCCCGAAGGCGCCGGTTCTCAGGCCGGTACGTCGCCGAGGATGGTGGCGCGGTGCATGACCCGCCGGTGCGGGCGGTAGTCGTCCACCGCGTAGTGCTGGGTGATGCGGTTGTCCCAGAAGGCCAGGTCGTGGGCCCGCCAGCGCCAGCGCACGGTGAATTCCGGGCGGCTGGCGTGGGCGAAGAGGAAGCGCAGCAGGGCGTCGCTCTCCGCCGCCGACAGCTGCTCGATGCGGGTGGTGAAACCGTCGTTGACGAACAGCCCCTTGCGCCCGGTGACCGGGTGGGTGCGCACCACCGGGTGGGCCCGGGGCGGGTGGTCCCGTTGCGCCTGCTCGTAGCGGGCCAGGGCCTCCGGGGTGTTGCCGAAGCGCTCGCGGGGAAACGAGCGGGTCAGGTCGTGGATCGCGGTGAGGCCGTCCAGCATCGCCCGCAGCGGTGCCGAAAGGGCCTCGTAGGCGGCGCTGCTGCTGGCCCACAGGGTATCCCCGCCGTGATCCGGCACCTCCCGGGCGCTGAGCACCGCGCCCAGGGCCGGGGTTTCCAGGAAGGTCACGTCGGTGTGCCAGATGGCGTTGTCGCGCACGTCGGTGACCGCGGTGTCCAGCACCAGGATTTCCGGCTGCTCCGCCACGTGGGGGTAGATTGGGTGCACGTGCAGGTCGCCGAAGCGCCGGGCGAAGCGTGCCTGCTGCTCCGGGGTGAGGGGCTGGTCGCGGAAGAACAGCACCTGGTGATCCAGCAGGGCGCGCTCCAGCGCCTGGTACTGCGTGTCCGCCAGGATGCGGGTCAGGTCCACACCCTCGACGAGGGCGCCGAGGGCAGGGGTCAGGGGCGTGATCTGCAGGGTCATGTCGGGAGTCCTGAAGGGGGCCGCGGGGTCGGAGGGTTACTGGCCCTGGCCGTGCCAGGGCACCAGCCGGCGCTGCAGGGCGCGCAGGCCGAGTTCGAGGGCGAAGGCCACCAGGGCGATGATCAGAATGCCCAGCACCACCACGTCGGTGACCAGGAACTGCGCCGCCGACTGCACCATGAAGCCCAGGCCGCGGGTGGCGGCCACCAGCTCGGCGGCCACCAGGGTCGACCAGCCGACCCCCAGGCCGATACGGATGCCGGTGAGGATATCCGGCAGGGCGCTGGGCAGGATCACGTGGCGCAGCAGCTGGGTGCGCCGGGCGCCCAGGGACTGGGCCGCCCGCAGGCGTGCCGGGTCGACGTTGCGCACCCCGTTGGCGGTGGCGATGGCGATGGGGGCGAAGATCGCCAGGTAGATCAGCAGCACCTTGGACAGCTCGCCAATGCCGCACCAGATGACGATCAGCGGCAGGTAGGCCAGCGGCGGGATCGGCCGGTAGAACTCGATCAGCGGATCGAGGACACCCCGGGCGATGCGGTTGCGGCCGATGGCCAGGCCCACCGGGATCGCCGTCGCCAGCGCCGCCAGCAGGCCCAGGGCGATGCGGCCGAGGCTGGCGCCGATGTGCTGCCAGAGGCTGGCGTCCAGGTAGCCCTCGCGGCTCAGTTGCCAGAGCTTGCCCAGCACGGCGCCGGGCGACGGCAGGAACAGCGGCTCGATCAGGCCGAGGGCGGTGACTGCCCACCAGACCAGCAGCAGGGTGCCGAGGGTGGCGGCCCCCAGCAGGCCGAGGCTGGCGGGGCGCCGGGTACGCCGGCGGGTGGTTTCGGCGAGGGCGGGCGTGGTCAGGGTGGCGTCGAGGCTCATGCCGGGCTCCTCTGCTGGCGTTCGGCGAAGACCCGCGCCAGCACGTGCTCGCGGGCCTCGATGAACAGCGGGTCGGACTTGATCGACCGGACGCTCTCGCCGGCGCCGTGGCGGCGGCCGAAGTCCAGGCTCAGGCGCTCGACGATGCGCCCGGGCGCGGGCGCCAGGAGGATCAGGTCGGTGGCGAGGAAGACCGCTTCCTCGATGTCGTGGGTGATCAGGAACACCGGCTTGGCGGCGCGCTGCCAGACCTGCAGGAGCAGCGCCTGCATCTGCTCGCGGGTGAAGGCGTCGAGGGCGCCGAACGGTTCGTCCAGCAACAGCAGGCGCGGGTCGGCGGCCAGGGCACGGGCGATGCCGACCCGCTGCTTCTGGCCACCGGAGAGCTGCCAGACGCGGCGCGTGGCGAAATCGGCGAGCCCCACCAGGGCCAGCAGCTCACGGGCCCGGGCCTCCCGCTGCAGGCGCGGCACCCCGGCCAGCTGCAGACCGAAAGCGACGTTGTCCAGCACGTCCTGCCAGGGCAGCAGGGCGTCGTCCTGGAACACCACGCCGCGCTCGGCGGACGGCCCCTCCACCGTCGCGCCATCGAGGCTGATGCGCCCGGCGCTGGGGGCGACGAAGCCGGCGATCAGGTTGAGCAGGGTGGTCTTGCCGCTGCCCGACGGCCCCAGAGCCACCAGCAGCTGGCCCGGCCCCAGGTCGAACGAGAGGTCCGCCAGGACCGGTTCCTGCTGGCCGGGGTAGGTGGCGCTCACCCGATGCAGTTGCAGAAGGGCCATGTGCTGCGCTCCTCGCCGGTCGCCGCTCAGCGCGGCAGGAACCGGCTGCTGACGTAGGCGGAATAGTCGTCGCGGACGCTGTCCACCTTGCCTTGTTCCTTGAGGAAGGCGGCGGTTGCGGCGATGTCGCGGGCGGTCTCGCCGTCCAGCAGCGGCTTCTGCGCGGCGGCTTCCGGGAAGGCCGAGCCGGCCAGCAGGGCCGGCACGTCCTTGACGTCGGAGCCGGTCAGCCGGGCGATCTTCGCGGCGTTCTCGGAGCCTTCGCCCCAGGCCGAGGGGTTGGCGTTGTAGTCGGCGAAGGCCTGCAGGCTGACCTTGGCGAACTGCGCCACCACCTCGGGATGCTGCTCGGCGAAATCCTTGCGCGCCACCCAGACCTCGAAGGTCGGCGCGCCCCACTGGCCCACCTCGGCGGCATCGGTGAGCACCTTGCCGGTCTTCTGGATCTCGCCCAGGGCCGGCGACCAGACGAACGCGCCGTCGATGTCGCCACGCTTCCAGGCGGCGGCGATCTCCGCCGGGTTGAGGTTCACCACCTTCACCTGGCCGGGCGCGATGCCCCAGTGCTTGAGGGCGCCCAGCAGGCTGTAGTGGGAGGTGGAGACGAACGGCGTGGCGAGGGTCTTGCCGCGCAGGTCCTCGGGTTTGTCGATGCCGCTGCCGGTGCGCACCACTAGCGCTTCGGCCGAATGGATCTGCGCGGAGACGATGAAGGCGACGAGGGGCAGGCCCCGGGATGCCGCCGCGGCCAGGGGGCTGGAGCCGAGGTTGCCGATCTGCACGTCGCCCGAGGCGATGGCGGTGAGCACCTCCGGCCCGCTGTTGAAGCGGCGCCAGTCCAGCGGCTGGCCGATGGCCTTCTCGTAGGCGCCGTCCGCCTGGGGCACCTTGGTGGGGTCGATGCCGGTCTGGTAGCCGATGGTGATGTCGGCGGCCTGGGCGACACCGCCCAGCACGGCCAGGGACAGGGCCGCCAGCAGGCGGCGGGGGAATGCGAACGGGATCATGACGGGCTCCTCGCCGGACAGTCGTGCCGGCAACGGAGCGTGACCGGACCACGGAAAAGGAAAACGAGACTGCGATCCGGTGGTCCGGTGAGGAGAAGCTAAACGATCTAAAAATTCTGAAATAAATACTTATTTGGAATTAGCTTAGGCAGCCGTGTTCGCCCGGTTCGGGTGATGGAAGGGCCGGCTGTGGCGCGGCGTGGCGGCTTGCGAGTCAGGGACATCCGGGAAGCCGCTCGGTAGACGGGTAGCGCCATTGGCGAAGGGGCGCGGCGCGGCCCATTGCAAGGCTGGAAGAGGACGCCGAGACTGGCCCTTCCTTCCGTGTCAGGAGCGATACACATGGACGCCCGTTGGTTGTGCCCCCTCGCCTTGCTGCTGGCGGGACCCCTCCAGGCCGCCAGCGTGCTCAAGTGCGTCGATGCCACCGGCAACGTCACCTTCACCCAGAAGGTCTGCCCCGGCGGCTACCGGCTGGAGCGCCAGCTCGAGGTGGTCAACGAAGCGCCCCGGGGCAGCGGCGCGCCAGTGCTCATGGCCGAGCCTCCGCCCCCTGCGCCGATCCAGGCACCGGCTCCGGTAGTAGTCGCGCCACCCCGTTCGGTCGCCCCGCCGCCCCTGCCGCCGCCCCGGGATTCGTCCTACATCCGCTCCCCGGACCTGCCCTACTACCCGCCGGCCTGGCCCTCCGCCCCGATGTGGCACCACCGCCCGCCGCCACCTCCGAAGGAGCCGCCACCGCCGCCCCCGCCGGCGATCCGGGGGATGCCAACGCGGGATTGAGCGACGAAGGGCTAATCGGGCTGGGCAACGCAGGGGTCGTCCTGCGTTTCGGCGTTGTCCGCACAGAGGCGTTGCACACGTTGAATCTTCCAGCCGTCCGTTTCATGGCGCATCTGGACGGACAGACGGTGTTGGCTCTCGGGGGTGGTACCCAAAGTAATGGAAAGCGTGGCCACATCGCCGTCCTGCTTGGCGGGGGTCGATGCGATATTGCCTGGCCAATCTTCGAGATAGTCCTGGGCCTTCAGGAAATAGTCCGATCCCGCGTCATCCATGCGCATGTCTTTCCTGAGCGCCTTGAACCGTGAGGCCGAGACATAGGCCGACAGGGTTTTCCGGTCCCTGCCAGGTTCCTGATTGGACTCCAGCGATTTCAAGTACCAACGATAAAACGCCACGGCCCTTGTCTCGGGTTCCGCCGGGCCGGCGAAGGTCGAACCGGGGCCGAGCAGCAACGCGAGCAGGAGCGCAAAAGAGGGAATTCGCTTGGGCATGGGGGTCGAACCGTCCTTTTCAATTGTTCTGTTTGAGCGATCGGTAGAGGGCGAATCCGGTCCTTGCCCCGTAAGCGGGGTCGGGTAGAAGCCGTGCAGCTGCTTGAGTCAGCTACCCCGATACGCCCGTTGAACATCGCCCCTATGCCTGTCCTCGTGGCCAGGAATGCCTTGGATAATGACGATGTCGCCCACCACAGGGAAGGTCGAGCCGGCCCTTCTGGAGATGCCCGCAGCGAGCGGTCGGCGCCCGTGCGATCAAATGAAATTCGCCCGTGTGGCGGTACAAACAGAAGGGCGCATGGGGTGTGATACCTGCGAATCAAAGATGCGATGGATCTGCTCACGTCTTGCTTCACCCACGTCCCGGTTGTCGAGTTCGACCGAGGGCACAGCACGGGGCCCCGCGTGGCCGAAGGTGCTTGGGAGTCTGCACATCCCTTGCGAGGGATATGACCGTGGGAAAACACCAGGCATAAAAAAACCGGCCCTTGGGCCGGTTCTTCGTATCCACCTGGGTGGACTATGTCTTGGTGCCCAGGGACGGAATCGAACCGCCGACACGGGGATTTTCAATCCCCTGCTCTACCAACTGAGCTACCTGGGCAACGGGGCGCATTAAACGGATTTCGCGAGGGGGTGTCAAGCCGGACGCGAAAAAATTTTCAGGCTTTACGGACGTTTACGCGCTGGGCGGGACATAGCCGTCGGCCTGGGCGTAGGCCTCGCCAGACAGGAACTTGTCCATCTCGGCCTGGAGGAACTTGCGATCCTCGGCGTTCATCATGTTCAGCCGGCGCTCGTTGATCAGCATGGTCTGGTGCGCCTGCCACTCGTCCCAAGCCTTCTTCGACACGTTGGCGTAGATGTCCTCGCCCTTGGCGCCCGGGTAGGGCGGGCGGTCGAGGCCCGGCAGGTCTTCGTGGTACTTGCGGCAGTGGACGGTGCGGCTCATGGGGGTTCTCCTGCGGTGTCACGGGCATCGCCGGCGTTCAGGCCGGCTGTACCGTCAATTCGGCTTCCGCGCGCTTGAGCAGTTTCTTCACCGGGGCTGCGAGGCCCAGGCGCGGCGGGGTGGCGAGGTTATACCAGAGCCAGTCGGCCTCGACCACGGCGGGCGCCTCGCCCTCGACCCGCACCAGCCAGGGCTCGATGGCCAGCTGGAAATGGCTGAAGGTGTGCACCAGGCCGGGTAGCGCGCGGCGTTCGCCCAAGGCCAGGCCGTGGCGCTGGGCGAGGGCGTCCAGCGCCTCCTGGCCGTCCAGCTCCGGCAGACTCCAGAGGCCGCCCCAGAGGCCGGTGGACGGGCGCCTGTAGAGCAGCACGGTGCCGTCTTCCCGCACCAGCAGGGGCATCAGCGTGCGTTTCTGCGGCAATTCCTTGCGCGGCTTCGGCCACGGGTATTCGGTCTCGCGGCCCAGCAGGTGGGCGCGGCAGCCGGCCTGCACCGGGCACAGCAGGCACAGCGGCCGGCTGCGGGTGCAGAGGGTGGCGCCAAGGTCCATCATCGCCTGGGTGTAGTGGGCGACCCGCTGCGTCGGCGTCAGGCGTTCGGCGATGGCCCACAGCTGGCGGGCTACCTTGGGTTCCCCCGGGTAGCCCTCCTGGGCCACGTAGCGGGCCAGGACCCGCTTGACGTTGCCGTCGAGGATCGGTGCGCGCAGGCCCATGCCCAGGCTGGCGATGGCGCCGGCGGTGGAGCGGCCGATGCCGGGCAGCTCGGCGAGCCGGTCCACGTCCCGCGGGAATTCGCCGCCGAAGCGCTCCACCACCTCCTTCGCCGCCTTCTGCAGGTTGCGCGCGCGGCTGTAGTAGCCGAGCCCGGTCCACAGGTGCAGCACTTCGTCCTCCGGCGCGGCCGCCAGGGCCTCCACGGTGGGCAGCGCCTGCATGAAGCGGTCGAAGTAGCCGAGCACGGTGGCCACCTGGGTCTGCTGCAGCATCACCTCGGACACCCACACCCGGTAGGGGGTGACGGCCTGCTGCCAGGGCAGGTCCTTGCGCCCGTGGCGGTCGTACCAGTCGAGGACGGCGCTGGAGAACTGCTCGGGGCTCATCGCTTGAACAGGCCCTTGAGCGCGTCCTTGAGTTCCGGGCTCACCTTGTCGCCGAGCTTCTCCTCGATCTTCTCGTTGAGCTTGTCGCCGGCCACCTTGGCGGCGACCTTGCCCAGGCCCTCCTTGTCCAGCCGGCACGCCTTGGCGCCCAGCTCCAGCGGGCCGCGGCAGCGCAGCGGCCATTCCAGGCCGACGTAGCGTTTGTTCACCTGGCAGGCCGGGTCGGGCATGGCGTGCTGGTCGCCCTCGATGATCACGCCGACGCGGTAGTCCATGCCCAGCACCCGCAGGTCCAGGTCGCCCTCGCCGTTCACCGTCAGGCCGGGGATGCGCACCTTGAGGTCGGGATTGGTGGCCACGCCGTTGCGCACGGTGAGGGTGCCCTTGAGTTCGTCGAAGGGGGTGTCACGGCCGCGGGGCTCGCCGCTCAGGGGCTTGCGGTTGAGGGTGGCGATGCCCTGGCAGAGCTGCTGCTCCAGGTTGGCGTCGGGCAGCATGCCCTTGTCCAGGGCGAAGCTGGCGGTACCGTCGAGGGCGTCGATCCAGGCCTTCTCGCTGTTGCCGCGGGTCTGGAAGTCGCCGTTCAGGGACAGTTGGCCCTTCACCGGCGGCTTCGGCTGCTGGGTCTTCAGCAGTTTCTCCACCGGCACGCCGGCGAGTCGCGGCTGCACGCTCAGGGTCGGCATGTCGGTGCGGGCATCCAGGGCGCCCTTGATGTCAACGTTGCCGTTCCACAGGTCGGCGCGCAGCGTCTTGAGGGTCAGCAGGCCGGCCTTGGCGTCCAGGGCGAGGGCGGCGCCTTCCAGGGGCAGGCGCTGTACGGTCAGTTGACCGACGCCCAGGTCCGCCTCCAGGTCCAGCTTGCGCAGACGCTCCAGGGGCAGCAGCGGCGTTTCGCTCCAGGCCTGCTGGGAGGGCGCGTCGGGCAGCGGCGTGGTGCCGGCGGCGCCGGCCTCGGCGACGCTGGCCTGTACCTGGTTCTGGCGCGCGGCGCTTGCGCCCTCGGCGGCCTTGTCCTGGGGCGGCAGGTAGCGGTCCAGGTCCAGCCGGTCGCCCTTGAGCTGCACGCGCAGGGCCTGGCGGGCGAGGTCGGGCGAGGCGACGCGGCCGCTGAAGCGGCTGTCGTCCAGCTTCAGCTTGAGGTCGTCCAGCACCAGGCTGTTGGGCGTGCCGCTCAGGCGGCTGGAGAACTCCAGGCTGGCGAGGGTCTTGGGATCGGCCATGGGCGGCAGCTGGACGCCGATGCCGTCGAGGAAGGCCCGCAGCTCCAGCGGCGCGATGGACAGCCCGCCCTCCAGCTTGGGCGCCTTGTCCAGGTCGCGCACCTTCAACTCGCCCAGCAGGCGCAACTGGTTGGCGGAGAGCTTCAAGCCGTTCCATTCGGCCACCTGGGCCGCCTGGTCCAACAGCAGCTGGCCCTGGGCGGAGAAGGTAACGGTCTTGCCGGCCAGCGGCTCGCCGGACGCCTCGCCGCCGAACTTGGCATCCTCCAGCTGGTAGCGCTTGAGCACCCGGTCGAAGCGCAGGTTGCCGGTGAGTTCGGTCTTGGCCCGCAGCACCGGCTGGTTGGTGCCGAAGAAGCCGGTGAATTTGAGGGGGATGCTGGCGCCCTCGCGGATCGCCCTAGTGCTCAGCTGCGCGCTTTCCAGGCTGTACTGCTGGCCGCTGGCGGCGTCGTGGTAGTCGAGGCGGGCGTCGTTGACGGTCAGGCTGTCGATGTCCAGCTTCAGCGGTCGTGCCGGCTGCTCGGGTTCCGCCGGCGGGGCGGGCGGCGCCTCGGGGGCATCGCCGGCGGGCGGGACGGGCGTTCCGGGCGGCGGCACCTGGCGGCCGATGCCCTCCCAGTTGCCGTGGCCCTGCTCGTCGCGCTGCAGGGTGAGGTTGAGCCCCTCGACGCGGATGTCGCTCATCTGCACCTGCTTGCGCAGCAGCGGCATCACCCGCACCGAAAGCCCCAGCATGCGCACGTCGGCGAACGGCTTCTGCGGGCTGCTGGCGCTGGCCACCGTGGTGTCGTGCAGCTCCAGGCCGAGCCAGGGGAACAGGCTCCAGCCGATCTCGCCGTTGAGGGTCAGGTCGAGGTTGGCCTTGTCGTGGGCCAGGCGCCGGATGTCGTCCTTGTAGTCGTTGGGATCGAACAGGTGAGTCAGGGCGAAGCCGAGAGCCACGAGGATCAGCAACAGTCCGAGGAATAACAGGCCCAGGATTTTGCCGAGCGCTTTCATGACGCGTCCTTTGAGGTCTTCGGTGGATGGCCGCGAGTATAACCCGCGCGGTCTGCCGGTCAGGGCAAGCCTTGGAGGGGCACGCCGGCGGGCGGTTCCCTGGCGGGCCGGGCGCGGCGGCTCTGGCGCTCCGTCGCGGGGGCGGGCGGGCAGCTTCAAGGTTTCGCGATTATCGGCCTATAATGCCGGCCCTTTCGCCCCCTGATTTCGCGGAGTTGCTGATGGCCGAACGTACGGCGTCCGTCGAGCGCAATACCCTGGAAACCCGGATCAAGGCTTCGATCAACCTGGATGGCACCGGTCAGGCACGCTTCGACATCGGCGTGCCCTTTCTCGAGCACATGCTCGACCAGATCGCCCGCCACGGCCTGATCGACCTGGACATCCACTGCAAGGGCGACCTGCACATCGACGACCACCACACCGTCGAGGACGTCGGCATCACCCTGGGCCAGGCCTTCGCCCAGGCCATCGGCGACAAGAAAGGCATCCGCCGCTACGGCCATGCCTACGTGCCCCT
Source organism: Pseudomonas mangiferae (assembly GCF_007109405.1). Lineage (GTDB taxonomy): Bacteria > Pseudomonadota > Gammaproteobacteria > Pseudomonadales > Pseudomonadaceae > Pseudomonas_T > Pseudomonas_T mangiferae. The sequence continues at coordinate 143,397 of NZ_VJOY01000007.1, forward strand.
GGACGAGGCGCTGTCGCGGGTGGTGATCGATTTCTCCGGCCGCCCCGGCCTGCACATGCACGTGCCCTACACTCGCGCCAGCGTCGGCGGCTTCGACGTGGACCTGTTCATGGAGTTCTTCCAGGGCTTCGTCAACCATGCCCAGGTGACCCTGCACATCGACAACCTGCGCGGGCACAACACCCATCACCAGATCGAGACGGTCTTCAAGGCCTTCGGCCGCGCCCTGCGCATGGCCATCGAGCCGGACGAGCGCATGGCCGGGCAGATGCCGTCCACCAAGGGGTGCCTGTGATGCAGACGGTGGCCGTCATCGACTACGGCATGGGCAACCTGCACTCCGTAGCCAAGGCCCTGGAGCACGTGGGTGCCGGCCGGGTCCTGGTGACCAGCGACGCCGCGGTGATCCGCGAGGCCGACCGGGTGGTGTTCCCCGGGGTCGGCGCGATCCGCGACTGCATGGCGGAGATCCGCCGCCTGGGCTTCGACCAACTGGTCCGCGAGGTCAGCCAGGACCGCCCGTTCCTCGGCATCTGCGTGGGCATGCAGGCCCTGCTGGAGCGCAGCGAGGAGAACGCCGGGGTCGACTGCATCGGCCTGTTCCCCGGTCAGGTGCGCTTCTTCGGCAAGGGCCTGCGGGAAGACGGCGAGCTGCTCAAGGTGCCCCACATGGGCTGGAACGAGGTGCAGCACAGCCTCGACCATCCCCTCTGGCACGCCATTCCCGACCGCGCCCGCTTCTACTTCGTGCACAGCTACTACATCGAGGCGGGCAACCCGCGGCAGGTGGCGGGGCGCGGTCACTACGGCGTCGACTTCGCCGCGGCCCTGGCCGACGGCTCGCGCTTCGCCGTGCAGTTCCACCCGGAGAAGAGCCACACCTGCGGGCTGCAACTGCTGCAGAACTTCGTCGCCTGGGATGGGCGCTGGTAAGCCATGAGCCGCGGCCGGGCGAAGGCGCCGATCCTGCAACTGGACGCGGCCCAGGAGCAGGCGGCGGTCACCCTCATCCAGCGCGTGCTGGAAGACCGGTTCGAGGTGTCCCTGGGCTCGTTCGAGGCCCAGGAACTGCTGGAGCTGTTCGCCAGAGAGCTGGCGCCGCACTACTACAACAAGGCGATCCTCGACGTGCAGACGCACCTCCGGGAGCGCTTCGAAAGCATCGAGAGCGACCTCTGGGCCCTCGAGAAACCCTGACGACCCCCGCCGGGCCGCGGGCCGCCGCCCCTTGCGCCGGTTCCGCGCCCGTTGCGCCTGCGAAGGAACAGACATGCTGATCATTCCCGCTATCGACTTGAAGGACGGCGCCTGCGTGCGCCTGCGCCAGGGCCGCATGGACGACTCCACGGTGTTTTCCGACGATCCGGTGAGCATGGCCGCCCGCTGGGTGGACGCCGGCTGCCGGCGCCTGCACCTGGTGGACCTCAACGGCGCTTTCGAGGGCCAGCCGGTGAACGGCGAGGTGGTCACCGCCATTGCCCACCGCTACCCCGACCTGCCGATCCAGATCGGTGGCGGCATCCGCAGCCTGGAGACCATCGAGCACTACGTGCGGGCCGGGGTCGCCTACGTGATCATCGGCACCCAGGCGGTGAAGCGCCCGGAATTCGTCGGCGAGGCCTGCCGGGCCTTCCCCGGCAAGGTGATCGTCGGCCTGGACGCCAAGGACGGCTTCGTCGCCACCGACGGCTGGGCCGAGGTCAGCCAGGTACAGGTGATCGACCTGGCGCGGCGCTTCGAGGCCGACGGGGTGTCCGCCATCGTCTACACCGACATCGCCAAGGACGGGATGATGCAGGGCTGTAACGTCGAGGCCACCGCGGCCCTGGCGCAGGCCACGCGGATCCCGGTGATCGCGTCCGGCGGCATTCACAACCTGGGCGACGTCCAGGCGCTGCTGGACGCCAACGCGCCGGGCATCATTGGCGCCATCACCGGCCGGGCGATCTACGAGGGCACCCTGGACGTGGCCGAGGCCCAGGCCCTCTGCGACCTGAAAGACAAGGTGGAGTGACGGCGCCTGCCGTCCTTTTCGGAGCCGGGCCAGTGGGAAGACCGCAGGGCGGCTTCCCCGGCCCTGGTGGGCGCGCGATGCGTTGCCCACCCTACGTGAGAGCATTGACATGGCACTGGCCAAACGCATCATCCCCTGCCTCGACGTGGACAATGGCCGCGTGGTGAAGGGCGTCCAGTTCGAGAACATCCGCGACGCCGGCGACCCGGTGGAGATCGCCCGGCGCTACGACGAGCAGGGTGCCGACGAGATCACCTTCCTCGACATCACCGCCAGCGTCGACGGTCGCGACACTACCCTGCACACCGTGGAGCGCATGGCCAGCCAGGTGTTCATCCCGCTCACCGTGGGCGGCGGCGTGCGCACCGTGCAGGACATCCGCAACCTGCTCAACGCCGGGGCCGACAAGGTGTCCATCAACACCGCCGCGGTGTTCAACCCGGAGTTCGTCGGCGAGGCCGCCGCCCGCTTCGGGTCCCAGTGCATCGTGGTGGCCATCGACGCGAAGCGGGTCAGCGGCCCCGGCGTAACGCCGCGGTGGGAAATTTTCACCCATGGCGGGCGCAAGCCCACCGGCCTGGACGCGGTGGATTGGGCGCGCCGGATGGAAGACCTGGGCGCCGGCGAGATCCTGCTCACCAGCATGGACCAGGACGGCATGAAGAACGGCTTCGACCTGGGCGTGACCCGCGCCATCAGCGAAGCGGTGGGCATTCCGGTGATCGCCTCCGGCGGCGTCGGCACCCTTGAGCACCTGGCGGCCGGCATCCTCGAAGGCAAGGCGGACGCCGTGCTCGCCGCGAGCATCTTCCACTTCGGCGAATACACCGTGCCCCAGGCCAAGGCATACCTGGCCGAACGAGGCATCGTGGTGCGCTGAAACGGTGCATGCCCTGCGCGCCGTTCGGGTGCCGGGCGATGGCATATGAATTGCTGGGCAATGGTTGGGAGCGGCTCATGGGCCGTTCCGGCGGGTCTGCGATCCGCCGCCAGGGAGGGTGATCGCGGGCGAATGCCCGCCGGAGCAGGGACGCTTCCGACCACTCGTTGCGGGCGCTCGCCATGCCGAAGACACGCTGCGTATCCCTCGTTCTGCTGCTCTGCGCGTTCCTGATCAATTCCACCGCCTGGGCGGCCGACGCCGGCGATGTTCAGCCGGTGACCCTGCTGACCGAGAACTTCCCGCCGTTCAACATGGCCCAGGGCGGCAAGAACTTCGCCCGCGATCCCGACGTGTCGGGCATCAGCACCGAACTGGTGCGGGAGATGTTCAAGCGCGCCGGCGTCCGCTACAACCTCAGCCTGCGCTTCCCCTGGGACCGCATCTACAAGCTGACCCTGGAAAAACCCTACTACGGGTTGTTCTCCACCACCCGCACCCCGGAGCGCGAGGCGCTGTTCAAGTGGGTCGGCCCGTTGGTGAAGAACGAATGGGTGCTGCTGGCCCGGCCCGACAGCCCGATCGCGGTCAAGGACCTCAAGGAGGCCGCGGCCTACCGGGTCGGCGGCTACAAGAACGATGCGGTGAGCGAATACCTGCAGACCCAGGGGGTGCCCACCAGCAACACCCTGCGCGACCAGGAGAACGTCACCAAGCTGGAGCGCGGGCAGATCGACCTGTGGGCCACCAGCGACCCGGCAGGGCTCTACCTCGCCCGCCAGGCCGGCGTCACCGGCCTGAAGACGGTGCTGCGCTTCAAGAGCGTGGAGATGTACCTGGCCCTGAACAAGGACACCCCGGACGCCCTGGTGCAGCGCCTGCAGGGCGCCCTGGACCAGATGGACCGGGACGGCGAGGCGGAGCGCATCCGCAGTGCCTACCGCTGACGGGATGCGAACCGGTGTGCAACTTCGTCGGCAGGTCGCGATTCTGCCCGAAGGCGGTTGAAACTCGACAGCCAGGCGGCTGGCGCTCCGTTAAACTACTGGGCCTGCGTCCGGCCTTATTCGCAGTCATGCCACGACGGCCATGCGCGCCCCATCCGTCCTGTCTCTTCCGAAATGGAGTTTCTATGTCCATCGCCCGGCTCCTAGCCGTTGTCCTGATGTCGCTCGGCGCCACGCTCGCCCGCGCCGAATCCCTGGTGCTGCTCACCGAAAACCTGGCGCCGTTCAACATGAGCAGCAACGGCAGCAACTTCGCCAAGGACGATGCCGTGAAGGGCATCAGCGCCGATACCCTGCGCCTGGTCTGCGAGCGGGCCGGGGTCGAGTGCCAGATGATCCTGCGCTTCCCCTGGGACCGGGTGTACCAGCAGGCTCTGAAGGACACGGGCTACGGCCTGTTCTCCGCCGCCCGTACTCCCGAGCGCGAAGCCCTGTTCAAGTGGGTGGGGCCCATCGCCAGCAACGACTGGGTGCTGCTAGGCCGCGCCGACACCCCCATCAGCGTCAACAGCCTGCAGGACGCCGCCAAGTACCGCATCGGCGGCTACAAGGGCGATGCGATCAGCCAGCACCTGATCGACCGCGGCCTGGCGGTGGAGACCTCGCTGCGGGACAACGAGAACGTGAAGAAGCTGGAGAAGGGCCAGATCGACCTGTGGGTCACCGCCGATCCCAGCGGTTCCTACATGGCGCGCCAGGAAGGTCTTTCCGACATCAAGGTGGTGCACCGTTTCCATACCGCCGATCTGTTCCTCGCCCTGAACAAGGACACGCCCGACGATCTGGTGCGCAAGTTGCAGACGGCGCTCGACGCCCTGCGCGCCGAAGGCGCCCTGGAGAAGGTGCGCGCCAGCTATTGATGGCCTTTCGCCGGCAAGGGCTGGGCGGTCCTGCCGGCGCTGGGTATGCTCTCGTCGTCCCCGTGGTGAATGGAGAAACATCGCTATGTGCAAACGCCTGCTGTCGGTTCTCTGTGGCTTCCTGATGATGCTGTCCGCCGGCGCCCGCGCCGAGGTGGACCCGAACTACACGGTCGTCTTGCTGACCGAGAATTTCCCGCCCTACAACATGTCGATCAACGGCAAGAACTTCGCCCCCGAGGACAATATCGACGGCATCGCCACCGATATCGTCAAGGAGATGTTCAAGCGCGCCGACATCAAGTACACCCTCAGCCTGCGCTTCCCCTGGGACCGCATCTACAAGCTGGCGCTGGAGAAACCCGGCTACGGCGTGTTCGTCACTGCGCGGCTGCCGGAGCGCGAGGCGCTGTTCAAGTGGGTCGGCCCCATCGGCCCGGACGACTGGGTCCTGCTGGCCAAGGGCGACAGCCCGATCCAGCCCATGAAGAGCCTGGCCGAGGCCAAGCGCTACAAGGTCGGCGCCTACAAGGGCGATGCCATCGCCGCCTCCCTGGCGGAGCAGGGCATCGAGCCCATCACCGCCCTGCGGGACCAGGAGAACGCCAAGAAGCTGGACAAGGGCCAGATCGACCTGTGGGCCACCGGCGACCCGGCCGGCCGCTACCTGGCCAAGCAGGAAGGCGTCAGCGGCCTGAAGACCGTGCTGCGCTTCAACCAGGCCGAGCTGTTCCTGGCCCTCAACAAGGACGTGCCGGACGAGGTGGTGCAGAAGCTCCAGGCCGCCCTGGACAAGATGCGCGCCGAAGGCTTCGTCGACGACATCCTGAATAACTACCTGTGACCGCGCGGCCGCCCCGGCGGCCGCGGACACTGTTGCCGCGTCGAGCGGCCCGCCCGGGCCGCCCACAATAATCACAATCCACGCTGACGGTATCCACCGATGTTCAAGACGTTCAAACGCAGTCTGTTGTGCCTGGCGCTGGTCGCCGGCGCCGCCCAGGCCGAGCTGCCGGCGGGCTACAAGATGGTCCTGCTGACCGAGAATTTCCCGCCCTTCAACATGGCCGTGGACGACAAGAACTTCGCCCGCGACGACGGCATCGACGGCATCAGCGCGGAAATCGTCCGAGAGATGTTCAAGCGCGCCAAGATCGACTACAGCCTGTCCCTGCGCTTCCCCTGGGACCGCCTGTACAAGCTGACCCAGGAAAAGCCCAACTACGGGCTGTTCTCCACCACCCGCACGCCGGAGCGGGAAGCCACCTTCAAGTGGGTAGGCCCATTGGGCAAGACCGCCTGGGTGCTGGCGGCGGCGCCCAACAGCGGCATCACCGTGAAGGACCTCAAGGACGCCGGCAAGTACAAGATCGGTGCCTACAAGAACAACGCGGTCACCCAGTCCCTGGAGAGTCAGGGCGTGCCGCTGATCATCGCCCTGCGCGACCAGGAGAACGCCAAGAAGCTGGAGCGGGGTCAGATCGACCTGTGGGCCACCGACGACCCGGCGGGGCGCTACATGGCGCGCCAGGAAGGCGTCAGCGGCCTTCGCATCGTGCTGCGGCTGAACGAGGCGGAGCTTTATCTCGCCCTGAACAAGGAGACCCCGGACGAGGTGGTCAAGCGCCTGCAGCAGGCCCTGGACCAGATGCGCGCCGAAGGCTTCATCGACGACATCACCAAGAACTACCTCTGACGCCCGGCGGCGGACGGACAGAAAAAAGCCCGGACCTGGTCCGGGCTTTTTTTCGTGCCGGCGAAACTCAGTTGCCGCCGCGGGTGACGTTCAGCCCCTTGAGCAGGCTCAGGGCCTGGCTCAGCTGGAAGTCGTCGTCCTGGGGGCGCGGCTTCTGCGGCGCCGCGGCCTTGCCGCTGGGACGGTCGGCGCCGCCGTTGCCGTTACCCAGGTGGCCGGCCAGGTCGGCTTCCTTGAAGACCTCGCCTTCCTGTTCGCGGGTCACCTTGGCGCGGCTCACCGGGACGTCCGGGACGATACCCTGGGCCTGGATGGAGCGGCCGTTGGGGGTGAAGTAGAGGGCGGTGGTGAGCTTCAGGGCGCGGTCGTTGTTCAGCGGCAGCACGGTCTGCACCGAGCCCTTGCCGAAGCTGTCGGTGCCCATGAGGATGCCGCGCTTGTGGTCCTGCAGGGCGCCGGCGACGATTTCCGCCGCCGAGGCGCTGCCGCCGTTGATCAGCACCACCAGCGGCACGCCCTCGCTGGCGTCCGCCGGGTCGGCGCTGAAGCGCAGCTCGGAGTTGGCGATGCGGCCCTTGGTGTAGACGATCAGGCCCTTGGTGAGGAAGTGGTCGGCCACCTCCACCGCGGATTGCAGCACGCCGCCCGGGTTGTTGCGCAGGTCCAGGACCAGCCCGCTCAGACGCGCGCCGTTCTCCTTGCGCAGGGCCGCCAGGGCCTTGCCGACTTCCTCGCCGGTGTTCACCTGGAACTGGGTGATGCGCAGGTAGCCGTAGCCTTTCTCCAGCAGCTGGCTGCGCACGCTCTTGACCTTGATCACCGCCCGCGCCAGTTCCACGTCGAAGGGCTTGCCGCCGTCGCGCACCAGGGTCAGACGGATCTTCGAGCCGGCCTTGCCGCGCATCTTGTCCACCGCCTCCATCATCGACAGGCCCTTGGTGGGCTGGTCGTCGATCTTCACGATCAGGTCGCCGGGCTGGATGCCGGCCTTGGACGCCGGGGTGTCGTCGATGGGCGAGACCACCTTGACGAAGCCATCCTCCAGGCCCACCTCGATGCCCAGGCCGCCGAACTCGCCGCTGGTGCTCTCCTGCAATTCCTCGAAGTCCTTGGGCTCCAGGTAGGCGGAGTGGGGGTCGAGGTTGCTCAGCATGCCCTTGATGGCGTTTTCCAGCAGGGTCTTGTCGTCCACCGGTTCGACGTAGGCGGCCTTCACCCGGTCCAGCACCTCGGCGAAGGTGCGCAGCTCGTCCAGCGGCAGCGGGCCCTGGTTCGGCGTCGGCGGGGCGTCCGGCGGCGGCGCCAGGGAGGCGGGCGGCTCTTGCGCCCAGGCGCCGCCGGCACCCAGGGTCAGGGCCAGGGCAAGCGTGGCGGGGCGAAAGAAATGCGGCATGTCGAACGACTCCTAATGAGGTAGAGGTGGCGCTTATCCCTGCGCGCGGCACCACTGCACCGGGTCGCTGGCGCGGCCCTGCTGGCGGATGGCGAAATACAAGGCGGGGGTGTCCTGTCCGCCGCTGTTGCCGACGGTGGCGATCGGCTCGCCGGCCTTCACCAGGTCGCCGGCATCCTTGAGCAGGCTCTGGTTGTGGCCGTACAGGCTGAGGTAGCCGTTGCCGTGATCGAGAATGACCAGAAGGCCAGCGCCGCGCAACCAGTCGGCGAACACCACGCGGCCACCGTGCACGGCACGTACCTGGCTGCCGGCGGAGGCACTGATCAGCACCCCGTCCCACTTGGTGCGTTCGTCGCCGCCCCGGGGGCTGCCGAAGCGCGCCAGCAGCCGGCCGTCCACCGGCCAGGGCAGCTTGCCGCGGGCACTGGCGAACGGGCCACCATAGGCGCCGCCGGCGCTGGAAACCAGCGGGCCGGGCGTGCGGGGACTCGGACGGGTCGCGGGGGCTTCCTGGCGCTGGCGGCTCGCCTCGCGCTGGCGCGCTTCCTCGGCCTGGGCCTCAGCGATCGCCCGCTTGCGGGCTTCCTCGGCTTCCCGGGCCTGGCGCGCCAGGGTCTCCTCGATGGTCTTGAGCACCTGGCCCAATTGGGCCTGCTCCTGCTCGCGGGACTTGAGCTTGCGGTCGCGGTCGGACACGTCCTTGTCCAGCTTGGCCAGGGCCTGCTGGCGCTCCTTGCGCAGCCCGGCGAGCTGCTCGTAGCGGCTGTCCAGCTCGGCCTTGCGGGCGTTCAGCTGGCCCTGCTGGGCGTCGATGTCGCGTTCCACGTTAGCCAGCTGGCGCAGGGTTTCGTTGAATGCCTTGAGCTGGTCCAGGCGCGCCTGGCCGAGGTATTCGTAATAGGTGAGGGTGCGGGCGAATTTCTCCGGCTGCTGCTGGTTCAGCACCAGCCGCAGCGGTTCCTGGCGGCCGCTCTGGTAGGCGGCGCGGGCCTGGATGGCGATCAGTCGCTGCTGTTCAACGCGCGCGTCCTGGAGTTTTTTTTTCTCCTGATCGAGGCGCTTGAGCTCGGCCTCGCCCTGGTCGAGCTCGTTCTTCAGGTCCTTGACTTGCTTCTCCAGCGTGCCCATGTCGGTCTCGGTCTTCTTCAGCTCCTTCTGCACGCCGGACTTTTCCTGCTGCAGCTGCTCCAGCAGCTTCTTCAGCTCGGTCACGTCCTTGCGCGCCTGGTCCAGTTGCTGCTGGGTTTCCACGCGCGGGTCGGCATGGGCCGGGCTCAGCAGGCAGGCGAGAAAGGCGAGGAGGAGGGCGCGGAACATGGAGGCAGGCGGCACCGGGGCAGGGGAACGACCTAGTATGCCCGCGGCGTAGGGCAAAAAGAATGCCCGCCAGCCGGCCACGGGCAGGCGGCGCGGCCGGCCCGACCGAGTGTCGTCGGCGACGCGCGCCAACGGCGTCGGCCCACAGGGCTGGCACGGGCAGGGATGGAGGCGAGGAGGGGCCATGGCGCGGGGCTCCGGTCCGGGCGCACCGGGACGTGGCCCCGGCGCGACGCGGGGCGCGGTCAGTCCAGGTGGACGATGCTGGTGCCGGTCATTTCCGGCGGCACCGGCAGGCCCATGAGGGTCAGCATGGTGGGCGCCACGTCGGCCAGCACGCCGCCCTCGCGGATGCTCAACGTGCGCTTGCCGACGTAGATGAACGGCACCGGCTCGCAGGTGTGGGCGGTATGGGCCTGGCCGGTGGACTCGTCTTCCATCTGCTCGACGTTGCCGTGGTCGGCGGTGATCAGCGCCTCGCCGCCCACCTTCTCCAGGGCGTCGACGATGCGGCCCATGCAGGTATCCAGGCACTCCACCGCCCTCACCGCGGCCTCGAACACGCCGGTGTGGCCGACCATGTCGCCATTGGCGTAGTTGACCACGATGACGTCGTAGCGCTGCTGCTCGATGGCCTCGACGATGCGGTCGGTGACTTCCGGCGCGCTCATCTCCGGCTGCATGTCGTAGGTGGCCACCTTCGGCGACGGGATCAGGATGCGTTCCTCGCCCTCGAAGGGTTCCTCGCGGCCGCCGGAGAAGAAGAAGGTCACGTGGGCGTATTTCTCGGTCTCGGCGATGCGCAGCTGGGTCTTGCCGTTGCGCGCCAGGTACTCGCCCAGCACGTTGTGCAGGCCGCTCGGGGCGAAGGCGCAGGGGGCGTCGATGCTGGCGGCGTACTGGGTCAGCATGACGAAGCCGGACAGCCGCGGCTGGCGGACGGGGAAGGCGTCGAAGCCCTGCTCGACGAAGGCGCGGGTCAGCTCCCGGGCTCGGTCGGCGCGGAAGTTCATGAACACCACGGCGTCGCCGTCCTCCACCGCGGCCGGCGCGCCGATGCGGGTGGCCTTGACGAACTCGTCGCTCTCGCCGCGGGCGTAGGCGGCCTCCAGACCGGCCACGGCGCTGTCGGCGCTGTACTCGGCCTTGGCGTCGACGATCAGCTCGTAAGCGGCCTGCACCCGGTCCCAACGGTTGTCGCGGTCCATGGCGAAGTAGCGGCCCACCAGGGAAGCGATGCGACCCTTGCCGAGGCGGGCGAAGGTGGCATCCAGCAGCTCCAGGGACGGCTGCGCGCTCTTCGGCGGGGTGTCGCGGCCGTCGAGGAACGCGTGCAGGTAGATGCGCTCGGCGCCGCGCTGGGCAGCCAGTTCGGCCATGGCGACCAGGTGGTCCTGGTGGCTGTGCACGCCGCCGTCGGAGAGCAGGCCGAGGATGTGCACCGCCTTGCCGGCGGCCACCGCCTTGTCCACCGCGCCGGTGAGCACCGGGTTCTCGAAGAACTCGCCGTCGCGGATGGCCTTGGTCACCCGGGTGAAGTCCTGGTACACCACGCGGCCCGCGCCCAGGTTCATGTGGCCCACCTCGGAGTTGCCCATCTGCCCGTCGGGCAGGCCGACGTCCATCCCCGAGCCGGAGATCACCCCGTTGGGCTGGGTGGCGCAGAGACGGTCGTAGACCGGCGTGCGGGCGGCGAGGATGGCGTTGGAGTCCGGGGTGTCGCTGTGGCCGAAGCCGTCCAGGATGATCAGTACCAGGGGTTTGGGCGTGGCGGTCATGGGGCTGTCCTGAGCTGGGTGGCGCACGGGCGCGCGGAGCCGATTCGCGCCATCCGCCGGGCCGGTGTTTCCGCGGGCGCGGACGGGTGGCCCGGGGCGGATGGCCCCGTGGAAAGCGGGGATCAGAAAGGGAGCGGCATTTTACGGTGAAGTTCCAACCGCGTCACCGCCGGGCGGTTTTGGCGGCCCGGCGGCCCTGTGTATACTGGCCGGCATTTTATCGTCCGGAATCCGTCGATGCTTCCCCACCTGATCGAATTCGCCACCCGCCACTACGTGCTCAGCGGGGCCTTCGTCGTCCTGCTGATCCTGCTGATCGTCACCGAACTGCGCCGCGGCGGGCGTACCGTCAGCAACCGCGAGCTGACCGCCCTGGTGAACGGCGAACAGGGCGTCGTGCTCGACGTGCGCAACGCCAAGGATTTCGCCAGCGGCCACATCGTCGGCGCCCTGAACATCCCCTTCGACAAGCTGGCCAGCCGCCACGCCGAACTGGAGAAATACAAGGGCAAGACCCTGGTGGTGGTGGACGCCATGGGCCAGCACGCCGGCACCGCCAGCCGCGACCTGAAGAAGGCCGGCTTCGACGCGGTGAAGCTGTCCGGCGGCATCGGTGGCTGGCGCGGCGACAACCTGCCCGTGGTGAAGTGACATGGCGCCGGTGATCGTCTACTCCAGCGCCTGGTGCCCGTACTGCATCCGCGCCAAGCAGTTGCTGACGCAGAAAGGCGTGGCCTTCGACGAGATCAGTGTCGACGGCAAGCCCGAGCTGCGCGCCGAGATGACCCGCAAGGCGGGCCGTACCTCGGTTCCGCAGATCTGGATCGGCAGCACCCACGTCGGGGGATGCGACGACCTGTTCGCCTTGGAGCGCGCCGGCACGCTGGACGCGCTGCTTAATTCAACCGTTTGAACCGCTAATGGAAGAGAATCCCGTCATGACCGAACAAGCCAACGGCGTTGCCGCCGACAACGACCAGAACCCGCAGTTTTCCCTGCAGCGCCTGTATGTGCGCGACCTGTCCTTCGAGGCGCCGAAGAGCCCGGAGATCTTCCGCCAGGAGTGGAACCCCAACGTTTCCCTGGACCTGAACACCCGTCAGCGTTCCCTGGACGGCGACTTCTACGAAGTGGTGCTGACCCTCTCGGTCACCGTGAAGAACGGCGAGGAAACCGCCTTCATCGTCGAAGTGCAGCAGGCCGGCATCTTCCTGATCAAGAACCTCGACCCGTCCTCCATGAGCCACACCCTGGGCGCGTTCTGCCCGAACATCCTGTTCCCGTATGCCCGCGAGGCCCTGGACAGCCTGGTAGTGCGCGGTTCGTTCCCGGCGCTGATGCTGTCCCCGGTGAACTTCGATGCCCTCTACGCCCAGCAGCTGGAGCGCATGCAGGCGGCTGGCGAAGCCTGATTCGCCCCGCTGATGAAAAAAGGCGCCCGAGGGCGCCTTTTTCGTGTCCGCACGGCGGATCAGCCCCGGCGTTCCTGCCACAGCTTCACCAGCCCGTCGGGGGCGCGGGCCTCCGGCACCTTGAGGTCGACGACGCTGTCGTCGTCCCGGGCCAGTTGCACCTCGATGCGGAAATAGCGCTGGTCGCCGCGCCCCGCCTGCTCGGCATCGGCCTGCTGGGCGCTGACTTCCAGCACCCGGCAGATGGCCTGGCGCTCCGCCTCGCTGCAATCCTCCAGGGCAATGGCGGCGGGCCGCATGAGGGCCGGCAGGTAGGCCATGCCGCCTTCGCGCCAGAGGCGGATGACGGCGGTCGGCCCCAGGGGCGGCAGGCGGCTCACGGCTCCACTCCGACGCTCTTCCAGGCCGACTTCAGCGCACGGAACTCGGCCCCTTCGGTGCCGTACAGGCGCCCGGCCACGTCGCCGGTGAGGGCGGCGAACGCGGCGAAGTCGGCGTCGTTGGCCAGGCGCTTGTCGCACAGGGTCTCGTACCAGATGCGCCCGGCCTTCTCCCAGGCGAAGCCGCCCAAGTCGCTGGCCAGCAGGTAGAAGGCGCGGTTGGGAATGCCCGAGTTGATGTGCACGCCGCCGTTGTCCTGGCGGGTCTCGACGAAGTCGCGCATGTGCCCCGGCTGCGGGTCCTTGCCCAGCTGCGGGTCGTCGTAGGCGCTGCCGGGTGCCTTCATGGAACGCAGGCCGACCGCCTTGACCGCGTCGGTGAACAGCCCGGCGCCGATGATCCAGTCGGCCTGATCGGCCCGCTGGCGCGTGTGGTACTGCTTGACCAGGGTGCCGAAGACGTCGGACAGCGACTCGTTCAGCGCGCCGGCCTGGTTCTGGTAGACCAGCCCGGCTTCCTGCTCGATGACCCCATGGCTCAGCTCATGGCCCACCACGTCCAGGGCGATGGTGAAGCGGTTGAACAGCTTGCCGTCACCGTCGCCGAAGACCATCTGCGCGCCGTCCCAGAAGGCGTTCTCGTAGTGCTCGCCATAGTGCACGCTGCCCACCAGCGGCAGCCCGGCCCCGTCGATGGAGTGACGGCCGAAGACTTCCCAGAAGAACGCATAGGTGGCGCCCAGGTGGTCGTAGGCATCGTCCACCGCCAGGTCGCCGCGCTGGGACTGGCCCTCGGTGCGCACCAGCGTGCCGGGCAGCTCGGTGCGGCCGCCGGCATCGTAGATGTGTCGCTCGGCGGAGCCCGGCTGCCCGGCGGCGATGGCCGGCCGGGTGCCGGGATCATGGCCGAGCAGGTCGCGGCGGTGGTCCAGGGACAGGGTATTGCTGGCGCAATGGCGCAGGTGGTCGTCGCCATGGCGCGACAGGTGGTCCAGCAGGTAGGGAGGCAACACGCCGGATCGTCGTGCGCGGTAAGTGGTCATGGGGTCGCCCTCGTGCGGATGAACGGACTCCGGCAAGGACGCCGGGACGGCTGTTTCCGTTCGACTGCGAGGCGGGGCGGGATAGCTTCCGCGGGCCGACCGGCGGCAGCGATCACACCAGGCTGAAACCGTTCTGCCGCCAGGCCTCGTAGACCGCCACCGCGACGCTGTTGGACAGGTTGAGGCTGCGGCATTCCGGGCGCATGGGCAGGCGCACGCGGCGGTCGGCCGGCAATGCGTCGCGCACCTCCGCCGGCAGGCCACGGCTTTCCGGGCCGAAAAGGAAGGCGTCGCCCGGGCGGTAGGCGACTTCATGGAACGGTTGGGAGCCCTTGGTGGTGAAGGCGAACAGACGCGGGTGGCCGAGGGCGGCCAGGCAGGCCTCCAGGTCCGGGTGGCGGCGCAGGGTGGCGTACTCGTGGTAGTCGAGGCCGGCCCGGCGCAGGCGCTTGTCGTCCAGTTCGAAACCCAGGGGCTCGATCAGGTGGAGGTGGCAGCCTGCGTTGGCGCACAGCCTGATAATGTTGCCGGTATTGGGCGGAATTTCCGGTTGGAAGAGGATGACGTGGAACATGGCTGGCTCCGAGCCCGAGGACGGGCGGCATTCTACCGCCGAAGAGGAAGACCCGCGGCCGCGCCTGTGGCTCCGGGTACTGTTTTCCCTGGCGCTGTTCGGGCTGATGCTGGGCTTGATGCTGGGTCGCCTGACGGCGCCGGAGCCTGCTCGCCTGGAGCGGGTCGAAGTTCTCCCCGACGGACTGGCCCTGCGCTTCAACGTTGAGCCAAAACTGCACGCCCAGCACCTGGATGGTGCGTTCGCTATGCTGTTCCTGGCGGCCGGCCAGGCAGCCGAAGGCCGCCTGGCGCTTGCCAGCGGGCCGGGCAACTGGCGCATTCAGCGTACGGAGCGGGGGTTGTTGTTGCATCTTGTGGCGGCCCGCCCGCTGCACGCCCAGTGGCGGGGTGCAGCGGCGGACGGCGGGTGGCGGCTGACGATCAGCGCGCGGGAGGAATAAAAGAGGGGAATCCCCGGCCTGCCTGTACCAAGGCCCCCAAAACGGTAGGTACGTTTGACAATGCAGGGCGCGTGCCAGGTTTTGTGGGGAAGGCGAGACGGCGTGAAGAACGGGCCGCCTGGCGGTGCCCCGGGCATGACTGATACCCGTTTCAGGGGACTCTTACCTAGGTCTGGGCGAATGCCCCGGGCCGACAGTGCTGAGGCTATCCCCGGCCATGAAAAAGCAGGCCGAAGCCTGCTCGTTCACCGCCCTGGATCGATCAGCTGTCTTCGCCGTCGTCCTCATCGCCGCCGGCGACCTTCATGCCCAGCTCCTTGATCTTGCGGGTCAGGGTGTTGCGACCCCAGCCCAGCAGCACGGCGGCGTCGCGGCGGCGGCCGGCGGTGTGCTTGAGGGCGGTCTCGATCATGATCCGCTCGAAGGCCGGCACGGCGATATCCAGCAGGTTGGACTGGCCGCGGCCCAGGGCCTGGTCCGCCCATTGCCGCAGCGCCTGTTCCCAGTTGGTCACCGGCGCCGAATCCTGGGGCTGGGCCAACAGTTCCGGCGGCAAGTCGCCGACGTGCACCTCGCGCCCCGAGGCCATCACGGTGATCCAGCGGCAAGTGTTCTCCAGCTGGCGCACGTTGCCCGGCCAGGGCAGGTGGCGCAGGTAGTCCTCGGTCTCGGCCTTGAGCACCTTCGGCTCCACCGCCAGCTCCAGGGCTGCCCGGGCGAGGAAGTGCCGCGCCAGGGAGGGGATGTCCTCGCGGCGGTCGGAAAGCCGCGGGATGTGGATGCGGATGACGTTCAGGCGATGGAACAGGTCCTCGCGGAACTTGCCGGCCTGCACCAGGTTTTCCAGGTTCTGGTGGGTGGCGGCGATGATCCGCACGTCCACCTTCACCGGCACGTGGCCGCCGACCCGATAGAACTCGCCGTCGGCCAGCACTCGCAGCAGGCGGGTCTGGGTGTCGGCCGGCATGTCGCCGATCTCGTCGAGGAACAGCGTGCCGCCATCGGCCTGCTCGAAGCGGCCGCGGCGCTGGTTGGCGGCGCCGGTGAAGGCGCCCTTCTCGTGGCCGAACAGCTCGGACTCCATCAGGTCCTTGGGGATCGCCGCCATGTTCAGCGCGATGAACGGCGCCACCGCCCGCGGGCTGTGGCGGTGCAGGGCGTGGGCCACCAGCTCCTTGCCGGTGCCGGACTCACCGTTGATCAGCACGGTGATGTTGGAATGGGACAGCCGGCCGATGGCGCGGAACACCTCCTGCATCGCCGGCGCCTCGCCGATGATCTCCGGCGTGCGCGCCAGCGGCGTCGGCGCTTCCAGGCCCTGCTGCTCCTGGGCGTGCTGCAGGGCGCGCTTGACCAGGGACACCGCCTCGTCCACGTCGAACGGCTTGGGCAGGTACTCGAAGGCGCCGCCCTGGTAGGAGGCCACCGCGCTGTCCAGGTCGGAATGGGCGGTCATGATGATCACCGGCAGGCGCGGGTACAGCTCGCGGATCCGCGCCAGCAGGTCGAGGCCGCTGGTGCCGGGCATGCGGATGTCGGAGATGATCGCCTCCGGCTGCTGCCGGGCCAGCCGTCCGAGCACGCCGTCGGCGCTGTCGAAACTCTGGGTGGTCAGGCCTTCCTGCTGCAGGGCCTTTTCCAGGACCCAGCGGATGGAGCGGTCGTCGTCGACGATCCAGACGGTTTCGCTTCGGCTCATGTGGCGGTGGCTCCTTGTTCGAGCGGCAGGAAGATCGAGAACACGGTGTGCCCGGGGTGGCTCTCGCACTCGATCAGGCCCTGGTGCTGACTGATGATGGTCTGGGTGATCGCCAGGCCCAGCCCGGTACCGTCCGGGCGACCGCTGACCATGGGATAGAAGAGGGTGTCCTGCAGGTCGGCCGGGATGCCTGGGCCGTTGTCGATGATTTCCATCTTCGCCACCAGGCGGTGGCGGGTGTGGCCGATGGTGAACTGGCGCAGGGTGCGCGAGCGCAGGGTGATCCGCCCCAGGCGCTGGTCCGGCTGGGAGGCCAGTGCCTGCATGGCGTTGCGCACGATGTTCAGCACCGCCTGGATCATCTGCTCGCGGTCGATCAGCACGTCGGGGATGCTCGGGTCGTAGTCGCGCACCAGCACCACGCCACCCTGGCTCTCCGCCTCCACCAGGCTGGCGACCCGCTCCAGCACCTCGTGGATGTTGGTGGGCGCCAGGGACGGCAGCTTGTTGGAGCCGAGCATGCGGTCCACCAGGTTACGCAGGCGGTCGGCTTCCTCGATGATCACGTCGGTGTAGTCCCGCAGCCCCGGTTCGGGCAGTTCCCGGGCCAGCAGCTGGGCGGCGCCGCGGATGCCCCCCAGGGGGTTCTTGATCTCGTGGGCGAGGCCGCGCACCAGCATCTTGGTGGTTTCCTGCTTGGACAGCTGGGCCTCTTCCTTGGTGATGCGCAGCAGGCGGTCGCGTGGGTGCACTTCCAGCAGCAACAGGGTGCGGTTGCGGGCGAGGATCGGTGTCACCGCGTAGTCCACCGTGAGGGTCTGGCCGGCCAGGGAGGTCAGCTGCGCCTCGCGCTTGGTGAAGGGGTGCGCCTCCTCCACCGCCTGGCGCAGGGCACAGAGGGCCTCCTGGGACTCGGTGAACAGTTCGCTGATGAACTGCCCGTGGCTGCGCTGGCCGCTCACCGCCAGGAGCATTTCCGCCGCCGGGTTCATGTACTCCAGCCGCAGTTCGGCATCCAGCAGCAGGGTCGCGGTAGTCAGGTTGTCCAGCAGCAGCCGGTGCAGGGTGTCGTCGATGGTCATGGCGACGGAAGAACCTCTTGCGGAAGGGCCGCTGCCCGCGGCGCACCGGTGCGGGGCGCGGCAGGCGATACGGAATCAGGGGCTCGGGGGCCGCGCCGCGCGCGGGCCGGCGTGTCCGGTCAGGGGAAAATGCAAGAAGCAAACCAAGCCCCGAAACGACGCGTGCCCCGCCTGCCGACGGTGCGCACCGGCACGCCTGGCCAGGCCGGTGAACCAAAATGGGGAGATTATAGGAGGGGGCGTCGGGGTGTGCGCCAAATCGGTGCGTGTCCGATCAGATGAAGGGCACGAAGGGGATGTCGGTCTGCACCGGCGGCTTTTCCTTCAGCGGGCATTCCTCGCGGACCCCGTAGTCCTCGGTCTTGCAGGGGAACATGCGTTTCTTCTGGGACAGGGACATGCGCTGCACGTGCAGGGGCTGGCTGGGGGTGCGTTCGAGGATGCGGCCCTTGGCGTCGAGGATTTCCACCGCCAGGGTGTGGGTGCCGCGGTCCAGGTTGGTCAGCGGGAACACCGGGCTGCGGCCCTCGCCGGCCGGCTTGCCGTCCAGTTGCAGGCGGAAGCTGTGGCCGGCCATCAGCCCCGGCTCGCTGGTGGCGGTGACGATCACGTCGCCGGTGCCGTTGTTCACCATGGCGTCCGGCTCCGGCACGATGATCCGCAGCAGCGAGTAGGACGGCGGCAGCACCGGCGGCGGGACCCGTTGCTGGGGTTGCGGCGCGACCGGCGACATGGCGTTGGACGGAGCCATCTCCAGGCGCTGGGCGTTGCCCGCATGGGGACGGTCGGTGAAGACCCGGTTACCGTCCTTGTCCAGGTAGGTGTAGACCTCCGCCTGCACCGGCAGGGCCAGCGCCAGCAGGGCGACCAGCAGTGCGCGTCCCATGGTTCACGGGCTCCCGTTGCGTGCGGGGCTGTTGACGCTGATGCGCTGGATGGCGACGGTGGCCGGCGCACTCTGCTGCAGCGGCTGGCCGTCCTTGCCGAGCACTTCCGCCACCAGGGTGTGTTCGCCGCGATCGGCCTCGGTGACCTGGAAGTAAGGGATGTTGGTGGGCTGGCCGTAGGGCTGGCCGTCCATCACCAGGCGCAGGCTGTGGCCCGGTTGCAGGCGCGGCTCCAGGGCCACGCTGACGGTGAAGGTGCCGTTGTTGCTGCGCAGTGCCTCGTCGGTGGGCAGGTTCACCAGCTGCAGCACGGTGTAGCGGGTCGGTGCCTCGTCCTTGGGCTTTTCCGGCGCGCTGGCAGGCTTCTGGCTTTCCACGGTGTTGGTCGGTTGCAGCTCGACGGCCTGGGTGTGCTGGCCCTCGGGCGGCTGGTTGGTGAAGACCGTGTTGCCGTTGGCGTCGGTGTACTTGTAGATCTGGGCGGCGCTGGCCGGCAGGGCCACCGCCAGCAGCAGGCCGATGATCGCGGAACGCATGGTCGCTCTCCGGGGGGAATGACAGGGGCGTATGGCGTTCAAGGGTTGCACCGGGCGGGCCGGCTGGCAAGGCCGCGTCGCCGCGGCTGTGCGCTCGCTCGAAGAAAACCCTGGCGGGCGGGGCCCACCACGAAAAAGGGCCTCCCGAAGGAGGCCCCTGCAAGGCGCCCGCATCGGCGGGCGCGCGTCCCGGAGGACGCCTGGATCAGACGCTGTAGTACAGGTCGTATTCCAGCGGGTGCACGAAGGTGCGCACCTTGATTTCTTCTTCGCTCTTGAGCTCGATGTAGGCATCGATGAAGTCGTCGCTGAAGACGCCGCCCTTGGTCAGGAACGCGCGGCCCTTGTCCAGCTCTTCCAGGGCTTCCTTCAGGCTGCCGCAGACCTGCGGGATTTCCTTGGCCTCTTCCGGCGGCAGGTCGTACAGGTTTTTGTCGGCGGCATCGCCGGGGTGGATCTTGTTCTGGATGCCGTCCAGGCCAGCCATCAGCAGCGCAGCGAAGGCCAGGTAGGGGTTGGCCGCCGGGTCCGGGAAGCGCGCTTCGATACGGCGGGCCTTCGGGCTCGACACGTAGGGAATGCGGATCGACGCGGAGCGGTTGCGGGCCGAGTAGGCCAACATCACCGGGGCTTCGAAGCCCGGGACCAGACGCTTGTAGGAGTTGGTCGACGGGTTGGTGAAACCGTTCAGCGCCTTGCCGTGCTTGATGATGCCGCCGATGAAGTACAGGGCGGTGTCGGACAGGCCGGCATAGCCGTCGCCGGCGAAGGTGTTCTTGCCATCCTTGGAGATGGAGATGTGCACGTGCATGCCCGAGCCGTTGTCGCCGTACAGGGGCTTGGGCATGAAGGTGGCGGTCTTGCCATAGGCATCGGCCACGTTGTGCACGCAGTACTTGAGGGTCTGGGTCTCGTCGGCCTTGGCCACCAGGGTGTTGAACTTCACGCCGATCTCGTTCTGGCCGGCGGTGGCCACTTCGTGGTGGTGCACTTCGACGGTCAGGCCCATTTCTTCCAGGGCGTTGCACATGGCGGTGCGGATCTCGTGGTCGTGGTCGACCGGCGGGACCGGGAAGTAGCCGCCCTTGACGCCCGGACGGTGGCCCTTGTTGCCGCCCTCGAAGTCGGCGTCGGTGTTCCAGGACGCCTGCTCGGAGAAGATCTTGAACATGGAGCCGGAGATGTCGGACTTGAACTTCACTTCGTCGAAGATGAAGAACTCGGGCTCCGGGCCGACGAACACGGTGTCGCCGATGCCGGTGGACTTGAGGTATTCCTCGGCGCGGCGGGCGATGGAGCGCGGGTCGCGGTCGTAGCCCTGCATGGTGCTGGGCTCGATGATGTCGCAGACGATGATCAGGGTCGGCTCTTCGGTGAAGGGGTCCAGGACCGCAGTGCTGTCATCGGGCAGCAGGATCATGTCGGAGGCTTCGATGCCTTTCCAGCCGGCGATGGAGGAGCCGTCGAACATCTTGCCGTGCTCGAAGAACTCTTCGTCCAGGGCGTCGCGAGCGGGCATGGTGACGTGCTGCTGCTTGCCCTTGGTGTCGGTGAAGCGCAGATCAACCCACTTCACATCGTTATCTTTGATCAGTTGAAGCGACTTCGACATGGTGTCCTCCAGGTGTATGGGGGCCGGGACAGGGCTCCCCAAAATACGGTTCTGCCACGCGGTGGTTCCGCTCGGGCTACCTGCCTCACAAGGGAGCAATATGCATGCCAGTGCCCCGAATTGGGCAGGGCCGCTCAGGATCGGGCTTCGCGGGGCGGTCCGACGCGGCTGCGCCATCCGAGTGCACCATAATAGAACGTGACCTGACGCACACGCCCCATTTCGGCGCGACGGTCTGATTTGCAATGCGTTTGGTCAAACCTTGAACAATTCCGCTATAATCCGCGCCCCTGTTTTTCGGTCGTTCCCGCATCGCGGCGTTTTCATGAAACTCATCGTCAAAGTCTTCCCGGAAATCACCGTCAAGAGCCGCCCGGTCCGCAAGCAGTTCATTCGGCAATTGTCGAAGAACATCCGCAGCGTGCTGCGCGATCTGGACCCCGCGCTGCAGGTCAGCGGCGTCTGGGACAACCTCGACGTGGAGACCGCCTGCAGCGAGCCGAAGGTGCTCGCCGAGATGATCGAGCGGCTGCGTTGCATGCCCGGCATCGTGCATTTCCTCGAGGTGCACGAGTACCCGCTGGGCGACTTCGACGACATCCTCGACAAGTGCCGGCTGCACTACGGCGACCGCCTGCCCGGGAAGGTCTTCTCGGTGCGCTGCAAGCGCGGCGGCAAGCATGCTTTCACCTCCATGGACGTCGAGCGCTACGTGGGCAGCCGGCTGCGCCAGCAGTGCGGCGCCGCCGGGGTGTCGCTGAACGCTCCGGAGGTGGAGGTGCGCATGGAGATCCGCGACCAGCGGCTGTTCATCGTTCACCGTCAGCACGACAGCATCGGCGGCTACCCGCTGGGCTCCCTGGAGCAGACCCTGGTACTGATGTCCGGCGGCTTCGACTCCACCGTCGCCGCCTACCAGATCATGCGCCGCGGCATGCTCACCCACTTCTGCTTCTTCAACCTGGGCGGCCGTGCCCACGAGCTGGGGGTGATGGAAGTCGCCCACTACCTCTGGCAGAAATTCGGCCGCTCGCACCGGGTGCTGTTCATCAGCGTGCCGTTCGAGGAAGTGCTGGGGGAAATCCTCGGCAAGGTGGACAACAGCCAGATGGGCGTGGTGCTCAAGCGCATGATGCTGCGCGCCGCCACCCGCATCGCCGAGCGCCTGCAGATCGACGCCTTGGTGACCGGCGAGGCCATCTCCCAGGTCTCCAGCCAGACCCTGCCGAACCTCACGGTGATCGACGCCGCCACCGACATGCTGGTGCTGCGGCCCCTGGTGGCCAGCCACAAGCAGGACATCATCGACACCGCCTACGCCATCGGCACCGCCGAGTTCGCCAAGCACATGCCGGAGTACTGCGGCGTGATCTCGGTGAACCCCACCACCCGCGCCAAGCGCGGCCGCATCGAGCACGAGGAGAGCCAGTTCGACATGGCGGTGCTCGACCGGGCCGTGGAGCGGGCGCGGCAGATGGCGGTGGACCGGGTAATCGATGAACTCGGCCGCGAGGTGCAGGTCGAGGAAGTGGGCGAGGCGCTGCCCGGGCACATCGTGCTGGACATCCGTCACCCCGACGACAGCGAGGAGCTGCCCCTGGCCCTGGACGGCGTGGAGGTGCGGTCGCTGCCGTTCTACGCCATCAACAGCCGCTTCAAGGACCTGGACGAGAGCCGCCAGTACCTCCTGTACTGCGAGAAGGGCGTCATGAGCCGGCTGCACGCCCACCACCTGCTCAGCGAGGGCCATGCGAATGTTCGCGTCTATCGCCCGCATTAAGCGCGCCGGGCTGCTGGGCGGCAGCATCCGCCATCGCCCTCCCGACCGGCCCTGAGCCTTCGCGGTACGCCCGGACGGGTGTCCGCCGATTCGTTGCATGCCTTGCCTGTCAGCCTGGACGGGCGCACCGTTTTCTCAACCGAGACCTAGCACAGTGATCGATAAACTTCGCAATATCGCCATCATCGCCCACGTCGACCATGGCAAGACCACCCTCGTCGACAAGCTCCTGAAACTCTCCGGCACCCTCGACCGCAAAGAAGCGGAAAGCGAGCGGGTGATGGACTCCAACGACCAGGAGAAGGAACGCGGCATCACCATCCTGGCGAAGAACACCGCCATCAAGTGGAACGGCTACAACATCAACATCGTCGACACCCCCGGCC
The DNA here is from genome assembly GCF_007109405.1 of Pseudomonas mangiferae. Classification (GTDB taxonomy): domain Bacteria; phylum Pseudomonadota; class Gammaproteobacteria; order Pseudomonadales; family Pseudomonadaceae; genus Pseudomonas_T; species Pseudomonas_T mangiferae. Next base: position 166,178 of record NZ_VJOY01000007.1, read on the forward strand.
ACGCCGACTTCGGCGGCGAGGTGGAGCGCGTGATGTCCATGGTGGACTCCGTGCTGCTGGTGGTGGACGCCCAGGACGGCCCCATGCCGCAGACCCGCTTCGTGACCCAGAAGGCCTTCAAGGCCGGCCTGCGCCCGATCGTCGTGGTGAACAAGGTGGACCGTCCCGGCGCGCGCCCGGACTGGGTCATCGACCAGATCTTCGACCTGTTCGACAACCTCGGCGCCACCGATGAGCAGCTGGACTTCCCGATCGTCTACGCCAGCGCCCTGAACGGCATCGCCGGCATGGACCACGAGAAGATGGACGACAACATGGACGCCCTGTTCCAGGCCATCATCGACCACGTCCCGGCGCCCAAGGTGGACGTCGACGGCCCGTTCCAGATGCAGATCTCCCAGCTGGACTACAACAGCTTCCTCGGCGTGATCGGCATCGGCCGCATCGCCCGCGGCCGCATCAAGGCCAACACCCCGGTGGTCGCCATCAGCGACGATGGCACCAAGCGCAACGGCCGCGTGCTGAAGATCATGGGCCACTCCGGCCTGCAGCGCGTGGAAGTGGCCGACGCCGAGGCGGGCGACATCGTCTGCGTGTCCGGCATGGACGAGCTGTTCATCTCCGACACCCTGTGCGACCCGCAGAACGTCGAGGCGCGCCCGCCGCTGACCGTCGACCAGCCCACCGTGAGCATGACCTTCCAGGTCAACGACTCGCCGTTCGCCGGCAAGGAAGGCAAGTTCGTCACCAGCCGCAACATCAAGGAGCGCCTGGAGAAGGAGCTGCTGCACAACGTGGCGCTGCGCGTCGAGCAGGGCGACAGCCCGGAGAAATTCAAGGTCTCCGGCCGTGGCGAGCTGCACCTCTCGGTACTGATCGAGACCATGCGCCGCGAAGGCTTCGAGATGGCCGTGGGCCGTCCGGAAGTGGTGATCATCGAGAAGGACGGCGACAAGCAGGAGCCCTACGAGAACGTCACCATCGACATCGAAGAGCAGCACCAGGGCTCGGTGATGGAGCAGATGGGCCTGCGCAAGGGTGACCTGAGCAACATGATCCCCGACGGCAAGGGACGCGTGCGCCTGGAGTACACCATCCCGGCCCGCGGCCTGATCGGCTTCCGCAACAACTTCCTGACCCTGACCTCCGGCACCGGTATCCTGACCTCCACCTTCAGCCACTACGGCCCGATCAAGGCCGGCGAAGTCAGCAACCGGCAGAACGGCGTGCTGGTCTCCATGGCCACCGGCACCGCGCTGACCTACTCCCTGGAAACCCTGCAGAGCCGCGGCAAGCTGTTCCTCGGCCCAGGCGACGAGATCTACGAAGGCCAGCTGGCCGGCATCAATAGCCGCGACAACGACTTGGTGATCAACCCCACCAAGGGCAAGAAGCTGGACAACATGCGTGCCTCGGGCAAGGACGAAGTCATCGCCCTGGTGCCGCCGATCCGCTTCACCCTGGAGCAGGCGCTGGAGTTCATCGCCGACGACGAGCTGGTGGAAGTGACGCCCAAGTCCATCCGCCTGCGCAAGAAAATGCTGAACGAGAACGACCGCAAGCGCTACGAACGCGCCAAGGTCTGATTCGCCAGCCGTGAAGAAAGCCCCCGCCGGTGCGAGCCGGCGGGGGCTTTTGCGTTTCGGCGGCGGGCGCTTGTGGGGATTCGCGGGCCACGGTTATCATGAGATTAATTCTCAATAACAACTGGCGTCACGGTGCTGTTTCCCATGTCCGCAGTCGACGGTTCCCTGCACGATGCCGTGCGCCACCTCTACCAGGATCACCATGGCTGGCTGTTCGGCTGGCTGCGCAGGCGCCTGGGCTGCGCCGACAACGCCGCCGACCTGGCCCAGGACACCTTCACCCGCCTGCTGGCCTCGCGCCGCGTGCTGGAGGCGCGCGAGCCCCGGGCCTACCTGGTCACCGTCGCCCGCGGGCTGATGATCAACTGGTACCAGCGCCAGTCCCTGGAGCGCGCCTACCTGGACGCCCTGGCCAGCCTGCCCGAGGCCCTGGCGCCGCCGCCGGAGCAGCGCCTGGTGGTGCTGGAGACCCTCCACGAGATCGACGCCCTGCTGGACAGCCTGCCCGAGCGGGTGCGTCGCGCGTTCCTGCTGTCGCAGCTGGAGGGCCTGACCTACGACGCCATCGCCGAGCGCCTGGGGGTGTCCCTGGGTTCGGTCAAGCGCTACATGCAGCAGGCCTTCCGCCGTTGCCTGGAGCTCACCCCGTGAGCGGCGCGGCCGGCAGCGACGTCATTCCCGCGGCGATCCTCGACGAAGCCGCCGCCTGGCTGGTGCGCCTGCACGGCGACGGCGACAGCGAGGCGACCCGCCAGGCCTGCGCCCAGTGGCGCCAGCGCAGCCCGCAGCACGACCAGGCCTGGGCGCGGGCCGAGCGGCTGCTGCAGCGGCTCGGCAGCCTGCCGCCGGAGCTGGCGATGCCGGCCCTCGGCCGCGAGCGCATCGGTCGCCGCCGCGCCCTCAAGCACCTGGCCCTGCTGCTGGCGGTGGCGCCGGCGGCCCTGACCACCTGGCGCGCCGCGCCCTGGGAGGCGTGGCTGGCCGACCAGCGCACGGCGGTGGGCGAGGTCCGCGCGCTGGCGCTGCCGGACGGCAGCCAGCTGACCCTCAACACCGACAGCGCCCTGGACCTGCGTTTCGACGGCCAGCGCCGGCACCTGCAGCTGCGGCAGGGCGAGCTGCTGCTGCACGCCGCGGCCGACCCGCGGCCCCTGCTGCTGGACGTCGCCGTCGGCCGCCTGAGCACCCCCGGCGCCCGTTTCAGCCTGCGCGAGCAGGGCGACGCCGCCCATCTGGTGGTGCTGGAGGGCGCGGTGCGGGTGGAGCCCCTGGACGGCCTCGCCCAGTGGGTACCGGCGGGCCGCCAGGGCCGCTTCGACCGCCAGCGGCTCGGCCCCCTGGCTGCCGCCGAGGCGTCGGCGGTGGCCTGGACCCACGGCATGCTGATGGCCGACCGGCTGCCCCTGGCCGAGCTGCTGGCCGAACTCGCCCGCTACCACCACGGGGTGCTGCGCTGCGCCCCGGCCGTGGCCGGGCTGGCGGTGTCCGGTGCCTATCCCCTGCGGGACCGTGGCCGGGCCCTGGCGATGCTGGCGGCGACCTACCCGGTGCGGGTACGGCGGCTGACCGACCTGTGGATCAGCCTGGACGCCGCCTGAAAAAATAATCGCGCTGGGGTGAGACCTTTTTCGCGCTCGGCTGGCAAGGACGGTGAACCCCCTCCTTGTCGTGGCCGCCAGGCCGAGGAACTGCTGCCCATGTCCGCTTCGTCCGCCTTTTCCTTCCGCTTCATCGATGCCCCTTCGCTGCGCCGCGCGGTGCGCCGGGCCGCGCTCGCCGTCGCCCTGGTGGGCGCCGGCCAGCCACTCTGGGCCGCGGAGGAACCGGCGGCGCTGCGCCGCTACGAGATTCCCGCCGGCCCCCTGGGACGCACCCTGGCCACCTATGCCAGCGAGGCGGGGCTGTCGCTGTCCTTCGACCCGGCCCTGACCGACGGGCTCGCCTCCGCCGGGCTTAACGGCCGCTACGCCGCCGACGAAGGCCTGCGCCGCCTGCTGGCGGGCAGCGGCCTGCAGCTGCAGGCGCGGCCCGACGGCAGCTACACCCTGGTACGGGTCGCGGCCCGGGGTGACGTGGAGCTGTCCGCCCTGGAGGTCACCGGCCAAAGCGACGGTGCCCAGGCCCTGCCGGAGCCTCTGGCCGGCGGCCAGGTGGCCCGCGGCTCGCGCCTGGGGGTGCTGGGCAACCTCGACGTGATGGACGCGCCCTTCAGCGTCACCAGCTACACCGCCCAGACCCTGGAGCAGCAGCAGGCGCGCAGCGTCGCCGACGTGCTGGTGGCCAACGATCCCTCGGTGCGCATCGTCGGCGGCCGTGGCGATATCGTCGACACCTACGCCATCCGCGGCTTCCCGGTGAGCAACGCCGACGTGGCCATGGACGGGCTGTACGGGATGCTGCCCTACTGGCGGGTGCCCACCGAGTTCGCCGAGCGGGTCGAGGTGCTCAAGGGCCCCAGCGCGCTGCTCAGCGGCATGGCCCCGGAGGGCAGCATCGGCGGCGCCATCAACGTGGTGCCCAAGCGGGCGGCGGACGAGCCGCTGACCCGGGTCAGCGTCGACTGGACCGAGAAGTCCCAGCTCGGCACGCACCTGGACGTGGGTCGCCGCTTCGGCGAGGACAAGGCCTTCGGCGCGCGCTTCAACGGCGTCTACCGCACGGGCGACACTGCCGTCGATCACCAGAGCCGGGAGTTCCCGCTGATGGCCCTGGCCCTGGACTTCCGCGGCGAGCGGCTGCGCCTGTCCGCCGACGCGCTGTACCAGAAGGAGAGCTTCGAGGGCGTGGTGCGCCCGGTGCTGCTGGGCAGCGCCACCCACCTGCCCCACGCGCCGGACTCCCGTACCCGCTTCGGCCTGCGCGATTCTTACCTGGACCAGGAGGACTACGGCCTGGTCACCCGGGCGGAATACGACCTCACCCCGGACATCACCGCCTTCGCCGCCCTCGGCGGGCGCCAGAGCAACTTCGAGACCATCGCCTCCAACAGCTTCCTGATCGGCAACGACGGTGCGCTGAGTAACCTCATGGCGCGCCAGCGGGGCGACCGCCGCACCTATTCCGGCGAGGCCGGCCTGCGCGGCCGCTTCGACACCGGTGCGCTGCACCATGACTGGACCCTGAGCAGCAACCGGGTGTTCGAGCGGCTGGGGCTGGTCTACCTGTTCACCGGGGCCGAGTCGGGCAACCTCTACGAGAGTTCGGGGCACACGCCGCTCCCGGACTATTCCAGCCTGGACGGCAGCATCCCCCGCACCGCCGAGACCGACCTGGGCGGCGTCGCCCTGTCCGACCGCATTTCGCTGCTGGACGACCGCCTGCAGCTGACCGGCGGCCTGCGCCGCCAGTGGGTGAGCGCCAAGTCCTACAGCGCCAGCAGCGGCGAGCGCACGTCGAGCTACGACGAGCAGGTCTGGACGCCATTGCTGGGGGTGCTGGTGCGGCCGGTGGACGGCCTCTCGCTGTACGCCAACTACATCCAGGGCCTGAGCAAGGGCGATACCGCGCCCACCACCGCGCAGAACGCCGGGGAAATGATGGCGCCCTACAAGACCAAGCAGTACGAGCTGGGCGCCAAGTACGAGCTGGGCGGGTTGCTGGCGACCGTCGCGCTGTTCCAGATCGAGAAGCCCAGCGCCTTCACCGATGCCGGCAACGTCTACCGGGTGAGCGGCGAGCAACGCAACCGCGGTATCGAACTGGGCGTGAGCGGCGAGCTGACCGAGGGCCTGCGCCTGCTGGCCGGCGCCAGCTACATCCGGCCGGAACTGGTGAAGGCCGCCGACCGCACCACCGAGGGCAACGACGCCCCGGGGGTCGCCCGGCGCCAGGCCAACCTCGGTCTGGACTGGGATGCGGCGTTTCTGCCGGGGCTGACCTTGGGCGGCCGGGTGATCCACACCGGCGAGGCCTACCTGGACCCGGCCAACCGCATCGAGGCGCCAGCCTGGAACCGCCTGGACCTGACCGGCAGCTACGCCTTCAAGGTCGCCGGAAAACCACTGGTGGCCCGTGCCAACCTGGAGAACGCCCTGGGCAAGGACTACTGGAGCGCCACCAGCGGCTACGTGACCCTGAGCCAGCCGCGCACCCTAACCCTGTCCCTGAGCGCCGACTTCTGATGCCCGCGTCCCCGACGAGCCGTACCCCATGAGCCCGAAGACCCTGCGCACCTGGTACCTGGTGCACAAGTGGACCAGCCTGGTCTCCACGCTGTTCCTGCTGCTGCTGTGCCTCACCGGCCTGCCGCTGATCTTTCACGAGGAGATCGAGCACACCTTCGACCCCCATCCCGAGCTGGCCCCGCTGGACGCTGCTTCGCCACGCATCGACTACGACGACGTGGTGGCCCGCGCCCTGGCGGCGCGGCCGGGGGAGGTGGTGCGCTTCGTGTTCTTCGAGAAGGACGAACCCCTCGGCGCGGTCCTCAGCGCGCCGACCCTGCAGCCGCCGCCGGAGAACGGCCACATCCAGCCGTTCGATGCGCGCACCGGCGAGTTCTTCGAGCCCGAGCCGCCACCAGGGGGCTTCATGTACCTGATGCTCAAGCTGCACACCGACCTGTTCCTCGGCCTGCCGGGCTACCTGTTCCTCGGCTTCATGGGGCTGCTGCTGGTGGCATCCCTGGTCTCCGGGGTGGTGGTCTACGCGCCGTTCATGACCAAGCTGGATTTCGCCACCGTGCGCCGCGGCCGCAGCACCCGGCTGAAATGGCTGGACCTGCACAACCTGCTGGGCATCGCCACCCTGGTGTGGGTGCTGGTGGTGGGTGTCACCGGGGTCATCAATACCCTGGCGCTGCCGATCCTCGCCCTCTGGCAGGGCGGGCAACTGGCGGAGATGACCGCCCCCTACCGGGACCAGCCGCCCCTGGCGTCGCCCGGCTCGCTGCACGCGGCCCTGGAGACCGCCCAGCGCGCGGCACCGGACATGCGCGTCAGCCTGGTGGCGTTCCCCGGCACCCAGTTCAGCAGCCAGCACCACTACGCGGTGTTCATGCGCGGCGCCACGCCCCTCACCGAGCGCCTGCTGAAGCCGGCCCTGGTGGACGCCCAGACCGGCGAACTGACCGACATGCGCGAGATGCCCTGGTACGTGCGCACGCTGTTCCTGTCTCAGCCGCTGCACTTCGGCGACTACGGCGGCCTGCCGCTGAAACTGATCTGGGCGCTGCTGGATGTGGTGGCCATCGTGCTCCTGGGCAGTGGCCTGTACCTCTGGCTGGGCCGGCGCAAGGCGCCCCTGGAACGACGCCTGGCCGAATTGAAGGGCGGCGGCGCTGCCCTGGAGAACGCTGAATGAAACGCGGTGCCTGGATGATTTTCCGCTGGCCGCTGTTGCTGGCCCTGCTGGGTGGCATCGGGCTGGTCTCGGCCCTGGTGGGCGACGGTTTCTTCGACCTGCTGGCGTGGCTGGGGCTCGGCGTGCCGCTGGCGCTGATCGCCGTGGCCTGGCTGCGCCCGACGCGGCGGGGAGCGGGGCGATGAGCGAGGCATCGCGGATACCGCCGTTCCTGCGCCTGCTGCAGGCCGAGGCGTTGCTCTGCACCCTGGCGGTGATGTCCTTCGTCGCCCTGGTCGGGCCGCTGTCCCGGGACCTGGGCCTGGCCCCCTGGCAGGCGGGTACCGCGGTGACCGTCGGCGGCCTGGCCTGGCTGGCCCTGGCGCGGGCCTGGGGCGCGGCCAGCGACCGCCTCGGCCGGCGCCGGGTGGTGCTGATGGGGCTGGGCGGCTTCGTGCTTTCCTATGGCGCGCTGTGCCTGTTCATGGCCACCGCGCTGCACCTGCGACTGCCGGCTTGGCTGGCATTCGCCGGGCTGGTGCTGCTGCGGGGCGCCGCCGGCGGCTTCTACGCGGCGGTGCCGGTGTGCGCCGCGGCGCTGGTGGCCGATCACCTGGAGGCCCGCCAGCGGGCCGCGGCCATGGCCGCCCTGGGCGCGGCGAGCGGGGTGGGCATGGTGGCCGGCCCGGGGCTGGTGGGGCTGCTGGCCGGTGGCGGCCTGCTGCTGCCCCTGGCGGTCACCGCGGCACTGCCGGCGGTCGCCCTGGCGCTGCTCTGGCGGGGCCTGCCGCGGGAGGCCGCCCGGGCCCCGGCGCACAGTGCGCCCCCGCACCTGTTCGACCCCCGGCTGCGCGGCCCCCAGGCGATGGCCTTCGTCGCCATGTTCAGCGTGACCGTCGCCCAGATCGTCGTCAGCTTCTTCGCCCTCGACCGCCTCGGCCTGGATGCCGCCGGCGCGGCGCGGGCCGCGGGCCTGGCCCTGACCTCGGTGGGGGTCGCCCTGATCGCCGCGCAATTGCTGGTGCGCCGGCTCGCCTGGCCGCCGGCGCGGCTGATCCGGGTCGGCGGGCTGCTCTCCGCCGCCGGGTTCGCCCTGAGCATGGCCGCCCACGAAAGCCTCTGGCTGTGCATCGGCTACTTCGTCGCCGCCGCCGGCATGGGCTGGGTGTTCCCGGCGGTGTCGGCACTCGCCGCCAATGCCGTGCAGCCCCACGAACAGGGCGCCGCCGCCGGCAGCGTCAGCGCCGCCCATGGCCTGGGGATGATCGTCGGGCCCCTGGCCGGCACCCTGGTCTACCCGCTGGACAGCGCCGCACCCTTCGGCCTGGTGGCGGTGCTGCTGGCCATGGCGGCGCTCTGGGTGAGCGCGCGCGTACCGGGAGGCGAGCATGACCGCGGCTGACGGCGTGCTGGTCGCCGCCCTGGCGCTGGCCCTGCTGGCATGGTGCATGCGGCGTTTGCCCGGGCGGGACGTCGTGGTGGCCCTGGCCGCCCTGGTCAGCCTCGGCGCCGGGCTGTACGGCGCCTGGGACCAGCGCTGGCAGGACGCCCCCGGCGCACTGGCCGGCGGGTTGTGCCTGCTCGCCCTGGCGCTGGGCCGCTGGCGTCGGGCGCGAGGCCGGCGACCGCGGCCGCTGCTGTCCGGGCTGCTGCTGGGCCTGGCGGTCGCCGTCGCCCTGGCGGCCGTCGTGCTGTTCCCGGTGGACGACCTGCCGGCACCGGACGGCCCGTTCGCGGTGGGCGTGCGCGACTTCGAACTGGTGGACCGCCGCCGCACCGGGGTGTTGCAGGCGGCACCCGGCGAACCGCGACGGCTGCTGGTGCGGGTCTGGTACCCGGCCGACCCGGCGCCGGGCGCCCGTCCGCGCGCGTACTTCGACGCGGCCGAGGCGCGCAGCACCGCCCGGGGGTTCGGCGAGGTGATGGGCTTCGCGCCGATGCTGGCCTACCTGACCCATGTCGGTACCCATGGCTACCCGGATGCACCCCTGCGAGCGGCCGCGGGCCGGCTGCCGGTGGTGCTGTTCAGTCACGGCTATGCCGGTTACGCCGGCTCCAACACCGTGCTGATGGAGCGCCTGGCCAGCCACGGCTACGCGGTGTACGCCGTGCAGCACAGCGGCGATGCCTCGCCGACCCGCCTGCCGTCCGGCGCGGTGGAGCCCATGGACCCGGGCCTGGTGGAACACCTGCGCCAGGCCCTGGCCGACGGCTTGCCGCCCTTGCTGCGGCGCGCCTACACCGAGGACGACCTGGACGTCCGCCTCGACGCCCAGCTGCGAGTCGCCCGGGAGATTCCCGCGCCGGCCAACCGCGCCCTGTGGACCAGCGCGCCGGTCTGGCTGGCCGACCGGCTGTTCGTTCACGACGCCCTGCAGGCCGGGGCGGTGCCGGCGTCCGTCGCCGAGGTGGTGGCCGCCAGCGCGTTCGCCCGGGTCGGCGAGATGGGCATGTCCTTCGGCGGCTCCACCGCCGGCGCGGTGTGCCAGGTCGACCGGCGCTGCGCGGCCCTGGTGAACCTGGACGGCGGCGACTTCCACTTCACGCCGTTCGCCGCGGACGTGCCCGTGCCGCTGCTGATGATCCACGCCGACCTGCGGGGGTTCTACCGCATGCTCGGCGCGACGCCGCCGGCGACCCCGCGCAGCTTCAACGATTTTTCCTACGAGCGCCTCGACGCCACCGGCCTGCGCCCCTCGGTGCACCGGCTGGTGCTGCGCGACTCGCTGCACGCCGGGCTCACCGACAATGGCCTGTTCGTCCGCCGGCCGCTGCGGGACCTGCTGTTCGGGTCGGCGCCGGGGGCGGTGCTCACCGGCGTGCCGAACGCCTTCGTCCTGGCCTTCTTCGACCACTACCTGCGCGGCCTGGACAATGGCTTTCCCCAGGTCCAGTACCGGCGCTACGGCGACTGGGTGCAGCCCTACGACACCGCTGCGGTACGCCACTGGTGGCTGGCCAAGCCGCCGGCGGAACGCGCCGCGCTGCAGCAGCGCATCGACGACCTGCACGCCTGGGCTCGCGCGCCGCGGTGAGCGTGGCGGGACCGGCGGGCTCGACAAGCGGCGCGCTTCGGGCAAGGATGGGCGCCCGTCGCGTCCCGGCACCTTGCCCGGACGCCCCTGCAGGAAGCCCATGTAGTGAAGACCGTCTCGATCCTCGCCGCCGGCCTCGTCGCCTGCGTCGCGGCGCCGACCCTGGCGGTGCTGCGGCTGCCGGCGCCCGACGGCTCGCTGTTCGCCCTGGCCATCCTGGCGCCCGCCGCCCTGTTGGCGGTGTGGTCCAGCGGCGCCCTGCTGGACGGCCGCTTCGAGGGGCTCGACAGCCTGGGCCGCTGCCTGCGGGAGCGCCGTCCGCGCCTGCCCTACTGGGCGCTGCGCGGGCTGGCCACGGCGCTGGTGGCCACCGGCCTGACCCTGATCGCCGACGTCGCCCTGCCGGCCCTGTGCTGAGCCCCCTGCCGGACGGCGGCGCAGCCCTGTAGCATCGGCGCCCTTTCTGACTTCTTCGAGGATTCGCCATGGCCGGAGCCAGCCTGTTGACCCTGCTTGACGACATCGCCAGCGTGCTGGACGACGTCGCGACCATGACCAAGGTCGCCGCCCGCAAGACCGCCGGGGTACTCGGCGACGACCTGGCGCTGAACGCCCAGCAGGTCTCCGGCGTGAACGCGGACCGCGAGCTGCCGGTGGTCTGGGCGGTGGCCAAGGGCTCGGCGCTGAACAAGGCGATCCTGGTGCCGGTGGCCCTGCTGATCAGCGCCTTCGCGCCCTGGGCGGTCACCCCGCTGCTGATGGTGGGCGGCGCCTACCTCTGCTACGAGGGCTTCGAGAAACTCGCCCATCGCTTCCTGCACCGGGACGAAGACCCTGCCGCCCAGCAGGCCGCCCGGCGCGAGGCCATCGCCGACTCGGCGGTGGACATGCGTGCTTTCGAACGGGACAAGGTGAAGGGCGCGGTGCGCACCGACTTCATCCTGTCCGCGGAAATCATCGCCATCGCCCTGGGCACCGTCGCCGAGGCGCCCTTCGGCAGCCAGGTGGCGGTGCTGGCGGGCATCGCCGTGATCATGACCCTGGGCGTCTACGGCCTGGTGGCGGGCATCGTCAAGCTGGACGACCTGGGGCTGTACCTGAGCCGGCGCGGCGCCGCCGCGGCCCGGGCCCTGGGGCGCGGCATCCTGGCCATGGCACCCTACCTGATGAAGACCCTGTCGGTGGTGGGCACCGCGGCGATGTTCATGGTGGGCGGCGGCATCCTGGTGCACGGCGTGGCGCCCCTGGGCGACGCCATCCACCACCTGGGCGAGCGCGCCGGCGCCTGGCCTGGTGTCGGCCCCGTAGCCGCGGCCCTGCTGCCGACTCTGCTCAATGCCCTGGTCGGCATCGTCGCCGGCGGCCTGGTACTGGCGCTGGTGCTGCTGGCGGGGCGGCTGCGGCCCCGGGGCTGATGGGGCGTACTCGCTCTCGGTCCGGTGGCGGCGTGGACGAGGTGCCGAGCCGCTGAGCCGGGCGCGTCGTCAGTAGGGCGCGCGACACGGGACGGCAGCCCGCTGGCGCCATTCGCCCTGGCGGGCGATCGCGCCTCGAAGGACGGCTGCGGTGGTTCAGGGGTTCGGCTTGAACGCGCAGTAGCCCGGGCGCGGGCCGATGCGCGGGTGGTTGCGGCAGGTCTCGGGGCGCTGGTCGTAGATGGTGCAGAGGCGGCTCTTGCGGTCCAGGTAGTAGCAGTCGTTGTTGGCCAGCCGGGTCAGGGTGAACAGGCTCTGCTTCTGGTTGAAACGTTCCACCACGCCGTCCTTCATCAGCCGCTTGGCCACCGACTTGAGCGGCTCGCTGCGTTCGAACTCGTCCACCAGGCCCATCCGCAGCAGGTCGGCGAAGCGCACCTCCACCGGCATCGTGCAGCAGCTGGAGGCGCAGGCGTGGCACATGCTTTTCTCGTACCGGATCCAGGTATCGGTGCGGTCCAGGTCGGCGCCGACGATCAGCCTTACGTTCATGAGGGTCCACGGGAGCAGGGAGGCGGGGGCGCGCATGATAGCGGGGCCGGCGGATTTGTGAACTACCGCCGGCCGGGCCGTGGCGCGCGGCGCTCAGGTCAGCACGCTGCGGTCGAACAGATAGACCCCGCCCGGCCCGGGGCGATGGGCCAGCACGGTCTGCGGGCGACCCATCCGCGGCTGCTGGCGCTCGCCGGTGTCGACGATCCAGCCGGCCGCCTTCATCCGCTCCAGGCGGCCGCGCAGGGTGGTGTGCTGAACCGCTTGGCCGAGGCAGGCCTGGAAGGCGTGCAGCGCCTCGGTGACGGTGAAGCGCGGCGGCAGCAGGTGCAGCGGCAGCGAGCTGTACACCGCCTTGGCCGCCAGCCGCTCCCGGGCCTGGCGCGCCAGCTCGGCGTGGTCGAAGGGCAGGGCGGGGTGACCGCCGAGGGCCTCGTCCAGGGGCACGAAGCGTAGGCTCTCGTCCGCCACCGGTGCCTGGGGCTCCACCAGCGCCAGGTAGAAGGTGCTCAGGGACCAGCCGCGGGGATCGCGCAGGGCATTACCGACCGTGGCCACCTGCTCCAGGTGGCTCGGCCGCAGGCGCGCCTTGTCCTGCAGGGCGCGGGCGGCGGCGGCGTCCAGGCTGGCGTCGGCGCAGCGGCCGTTCACCATCACCCCGGGCAGCGCCCAGTCCCCGGCGAAGGGCGCCCGCTCGCGGCGCAGCAGGAGCAGCTCGAGACCGCCGCCGGCCCCCAGGCGCAGGGCGACGATGTCGACGCTGGCCAGCACCTCCGCGCGACTCACGGGCATGCCCCGGCGCCGGCCTGGACGGCAGTGGAACGCTGTCGACGGGTTCTCATGGCGCGACCTCCGTGGAAAGAAACCATTGACTACATATTACATCAGATGAAATATGTAGCCAGCGGTTATCCCACCAGAGGACAGCAGTATGAAGATCGCCAGTTTCGACATCGACGCGCAGAAGGGCTTCACGCCCTTGTGCCCGGACGAACTGCCGGTTCCCGGCGGCGACGCCATCGTCCCGGCCTTGCAGGCCATGGCCGCCCGCGCCCGCCTGCGCCTGGGCAGCAAGGATGCTCACAGCCCGCAGGCGGCGTGGGTGGTGGCCAGCCACGGGGAGATGCTGCGCAGCCTGCCCCTGGCCAACGCCGACCTGACCTGGGTCAGCCACTGCGTCCCCGGCACCGCCGGCTTCGAGCTGCTGGACGGCCTGCCGGCGCCCCTGGACTACGACTATTTCGTCTGGAAGGGCGTGGAGCCCGACCTGCACCCCTATGGCGCCTGCTACCACGACCTGGCCGAGCGGCGCAGCACCGGCGCGATCGAATTTCTCCGGCAGAATGGCGTCAGTCATGTGATGGTCGGCGGCCTGGCGCTGGACTACTGCGTCAAGACCACCGCCCTGCAATTGCGCCGGGCCGGCTTCGCGGTGAGCGTGTACCTGCCGGCCTGTCGCGCCATTGCCGAGTCGACCGCGCAAGCGGCCTGCGCGGAGATGAGTGCGGCGGGTATCTTCTTGTGCGCCAGCCCGGACGAGCTGGATGCCTCCCTGAACCCCTCGCTGGAGTGCTGAACATGGCCGAGAGCGTTTTTGCCGAGCGCATCGTGCAGAACCTGCTGGACACCGACTTCTACAAGCTGACGATGATGCAGGCGGTGCTGCACAACTACCCCAACGCCGAGGTGGAATGGGAATTCCGCTGCCGCAGCAGCGAGGACCTGCGCCCCTACCTCGCGGAGATCCGCTACCAGATCGAGCGCCTGGTGGACACCAGCATCACCGCCGACCAGCTGGGCTTCCTCGAGCGCATCAGCTTCATCAAGCCCGACTTCATCCGCTTCCTCAGCCTGTTCCGCTTCAACATGCGCTACGTGCAGACCGGCATCGACGGCGACCAGCTGTGCATCCGCCTGCGCGGGCCGTGGCTGCACGTGATCCTCTTCGAGATCCCGCTGCTGGCCATCGTCAGCGAGGTGCGCAACCGCTACCGCTACCGCGAAGTGGTGCTGGAGCAGGCCAGCGAGCAGCTCTACCGCAAGCTGGACTGGTTGAGCGCGGAGGCCGGCGAGGATGAGCTGAAGGGCTTCCAGCTCGCCGACTTCGGCACCCGCCGGCGCTTCTCCTACCGGGTGCACGAGGAAATGGTGCACATCCTCAAGCGCGACTTCCCCGGGCGCTTCGTCGGCACCAGCAACGTGCACCTGGCCCGGGAATACGACCTGCGGCCCATCGGCACCATGGCTCACGAATGGCTGATGGCTCACCAGCAACTGGGCCCGCGGCTGATCGACAGCCAGAGCGCCGCCCTGGACTGCTGGGTGCGCGAATACCGTGGCCTGCTGGGCATCGCCCTGACCGACTGCATCACCATGGACGCCTTCCTCGGCGACTTCGATCTGTACTTCGCCAAGCTCTTCGACGGCCTGCGCCACGACTCCGGCGACCCGCTGCAGTGGGCGGAGAAGGCCATCGCCCACTACCGCGCCCTGGGCATCGACCCCATGAGCAAGACCCTGGTGTTCTCCGACGGCCTCGACCTGCCCAAGGCCCTGGCGCTGTACCGCGCGCTGCACGAGCGGATCAACGTCAGCTTCGGCATCGGCACCAACCTCACCTGCGACATCCCCGGGGTCGAACCGATGAACATGGTCATCAAGATGACCGCCTGCAACGGCCAGCCGGTGGCGAAGATCTCCGACACCCCCGGCAAGACCCAATGCCGCGACGAGAACTTCGTCGCCTACCTGAAACACGTGTTCCGCGTCTCCGAACCGTCAATGAGGACCTGACCATGAGCAATCGCCAACGTGAAATCGCCGACGCCCTCGGCGTGATCCCCCCCTTCGCCGACCAGGCCGCGCTGCTGGCCGAAGTCGAGCGGCGCAAGGCCTTCATCCAGGACTGCCTGCGCCGCGCCGGCCTGAAGGTGCTGGTGCTGGGGATCAGCGGCGGGGTCGATTCCACGGTGGCAGGGCGCCTGGCGCAGCAGGCGGTGCAGGCGCTGCGGGAAGAGACCGGCGACGACGGCTACCGCTTCATCGCCGTGCGCCTGCCCCATGGCGTGCAGCACGACGAGGACGACGCCAAGGCGGCCCTGGACTTCATCCAGGCCGACGAGGTGCAGACGGTGAACATCGCCGACGGCGTGCGTGGCCTGCTGGGGCAGATCGACGCCCTCACGCCGCTGTCCGCCGAGCGCCGCGACTTCGTCGCCGGTAACGTCAAGGCGCGCATGCGGATGATCGCCCAGTTCGCCATCGCCAACGCTCGCAACGGCTTGGTGATCGGCACCGACCATGCCGCCGAGGCAGTGATGGGCTTCTTCACCAAGTTCGGCGACGGCGCCTGCGACCTGGCGCCCCTGAGCGGGCTGGTGAAGGGCCAGGTGCGGGCGATCGCCGCGGCCCTGGGCGCCAGCGAGAAGGTGGCGCAGAAGGTGCCCACCGCCGACCTGGAAGACCTGCGCCCCGGCAAGCCGGACGAGGAGGCCTACGGCGTGACCTACGCCGAGATCGACGCCTTCCTCCAGGGCAAGCCGGTGAGCGAACAGGCCTACGAGGTGATCGTGAAGACCTACGACCGCTCCCAGCACAAGCGCGAGCTGCCGTTCGCGCCCTGAGTCTTCGGGGGCGACAAGGCGCACGGTGCAAGGCCGTGCGCTGTTCTGAGTGTTCGTGGAGCGGCTGATCGCCTCAAGGGCGGTAAAGGCACTGCTTCAGTTCGGGCAGGGTCGGGTGGCGATCGAGCGGTCGCCTGGGCGAGGGGGAGATGCCCGTCGAACCGAGCGCTTGTCCGGTTATCTCTGCAACCCGTGTGGACTGCCCTGGCCCGAGCCTCCAATCCGTTCCGTCGTCGGCTTGTGTCCATCCAAGTCGCCCAGCCTGCGAAGAATCGCACTCCTGCTCATGCGGGCGATTCCACCGGCCCCCGGGGCGCGGCCGTCCAGGGCGCGGTGTCCAGCATTCGCACCCGTCAGCGCAATGGACCGGCCATTCGCGGCCTCGTCGCGTAGCGACGCGGTGCAGCCCGTGAAAGGGGAGGTGCAAGCGACGGCCGGGAGGGCTAAAGTTCTGGCACATCGCCAGCCAACACAACAACAAAAGGATCGCCCATGTTCCGCACCCTGACTCCCCTGGCGGCTGCCTGCCTGCTGGCGGTCGCCGCGCCGCTCCAGGCCGCGCCCTATTCCAGCTTGATCGTGTTCGGCGACAGCCTCAGCGACGCCGGCCAACTGCCCGACGCCGGCGGCCCGGCGGATGCCGGTCGGCGCTTCACCAACCGGGTCGGCCCCACCTACCAGAGCGGCCAGGGCGAGGCCATCGGCGCCACCTCGCCGATGCGCCTGGGCGAGCGCCTCGGCCTGGGGCCGCAAGCGCCGTCCACCTCGGCGATCTACGCCCAGAACGGCTGGGCCGACGGCGACAACTGGGCGGTGGGCGGCTACCGCACCGACGAGATCTACGACTCCATCACCGCGGTGGGCGGCTCGGTGGCCGGCACCCGTACCCGCGACGGTTACCTGGTGGACCTGGCCAACCGCGGCCTGAGCGTCGACCGCAACGCGCTGTTCTACGTCAACGGTGGCGGCAACGACTTCCTCCAGGGGCGCATCCTCAACAGCGAGCAGGCCCGGGCTGCGGGCGGGCGCCTGGCGGACAGCGTGCGGGCCCTGCAACAGGCCGGTGCGCGCTACATCGTGGTCTCGCTGCTGCCCAACGTGGGCACCACCCCGGCGCTGTCCGGCACCGGGCTGTCGGAGACCTTCGGCGCCCTCGGCCGCGACGTCAACGACGAGCTGCTGCGCCAACTGAGCGGCATCCACGCGGAGATCATCCCGCTCAACGTGCCCCTGCTGTTCAACGAGGTGGTGCGCGACGCCGCCCAGTACGGCCTGGACGCCAGCCAGGACCTGCTGGGGACCTGCTTCGACGGCTGCGGCCACGTGAATCCCACCTGGGGCATCACCAGCGCCACGCCGGACCCCAGCCGGCTGATCTACAACGACAGCGTGCACCCCACCACCCACGTCCAGCAGATCTTCGCCGACTACACCTATTCGCTGCTGTCGGCCCCCTGGGAGCTGACCCTGCTGCCGGAAATGGCCCACGGCGCCCTGCGTTCCCACCAGGACCAGCTGCGCAGCCAGTGGCGCGCGGACTGGGAGGCCTGGCAGGAGGTCGGCCAGTGGCGCAGCTTCGTCAGCGGCGGCGGCCAGCGCCTGGACTTCGACGAGCAGGACCACGGCGCGGACGCCGACGGCCATGGCTACAGCCTCGACCTGGGCGGCAGCTACCGGCTCGACGAGGCCTGGCGCGTGGGCGCCGCCCTGGGCTTCTACAAGCAGGCCCTGGAAGCGGGACCGAAGGACTCCGACTACGACCTGCGCAGCTACTTCGCCACCCTGTTCGCCCAGTACCAGCACGACCGCTGGTGGGGCGACCTGGCCCTGAGCGGCGGCTACCTGGACTACGACGACCTGCAGCGCAAGTTCGCCCTCGGCCCCGTCACCCGCCGCGAGAAGGGCGACACCGACGGTTCCCTGTGGGCCCTGAGCGGTCGCCTCGGCTACGACATCGCCCAGCCGGGCAGTCTGTGGCACCTGAGCCCGTTCGTCAGCGCCGACTACGCCCGCGCCGAAGTGGACGGCTACGCCGAGAAGGGCAGCAGCTCCTCCGCCCTGGCCTTCGACGACCAGACCCGCACCTCCCGGCGCCTGGGCGTGGGCCTGCAGGGGCGCTTCCAGGTGACCCCGGCGACCCAGCTGTTCGGCGAGGTGGCCCGCGAGCGGGAATACGCCGACGATGCCCGCGACCTGCGCATGTCCCTCACCAGCCTGCCGGGCCATGCCTTCACCCTGCAGGGCTACACCCCGGACGACGCCATGACGCGCGCCTCCCTGGGCATCAGCCAGCAGCTGGCCGCCGACCTGTCCCTGCGCGCCGGCTACGACCTGCGCCACAGCGACGACGACACCCGCCAGGGCGTCAGCCTGTCCCTGGCCTGGGACTGGTAGCGCGTGGCGCCGGTGCCCCCGGCGCTCCGGGAACCAAGCGGCGCCTCCCGCGGTCGGGAGGCGCCGCTGTCCTTAACGCGCTACACTCGGCGCGTTTTTTCTTCCCTTCCGGAGCTCCTTTCATGTCCCGCGTCACCCTCAGTCGCTTCCTGATCGAGCAGACCCGCAGCCACAACACCCCGGCCGATCTGCGCTTCCTCATCGAGGTCGTGGCGCGTGCCTGCAAGCGCATCAGCTACGAGGTGTCCAAGGGCGCGCTGGGCGGTGTGCTCGGCAGCATGGATACCGAGAACGTGCAGGGCGAGGTGCAGAAGAAGCTCGACGTGCTCTCCAACGAGATCCTCCTGGAAGCCAACGAGTGGGGCGGCCACCTGGCCGGCATGGCCTCCGAGGAAATGGACAAGGCCTACCAGATCCCCGGCAAATACCCGAAAGGCGCCTACCTGCTGGTGTTCGACCCCCTGGACGGTTCCTCCAACATCGACGTCAACGTCTCCGTCGGTACCATCTTCTCGGTGCTGCGTTGCCCCGACGAATGCTTCAGCCAGAACGACACCCTGGGCGAGGAAGCCTTCCTCCAGCCGGGCACCCGCCAGGTGGCGGCCGGCTATGCCATCTACGGCCCGCAGACCATGCTGATGCTGACCCTCGGCGATGGCGTCAAGGGCTTCACCCTGGACCGCGAGATGGGCAGCTTCGTGCTCACCCACGACAGCATCCAGGTGCCGTCGTCCACCGCCGAGTTCGCCATCAACATGTCCAACCAGCGCCACTGGGAAGCCCCGGTGCAGCGCTACGTGGACGAGCTGCTGAGTGGCGAGGAAGGCCCCCTGGGCAAGAACTACAACATGCGCTGGATCGCCTCCATGGTGGCCGACGTCCATCGCATCCTCACCCGCGGCGGGCTGTTCATGTACCCTCGCGATGCCCGCGACCCGTCCAAGCCGGGCAAGCTGCGGCTGATGTACGAGGCCAACCCCATGTCCTTCATCATCGAGCAGGCCGGTGGCGCCGCCACCGACGGCCGGCAGCGCATCCTCGACATCGAGCCCACCTCGCTGCACCAGCGCGTGGCGGTGTTCCTCGGCTCCCGCGAGGAAGTCGAGCGGGTCACCGGCTACCACCAGGCCTGAGCCATGGCGGCCCCCTGGCAGCCCCTGCTCGACGCCTGGTTCGGCGAACCGCTGGCCGGGGCGGGCAGCCAGCCGGCGGCCGCACGCATCGCCGCGGCCCAGGGCAGCCTGTGGTTCGGCTACCGGGACGCCCAGGACCATGAGATGGCCCAGCGCTTCGGCACCCAGGTGGAACAGGCCCTGGCCGGCGGCCTGGAGGACTGGGCCGGACAACCGGAGGGCTGGCTGGCGCTGCTGCTAAGCCTGGACCAGTTGCCGCGGATGATCCACCGCGGCACGCCCCGGGCCTTCGCCGGCGACGCCCGGGCCCGCGAGGTGCTGGAGGCCGGGCTGGCGAACGGCCTCGACCGCCGCCTGCCGCCCATCGCCCGGGTCTTCGCCTACCTGGTGCTGGAGCATGCCGAGGACCGTGCCGCGCAGCGGCGCGCGGTGGCCGCCTTCACCGCGCTGAGCCGCGAGCAGGGTGACGCTGAGCCCTTCGCCGACTACCTCGACTATGCCGAACGCCACGCCCGGGTGATCGAGCGCTTCGGCCGCTTCCCCCATCGCAACGCGCTCCTCGGCCGCGCCTCCAGCGCCGAGGAAACCCAGTTCCTCGACCAGCCGGGGTCCCGCTTCTGATGAGTATCCGCCCGCTTCTCGCCCTGTCCGCGCTTCTGCTCCTGGGCGCCTGCTCGACCCGCGACGCGCCCCCGGCGACCCAGGCGGTGGACCTGTCCCGCTACCAGGGCACCTGGTACGAGCTGGCGCGCCTGCCGATGTTCTTCCAGCGCGCCTGCGCCCAGTCCGAAGCCCATTACCAACTGCGGGACGATGGCCGGGTCGACGTGGTGAACCGCTGCCGCACCCGCGACGGCGAGTGGAAGGAGGTCCACGGCGAGGCCGAGGCGCAGGTGGCCGGCCAGACCGACAAGCTGTGGGTGCGCTTCGATAACGCCTTCAGCGCGCTGTTCCCGAAACTGGCCCGCGGGCAGTACTGGGTGCTGTATGTGGACGCCGACTACCAGACCGCCGTGGTCGGCCACCCGGACCGCGACTACCTGTGGCTGCTGTCACGCCGCCCGGAGGTGGAGGGCAGCACCCGCGAGCACCTGCTGGACGTGGCCCGGGGCCAGGGCTTCGACACCTCGCAACTGATCTGGCGCGCGCCCGACGCCGCCATTGCCGCGCCCTGATCCGGGCGTTCCCGGCCACATGCCGAGCCGGCATTTCCTCGCTATGATGCCCGGCAGGCACGAGGACGGCCGCCGCCGGCGGCCACTCGCTCGTCACCCGATTCGGAGTGTCCCCCCATGCAGAACCTGTATCCGGAGATCAAGCCCTACGCCCGCCACGAGCTGGCGGTCGAGGAGCCCCACGTTCTCTACATCGACGAGAGCGGCTCGCCCGACGGCCTGCCGGTGCTGTTCGTCCACGGTGGTCCCGGCGCGGGCTGCGACAGCCTGAGCCGGCGCTTCTTCGACCCCAGCCTCTACCGCATCGTCACCTTCGACCAGCGCGGCGCCGGTCGCTCCACCCCCTATGCCAGCCTGGAGAACAACACCACCTGGCACCTGGTGGAGGACATGGAGCGCATCCGCGAGCACCTGGGCATCGACAAATGGGTGCTGTTCGGCGGCTCCTGGGGCTCCACCCTGTCCCTGGCCTATGCCCAGACCCACCCGGACCGCGTCCACGCGCTGATCCTGCGGGGCATCTTCCTGTGCCGGCCCCAGGAGTTCCACTGGTTCTACCAGGAGGGCGCCAGCCGCCTGTTCCCCGACTACTGGCAGGACTACCTGGCGCCGATCCCGGCGGAGGAGCGCGGCGACCTGATGCAGGCGTTCTACCGGCGCCTCACCGGCACCGACGAGATCGCCCAGATGCAGGCCGCCAAGGCCTGGTCCTGCTGGGAAGGCCGTACCGCCACCCTGCGACCCAACCCCCAGGTGGTGGAGCGCTTCCACGACAAGGCGCTGTCCATCGCCCGTATCGAGTGCCACTTCTTCGTCAACGACGCGTTCCTCGAGCCCGACCAGCTGCTCCGGGACATGCCGAAGATCGCCCACCTGCCAGGCGTCATCGTCCATGGCCGCTACGACGTGGTGTGCCCCCTGGACAACGCCTGGGCGCTGCACCAGGTCTGGCCCAACAGCGAGCTGCAGATCGTCCGCGATGCCGGCCACGTGGCCGGCGAGCCGGGCATCGCCGACGCCCTGGTGCGGGCTGCCGACGAGATGGCCCGGCGCCTGCTGGACGTGCCGCCGGACGACGCATGAAGGGGCTGATCCAGCGGGTCCGCGGGGCCCGGGTGGAAATCGCCGGCGAGGTGGTGGGTGCCATCGACCAGGGTTTGCTGGCGCTGGTGGGGGTGGAGCCCCAGGACGACCAGGCCAGCGCCGATCGCCTGCTGCACCGGTTGCTCAACTACCGGGTCTTCGGCGACGACCAGGGGCGGATGAACCGCTCCCTCAGCGACGTCGGCGGCGGGCTGCTGCTGGTTTCCCAGTTCACCCTGGCCGCCGACACCCGCAGCGGCCTGCGCCCCAGCTTCTCCAGCGCCGCGCCGCCGGCCCTGGGCGAGGCGCTGTTCGACTACCTGCTGGCCCAGGCCCGCACGCGGCATCCCCAGGTGGCCAGCGGGCGCTTCGGCGCCGACATGCAGGTGCACCTGATCAACGACGGGCCGGTGACCTTTCTGCTGGAAACCTGAGGCGCTGGCCTGCTTCTTGCCTCGCCAGACGCTGTCGGCGGGCCGGTAACAGGTCGCCCCGCCGCGCCGGCCTCTAATGTCCACTCGCCATCCACGCCCGTGCCGGTTAGCATTCGCCGCGTCCCGTGGCCTGCCGGCAACGGCGCTCCGACCATCCGCCCATCGAGGAAAGGGAATGAAGAAGCTTCTCGCGTCACTGTTGTTTTCCGCCTGCGCACTGACCGGGCTGGCCCACGCCGGCGCCCTCGACGAGGCGGTGAAGCGCGGCACGCTGCGCGTCGGCATGGACCCGACCTACATGCCCTTCGAAATGACCAACAAGCGCGGCGAGATCATCGGCTTCGAGGTGGACGTGCTCAAGGCAATGGCCAAGGCCGCCGGGGTCAAGCTGGAGCTGGTCTCCACCGGCTATGACGGGATCATCCCGGCCCTGCTGACCGACAAGTTCGACATAATCGGCTCGGGCATGACCCTGACCCAGGAGCGCAACCTGCGCATCAACTTCTCCGAGCCGTTCATCGTGGTGGGCCAGACCCTGCTGATCCGCAAGGAGCTGCAAGGCGAGATCAAGTCCTACAAGGACCTCAACGACGGCAAGTACCGGATCACCTCGAAGATCGGCACCACCGGCGAGATGGTGGCCAAGAAATTGATCGGCAAGGCCCAGTACCATGGCTTCGACAACGAGCAGGAAGCGGTGATGGACGTGGTCAACGGCAAGGCCGATGCGTTCATCTACGACGCCCCCTACAACGTCGTCGCGGTGAACAAGGCCGGCGCCGGCAAGCTGGTCTACCTGGACGAGCCCTTCACCTACGAGCCCCTGGCCTTCGGCCTGAAGAAGGGCGACTACGACAGCCTGAACTGGATCAACAACTTCCTGCACCAGATCAAGGCCGACGGCAGCTACGATCGGATCCACGCCAAGTGGTTCAAGAACACCGACTGGCTCAAGGACATGGAATAACCCTCCCGCGCACCCGGCCGGGCGGCGGATCGCGTCGCCCGGCCCGCTTCCCGACCGCTGCCGAGAGTTCACGTGATCAAGAAGAAACGCCTCCTCTGGCCCTGGCACCTGCTCACCGGGCTGATCCTGGTCGGCCTGGCCATCGCCCTCTGGTATTCCACCTCGCTGATTTCCTACGAGTGGCGCTGGAACCGCGTGCCGCAGTATTTCGCCTACCACGCGGAGGAGGCGCAGCGCGCCGCCGACTACGGCCGGGTTGAGTCCATCGACGCGGACGGCAGCCGGGCCAGGCTGGTGCTGTCCGCCGAGAGCGGTGGGCAGCAGGTGGTGGAGGTGGACCGTGACAGCCTGCAGGTGGCGGTGGGCGACGACGTCAGCGAGGGCGACAGCCTCGGCGTGACCCGCCACTGGGCCGCCGGCCCTCTGCTCTGGGGGCTGTGGACCACCCTGTGGATTTCCATGGCGTCCGGTGCCCTCGGATTGCTCATCGGCCTGGCCACCGGCCTTTGCCGGCTGTCCCCTAACCCGACCCTGCGGGACCTGTCCACGGTGTACGTCGAGCTGGTGCGCGGCACGCCGCTGCTGGTGCAGATCTTCATCTTCTATTTCTTCATCGGCACGGTGCTCAACCTGTCCCGGGAGTTCGCCGGGGTGGCCGCCCTGGCGCTGTTCACCGGTGCCTACGTGGCGGAGATCGTTCGCGCCGGCGTGCAGTCCATCGCCCGCGGCCAGGACGAGGCGGCTCGCTCCCTGGGCCTCAATGCCGCTCAGTCCATGCGCCACGTAGTGCTGCCCCAGGCCTTCAAGCGGGTGTTGCCGCCCCTGGCCGGGCAGTTCATCAGCCTGGTGAAGGACACCTCCCTGGTCTCCGTGATCGCCATCACCGAGCTGACCAAGAGTGGCCGCGAAGCCATCACCACCTCGTTCTCCACCTTCGAGATCTGGTTCTGCGTGGCCGCCCTCTACCTCGTCATCAACCTGCCGCTGTCGCACCTGGCCGGCCGGCTCGAACGGAGGCTCGGCCAAAGTGATTGAAGTCCGCGATCTGGTGAAGGTCTTCGATACCCGCGGGCAGGTGGTGCGCGCGGTGGACAACGTTTCCACCCAGGTGGCCCGGGGCGAGGTGCTGGTGGTGATCGGCCCGTCCGGCTCCGGCAAGTCCACCTTCCTGCGCTGCCTGAACGGCCTGGAGGCCTTCGACGCCGGCTCGGTGAGCATCGACGGCGTCGACCTGGCCGACCCGCGTACCGACATCAACGCCTATCGGCGGGAAGTCGGCATGGTGTTCCAGCATTTCAACCTGTTCCCCCACATGACCGTGCTGGAGAACCTCTGCCTGGCGCAGAAGGTGGTGCGCAAGCGCGGCAAGGCCGAGCGCGAGGACAAGGCGCGGGCGCTGCTGGCCAAGGTGGGCATCGCCCAGAAGGCCGCCGAGTACCCGTCGCGGCTGTCCGGTGGCCAGCAGCAGCGGGTGGCCATCGCCCGGGCGCTGTGCATGGAGCCGAAGGTGATGCTGTTCGACGAACCCACCTCGGCGCTGGACCCGGAGATGGTCGGCGAGGTGCTGGACGTGATGAAGACCCTGGCGCTGGAAGGCATGACCATGGTCTGCGTCACCCACGAGATGGGGTTCGCCCGGGAAGTGGCGGACCGAGTGCTGTTCTTCGACCATGGCAAGCTGCTGGAGGACGCGCCGCCGGCGCAGTTCTTCGACGCCCCGCGGGACCCCCGGGCCCAGGCGTTCCTGCGCCAGGTCCTCTAGCCGTCCCTCAGCCGGCGCGGCCCAGCAGGCGCCGCCGGATGCCCTCGGGCATGTCCTCGTCGTCCGCCGGGTGGCGGGCCGCGGTCGCCGGCTCGATCCCCTGGGTCTCCAGCCAGGCCAACGCGTACTCGCGCAGCTGCGCGCGCTGGTAGGCCTGCCAGGCCTCGCGCGCCCTGGGAAACCGCTCCAGCTCGTATTCGAAGGTCCGCAACGGCCGTCGCCCGCCGAGGGCGGCGGTCAGCAGCGGATGGGCGTGGGGATCGTCCAGCTCGAAGAGAAAGGCTTCCCGCAGGGCCAGGCGCTGTTCGCTGTCCAGCGGCTCCAGGCGGCGGTAGCGCTCGGGATCGTCCTCCACCAAGCGCCGGGTGTCGTCGTCGGCGCGGCTGTCGCGCTCCAGGGCGAGCAACCGGCCCTCGTCCAGGTCCAGGTAGTGCTCGCCCTGGCCGGGCTCGTCCAGCAGCCGTTCCAGGCGGTCCATGTCGATGGTCAGTGTGCGCATGAGGCCTCCGCGTTCGGCATGAAACCCATAGACCGCCGCCGGATCAGGGCGTGCGGCCCGCGGCGTGCGGCACCTTCAGAACAGGCGGGCCAGCAGGGCGGTGACCGCCGTCTCGACCCGCAGGATACGCTCCCCCAGCTGCACCGGCGCCAGGCCGGCGGCGGCGAGTTTCTCCACCTCGTAGGGAATCCAGCCGCCTTCCGGGCCGATGGCCAGGGTCACCGGGCCTTCCACCGCCCGCGGGCAGGGCGGATGCTCGCCGGGGTGGCCTAGCAGCCCCAGGCTGCCCGCGGCGAGGGCGGGCAGGCGGTCCTCGACGAAGGGCTTGAAGCGTGGCTCGATGAGCACCTCGGGCAAGCGCGTGTCCCGGGCCTGTTCCAGGCCGAGGACCAGTTGCTCGCGGATCGCCGCGGGTTCGAGGAAGGGGGTCTGCCAGAAGCTCTTCTCCACCCGGTAGCTGTTGAGCAGCACCAGGCGTGGGACGCCCATGGCGGCGACCGTCTGCAGCACCCGGCGCAGCATCTTCGGTCGCGGCAGGGCCAGCAGCAGGGTCAGGGGCAGCTTGGCCGGCGGCGGCCGGTCCAGGGTCAGGCGCAGCTCCGCTTCGCCGGCGTCCAGGCGCAGCAGCTCGCCCTGGCCCATGGCGCCGTCCAGGCGGCCGACCCGCAGGGTGTCGCCGGCCTGGGCACGGTGCACTTCCTGCAGATGGTGCAGGCGCCGGTCCCGCAGGATCGCTCGGTCCGCCGCGACGAAATCGGCGTCTTCCAGCAGCAGCAGGTTCACGGCAGCGGTGCAGGCGGCTGGCTGCGGCTCTCGTCCGCTTCTTCCGCCTCGCGGCGGCGGCGGACCATGCCGCCGAAGAACACTCCTACCTCGAACAGCAGCCACATGGGCACCGCCAGCAGGGTCTGGGAGAACACGTCCGGCGGCGTCAGCACCATGCCCACGACGAAGCAGCCGATGATCACGTAGGGGCGGATCTTGCGCAGGTAGGCCACGTCCACTACGCCGATCCAGATCAGCAGCACCACCGCCACGGGAATCTCGAAGGCGACCCCGAAGGCGAAGAACAGGGTCATGACGAAGTCCAGGTAGCTGCTGATGTCGGTCATCATCGACACCCCTTCCGGGGTCACGCTGGCGAAGAAGTGGAAGATCAGCGGGAACACCAGGAAATAGGCGAAGGCCATGCCGCCGTAGAACAGCACCACGCTGGACACCAGCAGCGGCACGGCGATGCGCTTCTCGTGGCGATACAGGCCCGGGGCGATGAACCCCCACACCTGGTGGAGGATCACCGGCATGGCGAGGAACAGGGCCACCACCAGGGTCAGCTTGAACGGCGTGAGGAAGGGCGACGCCACGTCGGTGGCGATCATGGTCGCCCCTTCCGGCAGGTACTGGCGCAGGGGCAGGGAAACCAGGGTGTAGATCTTCTGGGTGAAGTAGAACAGCCCGGCGAAGATCAGGAACACCGCCGCCACGCAGCGCAGCAGGCGCGTCCGCAGTTCGGCGAGGTGGGAGACCAGGGGCATTTCCGGGTCGAGGTCGGGCTTCTGCTCGCTCATGGCTGGCGGGGGGGCTGCGGCGACGGGTCGGTGGAGGAGCGGGCCGGCTCGCCAGTGGCTGGCAGGCCGGTGACGGGCTGGACGGGGAGGGGCTCACCGAGGGCCGGCAGACTGGAGGCCGGCTCGCCGGGCACCGCGCCAACGGGCAGCGCCGGCGAGGGTGCGCCGGGTACGAATGGCGCGGCCGGCTGGACGCCGGGCGGCGTGTCCACCAGCGGGTCGGCGGGCGGGGCGGCCACGTCCGGGCGCGGTTCGGGGTGCAGTGCAGCGGCCAGCACCTCGGGGGAGCCGGCGGTGGGCTGGCCCGCAGGCGGCTGGATGCTCTGCTTGATCTCCCGCTCCAGGGCGAGGATCTGCTCGTTGTGCAGCTGGCGGCGAATCTCGTCGGCGCCGATCTCCCGCTCCACTTCCCGCTTGATGGCGTTGAAGCTGCGCTTGAGGCGGCCGACCCACAGGCCGGCGGTGCGCGCCGCGCCCGGCAGCCGCTCGGGGCCGAGCACCAGCAGCGCCACCAGGCCGATCAGCAGCAACTCGCTGAAGCTGATACCGAACATGGCGCGATCCTCAGTCCCGGCGCGCCGGCTCGTCGACCTTGTGGGCGTCGGCCTCGAAGGTGTGCGGCGGGTTCAGCGGCTGGCCCGGCGGCGGGGTCACCGGCTGCTGCGGCGGCCGCACCTCGTCTTCCTCGCTGTTCATGGCCTTGCGGAAGCCCTTAATGGACTCGCCCAGGTCGGAGCCGAAGTTCTTCAGCTTCTTGGTGCCGAACACCAGCACCACCACGACCAGCAGGATCAGCCAGTGTTTCCAGTCGAAAATGCCCATCAGCGTGTACCTCGGGAAGTCAGGAAAGGGTATCGGCGCGGGCGGCCTTCTCGGCATGCCCGGACAGGCCGAAGCGTCGCTCCAGTTCGTCCAGCACCGCCTGGGGGTGCTGGCCGAGGGCGGCGAGCATGACCAGGCTGTGGAACCACAGGTCCGCGGTCTCGTAGACCAGCGCGGACATGTCGCCGCCGGCGGCGGCGTCCTTGGCGGCGAGGATGGTCTCCACCGATTCCTCGCCGACCTTTTCCAGAATCTTGTTCAGGCCCTTGTGGTAGAGGCTGGCGACGTAGGAGCTGTCCGGCGCCGCACCCTTGCGCGCCTCCAGCACCTCGGCCAGGCGACTCAGGGTATCACTCATGGGCGTGCCCCTTGGCGTAGATGGCGTGGGGGTCCTTGAGCACCGGCTCGACGATCTGCCAAGCGCCGTCGCGGAAGACCCGGTAGAAGCAGCTCTCGCGACCGGTGTGGCAGGCGATGCCGCCCAGTTGCTCCACCTGCAGGATCACCACGTCGGCGTCGCAGTCCAGGCGCAGCTCGTGGAGCTTCTGCACGTGCCCGGAATCCTCGCCCTTGCGCCACAGTTTGCCCCGGGAACGCGACCAGTAGATGGCGCGCTGCTCGGCGACGGTCAGGGTCAGGGACTCGCGGTTCATCCAGGCCATCATCAGGATGCGCCCGCTCGCGTGGTCCTGGGCGATCGCCGGGACCAGGCCGTCGGCGTTCCAGTGAATCTCGTCCAGCCAGTCTTTCATGTCGTCGTGGGTCCGCCTTCGTGGACGTGGCAGCTGAGCCGCCCGCACCGGGTCGGGTGCGTGCGGCCGGGTCGGCTAGTGTGCCAGCCGGGCGGGCGACTGGCTATCGACGCACCACCAGGAAGAGCCCGGCGGCGCCCATCAGCCACGCGGGCCAGGCCGCCAGGCTGGTGATGGCCATGCCGCCGGCCAGGGTGGCGACGCCACCGGCCAGCAGCATCGCGCCCACCAGCCGCAGGGGCAAGTCGCGGCGGCGCTCGCGCCACGGCGGCGCCGGGTCGCGGGCATGGGGCTGGGCCATGCGCTCCAGCAGGTCGCGGGTCATGTTCGCCAGGTGCGGCACCTGCTCGGCCTGGGCCTTGAGGTCTGCCAGCAGCCTCTTGGGACTGACCCGCTGGCGCATCCAGCGTTCCAGGTACGGCCGGGCGGTGGACCAGAGGTCCAGGTCGGGGTAGAGCTGGCGGCCAAGGCCCTCGATGTTCAGCAGGGTCTTCTGCAGCAGGACCAGCTGCGGCTGGATCTCCATGTTGAAGCGCCGCGCGGTCTGGAACAGGCGCAGCAGCAGCTGGCCGAAGGAAATGTCCTTGAGCGGCTTCTCGAAGATCGGCTCGCAGACGGTGCGGATCGCCGCCTCGAACTCGTTGACCTTGGTTTCCTGGGGCACCCAGCCGGAATCGATGTGCAGCTGGGCCACCTTACGGTAGTCGCGCTTGAAGAAGGCCACCAAGTTGCGCGCCAGGTAATCCTGATCCTCGGGGGTGAGGCTGCCGACGATGCCGCAGTCGATGGCGATGTACTGCGGGTCCCAGGGCTGCCGGGTGCTGACGAAGATGTTCCCCGGGTGCATGTCGGCGTGGAAGAAGCTGTCGCGGAACACCTGGGTGAAGAAGATTTCCACCCCGCGCTCGGCCAGCAGCTTGAGGTCGGTGCGCTGGTCCGCCAGGGCGGCGAGGTCGGTCACCGGGATGCCGTAGATGCGCTCCATCACCAGCACCCGCGGGCGGCAGTAGTCCCAGTACACCTGGGGCACGTAGAGCAGCGGCGAGCCGTCGAAGTTGCGCCGCAATTGGCTGGCGTTGGCCGCCTCGCGCAGCAGGTCCAGCTCGTCGTAGATGACCTTCTCGTAGTCGCTGACCACCTCCACCGGGTGCAGGCGGCGCGCCTCCCGCGACACCCGCTCGGCGAGGCGGGCGAGGATGAACAGCCAGGCGATGTCCTGGCGGATCACCGGCTTGAGGTTCGGCCGCACCACCTTGACCACCACCTCCTCGCCGCTCTTGAGCTGGGCGGCGTGGACCTGGGCCACCGAGGCCGAGGCCAGCGGCTGTCGCTCGAAGCGGGCGAAGGCCTGGGCGATGGGCATCCCCAGCTGCTCCTCGATCAGGGCGATGGCCAGGTCCGGGTCGAACGGCGGCACCTTGTCCTGGAGAAACGCCAGCTCGCAGGCGATGTCGTCCGGCAGCAGGTCGCGACGGGTGGAGAGGATCTGCCCGAACTTGATGAAGATCGGCCCCAGGTCTTCCAAGGCCAGGCGCACCCGCGCGCCCCGGGACAGGGTCAGCGGGCGCCGTGGCAGCCAGCGCCAGGGCAGGACGAAGCGCAGCATGCGCAGCCACCAGGGCAGCAGCGGCAGGTCGTCGAAGATCAGGTCGTCGAGGCGGTAGCGGATCACCACGCGCTGGATGCGCAGCAGGCGGCGGACGGCGAGCAACTTCATGCGGTGGGTTTCGCCTGCTGGATCAGCCGCTCGACCCGCGCGTCGAGGCGGTCGAGGGCGAGCTTGAGGTCGTCCAGTTCGGCGAAGCGGGCCTCGGCCTCGCGCCGGCCGACCAGGACCCGGGATTCTTCCGCCAGGTAGTCGGCGAGGGTGTCCTTCAGCGACTCTAAGGTCTGGCGAGCGTGCCGGCCACTGCTGCGCGCCTGGCCGCCGAGCAGGCCGGCGGCCACCGGGCCGAGCCAGCGCGACAGCTCGTATTCCCAGTCCAGCTCCAGGTCCTGGAGCACCTCGGCGAGGTCCAGCAGCGCGGAGCTGTCGCCATCCAGCTCCACCTCGGGGCCGTGCAGCACGGCCACCTTGTCGTGGGCGGTGGCCAGCCGCAGCAGGCTGGACAGCGGGGCGCGCAGCACGCAGTCGGCGGGTGCCTCCCAGTGGCCGGCCAGGCGGATGCCGTCTTCGCCGGGCAGCAGGAACAGGTGCAGGTCCGGCGCACGGCCCTGCACCTCGATCACCTTGCCGGCCAGCCGGGCCAGGCGCGGGCGCGCGGTGGGGTCCAGCCGCAGCACGCGGTCGAGGCCGGCCTCCACGCCGGCGAGCAGCGCCTGACGCAGCATCAGGGCTTGATCCCGCGGTGCAGGGCGACGATGCCGCCGGTCATGTTGTGGTAGCTGACCCGCTCGAAGCCGGCCTCCACCATCATCGCCTTGAGGGTGTCCTGGTCCGGGTGCATGCGGATCGACTCGGCCAGGTAGCGGTAGCTGTCGGCGTCGCGGGTGATCAGCTTGCCCATCAGCGGCAGCAGGGTGAAGGAATAGGCATCGTAGGCCTTGGACAGCAGCGGGTTGCCGGGCTTGGAGAATTCCAGCACCAGCAGCCGGCCGCCGGGCTTGAGCACCCGCAGCATGGAGCGCAGGGCGTCGTCCTTGTGGGTGACGTTGCGCAGGCCGAAGGCGATGGTCACCACGTCGAAGTGGTTGTCCGGGAACGGCAGCTTCTCGGCGTCGGCCTGGACGAAGGCGACGTTGCCGGCCACGCCCTTGTCCAGCAAGCGGTCGCGGCCCACCTTGAGCATGGACGCGTTGATGTCCGCCAGCACCACCTCGCCGGCGGGGCCCACTAGGCGCGAGAACTGCCGGGTGAGGTCGCCGGTGCCGCCGGCGATGTCCAGCACCCGGTTGCCCGGGCGCACGCCGGACAGCTCCAGGGTGAAGCGCTTCCACAGGCGATGGATGCCGCCGGACATCAGATCGTTCATCAGGTCGTACTTGGCGGCCACGGAGTGGAACACCTCGGCGACCTTCTCCGCCTTCTGGCTCTCCGGCACGTTCTGGTAGCCGAAGTGGGTGGTGGGTTCGTGGTCGGGGGCCTTGCGCGGGTCGCTCATGTCACTCTCACCGGATAAAGATCGCCGGCCATTCTAAACCGAAAAGAACCCGGACGGCGTCGGCGCGCGCACGGCCGTCGGGCGTGGCCGGCGGTGGGTTGGAAGAGCGCGCGGGCTGCCGGCGGGTCCGCGTGGCAAGGGGAAGCGGGGCGGGCCTGGCGGATGGGCGCGGAGCATGCGCCTGCCAGGGTGTGGCGGCCTTCGCGGGTTGGGGGAAAAGCGAGTGGGCGAAGACGCGTTGAAACGCCGCACGGGCAGCGGCGCACATCTCAGAGCATCAGCCGGACGGCGGACTCGTGGGGGTCGCGGGAGCGGCCGGCGGCGGCCAACTGCTCCAGGTAGTCGGCCCACAGGGCGTCGCGGCGCACGCACAGCTCGTACAGGTAGTCCCAG
Organism: Pseudomonas mangiferae; assembly: GCF_007109405.1. Lineage (GTDB taxonomy): Bacteria > Pseudomonadota > Gammaproteobacteria > Pseudomonadales > Pseudomonadaceae > Pseudomonas_T > Pseudomonas_T mangiferae. Next base: position 197,752 of record NZ_VJOY01000007.1, read on the forward strand.
GTGAACAGGCCGCTGTCGTGGCCGTCGTCGAAGACCAGCTTCAGCGCATAGTTGCCCGCCGGCTCCAGGCGTTCCAGGCCGACCCCCAGCTTGCCGTGCTGCAGCACCGGCTTGCCGTGGCCCTGTACCTCCGCCGAGGGCGAGTGCACCCGGAGGAACTCCGCGTCCAGCACGTAGCGCTCGTCCGGCCCGTAGCCGAGGACCAGGGTCTTCGAGGCCTTGTGCAGTTCGATGGCGGTGGGCATGCGCATGCCGGTCTCCTGGTTGGGCAGGGGCGGCGCCGGCCGCCCCGGTGGGGCTCAGAGGATGTAGCGGGACAGGTCTTCGTCCTGGGCCAGCTCGCCGAGGTGGCCGTTGACGTAGGCGGCGTCGATGCGGATCGGCGCGTCGGCATGCTGTCCGGCCAGGTCGGAGGCGCTGAAGGAAACCTCTTCCAGCAGCCGCTCCAGCAGGGTGTGCAGGCGACGGGCGCCGATGTTCTCGGTTTTCTCGTTCACCTGCCAGGCGATCTCGGCGAGGCGCTTGATGCCGTCCTCGGCGAATTCGATGGCCAGCCCCTCGGTCTTCAGCAGCTCCCGGTACTGCTCGGTGAGGGAGGCGTGGGGTTCGGTGAGGATGCGCTCGAAGTCCTCCGGTGACAGCGCCTTGAGCTCGACGCGGATCGGCAGGCGGCCCTGCAGCTCCGGCACCAGGTCGCTGGGCTTGCTCAGGTGGAAAGCCCCGGAGGCGATGAACAGGATATGGTCGGTCTTCACCATGCCCAGCTTGGTGTTCACCGTGCAGCCCTCGATCAGCGGCAGCAGGTCGCGCTGCACGCCTTCGCGGGACACGTCGGCGCCGCCGGCGTTGGCGCGCTTGGCCACCTTGTCGATCTCGTCGATGAAGACGATGCCGTGCTGCTCCACCGCTTCCAGGGCGCGGCTCTTGAGTTCTTCCTCGTTGACCAGGCGCCCGGCTTCCTCGTCGCGCACCAGCTTGAGGGCGTCCTTCACCTTCAGCTTGCGCGCCTTGCGCTTGCCCTTGCCCATGTTGGCGAAGAGGTTCTGCAACTGGCTGGTCATCTCCTCCATGCCCGGCGGGGTCATGATCTCGATGCCGGCCGGCTGCTCGGCCACTTCGATCTCGACCTCCTTTTCGTCCAGCTGGCCCTCGCGCAGGCGCTTGCGGAACAGCTGGCGGGTGTTGGAATCGTGGCTGGGGGCGGGGTCCTCGTTGAACCCGACCCGCGCCGGCGGCAGCAGGGCGTCGAGGATGCGCTCCTCGGCGGCGTCCTCGGCGCGGTGGCGCACGCGGACCATTTCCTGCTCCCGCAGCAGCTTGATGGCGGCATCGGCCAGGTCGCGGATGATCGACTCCACGTCGCGGCCGACATAGCCCACCTCGGTGAACTTGGTGGCCTCCACCTTGAGGAACGGCGCGTTGGCCAGCTTGGCCAGGCGGCGGGCGATCTCGGTCTTGCCGACCCCGGTCGGGCCGATCATCAGGATGTTCTTCGGCGTCACTTCCGGGCGCAGCTCGGCGGGCAGCTGCATGCGCCGCCAGCGGTTGCGCAGGGCGATGGCGACGGCGCGCTTGGCATCGTCCTGGCCGATGATGTGGCGATTGAGTTCGTGGACGATCTCGCGGGGGGTCATGGACATGCGGAATGCTCCGGGACTGGCCTCAGACGGCCGAGTCCAGCTCCTCGATGGTCAGGTTCTGGTTGGTGAAGACGCAGATGGAGCCGGCAATCTTCAGCGCGGTCTCGGCCACCTCGCGGGCGGAAAGGGCGTCGGTGTGCTGCAGCAGGGCGAGGGCCGCGGCCTGGGCGAAGCCGCCGCCGGAGCCCATGGCGATCAGGCCCTGCTCGGGCTCCACCACGTCGCCGTTGCCGGTGATGATCAGCGAGGCGTCCTTGTTGGCCACCGCCAACATGGCTTCCAGGCGGCTCAGGGAGCGGTCGGTGCGCCAGTCCTTGGCCAGCTCCACGGCGGCGCGTACCAGGTGGCCCTGGTGCTTCTCCAACTGGCCCTCGAAGCGTTCGAAGAGGGTGAAGGCATCGGCGGTGGCGCCCGCGAAGCCCGCCAGCACCTGGCCGTGGTAGAGGCGGCGGACTTTCTTCGCGTTACCTTTCATCACGGTGTTGCCCAGGGAGACCTGGCCGTCGCCGCCCATGACGACTTTGCCGTGGCGGCGGACTGAAACGATGGTGGTCAAGGTGAATACTCCACGCAGCGGGGCGCTCGGCCCGAATGTTCCCCATATGGGGACGGCCCTGGCGCGCTTCAAGCGTGGAGGGGGGCGGCGGCCGACGTGCTCTCAGTCCAGCACGCCAGTGAGGACTTCGTAGACGATGCCGCTGACCAGGGCCACCAGCACCATGTCGCCGCCAACCCGGCGCCATTCGTAGCCATCGTAGCGGGGCAACTGGGCCAGTACCGGCGGCGGCAGGCGCTTGCCGTACCCGTTGGGCAGCGGCTGGCCCTTGACCAGGCGCAGCCCGGGCGGGGCGTCCGGACCGCGGCCGATGACTTCGCGATGGGCGCGGATGTCCCGGCGCGCCTGGCTGAAGTCGGCGGGTGGCGCCGCGGGTGGCTGGGGCTGGCGGGTGGCGGCGGGTGGTCGCGCATCGACCCGGCCGGTGCTCGGGCGCGCCTGATCGCCACCGGGGCGGCCCCCGCGGGGGTCGCGCTGTTCCACGCCGTCGCGTGGGTCGAAGCCGTCGTCCGGCGCGGCCTGGGCCGGCGACGGGTCGCCCATCAGGCTGCCGCAGAGGAGGACGAGGGGGAACAGGGTGCCCGGGTGAAGGGGGATACGGGGGCGCATGATGGTCTCCACGGTGCGTCGGCGGCGAGTCGCCGGGTAACGCTTAGGGGCGCCGCGCGCCGTGGAATTCCGGATGTGTCGGCAGCTTTACCGACTTTACATTCCCTACACAATCGGACCGCCGGCCGTGGTGCCCGGCGGTTCTCAGCGGGCCTGGCGCTGTTGCAGCAGCAGGTTGCTGAAGCCGCTGCTGGCCAGCTGCTTCTGCGCCACCGCCAACTGGTCGCGGCTGGCGAACGGGCCGACCAGCACCCGGTACCAGGTCTCGTCGCGGACCTTGCCGGACTCCACCTGGACGTTCTGGCCGAGGAGGATGATCTGCGCCCGCACCTTCTCCGCGTCCGCCTGCTTGCGGAACGAGCCGGCCTGGAGCATGAACTGGGTGGTGACCGGCGCCTTGGCCAGCACCGGCGGCGGGGGCGGCGGGGTCTGCCCGGCCAGGGCGGCCTCGGCGCGGGCGGTGTCGATCTTCGCCGCCTGCTCCGGGCTCACCGGCGGCTGGCTCTTGTCCGGCGTCTGCGCCGAGGAGGCGGCGGCCGGTGTCTGCGGCAGCGCATCCGGCGGCACGATCACCTCGGACTCCGGCAGCAGGGTGTAGAAGTCGTACTTGGGCTTCACCGGTTCCGGGCCGGGGGTCGGCGTCGGGGTCGGCGTGGCACCCTTGCCCGTCGACGGCGTGGCGGTGCCGGCGCGCTGGGCCTGCTCGGGCTTCTCGCGCTTCACGTCGCTGCGGCCGGGTTCGAGCTTGGACAGGAACACCAGGAACCCGCCGATCACCAGGCCGCAGAGCAGCCAGGCCCAGCCGGGCATCGGTTTCTTCGCCGGCGGCTGGTAGCGGCTGGCGCCGCGCTTCGGGGGGGCTTTCTTCTTCGCCACTTACATGCGCTCCAGGGTTTCCAGGCCCAGCAGCTCCAGGCCCTGGCGCAGGGTGCGTCCGGTCAGGGCGGCGAGGCGCAGGCGGCTCTGCTGCTGGTCCTGCTGTTCGGCAGCGAGAATCGGGCAGTGTTCATAGAAGCTGGAGAACAGGCCGGCGAGGTCGTAGAGGTAAGCGCACAGCAGGTGCGGCACGCCCTTCTCGGCGACGGTGTTGAGCACCTCGGAGAATTGCGCGAGGCGCGCGCCCAGGGACTGCTCCTGTTCCGCCTGCAGCACGATCTCGCCGTCCAGGGCCGCGTCCGCGGCCTGGCCCAGCCTGCGGAACACGCTGACCACCCGGGTATAGGCGTACAGCAGGTAGGGCGCGGTGTTGCCCTCGAAGCTGAGCATCTGCTCGAAGTTGAAGCTGTAGTCGCTGGTGCGGTGCTTGGACAGGTCGGCGTACTTCACCGCGCCAATGCCCACGGCGCGGGCGATGTGGCGCAGTTCGTCCTCGGCCAGCTCGGGATTCTTCTCCTTCACCAGGGCGTAGGCGCGCTGCTCGGCCTCGTCCAGCAGGTCCACCAGTTTCACGGTGCCGCCGTCGCGGGTCTTGAACGGGCGGCCGTCGGCGCCGTTCATGGTGCCGAAGCCCATGTGCTCCAGCTGCATGCCGGGGTGCACGAAGCCGGCCCGGCGTGCCACCTCGAAGGCCATCTGGAAGTGCAGGGCCTGGCGCTGGTCGACGAAATACAGGGCGCGGTCGGCGTGCAGGGTCTGGCTGCGGTAGCGCATGGCGGCCAGGTCGGTGGTGGCGTAGAGGTAGCCACCGCCCGCCTTCTGCACGATCACCGGCAGCGGGTTGCCTTCGGCGTTGCGGAATTCGTCGAGGAAGACGCACTGGGCGCCATTGTCCTCGGTGAGCAGGCCCTTGGCCCGCAGGTCGTCCACCACGTGGACCAGGTCGTCGTTGTAGGCGCTCTCGCCCTTCACGTCGGCCGGGGTGAGCTTGACGTTCAGGCGGTCGTAGACCTTCTGGCAGTGGCTCAGGGAAATGTCGTTGAAGCGGTTCCACAGGCGCAGGCAGTCGGCGTCGCCGGCCTGCAGCGCCACTACCAGTTGGCGGGCGCGGTCGGCAAACGCGGGCGACTCGTCGAAACGCTGCTTGGCGGCCCGGTAGAACCCCTCCAGGTCGGACAGGCCGCTCTCCGCCGCCGCCGGCTGCTCTTCCAAGTAGGCCAGCAGCATGCCGAACTGGGTGCCCCAGTCGCCCACGTGGTTCTGCCGGATCACCTGGTCGCCGAGGAACTCCAGCACCCGGCCCACCGCGTCGCCGATGATGGTGGAGCGCAGGTGGCCGACGTGCATTTCCTTGGCCAGGTTGGGCGAGGACAGGTCGATCACCACCCGCTGCGCCGGGCCGGCCTTGCGCACCCCGAGGCGGGCATCGGCCAGGGCGTCGTCCAGGCGTCGGGCCAGCAGCGCCTCGTTCTGGAAGAAGTTGAGGAAGCCGGGGCCGGCGATCTGCACCTGGCTCACCCGCTCGTCCGCCGGCAGGGCGGCAATGAGCTTTTCCGCCAGGTCCCGCGGCTTCATCCCCGCCGGCTTCGCCAGCATCATGGCGATGTTGCTGGCGAAGTCGCCGTGGGCCTTGTCCTTGGTGTTCTCCACCTGGATCGTCGGGGTCAGCCCGTCGGGCAGCACGCCGTCGGCGTTCAGGCGGGTCAGGGCGTCTTGGATCAGTTGGCGGATGATGTCTTTCATGTCGGGGCTACGGCGGCTGGCTCGGAACCGGGCATTATCCGCACCTGCCGGCCGCGGCTCAAGGCTGCGGCGTCGGGCCGCAGCCCGCCGGCGCCCGCGAGCGGGGCGCCGACGCCGTGCTCAGGTCTTCGCCGTTTCTGCCCGCAGCCGGGTTGCGCCCCGGTGGGAAGAGTCGGGCAGCGGCAGCCGCGGCGGGTCACGCTTCATCAACGCGGTGCAGGCCAGTGCCACCACGGCCAGGCCCAGGAGGTAGACGATCACGTAGCGCGGGCTGCCGTCGCCGGCCGCCAGCAGCGAGGTGGCGATCATTGGCGCGAAGCCGCCGCCCAGCACCCCGGCGAACTGCACCGAGAGGGAGATGCCGCTGTAGCGGATCTCCGCCGGGTACTGGCGGGCGAACAGCAACGACTCCGGTGCGTAGAGGATCGGGAACACCACCCCCACCGCCAGCACCATGGCCCACCACACCAGCAGCGGCTCACGGCTGCCGAGCATGGCGAAGAACGGGTAGACGAAGGCGCAGAGCAGCAGCAGGCCGGCGAAATACAGGCGTCTCTGCCCCACCTGGTCCGACAGGTAGCCGGACAGCGGCATGGTGATCAGCGACAGCGCGGCGCCGGCGGTGATGGCGCCGAGCACCTGGTCCCGGGGGATCGCCAACTGGTTGGCGGCATAGGCCAGGGCGAAGGTCACCGCCATGTAGAACCAGGCGTTCTCCGCAGTACGCGCACCGATGATGGTCAGGGTCTCCCGGGGATAGCGGCGCAGCACCTCCAGCAGCGGCACCTTGACCCGGTCGCCGCGGGCGGCCAGGCGGGCGAAATCCGGCGATTCCGGCACCTTCAGGCGGATCAGCCAGCCGACCCCCAGCAGCACCACGCTGGCCAGGAACGGCAGGCGCCAGCCCCACGCCAGCAACTGCGCCTCCGGCAGCCCGGCGATGGCGCTCATGGCCAGCCCGGATAGCAGCAGACCGGCGCCGACGCCGGTCTGCGGCAGGCTGCCGTAGAAACCCTTGCGGCCCTCCGGCGCATGCTCTACCGCCATCAGCACCGCCCCGCCCCACTCGCCGCCCACCGCCATGCCCTGCAGGAAGCGCATGCTCACCAGGATCAGCGCCGCCCAGTAGCCGATCTGCTCGTAGGTGGGGATCAGGCCGATGGCGATGGTGGGCAGGCCCATCATCATCAGCGTCAGCAGCAGCATCGACTTGCGTCCGACCCGGTCGCCGAAGTGGCCGAAGAGCATGCCGCCCAGGGGCCGGCCGATGAAGCCCACGGCATAGGTGGCGAAGGCGGCGAGGGTGCCGGCAACGGGGTCGAGGGTGGGGAAGAACAGCCGGTTGAACACCAGGGCGGCGGCCGTTCCATAGAGGAAGAAGTCGTACCACTCGATGGTGGTGCCGGCCATGCTGGCCCAGCCGGCGAGACGATGGGCGCGCCGGGGCGTACGCCCGGCGGTTTCCGTTGACGTGTGCATGACACCTCCGCGTTCTTGTTCTTGTGGTCTGTGCGGCGGGCCTCGGACGGGCCCATGGCATCGAGTATAGGCAGGGGCGCGGCGCGCGCCCGGGCCTCAGTAGAGGTCGATGGGGTCCACGTCCAGGGACCAGCGCACCGCGCGGCCGCCGGGCAACTGTTCCAGCAGCGGCGTCCACAGCCCCAGCAGACGGTGCAGGGTCGGCCGGGCGTTGCCCTGCAGCAGCAACTGGGCGCGGTGGCGGCCGGCCCGGCGCTCCATGGGCGCCGGCACCGGGCCGAGCAGCTCGACACCGCCCAGGCCGGCTTCGTCCAGCAGGCGTTCGGCCTCCTGGCAGGCGTCCTGCAGGAACGCCTCCGCCTGGCCGGGACGATGCGCCTCGGCCCGCAGCAGGGCCAGGTGGGAGAAGGGCGGCAGGCTGGCCGCCCGGCGTTCGCTGAGGGCCTGCTCGGCGAAGGCGAAGTAGCCCTGTTCGGTGAGCTGCACCAGCAGCGGATGGTCGGCCAGGTGGGTCTGGATGATCACCTTGCCCGGCTCCTCGGCGCGCCCGGCGCGCCCGGCCACCTGCACGATCAGCTGCGCCATGCGCTCGCTGGCACGGAAATCGGCGGAGAACAGCCCGCCGTCGGCGTCGAGGATCGCCACCAGGGTCACCCGCGGGAAGTGATGCCCCTTGGCGAGCATCTGGGTGCCGACCAGGATGCACGGCTCGCCGCGCTGGATGGTGGCGAATAGCTGGTTCATGGCGTCCTTGCGCTGGGTGCTGTCGCGGTCGATGCGCAGCACTGGAATCTGCGGGAACAGGATCGCCAGGCGCTCCTCCGCCCGCTCGGTGCCGGCGCCCACGGGGCGCAGGTCCACCAGGCCGCAGGCCGGGCAGCGGGACGGCCGCCGTTCCACGTGGCCGCAGTGGTGGCAGCGCAGCTCGCCATGGCGCTGGTGCAGGGTCATCCGCGCGTCGCAGCGGCTGCACTGGCCGATCCAGCCGCAGTCGTGGCAGAGCAGGGTGGGGGCGAACCCGCGGCGGTTGAGGAACACCAGCACCTGCTGGCCGGCCGCCAGGGTCTGGGCGATGGCCTGTTGCAGCGGCGCGGAGAGGCCCGAGTCCAGCGGTCGGCTCTTGACGTCCAGGCGCAGGAAACGCGGCGGCTGGGCGCCGCCGGCGCGCTGAGTGAGGCGCAGCAGGGCGTAGCGGCCGGCGTAGGCGTTGTGCAGGCTTTCCAGGGACGGCGTGGCCGAGCCCAGCAGCACCGGCACGTTCTCCTGGCGCGCCCGCACCAGGGCCAGGTCGCGGGCGTGGTAGCGCAGGCCTTCCTGCTGTTTATAGGAGCCGTCGTGCTCCTCGTCGACGATGATCAGGCCCGGGTGCTTGAGCGGGGTGAACAGCGCCGAGCGGGTGCCGATGACGATGTCGGCCTCGCCGTCCCGTGCCGCCAGCCAGGCGTCCAGGCGCTCGCGGTCGTTCACCGCCGAGTGCAGCAGCACGATCCGCGCGTTGAAGCGGCGGGAAAAACGCTCCAGGGTCTGTGGGCCGAGGTTGATCTCGGGGATCAGCACCAGGGCCTGGCGGCCCGCCTCCAGGGTGCGGCGGATCAACTGCAGGTAGACCTCGGTCTTGCCGCTGCCGGTCACCCCCGCCAGCAGGAAGGCATTGAAGCCACCGAAGGCCGAGTCCACGGCGTCGAAGGCGGCGCGCTGCTCCGGGTTGAGGGGCAGTTCGGCCTGGGCGAGCCAGCTGCCATGGCGTTCCGGCGAGCGCGCCCGGCGCACCTCGACGCTTACCAGGTCCTTCTCCAGCAGCAGGTTCAGGCTGTCGCGGTTGATCTGCAGTTGCGGCAGCAGGTGCTGCGGCACGCCATGGGGGTGCTGGGCCAGGGTGGTCAGGGCCTGGCGCTGGCGCGGCGCGCGGGCCAGCCGCGGATCGTCCGCCCGGGCACCGTCGGCGGCGCGCCAGAAGCGTTCCTGGCGTGCCTCGGCCGGTTCGCCCTGGCGCAGCAGCACCGGCAGCGCCCAACTCAGGGTGTCGCCCAGGCTGTGCTGGTAGTACTGCGCAGTCCACTGGCACAGGCGCAGCAGCGCGGGCGGCAGCGGCGAGGTACGGTCCAGCAGTTCCAGGGCGGGCTTGAGCTTGTCCGCCGGCACCTCGCTGTCCTGGCGCACCTCCACCAGCACGCCCACCAGGTCGCGGCGGGCGAAGGGCACCCGCAGGCGCATGCCCGGCTGCAGGGATGCCGCCGCGACGCCGGGCGGGGCCAGGTAGTCGAACAGCCGGCGCAGCGGCGAAGGCAGAGCGAGGCGCAGGATGGCGTCGGGCACGCGGGGCGTTCTCCAGGTAAGGCCGGCGATCTTAGCAGGGCATGGCGACGGCCGGTCGCCTGCGTTCGACCGCGCCCGGGGCCGGTGGGTTGCGGTGGACGAAACGCGGGCGTATCATCCGCCGCCTGTTTCCGTGCGGTGCTCGACATAGGGTCGAGTGGCGGCACGCTAGACCGAGGACCTATCATGAAAGCCGATATCCATCCGAATTACGTCGCCATCGACGCCACCTGCAGCTGCGGTAACGTCATCAAGACCCGCTCCACCCTGGGCAAGAACATCAGCCTGGACGTGTGCTCCGAGTGCCACCCGTTCTACACCGGCAAGCAGAAAGTGCTGGATACCGGCGGCCGCATCGACCGCTTCAAGCAGCGTTTCGGTGTCTTCGGCGCCAAATAAGCCGAAGCCCCTCCGGGAAACCTTCATGTTTCTCGAAGCCTCGAAAAAGGCGTCCCTTGCGGGCGCCTTTTTCGTTTCCGTCTTCCCCTTCCTGACGGCTCACGCCGACTGCCCTCTGCGCCACGACCTGCCCCGGGTGGATGTGGCCCACGTGGTGGATGGCGACACACTGCGCCTGAAGGATGGCCGCCGGGTGCGCCTGATCGGCGTGAACGCGCCCGAACGGAGTCCCGAACGGGGGCATCGCGGCGCGGCCAGCCAGCCCTATGCCGAGGCCGCGCGTCAGCGCCTGCAGGCCCTGGTGGAGGCCAGCCGGGGCCGGGTCGGGCTCGCCATCGGCCGGCAGGGCAACGACCGCTACGGTCGGGTGCTGGCCCACCTGTATGGCGACGACGGGCGCAACCTGGAGGCCCGTCTGCTGGCGGAGGGCCTGGGGTATCGCATCGCAGTGTCGCCGGACACCGACCTCGATGCCTGCCACCATGAGGCGGAGGCCGCCGCGCGGCAGGCTGGTCTGGGTGTCTGGCGCGATCCCCTCATCCTCACGCCCGAGCGCCTGGTGCAGGGCGGCTTCGCCCTGGTACGGGGCCGCGTGGCTCGGGTCGAACGCAACCGCGGCGGCCTCTGGCTGGAGCTGGACGGCCCGCTGACCCTGCACGTGGACTCCGCCCGGGTCGCCGCCTTCGACGCGCAGCGAACGGCTGCCTCCCTGGTGGGCCAGCGTGTCGAGGCCCGTGGCTGGGTGATCGACCGCAGCCGGCGGGGCGACGCCCGCACCCGTTCCCGCTGGGTCCTGCCCCTCACCGCTCCCGATATGCTGGAGACCTTGCCATGAAGCCCGTCCTGCTCCTGCTGATCCTGATGTCCGCCGCGCTCGGCGGGTGTGCGACCAACCCGGTCACCGGGCGCAGCGACTTCGTGATGATGAGCGAGCAGCAGGAACTGGACATGGGCCGCCGCTACAGCCAGCAGGTGGCCAAGGAGTCCCCGCCCTACGCCGACGACGCGCTGCAGGCCTACGTGCAGCAGGTGGGCGAGCGGGTGGCCCGCAGCAGCCACCGCAGCACCCTGGCGTACCATTTCACCGTGGTGGATTCGGCGGACATCAACGCCTTCGCCCTGCCGGGCGGCTACATCTACATCAATCGCGGCCTACTGGCCTACCTCACCTCGGAAGCCGAGCTGGCGGCGGTGCTGGGCCATGAGGTCGGCCACGTCACCGCCCGCCACAGCGTGCGCCAGCAGAGCCAGGGCATGGCCTGGGGCATCCTCGGCCAGGCGGTGGCCATCGGCAGCGGCGTGCAGGTGGCAGGCGACCTCACCAACCTCCTGGGCAATGCCGTGGTGCGCGGCTACGGCCGCGACATGGAACTGGAGGCTGACGGCCTGGGCGCCCAGTACCTGGCCCGCGCCGGCTACGATCCCCAGGCGATGATCGCCGTGGTGCGCATCCTGAAGAACCAGGAGGACTTCGCCCGCGATCAGGCCCAGCGCCAGGGCAAGCCAGCGCCGACCGGCTACCACGGGCTGTTCGACACCCACCCGGACAATGACACCCGTTTGCACCAGGTCACCGGCCCGGCCCAGGCCCTGGTAGGCGGGCAGCAGGTCACCAACCGCGAGGTCTTCCTGCAGCACCTGGAGGACCTGCCCGTGGGGGATTCGGCAGCCACCGGCGTGCGCCGTGGCCAGCGGTTCTACCACGCCGACCTGGACTTCACCGTGACGTTTCCCGAGCGCTGGGTGCTGGCCAATCAGGCCGACCGTCTGATCGGTCAGGCGCCCGACGAACAGGCCGCCCTGGCGGTGGTGCTGGGGGACGACATCCGCGGTCTGGCACCCCTGGACTACCTGCACCAGCAGATGAACGGGAATCGCCTGCTGGCCGAGGAGACCTTCGAGCAGAACGGCCTGCACGGTGCGATGGCGATCATCCCCGGGCGACCGGCGCGGCGCCTGGCGGTGATCGCCAAGGGCGACCATTCCTATCTCTTCGCCGGCCTCGTGCGCGCCGGTTCGCTGGAGGCCTACGACGACGCGTTCCGTTCCGTCATCGCCAGCTTCCGTGGCCTGAAGCCGGAGGAAAAGGCCCTGGCGCAGCCGCGGCGCCTGCACCTGGTGAAGCTGAAGCCGGGCCAGCGACTTGTCGACCTGCTCCCCGCCGATGCCCGCAGCGAGGACGACGAAGCCCGCCTGCGGCTGCTCAACGACCTCTATCCGAGCGGCGAAGCCCGCCCCGGCGACTGGCTGAAAGTGCTCCGCTAGGCAGGCGCGGCCCGCCCGGGCGGGCGCTTGTGAGGCCCTGGCATCTTGCGTATCCTCGCCCGTCCGTCTCTTCATCAGTAAAGCGGAAATGCCATCATGTCTGATCTGAAAACTGCCGCTCTCGAATACCATGCCCAGCCTCGCCCGGGGAAACTCAGCGTCGAGCTGACCAAGCCCACCGCGACCGCACGCGACCTGTCGCTGGCCTACAGCCCGGGCGTGGCTGAGCCGGTACGCGAGATCGCCCGCGATCCGGCGCTGGCCTACCGGTACACCGGCAAGGGCAACCTGGTGGCAGTGATTTCCGATGGCACCGCGATCCTCGGCCTGGGCAACCTGGGCCCGTTGGCCTCCAAGCCGGTGATGGAAGGCAAGGGCGTGCTGTTCAAGCGCTTCGCCGGGATCGACGTGTTCGATATCGAGGTGGACGCCGAGAGCCCGCAGGCCTTCATCGACACGGTCAAGCGCATTTCCATTTCCTTTGGCGGCATCAACCTGGAAGACATCAAGGCACCCGAGTGCTTCGAGATCGAGCGCACCCTGATCGAGCAGTGCGACATCCCGGTCTTCCACGATGACCAGCACGGCACCGCCATCGTGACCGCCGCCGGCATGCTCAATGCCCTGGAGATCGTCGGCAAGAGCCTGCCGGAAGCCAAGGTGGTGTGCCTGGGTGCCGGCGCCGCCGCCGTGTCCTGCATGAAGCTGCTGATCAGCATGGGCGCCAAGGTCGAGAACATCTTCATGATCGACCGCAGCGGCGTGATCCATTCCGGTCGTGACGACCTGAACCAGTACAAGGCGGTGTTCGCCCACGAGACCCACAAGCGCACCCTGGACGACGCCCTGGAAGGCGCCGACGTATTCGTCGGCCTGTCCGGTGCCAACCTGCTCAGCGCCGAGGGGCTCAAGCGCATGGCGCCGAACCCGATCGTCTTCGCCTGCTCCAATCCGGACCCGGAGATCAAGCCGGAACTGGCCCACGCCACCCGCGACGACGTGATCATGGCCACCGGTCGTTCGGACTACCCGAACCAGGTGAACAACGTGCTGGGTTTCCCCTTCATCTTCCGTGGGGCCCTGGACGTTCGCGCCACCCGCATCAACGAAGAGATGAAGATCGCTGCCGCCAACGCCCTGCGTGACCTGGCCAAGCTGCCGGTGCCCCAGGACGTCTGCGACGCCTACGGTGGGATCAAGCTGGAGTTCGGCCGGGACTACATCATCCCGAAACCCATGGATGCACGACTGATCACGGTGATCTCCGACGCGGTGGCCAAGGCGGCCATCGACACCGGCGTCGCGACCCTGCCGTACCCGTCCAACTACCCGCTGAAGTCGGTGGACGACGTGTTCAACTGATCGACCGGTCGTTTCCGCTCCATGAAAAGGCCCCGCTCGCGGGGCTTTTTCGTTGGTGGCACTCGAGGGCGAGGCATATCAGGTGGCGACTTCGGCCGTTACGCCCCAGGTGCCCGCCAGCCCCGCATGCGGGGCCGTCGGTTGTCAGAACAGGTCGATGGGCGCCGATTCGTCCGCCGGAAGCGGGCTGCCGGGTACCCCGAGGTTGGGGTCCAGTTCACCCATGGACGGCGGCGTGTCCTCGCTCTTGAACATCTCGTAGAACGCGCTGGCCGCCCCGGGCGGTGCCACTCGGCCGCTCACCGGGTCGATGCGCAGGGTCAGGATGCCGTCGGGTTCGGGCTGGGTATGGGGCGGCTTGTCCTTCAGGGCCGCGCTCATGTAGTCCATCCAGATCGGCAGCGCTACCGTGCCACCGTACTCGTTGCGGCCCAGGCTCTCGGGCTGGTCGAAGCCGGTCCAGACCGTGGTGATGTAGTCGGCGTTGTAGCCGGAGAACCAGCTGTCCTTGGACTCGTTGGTGGTGCCGGTCTTGCCGGCGATGTCGCTGCGGTTCATCGCCAGCGCGCGGCGCCCGGTGCCGCGCTTGATCACGTCCTGCAGCATGCTGGTGAGGATGTAGGTGGTGCGGGGGTCGACGATGCGTTCCGCGGCGGCGGGCTCGATGCTCGGCCCTTCCTGGCCGGCCTGCGCCACCTCTTCCGGGTCCAGCTCGCCGGGCGGCGGTGCGTCGTGGGGGACGCTGGGCGGGTTAGCGATGTAGAGGGTCTTGCCTTCGCGGCTTTCGATGCGCTGCACCAGGTAGGGCTGCACCTTGTAGCCGCCATTGGCGAAGGTGCTCCAGCCCCCGGCGATCTCCAGCGGGGTGAGGGTCGCGGTGCCCAGGGCCATGGACAGGTTGTGGGGCAGCTCCTGCTTGTTGAAGCCGAAGCGGCTGATGTAGTCCACCGCGTAGTCGATGCCCAGCGCCTGGAGGAGGCGGATCGACACCAGGTTGCGGGACTTGTACAGCGCTTCCCGCAGGCGGATCGGGCCGAGGAAGGTGTTGTTGTCGTTTTTTGGTCGCCAGACCTTGTCCGAGTTGTAATCGTCGACGAATACGATGGGTGCGTCGTTGACCAGGCTCGCTGCGGTGTAGCCGCGATCCAGGGCTGCGGCGTAGAGGAACGGCTTGAAGCTGGAACCGGGTTGGCGCTTGGCCTGGGCCGCACGGTTGTAGTTGCTCTGCTCGAAGGAGAAGCCACCCACCAGGGCGCGGATGGCGCCATCGCGGGGGTCGAGGGAGACCAGGGCGCTCTGGGCGGCGGGGACCTGCGAGAAGCGCAGGCTGCCATCCTCCATCCGCTGCACCCGCACCAAGTCGCCCACCTGCACCACGTCGGCGGGCTTCTGCGGTCGCGGACCGAGGCTGTTGGTGTTCAGGTAGGGACGGGCCCACTTCATGCTGTCCCAGGGGATGGTTTCTTCCTGGCCGCTGCGGGTCAGGGCCAGCACACCGCTCTTCTCCACCTGGGTCACCACGGCCGGCTCCAGGCTGCCGATGGGGCGCTGCTTCGCCAGCTCCTGCAGCCAGGCTTCGCGGGTCATGCCCGGGAAGCGGGTTTCCGGGCCGCGGTAGCCGTGGCGCTGGTCATAGGCCAGCAGCCCGGAACGGACGGCGGTGTTGGCCGATTCCTGCAGGTCGCTCGGCACCGTGGTGGTCACCCGGAAGCCTTCGGTGTAGGCATCGCTGCCATAGCGGCCGACCATCTCGGCCCGGGCCATTTCGGCGATGTATGGGGCGCTGAGCTCGGGCGTGGGCACGTGGTAGCTGGCGTCGATCGGCTCGGCGATGGCCGTGTCGTAGCGGGCCTGGTCGATCTTGCCGAGCTTGTACATGCGGCCGAGAATCCAGTCGCGGCGCTCTTTGCTGCGCACCGGGTTGACCAGGGGGTTGTAGCGGGACGGGGCCTTGGGCAGGCCGGCGATCATGGCCATCTGCGCCAGGCTGACGTCGCGGATCGACTTGCCGTAGTACACCTGGGCCGCGGCCTCGATGCCGTAGGCGCGGTTGCCCAGGTAGATCTTGTTCACGTAGAGCTCGAGGATCTCGTCCTTGCTCAGCTCCCGTTCGATCTGCAGGGCCAGGAGGATTTCGGTGAGCTTGCGGGAAAAGCTGCGCTCGCTGGTGAGGAAGAAGTTCTTCGCCACCTGCATGGTGATGGTGCTGCCGCCCGACTGAATGTGGCCGCTTTTCAATAATTGAGTGGCAGCGCGCATCAGGCTGCTCAGATCGACGCCATAATGGTTGGCGAAATTGTCGTCTTCCGCCGACAGGAGCGCCTGAATGAACTCCGGGGGGATGTCCGCGAAGCGGATCGGAGAGCGGCGCATCTCGCCGAATTCCGCGATCAGCTTGTTATCGCTGCTATATATGCGCAACGGGATCTGCAACTGGATGCGCCGCAGCGATTCGACGGACGGCAGGGCCGGACTGAGATAGAGATAAGCTCCGCTGAAACTGAGCAATAGCCCACAAAAAACGGCAACAAGAGACCACCAGAAAAACTTCAGCAGGCGCATTGGATTTGATGGATTTCCAGATAAAAGAATGGGTTAAGCGGAAGGCAATGCTAAAAGGGAAAAACTGTTCACATTATAAGCGGTTTTTTTGCCGGGGAGCCATTTGCGCTTCTGTCAAGACTGTTATTTAATGTGGAAAAACATAAACCATCCGTAAGTTACGGATGCGGATAGGAAAAACGGTCGTGCTAGGGCTCTTCAATAAGAAAGCGAATACGCTGCTGGGGATCGACATCAGCTCGACCTCTGTAAAGCTACTTGAATTGAGTCGCTCCGGAAGCCGCTACAAGGTGGAGGCTTACGCCGTGGAGCCGCTCCCGCCGAACGCGGTGGTCGAGAAGAACATCATCGAGCTGGAGGGGGTCGGCCAGGCGCTCAGCCGCGTGCTGGCGAAATCCAAGTCCGGCGTGAAGACCGCGGCGGTGGCCGTCGCCGGCTCGGCGGTCATCACCAAGACCATCGAGATGGAGTCCGGCCTGTCCGATGACGAGCTGGAAACCCAGTTGAAGATCGAGGCCGACCAGTACATTCCCTACCCCCTGGAAGAGGTCGCTATCGACTTCGAAGTTCAGGGCGTTTCCGCGCGCAACCCGGAGCGCGTCGAAGTCCTTCTGGCCGCCTGCCGCAAGGAAAACGTCGAAGTGCGCGAAGCCGCGCTGGCCCTGGCCGGCTTGACCGCCAAGGTCGTGGACGTCGAGGCGTATGCGCTGGAGCGCGCCTACGGACTGCTGTCCGACCACCTGGGTGGACACCAGGACGAATTGACCGTGGCGGTGGTGGACATCGGTGCCACCATGACCACCCTCAGCGTGCTGCACAACGGCCGCACCATCTACACCCGCGAACAACTGTTCGGCGGCCGTCAGCTGACCGAGGAAATCCAGCGGCGCTATGGGCTGTCGGTGGACGAGGCAGGCCTGGCGAAGAAACAAGGCGGCCTCCCGGATGACTACGACAGCGAGGTCCTGTTGCCGTTCAAGGAGGCCGTCGTTCAGCAGGTCTCCCGTTCGCTGCAGTTCTTCTTCGCGGCCGGGCAGTACAACGATGTGGACTACATCCTGCTGGCGGGCGGTACCGCCTCGATTCCCGATCTGGATCGCCTGATCCAGCAGAAGATCGGAACCCCCACTCAGGTCGCGAACCCGTTCGCCGACATGGCGCTGAGCGGTAAGGTCAATGCCGGTGCGCTGGCCAGCGATGCGCCCTCGCTGATGATCGCCTGCGGCCTGGCGATGAGGAGTTTCGACTGATGGCGCGTATCAACCTATTACCCTGGCGCGAACAGCTGCGTGAAGAGCGCAAGCAGCGCTTTCTCGTCACTCTGGCCGGGGTTGTCATCGTCGCCGCGGGCGTGGTGTTCCTGGGCGACCAGTACCTGAATGGCGCCATCGAGAACCAAGTGGCCCGCAATGACTTCATCCGCAAGGAAATCGCCGTCCTCGATGCCCGCATCAAGGAGATCAGCGAACTGAAGACCAAGCGCCAGCAGTTGCTGGAGCGGATGAAGATCATCCAGGACCTGCAAGGTAACCGGCCCATCATCGGCCGGGTGTTCGACCAACTGGTGCGTACGCTGCCCGATGGCGTCTATTTCACCAGCCTGAAAATGCTCGGCAACAACATCACCATCGACGGCGCCGCCGAATCCAACAGCCGGGTTTCCAACCTCATGCGCAACCTGGATGCATCGGATTGGCTGGAAGCGCCCACCCTGGTGGGTGTGAAGGCTGTGACGGCGGGCGAGGTCGACCAGGCTAACGTGTTCCAGTTGACCGTACGTCAGACCCAGCCTTCGGTTGAAGTAGAAGGGGCCAAGAAATGAGCCTGGCGAAGTCCTTTGGCGGTTTGCGAGAGGTCAAGCTCTCCGAGCTCGACCTGAATAACATCGGTTCCTGGCCGGCGGCCGTGCGGGCCATAGCGTGCCTGCTGGTACTGGTGATCATCATTGCCCTTGGCTACAACTTCCACCTGAAAGAGCTGCAGGAACAGCTGGAGCAGCAACAGAGCGAAGAGCAGACCCTGAAGCAGCAGTTCGAGGCGAAGGCCGCCCAGGCGACCAACCTGGAGGCCTACAAGGAACAGATGAAAGAAATGGAAAGCTCTTTCGGCGCCTTGCTGAAACAGCTGCCCAGCGATACCGAGGTCCCCGGCCTGCTGGAGGACATCACCCGTACCGGCCTCGGCAGCGGTCTGGAGTTCGAGGAAATCAAGCTTCAGCCGGAAGTTGCTCAGCAGTTCTACATTGAATTGCCGATCCAGATCTCGGTGGTCGGCGGTTACCACGACCTGGCGACCTTCGTCAGCGGCGTGGCCAGCCTCCCGCGGATCGTGACTCTGCATGATTTCGAGATCAAACCCGTCAGCCAGGACAGCACCACCAAGCTGCGCATGAGCATCCTGGCCAAGACTTACCGCTACAACGAGAAAGGGGTGCAGAAATGATCCGTACCCGATTCGTGGGCGGTGCGCTGGTGCTGTTGGCACTGGCTGGCTGCGATGCCAGTAGCGATTTCAACGACCTGCAGAGCTATATGGACGAAGTGCGGGCCCGGCCGAAGACGCCTATTGAGCCCCTGCCCAAGTTCATGCCGTACGAGGCATTCACCTACAGCGCGGCGTCGCTGAGGAGCCCGTTCCAGGCGCCGGTGAAGATCGACCTGAGCCACCCGCAGAAGGGCAACAAGGTCGTCAAACCGGACGAGACCCGGGTCAAGCAGTTCCTCGAAGGGTTCAACATCGAGGTCTTCGAGATGGTGGGTACGCTCTCCAACGAGAATGGCGTATTCGCCCTGGTGCGCGGCGCGGGAGGCGTGCACCGGGTGAAGGTAGGCGATTACCTGGGGCGCAACGATGGTCGGATCACCGCCATCACCCCCGGCGAGATCAGCGTGGTGGAAATCGTGCCCGATGGCGAAGGCGGATGGCTCGAGCGTCCCCGCAGCATCACCTTGAAGGAGCGCTCCTGACGGGGCGCGGGGAATGAACATGAAGAAGAATGAACGATCTGCACAACGGAACCGGGCAATGAAACGATCCTTTTCGCTTTTGGGTATTTCGATCCTGTCGACGATCGTGTCGCCTGCCCTGCTGGCCGCCACGCTCAACGCGATGGACGTCGCGTCCCTGCCCGGCGACCGGGTGGAGCTCAAGCTGACCTTCGACGAGCCCGTGGGTACGCCCCGTGGCTACAGCATCGAGCAGCCGGCGCGGATCGCCCTGGATCTGCCCGGGGTTTCCAGCAAGCTGGGCACCAAGAACCGCGAACTGGGCATGGGCAATGCCCGCAGCGTGACCGTGGTGGAGGCCAAGGACCGTACCCGCCTGATCGTCAACCTTTCGGCCCTGGCGCCCTACAGCACCCGGGTAGAGGGCAATAACCTCTACGTCGTGGTGGGCGGACCCGGCAAGGGCGGCTCCAGCGTCGCGCCGCCCCAGACCGCCGCCGTATCGGCGCCCGCTGTCGCACGGCCGGCACCAGTTGCGCCCAAGCCCTATGTCGCGGCCAGCAAGTCGATTCGCAACATCGACTTCCAGCGAGGCGAACAGGGCGAAGGCAACGTGGTGATCGAGCTGTCTGATTCCGCCATCGCGCCGGACATCCAGGAACAGGGCGGCAAGATCCGTATGGACTTCGGCAAGGTGGAATTGCCGGAATCGCTGCGAGTCAAGCTGGAGGTTAAGGACTTCGCCACGCCGGTGCAGTACGTCAGCGCCAGCAGCGAGGGCGGTCGCTCGATCCTGACCATCGAGCCGACCGGCTACTACGATTACCTCGCCTTCCAGACCGACAACAAGCTCACCCTGAGCGTCAAGCCGCTGGCCAAGGAAGATGTCGAGAAGCAGCGTGCCGAGCGCTTCGCCTACAACGGCGAGAAGCTCTCTCTGAACTTCCAGGACATCGATGTGCGCTCCGTGCTGC
This sequence comes from Pseudomonas mangiferae, assembly GCF_007109405.1. Classification (GTDB taxonomy): domain Bacteria; phylum Pseudomonadota; class Gammaproteobacteria; order Pseudomonadales; family Pseudomonadaceae; genus Pseudomonas_T; species Pseudomonas_T mangiferae. The sequence goes on from NZ_VJOY01000007.1 coordinate 217,478, forward strand.
AGTTGATCGCCGACTTCACCGATCTCAACTTGGTGGCGAGCGACTCGGTGAATGGCAACATCACACTGCGCCTGCAGAACGTGCCTTGGGACCAGGCACTCGATCTGGTCCTGAAGACCAAGGGCCTGGACAAGCGCAAGGTAGGCAACGTGCTGCTGGTCGCCCCGGCCGATGAGATTGCTGCGCGCGAGCGCCAGGAACTGGAATCCAGCAAGCAATTGCAGGAACTGGCGCCCCTTCACCGGCAGATCATCCGCATCAGCTACGCAAAGGCATCTGATATCGTCAAGCTCTTCGAACAGGAAAACGAAGCGGTGACGTCTGAAAAGGCTGAGAAACAATCCTGGGGCCTGGGCCGCGGCTCGATGATCGGTGACGACCGCTCCAATAGCCTGATCGTGTACGAAACCCAAGAGAAACTCGATGAAATCATGCGTATTGTTGCGCAGTTGGACATTCCTGTACGCCAGGTGATGATCGAGGCGCGCATCGTAGAAGCCAACGTCGACTACGACAAAAGCCTCGGGGTGCGCTGGGGTGGCTCGTTCGGTAAAGGCAATTGGCGTGGATTCGGCAAGGATGGCAACGTTGGTATCAAGGACGAGGATGGCAGCAACTGCGGACCCTTCGCTGGACGGTGCACACTGCCTGTTACCGGCACGGGCAGCAGCCCTACGCCATTCGTCGACCTGGGTGCAGCCAACAGCACCTCTGGCCTAGGCATCGGCTTCATCACCAACAACCTAATCCTCGATCTGCAACTGTCAGCCATGGAGAAGAGCGGCAACGGCGAGATCGTCTCCCAGCCCAAGGTGGTGACTTCCGACAAGCAGACCGCGAAAATCCTGAAAGGCGCCGAGATTCCCTACCGCGAGGCCAGCTCCAGCGGTGCGGCCACCGTATCCTTTAAGGAGGCGGCGCTGTCCCTCGAAGTGACGCCCCAGATCACCCCGGACAACCGAGTGATCATGGAGGTCAAGGTGACCAAGGATGCGCCGGACTTCGCCAATGCGCTGGACGGCACGCCGCCGATCAACAAGAACGAGGTCAATGCCAACGTGCTGGTTTCCGATGGCGAAACCATCGTGATCGGTGGTGTGTTCACCAACCAGCAGACGTCGTCGGTGGAGAAGGTACCGTTCCTGGGTGACCTGCCGTTCGTGGGCCGGATCTTCAAGCGCGACATCGTGCAGGACAAGAAGAACGAGCTGTTGGTCTTCCTCACGCCACGCATCATGAACAACCAGGCTATCGCGGTGGGTCGCTGATCGGTGCTGAACCTGATCCTGGTGGGCCCGATGGGTGCGGGAAAGAGCACCATCGGGCGGCTGTTGGCCAAGGAGCTGCGCCTGCCGTTCAAGGATTCGGACAAGGAAATCGAACAGCGCACCGGCGCCAATATCCCCTGGATCTTCGATGTCGAGGGCGAGCAGGGCTTCCGGGACCGCGAGGAGGCCATGCTTGCGGAGCTGTGCGAACTGGAAGGAATGGTCCTGGCCACTGGCGGCGGCGCGGTACTGCGCGACGCCAATCGCCGGACCCTGTACGGAGGAGGGCGGGTGATCTACCTGCACACCTCGGTGGAGCAGCAGATCGACCGCACCGCCCGTGATCGCAACCGGCCCTTGCTGCGCTCCAGCGACCCGGGTCGGGTGCTGCGCGACCTGATGGCGATTCGCGATCCGCTGTACCGGGAAATCGCCGACGTCGTCATCGAGACCGACGAGCGACCCCCTCGCTTGGTGGTGCAGGAAATCCTCCAGCGCCTGCAAGCCCTCCCGCCCCGTTAAAGCGGGCCCCGTTCTGCGTTATCCTACCGCCCTTCTCTATCCGGGGGCTCTCATGCGGACACTCAAGGTCGATCTCGGCGAGCGCAGTTATCCCATCTTCATCGGTGCGGACCTGCTGACCGATGCCAGCCGCTTCCTGCCCTACATCGCTGGCCGGCAGGTCGCCATCGTCACCAACGAAACCGTGGCGCCGCTCTACCTGGAGCGCCTGAGCCAGACGCTCAGGGAGCGCACCATGACCGCCATCGTGCTGCCCGACGGCGAAGCCTTCAAGAACTGGGAAACCCTGCAGTTGATTTTCGATGGCCTACTGCAGGCGCGGCATGACCGCCGCACCACCGTCATTGCCTTGGGCGGCGGGGTCATCGGCGACATGGCCGGCTTCGCCGCCGCCTGTTACCAGCGCGGCGTTGATTTCATCCAGGTGCCGACCACGCTGCTGTCCCAGGTGGATTCGTCGGTGGGGGGCAAGACCGGCATCAACCACCCGCTGGGCAAGAACATGGTGGGCGCCTTTTACCAGCCCAAGGCGGTAGTGATCGACACCACTACCCTAGCAACGCTGCCGCCCCGCGAACTCGCCGCCGGCCTGGCCGAAGTGATCAAGTACGGGCTGATCTGCGACGAACCGTTCCTCGCCTGGCTGGAGCAGAAGATGGACCGGCTGCTGGCGCTGGACGCCGAAGCGCTGACCGAGGCCATCGAGCGCTCCTGCCAGGCCAAGGCGCGGGTCGTGGGCGCCGACGAGCGGGAGTCGGGCCTGCGCGCCATCCTCAATTTGGGCCACACCTTCGGTCACGCCATCGAGACCCACATGGGCTATGGCGTCTGGCTGCACGGCGAGGCAGTGGCCGCCGGTACCGTGATGGCCCTGGAGATGTCGACCCGCCTGGGGTGGATCAGCCCCGCGGAACGCGATCGCGGCATCCGCCTGTTGCAACGCGCCGGCCTTCCCGTTGTCCCTCCTGGGGGCATGGGGCCGGAGCACTTCCTGGAACACATGGCAGTGGACAAGAAGGTGCTGGACGGCCAGTTGCGCCTGGTTCTGCTCAACCGCCCGGGAGAAGCCGTGATCACGGCCGACTACCCGCGTGACGTTTTGGATGCGACGCTGCGGGCCGATTACCGCGCCCTGGCCGCACAGCTCGGAGAGTAACGAAAGTCCCATGACCACTCTGCATGCCGACGAGGCCTTCCTCGGTCACTACCAGTTCACCCACGATCCGTTCGCGCCGCGGGTGCCGGGCTTCAAGTTCTTCCCCGCGCAGCGCAAGCCGGTGCTCGGCCAGCTGCACCACCTGGCTCGCTACAGCCAGCTGGTACTGGTGGTCACCGGGCCTGAGGGCAGTGGCAAGACTCTGCTGCGCCAAGCCCTGGTGGCCAGCACCAACAAGCAGGCGGTGCAGAGCGTGGTCCTCTCCGCCCGCAGCGCCGCCGAGGGCGGAGGCCTGCTACGGCAGGTGGCGCAGAACCTGAACATCGCCCAGGCGGATGTGCGTTCGATCCTCGCCCAGACCGAGCAACTGGCCCTCACCGGCCAGGAGGTCTACCTGCTGGTGGACGATGCCGAGGACCTGGACGAGGCATCGCTCCAGGCCCTGCTGGCCCTCGCAGCCGGTAGCGCGGAAGGACGGCCGCACATCTTCCTGTTCGCCGACTCGTCGATCATGCCCAGCCTCGACCGCCTTTCCGACGGCGAGGAGCGCTTCCACGTCATCGAGCTGCAACCGTATACCGAGGAAGAGACCCGGGATTACCTGGCTCAGCGCCTGGCGGGCGCCGGTCAGGGTATCGAGTTGTTGAACGCCGAGCAGATCGCCGACATTCACCTGCAATCCGAGGGCTGGCCCGGGACGATCAACCAGGTGGCACGGGAAACCATGATCGAGGCGATGCTGGCCGAACGTGGTGCCGCCCGTCGCAAGGGGTTCGCACTGCCCCGGAAGCACCTGCTGGCCCTGGCCGTGGTGGCCGTGGGCGTGGGGGCCGCCTGGTTCATGCAGGGGCGCACCGGCGGCGACAAGGCGCCCGCGCCGACCACGGCCGAGTTGCCCCTCGGCCAGTCCGCTCCGGCCACTGGCGCCCCGACGGACGCCGCGGCGCCGGCTGCCCAGCCCGCCACCCCTGGCAGCAGCCAGCCGTTGCCGCTGCCCCCGGGGCAGCCGGTGGTGCGCGAACCTCTGGCCCAGGCCGCTGGCCAGGGCGAGCCGGAAGACCCGCCCGGCAGCCAGCCGCTGAGCAACCCCACGCCGCCCACCGTCACCACCATGGCGCCGCCCGCTGGTGCGGTCGCCAGCGCCCCGCCGGCCCCGGCACAGCCCATCAGTCCGGCGCCTGCACCCGTGCCGACTCCGGCGCCTGCGGCAGCCCCGAAACCGACGCCCGCACCCGCTCCGGCGCCTACCACTGCTGCGGTCACGCCGCCGGCCCCGGCCAATGCCCCGGCTGCCAAGCCAGCCACGCCGGTGGCACCGTCGACTCCCATTGCCGCGGCGCCCAAGCCGGCACAGAACGCGGCCAAGCCCGTCCCTGCGGCCAAGCCCAAGGAGACCAAGCCCACCTCGGTCGCCAGCGCGCCAGCCGCTTCCTCAGGCAGCACTGCAGGTGCCGGCGGCGAGTGGTACCGTGCCCAGAGCGCCGGGAACTTCGCCCTGCAGATTCTCGGTACTCGCGCCGAGAGCAGCGCCAAGGCGTTCGTCCAGCAGAACGGGGGCGACTACCGCTACTTCAAGAAGATGCACCAGGGGCAGCCGCTCTACGTAGTGACCTACGGCAACTTCGCCAACCGCAACGCCGCCCAGGCTGCGGTCAAGGCACTACCCGCCAAGGTCCAGGCCGGGAAGCCCTGGCCACGCACCTTCGGCAGCATCCAGCAGGATATCGCCCAGTCCCGTTAGGGGCTGGTGCGGTCCATGACTCGCCAGTCGCTAGCATGACCTCTCGGTCTTATCCTTCTTTTTAGCGACATAAAAATTCATAGGTACGTCACTGAAATTTGTGACGGCCCCCTCGCCTATGTACAATGGCCTCCCTTTGCCTGCGCAAAAGCCGGCGCTTCGTCCTGCGCTCAGGTAAGCCTATGTATTAAAAGTAATTAGCCTTCCTAAAAGGCAGTCTGGTGAGAGTTCCCTATGAAAGCAGGTCTGTACCATCCTGATGAGTTCAAGGATAACTGCGGCTTCGGTCTGATCGCCCATATGCAGGGTAAAGCGAGCCATCACCTGCTGCAGACCGCCATCGAAGCCCTGACCTGCATGACCCACCGCGGCGGCATCAACGCCGACGGCAAGACCGGGGACGGGTGTGGCCTGCTGATGCAGAAGCCCGATGCGTTCCTGCGGGCGATTGCCCAGGAGCAGTTTTCCAAGGCGCTGCCCGCCCAGTACGCGGTGGGCATGGTGTTCTTCAACCAGGACCCGGAACGCGCCGAGCGCGCCCGCGAGCACATGAACCGGGAGATCCTCGCCGCCGGCCTCGACCTGGTGGGCTGGCGCCCGGTCCCCTTCGACACCTCGGTGCTGGGCCAGCTGGCCCTGGAGCGCCTGCCGCGCATCGAGCAGGTGTTCATCGGCGGCGAAGGCCTGAGCGACCAGCAGTTCGCGGTCAAGCTGTTCAGTGCCCGGCGCCGCTCCTCGGTGGCCAACGCCGACGACACCGACCACTACATCTGCAGCTTTTCCCACAAGACCATCATCTACAAGGGCCTGATGATGCCGGCGGACCTCGCCGCGTTCTATCCGGACCTGGGCGATCCGCGCCTGCAGACCGCCATCTGCGTGTTCCACCAGCGCTTCTCCACCAACACCCTGCCGAAATGGCCGCTGGCGCAGCCGTTCCGCTTCCTCGCCCACAACGGCGAGATCAACACCATCACCGGCAACCGCAACTGGGCCCAGGCGCGCCGCAGCAAGTTCGCCAACGAGCTGCTGCCGGACCTGGACGACCTCGGCCCGCTGGTGAACCGCGTCGGTTCCGACTCGTCCAGCATGGACAACATGCTCGAGCTGATGGTGACCGGCGGCATCGACCTGTTCCGCGGCGTGCGCATGATCATTCCGCCGGCCTGGCAGAACGTCGAGACCATGGACGCCGACCTGCGCGGTTTCTACGAATACAACTCCATGCACATGGAGCCCTGGGACGGCCCCGCCGGGGTGGTGCTGACCGATGGCCGCCACGCCGTCTGCCTGCTGGACCGCAACGGCCTGCGCCCGGCGCGCTGGGTGACCACCCGCAACGGCTACATCACCCTGGCGTCGGAGATCGGCGTGTGGGACTACCAGCCGGAGGACGTCATCGCCAAGGGCCGCGTCGGCCCGGGGCAGATTCTCGCGGTGGACACCGAGACCGGCCAGGTGCTGACCTCCGACGACATCGACAGCCGCCTGAAGTCGCGCCACCCCTACAAGCAATGGCTGCGCAAGAATGCCCTGCGCATCCGCGCCACCATGGACGACGACCACGGCGTGGCCAGCTACGACGGCGAGCAGCTCAAGCAGTACATGAAGATGTTCCAGGTCACCTTCGAGGAGCGTGACCAGGTGCTGCGCCCCCTGGGTGAGCAGGGCCAGGAAGCCGTGGGCTCCATGGGCGACGATACCCCCATGGCGGTGCTGTCGCGGCGCGTGCGGTCCCCCTACGACTACTTCCGTCAACAGTTCGCCCAGGTCACCAACCCGCCCATCGACCCGCTGCGCGAAGCCATCGTGATGTCCCTGGAGACCTGCCTGGGCGCCGAGCGCAACGTCTTCGAGGAAACCGCCGACCACGCCAACCGGGCGATCCTCAGCACCCCGGTGGTATCGCCGGCCAAGTGGCGCACGGTGATGACCCTGGAGCGCCCCGGCTTCGAGCGCCAGGTCATCGACCTCAACTACGACGAGGCCCTCGGCCTCGAGGCGGCGGTGCGCAACATCGCCGACCAGGCGGAAGAAGCGGTGCGCGGTGGCAAGGTACTGCTGATCCTCACCGATCGCCACATCGCCCCCGGCAAGCTGCCGGCCCATGCTGCACTGGCCGTCGGCGCGGTGCACCACCGCCTGGTGGAGAAGGGTCTGCGCTGCGACTGCAACATCCTGGTGGAGACCGCCACCGCCCGCGACCCGCACCACTTCGCGGTGCTGCTGGGCTTCGGCGCCACCGCCGTCTACCCGTTCCTCGCCTACGAGGTGCTGGCTGACCTGATCCGTACCGGCGAGGTGCTGGGCGACCTCTACGAGGTGTTCAAGCACTACCGCAAGGGCATCACCAAGGGCCTGCTGAAGATTCTCTCGAAGATGGGCATCTCCACCATCGCCTCCTACCGCGGCGCCCAGCTGTTCGAGGCCGTGGGCCTGGCGGAAGAGGTGGTGGACCTGAGCTTCCGCGGCGTGGTCAGCCGGATCAAGGGTGCGCGCTTCGTCGACCTGGAGAACGAGCAGAAGCTACTGGCCGTCGAGGTCTGGAGCAGCCGCAAGCCGATCCAGCAGGGCGGCCTGCTGAAGTTCGTCTACGGTGGCGAGTACCACGCCTACAACCCGGACGTGGTGAACACCCTGCAGGCCGCCGTGCAGCAGGGCAGCTATGAGCGCTTCAAGGAATACACCGCCCTGGTGGACAACCGGCCGGTGTCGATGCTGCGCGACCTGCTCCAGGTGAAGACCGCCACCCAGCCGCTGCCGCTGGACGAGGTGGAACCCCTGGAGGCGATCTTCAAGCGCTTCGACGCCGCCGGCATTTCCCTCGGCGCCCTGTCGCCAGAGGCCCACGAGGCCCTGGCCGAGGCGATGAACCGCCTGGGCGGGCGCTCCAACTCCGGCGAGGGCGGCGAGGACCCGGCGCGCTACGGCACGCTGAAGAGCTCGAAGATCAAGCAGGTGGCCACCGGCCGTTTCGGCGTCACCCCGGAGTACCTGGTCAACGCCGAAGTGCTGCAGATCAAGGTGGCCCAGGGGGCCAAGCCCGGGGAGGGCGGCCAGCTGCCCGGCGGCAAGGTCAACGGCCTGATCGCCCGGCTGCGCTATGCGGTGCCCGGCGTCACCCTGATCTCGCCGCCGCCGCACCATGACATCTACTCCATCGAGGACCTGGCGCAGCTGATCTATGACCTCAAGCAGGTCAACCCCCAGGCCCTGGTGTCGGTGAAGCTGGTGGCGGAAGCCGGGGTCGGCACCATCGCCGCCGGCGTGGCCAAGGCCTACGCCGACCTCATCACCATCTCCGGCTACGACGGCGGCACCGGCGCCTCGCCGCTGACCTCCATCAAGTACGCCGGCGCGCCCTGGGAACTGGGCCTCGCCGAGACCCACCAGACCCTGCGCGGCAACGACCTGCGGGGCAAGGTGCGGGTGCAGACCGACGGTGGCCTGAAGACCGGCCTGGACGTGGTCAAGGCGGCCATCCTCGGCGCCGAGAGCTTCGGCTTCGGCACCGCGCCGATGATCGCCCTGGGCTGCAAGTACTTGCGCATCTGCCACCTGAACAACTGCGCCACCGGCGTCGCCACCCAGAACGACAAGCTGCGCAAGGACCACTTCATCGGCACGGTGGAGATGGTCACCAACTTCTTCACCTACATCGCCGAAGAAACCCGCGAATGGCTGGCGCGCCTCGGCGTGCGCAGCCTGGGCGAGCTGATCGGCCGCACCGACCTGCTGCAGCTGCTGCCCGGCGAGACCGAGAAGCAGGGCTACCTGGACCTCTCGCCGCTGCTGGGCAGCGACCGCATCCCGGCGGACAAGCCGCAGTTCTGCGAAGTGGAGCGGAACCCGCCCTTTGACCCCGGCCTGCTGGCCGAGAAAATGGTGGAGCTGGCACGGCCGGCCATCGCCGATGCCTGTGGCGCCGAGTTCGCCCTGGATATCTGCAACTGCGACCGGTCCATCGGCGCCCGGGTGTCCGGCGAGATCGCCCGGGTGCACGGCAACCAGGGCATGGCCCGCGCACCCATCACCTTCCGCTTCAAGGGCACCGCCGGGCAGAGCTTCGGCGTGTGGAACGCCGGCGGCCTCAACCTCTACCTGGAAGGCGATGCCAACGACTACGTGGGCAAGGGCATGACCGGTGGCCGCGTGGTGATCACCCCGCCCGCGGGCAGCCCGTTCCGCACCCAGGACACCGCCATCGTCGGCAACACCTGCCTGTACGGCGCCACCGGCGGCACCCTGTACGCCGCCGGCACCGCCGGCGAGCGCTTCGCGGTACGCAACTCCGGCGCCCACGCGGTGGTGGAAGGCACCGGCGATCACTGCTGCGAATACATGACCGGCGGTTTCGTCTGCGTGCTGGGGCGGACCGGCTACAACTTCGGTTCCGGCATGACCGGCGGCTTTGCCTACGTCCTCGACCTGGACAACAGCTTCGTCGACCGGGTGAACCACGAACTGGTGGAAATCCAGCGCATCAGCAACGAGGCCATGGAGTCCTACCGCAGCCACCTGGAGCGGGTACTCGCCGAGTACGTCCAGGAGACCGGCAGCGAGTGGGGCCGGACCCTGTGGGAGAACCTGGACGACTACGTGCGCCGCTTCTGGCTGGTGAAGCCGAAGGCCGCGAACCTCGCGTCGCTGTTGACCAGCACCCGGGCCAACCCCCAATAAGCAGCGCCAGGCGGCGGGCCGACCCCAGCGGCGGCCCGCCCCGCACACCGTGATTGTCTTGCAGCTGCAGCCGGCGGCTCGTCGCTGCTGTCGAGAGGTTTGAAATGAGCGAACGTCTGAACAACGACTTCCAGTTCATCGAGGTGGGCCGCAAGGACCCGAAGAAGAAGCTGCTGCGCCAGCGCAAGCGCGAGTTCGTGGAGATCTACGACCTGTTCAAGCCGCAGCAGGCGTCGGAACAGGCCCACCGCTGCCTGGGATGCGGCAACCCGTACTGCGAGTGGAAGTGCCCGGTGCACAACTTCATCCCCAACTGGCTGAAGCTGGTGTCCGAGGGCAACATCCTCGCAGCCGCCGAACTGTCCCACCAGACCAACACCCTGCCGGAAGTCTGTGGCCGGGTCTGCCCCCAGGACCGCCTGTGCGAGGGCGCCTGCACCCTCAACGACGGCTTCGGCGCGGTGACCATCGGCTCGGTGGAGAAGTACATCACCGACACCGCCTTCGCCATGGGCTGGCGCCCGGACATGTCCCAGGTCAAGCCCACCGGCAAGCGGGTCGCGGTGATCGGGGCCGGTCCGGCGGGCCTGGGCTGCGCCGACGTGCTGGTGCGCAACGGGGTGACCCCGGTGGTGTTCGACCGCAACCCGGAGATCGGCGGCCTGCTGACCTTCGGCATTCCCGAATTCAAGCTGGAGAAGAGTGTCCTCAGCCGTCGTCGCGACGTGTTCACCGGCATGGGCATCGAGTTCCGCCTGAACACCGAGATCGGCAAGGACGTGACCATGGAACAGCTGCTCGCCGAGTACGACGCGGTGTTCATGGGCATGGGCACCTACACCTACATGCAGGGCGGTTTCCCCGGCGAGGACCTGCCCGGCGTGCACGACGCGCTGGACTTCCTCATCGCCAACGTCAACCGCAACCTGGGCTTCGAGAAGGCGCCCGAGGACTTCATCGACATGAAGGGCAAGCGGGTGGTGGTGCTGGGGGGCGGCGACACCGCCATGGACTGCAACCGCACTTCGATCCGCCAGGGCGCCAAGAGCGTCACCTGCGCCTACCGCCGCGACGAGGAAAACATGCCGGGCTCGCGCCGGGAAGTGAAGAACGCCAAGGAGGAGGGCGTGAAGTTCCTGTTCAACCGCCAGCCCATCGCCATCGTCGGCGACGGCCGGGTGGAAGGCGTGAAGGTGGTGGAGACCCGCCTGGGCGAGCCCGATGCCCGCGGCCGGCGCAGCCCCGAGCCGATCCCCGGTTCCGAGGAAATCCTCCCGGCCGACGCTGTGGTGATCGCCTTCGGCTTCCGGCCCAGCCCGGCGCCCTGGTTCGAGCAGCACGCCGTGGGTACCGACAGCCAGGGCCGCGTGGTGGCCCCGGCGGACGGCGCCTTCAAGCACCAGACCGCCAACCCGAAGATCTTCGCCGGCGGCGACATGGTGCGCGGCTCGGACCTGGTGGTGACGGCCATCTTCGAAGGCCGCAACGCCGCCGAAGGCATCCTCGACTACCTGGGCGTCTGACGGCCTGCCGGGCGCTTCGGCGCCCGGCGCCAGCCCCGCTCGGTCGAGACCGTGCCGGGCGATAGAGTGTCGGCACGTTGGTTTGCGTCGTGCGTTGCGTGATCCACGTCGTTCGCTTTAGGGCGTGTGCGGCTTTCGCTTCGTGGGCGAGGGCCGGACGCATGGAGGCGGGGCTCAGGGCCCCCTCACGGTGGCCGCGGCTCGCCCGGTCTGACCGTTCACCGTTCACCGTTCACCGTTCACCGTTCACCGTTCACCGTTCACCGTTCACCGTTCACCGTTCACCGTTCACCGATCCCGGCAGGCCGCTTTGGGCGGCTTCGTCACGGGTGTCTACGAGTCACGCGGCCTGCGCGATTCGCCCCTTCGGTCGCCCGCCTCCGGCATCAACGCCATCCGCTGCCTGACCGGGCTGCGGAAAGGCAGCCGGCACGTTCCGGCCGACCGCCGCGCTGGCCTGTGGCGGCGCAGGGTTGGGCACGAAGGCAGGGACGTCTAGAGTGTCAGCGGCGCGGTGGCGTGCGTTTCCGGCGGCCTCGGCCCAGTTCCGGACCGCTGCCCCGCGAACTTCAGATCCGGCGACCCAGGTTGTGTACGAAAAGTCGTCGAGCGAAGGTCAGGCGAGGAAAAAATGGGAGAGGAAGCGGCGTTCACGCGCTGTAAATGAGCATTCCGAACCCATTTTTAACGAAGCATCACCGAGCGCAGGCACTTTTCGTACACAACCTCGGTTAGCAATCCTGGATTGAGGGCCCTGCCATAGCGCCCGCCTCGCCGTCGTCCAGAAAAGGGAGCCGTGTCTCCCTCATCGGCCTTTAGCCCCAGGCCGGCAGCCGCCCCCGAGGACGGCCGCCGGCCTGTGCCTGGGCTCAGGCCGGATCGAGCTTGATCGAGGGGCCGGGATGCTCGGGCGGCAGGCGGTCACCGCGGCCGAACAGCTTGTGGCGCAGGGTGCCGTCGGCGTAGGCGGTGCGGTAGCGGCCGCGGCGTTGCAGCTCGGGCACCACCCGCTCCACCACTGCCTGCAGGTCGTCCGGTGCCACTCCGTAGGTGAGGTTGAAACCGTCGATGCCGGTGGCGTCCAGCCAGTCCTCCAGTTGGTCCGCCACGCTCTCGGGCGTGCCGCTCAGCACCGGTCCGCGGCCACCCAGGCCGACGAACTGGGCCGCCTCACGTACCGTCCAGCGACGGCTCGGGTCGGCGGTGGTGAAGGCCGCCAGGGCGGTGCGGCCGGCGTCGTTCTCCAGGTACTCCAGGGGCGCGTCCGGGTCGTAGGTGGAGAAATCGATCCCGGTCCAGCCGGACAGCAGCGCCAGGGCGGCATCGGTGTCCACGTAGCTGCGGTATTCCTCGAGCCGCGCCTCGGCGGCCTCGGCACTGTCGGCCACGATGACCAGGGCCTGGGCGTAGATCAGCACGTCGTCCGGGCGGCGGCCGGCGTCCACCACGGCCTGGCGGATGCTCGCCACGTAGCGGCCCAGGGCCACCTGGCTGGGCGCGCTGACGAACACGCATTCCGCGTGACGGGCGGCGAACGCCTGGCCGGTGGCCGAGGCGCCGGCCTGGAACAGCACCGGGGTGCGCTGGGGCGAGGGTTCGCAGAGGTGGATGCCGGGCACCTGGAAGTGCTCGCCAGCATGGCGGATCGGGTGCACCCGGGCCGGGTCGCTGTAGCGCCCGCCGGCGCGGTCGTGGCGCACGGCGTCGTCGTCCCAGCTCTTCTCCCAGAGCTTGTAGAGCACCTGCAGGTACTCCTCCGCCAGTTCGTAGCGCGCATCGTGGCCCAGCTGGCGCGCCAGGCCGAGGTTGCGCGCGGCGCTGTCCAGGTAACCGGTGACAATGTTCCAGCCGACCCGGCCCTTGCTCAGGTGGTCCAGGGTCGACATGCGCCGGGCGAAGGGGTACGGGTGCTCGTAGGTCAGCGAGAAGGTGATGCCGAAGCCCAGGTGGCGGGTGGCCGCGGCCATGGCCGGGACGATCAGCAGGGGGTCGTTGGTGGGCACCTGCACGCCGCCGCGCAGGGCTTCCTCGGGGCTGCCCTGGTAGACGTCGTAGACGCCCATCACGTCGGCGATGAACAGGCTGTCGAACAGCCCGCGCTCCAGCAGGCGGGCCAGTTCGGTCCAGTGCTCCAGGTCGGTGTAGCGGGTGGAGCGGTCGCGGGGGTGGCGCCACAGCCCGGGGGACTGGTGGCTGGCGGCGTTCATGGTGAAGGCGTTGAAGCGGATCGGTCGGGTCGAGCCCATGGGGCGGTCTCCTGGCGGTATGGCCTCGGAAGCGCCGGCAGCCTGCCGGCGCGGCAACGGGGCCGCTCGTGGCGGCCCGCGGGCGTCAGGGCAGCACCGACTCCGGGTAGACGGCGTCGCTCACCTTCAGCGGCTTGGGGATCAGCTGGATGCGCTGGAAGGCGTCGGCCAGCTTCTGCTGCTCGGCGACGATGCCGGCATCCAGGGCCACGGCAGCGTAGTTGCGGCGCTCGGTGGCCACCTTCAGCACGTCGGCGGGGATGCCAAGCTGCGGCGCCAGCAGGTCGGCCACCGCCTGGGGGTTGGCGTTGGCCCACTGGGCGGTCTGGCCCAGCTGCTGGAAGAACACCTTCAGCAACGGCCGGTTGGCGTCGGCGAAGGCCGCGGTGGACAGGTAGAAGGTGCGGTTGTTGGAGAGCCCCTGGCCGTCCCGCAGGGTCTTCACCGACAGGTTCTTCTGGGCGGCGGCGAGGAACGGGTCCCACAGGCCCACGGCGTCCACGCTCTTGGATTGCAGGGCGGCCACCGCGTCGGCGGCGTTGTTGACGTAGGCCGGGGTGATGTCGGCGTAGGTCAGGCCGGCTTCCTCCAGCGCCAGCACCAGCAGGTACTGGGCGTTCCAGCCGCGGCCGATGGCGACCCGCTTGCCCTTGAGGTCGGCCACCGTGGCGATCGGCGCGTCCTGGTTCGCCAGCAGGCCGATGCCCTTGGGATAAGGCTGCTCCGCGGCCAGGTAGACCACCGGTTTGCCAGCCGCCTGGGCGAACACCGAGGGCGTGTCGGCGGCGTGGCCCAGGTCGATGGCGCCGGTGGCCAGCGCTTCCAGCAACTGCGGCCCGGCGGCGAACTCGTGCCAGCTGACCTTCACGTGCTGGTCGGCCAGGGCCTTCTCTAGGGCGCCGGTGCCCTTGAGGATGTTCAGGCTGTTGAACTTCTGGTAGCCGATGCGCAGGGTGCGCTCGTTGTCGGCCGCGGCGGGCGCGGCCCCCAGGGAGGCGCCCAGGGTCGCGGCGATGAACAGGGAGGCGAAACGCTTGCCGAACTGCTTAATACTCATTGCAAGGTCCTCGTAGTGCGATTTCGATTTCTAGTTATAAGTCGAACCGCGACTATAGGAAGGGCCGCCCGGGATGCTCAACGTTTTTATTCCCTTTCGCTAGACCGTTTTGGAAAAACGATAGCTTTTCAGAATATAAACCGCTGCAGGGCCTATGCCTCGCTGCCCGGGAGTTGCCGCTGCGCCGCTGCGGCTTTCCCCTGGGGGCGTTTGCGGCGAAAATGCTCGCACTTTTTTGCCGGAAAACGCCATGACTGCCCTGAAGAACGATCGCTTTCTCCGCGCGCTGCTCAAGCAGCCCGTCGACGTCACCCCGGTGTGGATGATGCGCCAGGCCGGGCGCTACCTGCCGGAGTACCGGGCCACCCGCGCGCGTGCCGGCGACTTCATGAGCCTGTGCAAGAACCCCGAGCTGGCCTGCGAAGTCACCCTCCAGCCCCTGGAGCGCTACCCGCTGGATGCGGCGATCCTGTTCTCCGACATCCTCACCATTCCCGATGCCATGGGCCTCGGCCTGCACTTCGAGACCGGCGAGGGGCCACGCTTCCGCAAGGCGCTGCGCAGCGCCGCCGATATCGAGGCGCTGCCGGTGCCGGACGCGGAGCGGGACCTGGGCTACGTCATGGATGCGGTGCGCACCATCCGCCGCGAGCTGAATGGCCGAGTGCCGCTGATCGGCTTCTCCGGCAGCCCCTGGACCCTGGCCACCTACATGGTGGAAGGCGGATCCTCCAAGGACTTCCGCCGCAGCAAGGCGATGCTCTACGACGAGCCCCAGGCCATGCACCTGCTGCTGGACAAGCTGGCCCGCTCGGTGACCGACTACCTCAACGCGCAGATCCGCGCCGGCGCCCAGGCCGTGCAGATCTTCGATACCTGGGGCGGCAGCCTGTCCTCGGTGGCGTACCTGGAATTCTCCCTCGCCTACATGCAGCGCATCGTCGACGGCCTGATCCGCGAACAAGACGGGCGCCGCGTGCCGGTGATCCTGTTCACCAAGAACGGCGGGCTCTGGCTGGAGTCCATGGCCGCCAGCGGCGCCGACGCCCTGGGCCTGGACTGGACCTGCGACATCGGCGATGCGCGCCGCCGGGTCGGCGAGCGGGTTGCCCTGCAGGGCAACATGGACCCCAGCGTGCTCTACGCCCAGCCGGCCACCATCCGCGCCGAGGTGGCGCGCATCCTGGCCAGTTACGGCCCAGGGCCGGGTCACGTGTTCAACCTCGGCCACGGCATCACCCCGGAAGTGGACCCGGCCCACGCCGGTGCCTTCATCGAGGCGGTGCACGAGCTGTCGGCGGCCTACCACCAGGGCTGAGCCGCAGGCCCTGCAGGCCGGGCTAGCCCTCGGGCTGCACGCGGATGTCGTGGATCTCCAGCACTTCCGCCTGTTCCAGGATGGCTTCCGGGCTGTCGTCCGGGGCGGGGATCAGCAGGCTGTTCTCGGCATCGGCGTAGTGCAGCACGATCAGCCGGTAGGCGACCTGGTGCGGCGCGGGGTGCGCCTCGTCGAAGTCCAGCAGGTGCTGGCGCGGTTCCTGGCGGAACCGGTAGTGCACGGCAATGGCGGGCATGGAGCCTCCGGAAGGTCCTTGGAAAGACTTCCGGGTTGACCCGGAGGTCAGGTTCTTCGTTCCCCCCGGCGGCCCGCCGGCGTGCCAGCCCCCTGAACGAAAACGCCCCGCGGGGCGGGGCGCTTCGTGGCGGCCGAAGGCTTACTTGACCTTGGCCAGGTCGCCCTTGAGTGCGACGCCGGCGACGAACGCCCCGGCGTGGCACTCGTAGTTCTGGCTGTCGCGGTGCTCGCTCTTCTTGTAGTAGCTGACCAGGTTCACCACCGCGTTGGCGCCGGCGGCCTTGGCCGCGTCCTGCATGCGGATCAGCGCGGACTGCAGCACCCAGCTGCAGGCTTCCTCGTCGCTCTTGTTGAAGGCGTTGGTTTTCTGGTTTGTGGTCACGTTGGGCTTGATCACGCTCACCGGGCCGGCCGGCTTCTTGTTCAGGTAGAACTTCACGGTGCCGTCCAGGCGGCCGGCTGCGGTGGCTTCGGCCACGGCCGCTTCGAACGGCAGGTACAGGGCGGTATCACGGGCCTGGCTGATGCCCGGCAGCGCGGCGCCCAGGCACAGTGCGGCGACGATCCAGTTCTTGTTCTTCATGGGTACTCCTTGGGGTTTTTTAAGGTCGTGTGAAGCTGTTCAGGCCCAGCGGCGGAAGATCAGCGAGGTATTGACCCCACCGAAGGCGAAATTGTTGTTCATCACGTACTCGTGGCGCATGGTCCGCGGTTCGCCGCGCAGGTAGTCCAACGCCCCGCAGCGCGGGTCGAGGGCGTCCAGGTTGAGGGTGTGGATGTAGCGGTCGCCGTTCATCATCTCGATGCTGAACCACGACTCCAGCGCGCCGCAAGCGCCCAGGGTGTGGCCGAGGAAGCTTTTCTGTGAACTGATCGGCATGTCCGCGCCGAACAGGCTGCTGGTGGCCAGGGTCTCGGCGATGTCGCCCTGCTCGGTGGCGGTGCCATGGCCGTTGACGTAGCCGATCGCCGAGGGCGGCAGGCCGGCGTCGGTCAGGGCCAGCTGCATGGCGCCGCGCATGGTGGCCAGCTCCGGCTTGGTGATGTGCTGGCCGTCGGCGTTGCTGCCGAAGCCGACGATTTCCGCGTGGATGTGGGCGCCCCGGGCCAGGGCGTGTTCCAGGTCCTCCAGCACCAGCATGCCGGCGCCCTCGCCGATCACCAGGCCGTCGCGGCCCTCCTCGTAGGGGCGCGGGGTGGTGTGGGGCGCGTCGTTGCGCAGGCTGGTGGCGTAGAGGGCGTCGAAGACCATGGCCTCGGTGGGGCACAGCTCCTCGGCGCCGCCGGCGAGCATCAGCGGCAGGCGGCCGAACTTGATTGCCTCGTAGGCGTAGCCGATGCCCTGGCTGCCGCTGGTGCAGGCGCTGGAGGTGGGGATCAGGCGTCCGGTGAGGCCGAAGAAGATGCTGATGTTGGCCGCCGTGGTGTGGGGCATCATGCGCACGTAGGAGTTGGCGTTGAGGCCGTCGGCCACCGAGTTCAGCAGCATGTTGCCGAACGCCTTGATCTCCTCGGTGCTGCCGGTGGAAGAGCCACAGGCCACGCCCATGCGGCCGTCGCGGATGCTGGCGTCGCCCAGCAGCCCGGCGTCTTCCAGGGCCCGCTCGGCGGCCCGCACCGCCAGGCGCGAGACCCGGCCCATGCTGCGCAGCTGCTTGCGGGTCCAGGCCTTGGGCACGGCGAAGTCGTCGACGGGCCCGCCCAGCCGGGTGTTCAGTTCGGTGTAGCGCTCCCACTCGTGCATGTAGCGGATGCCGCTGCGATTGGCGGCGAAGTTCGCGGAAATCCCCGCCCAGTCGTCGCCCAGCGCGGTGATCCCGGCCATCCCGGTCACCACCACGCGCCTGAAGCCGTTCATCAGCACAACCCTCCGTTCACCGCGATGACCTGGCGGGTGATGTACGCCGCTTCCTCGGACATCAGGAAATTCACCACCCCGGCCACTTCCTCCGGGGTGCCCAGGCGCTGGGCCGGGATCATCTTGAGCATCTCGTCCACCGGCACGCGCTCGTCCAGCATGTCGGTGTCGATCAGCCCGGGCGCCACGCAATTGACCGTGATGCGGCGCTTGCCCAGCTCGATGGCCAGGGCCTTGGCGGCGCCGATCACGCCGGCCTTGGAGGCGCTGTAGTTGACCTGGCCGCGGTTGCCGATCAGCCCGGATACCGAGGTGATGCAGACGATCCGCCCGGGCCGGCGGCGGCGCACCATGGGCATGGTCAGGGGGTGCAGCACGTTGTAGAAGCCGTCCAGGTTGGTGCGCAGCACCTGGTCCCAGTCGTCGTCGCCCAGGGCCGGGAAGGCGCCGTCGCGGGTCAGACCGGCGTTGCATACCACCCCGTAGTAGGCGCCATGGGCCTCCACGTCGGCCTCCAGGGCGGCGCGGCAGGCGGCGCGGTCGGATACGTCGAACTGCAGCACCCGGGCCTGGCGGCCGAGGGCGAGCACGTCATCGCGCACCGCCTCGGCCTCGGCGCGGCCGCTGCGGCAGTGCAGCACCAGGTCGTGGCCGCCGCGGGCCAGGCGCAGGGCGATGGCGCGGCCAATGCCGCGGCTGGAGCCGGTGACGAGGATCGGGTCGGTCATGGAGCGGGTTCCTCGAGGAAGCGGGACGGCTGGGGCGGGCGGTACACGTTGAGGCGGGCCTCGGCGAGGATGCCCGGCCCTTGCAGGCGGCATTCGAACACGCCCATGCCGTTGTCGTCCTGCAGCGAGCACGTGGCGTCGATCCGCAGCTCGCTGCCGGCGGGAAAGCGCTCGACGTTGCAGGTGAAGCGGCGGGTGCCCAGCAGGAAGCCCAGGGCCACCGGCTGCCCGGCGCGGCGGGCGTGGCAGCCGGCGTAGGCGGCCACGCTCTGGGCCATCAACTCGACGCCGACCCAGGCCGGCAGGCCGCCGTCGGCGTCGCTGAGCAGGCCGGGGCGCACCTGCAGGCGGGTCGCCACGTGGTCGTCGTCGAACGCCAGCACCGCGTCCAGCAGGATCATGTCGCCGGCATGGGGCAGCAGCTCGGCGATGGGCCAGGGAATCATCAGGCGTCTCCGATAATCAGCGAAAGGTTGTTGCCGCCGAAGGCGAACGAGTTGCTCATCAGCCGGCGCTCGCCGCGGCCGGGCAGGCGGGTGCCTGGCGCCACCAGCGCCAGGGGCAGCAGCGCCGGATCCGGCTGGCCGTCCCAGAGGTGCGGCGGCAGCAGGCCGTCGGGGTTGCAGGGGCTCAGGGTCAGCCAGCAGAAGGCCGCCTCCAGCGCCCCCGCCGCGCCCAGGGTATGGCCGACCTGGCCCTTGCTGGACGAGCAGGGCAGGTCGGCGCGGAACAGCTGGCGCACCGCCAGGCTTTCCATGGCGTCGTTATGTGGCGTGGCGGTGCCGTGCAGGTTCAGGTAGTCGATCTGCGCGGGCGCCAGGCCGGCGCTGGCCAGGGCCCGGTTCATGGCCTCCAGGGCGCCCAGGCCGTCGGGCTGCGGCGCTGAGATGTGATGGGCGTCGGAGCTGGCGCCAGCCCCCAGCAGGGCGATGGCCGGGCGGCCGGCGGCGGGTCGCTCGCGGGTCATCAGGAACAGCGCGGCGCCCTCGCCGATGTTGATGCCGCGGCGGTTGGCGGAGAACGGCAGGCAGCGTTCGTCAGCCACCGCTTCCAGGGCGGCGAAGCCGTTCAGGGTGAGCCGGCAGAGGCTGTCGACGCCGCCGCACAGCACCGCGTCGCAGACCCCCAGGCGCAGCAGCCGCGCGGCGCTGAGCAGCGCGCGTCCGCCGGACGTGCAGGCGGTGGACAGGCAATAGGCCGGGCCGCCGAGGCCGAGCCAGTCGGAGAGGAATACCGCCGGCGCGCTCATTTCCTGCTGGGCGTAGCGGTACGCCGGCGGCAGGTGGCCGTTGCGGGTGTGCTCGGCGATGCCCTGGCTGGCCTCGTGGATGCCCGAGGTGCTGGTGCCGAGGACCACGCCGATGCGCTGGGCGCCATAGCGCGCCCGAGCGCGCTCGATGTCCGCCTCGATCTGCCGGGCGGCGGCCAGCAGCAGGCGGTTGTTGCGGCTGTCGCAGTCCGCCACGGGGGCCGGCAGCGGCGCCAGCGGCGTACGCACCGCGCCCACGGTGAGGCGACGGCCGGTGACCCAGCCGTCCGCCGGCGCCAGCCCGCCGGGGTCGCCGGCGAGCAGCGCGGCGGCCACCGACGGCGCGTCCGCGCCCAGGGCGCAGACCAGCCCGAGGGCGTCCAGGTAGGCGGTCATCGGGCGTCGTCCCCGTTGGCCAGGGGTTCGGTGCGGTAGCGTTCGCCGGCCGGGCCGCGCAGCTCGAGTCGCCCGGGGCCGGCCGCGGTCACCCGCCAGCGCCCCTGCAGCACCCGGCTGCCGTCCGCCTCGCGGCGCCAGTCGGCGGCGGGGTAGAGGGCGTCCAGCTGGTCGTCCGGCACCAGGCCGAACAGCAACGCGGCGAACAGTTCGCGGGCGGCCGGGTTGGGCGGCAGCAGGCCGTCGTTGTGCCAGGCGCCCTGGTCCAGGCGCTGCCGCGCCAGGGGCACGCCCAGGGGGTCGAACAGCGACCAGCGCAGCGCGTCGTCTTCTGCCTGGATCACCAGCAGGCTGTCCTCGGGCAGGCCGGCTTCGGCCGGCCCGTCCAGGCGCTGCACGTGCAGCGACAGCGGCCAGGCCAGGGCCGGGCTGCGGGCGGGCAGCGCCGGGGCCGTGGCGCAGGCAGCCAGCAGCAGGCAGAGCAGGGCGGACAGGGACGCGCGAAGGATCATGCACGGGGCTCCAGGGGTTTGCGCGCGGCGACGTTGACCAGGGTTTCGTCCCGCTGGCCCACCGGCTTGGGCCGGCTCAGGCCCCAGCGCTCCAGCAGGCCGAAGTCCTTGGACCGGCTCCACCAGAGGTAGGGGAAGGATACCTGGGACGGGCCGAAGCAGAAGCCCTGCTGGCGCAGCATGGCCAGGTATTCGTCGGCGCTGCGCTGCACCTCCATGGGGTGGCGGAACAGCCAGCGGATCACCCAAGTGTCGATGTAGAAGCGGGTGGATTCGGCGAACAGCAGCAGGCCGCCGGGCCGCAGCACCCGCCAGAACTCGGCCAGGGCCTTCTCCTGCTCCACCAGGTGGTGGAAGGTCTGGTGGCAGAACAGGATGTCCACGCTGGTGTCGGGCAGCGGGATGCCGGCGCAGTCGCCGGCCAGCAGCTCCACCGCCAGGCCGGCCTGCTGGGCCTCCGAGCGGGAGCAGTCGAGGCTGTGGGGGTCGGCGTCCAGGCCGATCAGCCGGCTCGGGCGGAACGCCCGCTGCAGCAGGCCGAACGACTTGCCCTGGCCGCAGCCGGCGTCCAGCAGCACCGGCGCCTCCGGCAGCGGGCCGTCCACCCGCCGCACCAGGTCGTCGATGGCCACCCGCAGCACGTGGTGCTGCCAGACGTGGCTGCGCAGGAACCAGACGCCGAAGCGGGTCTCCTCGACGTAGGTCTCGGCGGCGCGGGGAGCGGTCATGAAGCCTCCGGGGCGCTGGCGCAGAGTTCGGCGAGGACCTTCAGGCGCCGCCGCGGCTCGGCCACGTAGGGGTTGCCCAGGTCCCAGGCGTAGCCGGCGAGGATCGAGCTGATCATCCGGCGGATGTCCGGCGAGGCATTGGGGTGGAAGATCACGTCCTGGAAGCTGCCGTCGTACCAGCCTTCCACGTAGACCCGGAAGGTGTCCACGCCGCGCTTGAGGGGCACGGCGAAGTCCGCCTCCCAGTCCACCGTTTCGCCCTCCAGCTGGCGGTGCAGCAGGCCGGCGGCCATGCTCGCCGAGCGCATGGCGATGGTGACCCCGGAGGAGAACACCGGGTCGAGGAATTCCGCGGCATTGCCCAGCAGGGCGAAGCCCGGCCCGTGCAGGCGGCTGACGTTGGCCGAGTAGCCGTTGAGTTCGCGCACCGGGGTGTCCCAGTGGGCGTTGCGCAGCAGCCCGGTCAGTTGTGGGGTTTCCGCCAGGAAGCTGTCCAGGCAGGCCTGCAGGTCGTCGGGCCGGCCGGCGTAGCGGCTGGCGTCGGCCACCACCCCCAGGGAGCAGCGGCCGTCGCTGAAGGGAATGGTCCAGAACCACACGTCGCGGTGCTGCGGGTGGACGCTGATGAGGATCTTCTCGCGGTCGAAGTCGGCGGCGTCGATGCGGTCCTCGACGTGGGTGAACAGCGCCCGGCGCACCGGGAAGGCGGACGGCGTGTCCAGCCCCAGCAGGCGCGGCAGCACCCGGCCATAGCCGCTGCCGTCGAGGACGAAGGCAGCGCTAACGCGGTAGGCGCTGCCGTCGGCGCGGCGCACGTCGAGGCAGGGGCGGGCGCCGGAGAAGTCCGCGGCGACGATCTCCTCCTCGTAGCGGATCTCCACCCCCTGCTCGGCGGCGCGGTCGGCCAGCAGCGTGTCGAAGGCGGCCCGCTGGACCTGGAAGGTGGTGTCCTTGCCGGGGGTGAACTTGTCGCGGAAGTCGAATTCGCTGCGCCGCTCGCCCCAGGCGAAGGCCGCGCCGTGCTTGATCTGGAAGCCCGCCGCGCGCACCGCGTCGAGCATGCCCGCTTCCTCGACGAAGTCCAGGCAGTGGGCCAGCAGGCTCTCGCCGATGGAGAAGCGCGGGAAGCGCTGGCGCTCCAGCACCAGCACGTCGTGGCCGTGGCGGTTGAGCAGGGCGGCGGCGATGGCGCCGGACGGGCCGGCGCCGATGACGACGACGGTGCGCCGTTCGATCTCGAGGGTGGAGGTCATGGGGTTTCCTTGGGCTGCATCGACAGCGGGACGGTGGGCGCGCGCAGGCCGAGCAGCGCGGGCAGCAGGGTGCAGAACAGGCTCATCAGCAGCAGGCCGACGTACAGGGTCGCGTCGATCAGCGCCTGCTGGAACAACAGGTTGAGGAAGACGATTTCGGTCAGCCCGCGGATGTTCAGCAGCAGGCTCTCGCGCCACTTCGCCGTGGCCGGTTGCGAGGGCGTCGCCCAGTGCAGGCCCAGCCAGTTGCCGGCCACCTTGCTCGCCGGCGGCGCCAGCAGGAGCAGTGCCAGCAGAGCCCAGTCCGGCTGCTCGAACACCGCCCGCATGTCGACCCGCAGCACGCCGACCGCAAGGATCAGCGGTACGCAGAGGCCGTCCTGCAGGGCGCGCCACAGCGGCATCGGCAGGGGCAGGCGGAACGGCAGGCGCAGGCTGGCCAGCACCAGCAGGTAGGCGATGCCGAAGACCAGGGCATTGAGCGTGTACAGGTGCAGCAGTGGCATCAGGACGAAGAACGGCAGGCCGTAGGCGACGCCGTTGCGCAGGCCCAGGGCGCGCAACGGCAGCGGCAGCAGCGCGGCCATCAGCGGCCAGAACAGCGTGCCGGGCTGCAGGCTGCCCTGGGCGACGCCGAACACGCTCCAGCCGATCAGGTCCATGAGAATCGCCGCATGGAGCAGCCGGCGGGTGTCGTCCGGCGGGTAGCCGATGCCTTGCAGGTAGAGGTAGAGCACCGGGATCGCGGTGATGGCGAACAGCAGGCCCAGGGACAGCACGCTGAGCCAGGGCTGTGGCGGCAGCAGCCAGGCCGCGCAGGCCACGCCGCAGCAGAACGGCACGGCGAAGCTGGGCAGGGCGATGCGCAGGCTGCGGCTGTCCACCCGCAGGTCCACCACGTCGCCGAGGATGTGCCCCAGCAGCAGGGCGAAGCACACCCCGTAGAGCAGCTCGATCGCCGGCGTGTGGGTCAGCTGGGCGGCGCTGGCGCCCCAGACCGGCTCGGCCAGCCACAGCGCCAGGGGCGTCAGGCAGGCGATGGCGGCCAGCAGCTGGCTGACCACCGGGATCATGCCGAAGCGCCGGCCCACCCGGGTGGCGAGGGCGAACAGCGCCAGCACCGCCAGCCAGAACGTCAGGGTCTGCATGCCACGTACTCTTCGTCAGCGTCCGCCGCCCACGGCGACAGCAGGAAGGCGAAGCCCAGGCCGAGGCCCACGGCCAGGCCGAAATTGCTCACCGCCGGGGTGCCGGACAGCGCCAGCAGGCCGAACGACAGCCAGGTGGTGAGGGCCGCCATCAGGGTGCCCAGCAGGCTGGTGGCGGCGCCGCCGACCCGTTCGCGCATGAGAATCGCGTAGTCCACACCGATGGCGGTCACCAGCAGCAGGCCGAACAGGCTGAACAGGGTCAGCGGCTGCCCCAGCCAGCCGAGGCTGGCCAGGCTCGCCAGGGCCCCCAGCAGGGACACGCCCAGGGTGCGCAGGGCGCCGCGGGGGCCGAACGGCAGGCACAGCAGCAGGAAGATCAGCAGGCACGACAGCGCCTTGAGTTCGGCAGCGCTGACCTGGGTGGCGGCGAACAGCCGGTTCAGTTCCCCCAGGCGGTCCACCAGCTCGACCCCCGGCAGGCCCTCGGCCACGCGCGCCAGACGCGAGGCGTCGCTCAGGCCGTCGAGGCTCACCAGCCCCGCCACCCCCTCGGCGTCGGCACCCAGCCAGAGCGGCCGCCAGGGTTCTCCCAGGGGGCCGGCCAGGGCCTCGGGGATGTCCAGCGTCGGCAACTGGCGCAGTTGTTCGGCTTCCGCCGCCAGGGCCGCGGGATCGACCCCCAGGGCCTGCAGTGGCGCGCTGGCCGCCAGCAGGCGGTCGAGGCCGGCGCGCAGGCGCGCCTGCTCCGCCCGCGGCGCCACCACCTGGGCCAGGGAGCGGTAACCCTTGAGAGCGCCCTCGGCCACCAGGCGGTCGAGGCGCCGGCCCAGCTCGGCCTGGCGCTGCAGCAACTGGTCGCCGTCGGCGGCGCGCACTAGGTAGAACTGGCTGGTGGGCTGCACGTCGACGATGCGCCCGACCCGCTCGGCTTCCGCCTGCAACTGCGGCGCCCGGGCGATCCACTGGCGCAGGTCGTCCTTGAGCGACAGCTGGGCCACCCCGCCGAGGCAGAACAGCGCCAGCAGGCCCGCCAGCCAGGGGGTCGGCAACCGCCGCAGCAGGCGCCGGCGCAGGGCCAGCAGCGCGTCGGCCAGCCGCAGCGGCGCCGGCCACGGCACGATGGGCGCGCGGCCCAGCAGCGCCGGCAGCAGGCACACCGCGCAGAGGTAGGAGCCGAGCAGGCCGGCCACGGAGAAGATCGCCACCTGGGTCAGGGCCGGGAACGGCGTGAAGCTCAGGGCCAGGTAGCCAACGGCATTGGTGGCCAGGCCCAGGGTCAGCCCCGGCAGGGTGGCGCCGAGGGCGCGCCAGGTGTTCCAGGGTTGCAGGGTCCAGCTCTTGGACAGGTAATGCAGCGGGTAGTCGATGGCCACGCCGATCAGGCTCGCCCCCAGCACCAGGGTCAGGACGTGGATATGGCCGAACAGCGCCACGCAGGCCACCGCCCCGGCCAGCACCCCCACCAGCGCCGGCAGCAGCGCCAGCAGCACCCGGACGCGACGGAACACCAGCAGCAGGAGCAGCAGCGAGGCGACGCTGGAGACGCCGCCGATCAGCCCGCTCTCGCTGCGTGCCTGGCGCTGGCCCTGGGCGGCGTAGAGCAGACCGCCGGCCGCCAGCAGCTCGCCGCCGGCGGCCTGCACCGTGTCGCGGGCGGCGGACACCTGCTCGGCGACCCGCAGCGGCAGGTCGCCCTCGAAGGCATCGCCGCGGGTGCGTGCCCGCAGCAGGGTCCAGCGCTCGCCGTCGTGTTCCGCCAGCAGGCTGCCATCCAGGTCGACCACCACCCGGCCGGGGCGCGGCAGGCTGCGCGGGATGGCTTCGGCCAGGCCCAGCCAGTCCTGCTCGGCGGGCACCAGGGAATAGCCGCCGCCGAAGGCATCGTAGAGGTTCTGCACCCGGGCCTGGAGGAAGGCCTCCGGTTCGTCCAGCAGGCGCTGGCGGTCGGCGGCGCTCAGCAGGGCCAGGCGGCCGGCCAGCAGCTGCGCCCGCAACGCCGGCAGGTCGGCCTGCAGGTTCCACTGCACCCGTTCGTAGAGGCCGCTGCCCTGCAGGCGCTCGCCGATCCCGGCGACCAGCGCCTGGGCGCGGGCGTCGTCGGGGTGGCGCAGCAGCAGCACCAGGTCGCGATTCAGCGGTTCTTCCATGCGCCGTTCGGCCTGCTGGCGCAGGGCGTCGGGGGCGCCGGCGGGCAGCAGCTCCAGCAGGTTGGCGCTGACCGGCGGGCCGTCGCGCCACTGCCAGGCGGCCAGGGCCAGCAGGCCCAGCAGCGCTACGGCGAACAGCCACGGCAGGCGCCGCCGCCAGGCCAGGGGAACGCTGTCAGCCGGCGAAGTCATGGCGCTCGGCATCGCTCAAGGCGTCGTCCACCTGGCTGTCGGGCAGGCGCAGCACGGTGCGGTCGCCCTGGGTTTCCAGCAACTCGATGCGCTCGACCCGCGCGCCGCCCTGGATGCGGATGGCCTGGAAGATCTGCTGCAGCAGCAGAGCGCGGGGCGTCAGGGTCAGGGTCCAGGCTTCGGCGCTGCCCTCCAGGCTCGGCGCGAAGTCCCGTTGCAGCGCGGCGCTGTCGCCGCTCAGCAGGGCCAGGGACAGCTGGTTCTGCCGGGCGCCGGCGCCCTGCTGGGGCAGGGGCTGCCAGGCCTCGCCCTGGCGCCGGGCGATACCGGCCAGGGTGATCCGGTAGTCCTGGCGCAGCGGCGTCTCCAGCAGCCAGAGCAGGCCCTGCTGGCGCGCCAGTACGTAGTGGCCGCGGCTCACCAGGGGCTGCTGCAGGGCACGCAGGTGCTTTTCCTGGACGAAGGCGCCGCGCACCACGGCGGGTTTCTGCAACTGGCTGGCCAACTGGTCCAGGTCGAAGGCCCAGGCCAGGGGGGCGACCAGTGTGGCGACCAACGTGGCGGTCAGCAGGCGGGCGCGGCGCGCCAGGCTCATGGCGCGCCCCCGGCCAGGGCCCGTTCCACCGCCTCGACGAACACCCGCGGCGAGGCCAGCAGCATCTCGCGGCTGGCCATGTCCACGGCCACCTGCACGCTGCTGCCGCGGGTCATGCGCTCGCCGCTGGCGGCGTCGCTGATCAGGTAGTGGATCTTCAGGCGGTTCTCCCACTCCACCAGGTCGGCGCGCACCCGCAGGCGCTGCTCGAAGCAGGCGCCGCGCACGTAGCGCAGCTGCAGGTCGATGATCGGCCAGGCGTAGCCCGCCGCGCGCATGTCGCCGTAGGTGTGGCCGATGCGCTCCAGCAGGGCGCAACGGGCGATCTCCAGGTACTTCACGTAGTGGCCGTGCCAGACCACGTCCATGGAGTCCACGTCGAAGAACGGCACGCGGATCTCCACCTCGGCCTGCAGTACCCCGTCCTTACGCATAGAGCCTCCAGTGGCGGGCGCGGATGCGCGTCAGGCACAGCCGCAGCTCGGCTTCCAGGGCGCGGTCCTCCTGCAGTGGCGGGAAGTCCTCGGCAAGCGCCTGCTGCATCGCCGCCAGGGCCGGCGGCAGGGCGCGCGCGCCGTCCTCCCGCTGGCGCAGCCAGACGCCCTGGCGCGCCGCCAGCAGGGTGGCGGCGGCCACCTGCTCGGTCAGCTCCAGGCTGCGCAGGGCGTCGCGGGCGGCGATGGTGCCCATGCTCACCTTGTCCTGGTTGTGGCACTCGGTGGAGCGCGAGAAGACGCTGGCCGGCAGGGTGTTCTTCAGGGCCTCGGCGGTCCAGGCGCTGGCGCCGATCTGCACCGCCTTGAAGCCGTGGTTGAGCATCGCCGTGGCCGCCGGGGCGCCGGACAGGTTGCTCGGCAGGCCGTGGTTGTAGCGGGTGTCCACCAGCAGGGCGAGCTGCCGGTCCAGCAGGTCGGCGACGTTGCCCACCAGGTTCTTCAGGCTGTCCATGGCGAAGGCGATGTGGCCGCCGTAGAAGTGCCCGCCGTGGAGCACGCGCCCGGCCTCGGCGTCGATCAGCGGGTTGTCGTTGGCACTGTTCAGCTCGGTCTCGATGAACTGCCGCAGCAGCCCCAGGCTGTCCGCCAGCACCCCCAGCACGTGGGGGGCGCAGCGCAGGGAATAGCGGTCCTGCAGGCGGTGCAACGGCGCGGTGGGCGCGTCGATGGCCAGGTCCCGGCGCAGCCAGGCGGCGACCCGGGTCTGGCCGGGGTGCGGCTTGGCGGCGAACAGGCGCTCGTCGAAGT
The DNA here is from genome assembly GCF_007109405.1 of Pseudomonas mangiferae. GTDB lineage: Bacteria > Pseudomonadota > Gammaproteobacteria > Pseudomonadales > Pseudomonadaceae > Pseudomonas_T > Pseudomonas_T mangiferae. The sequence continues at coordinate 245,300 of NZ_VJOY01000007.1, forward strand.
GCTCCGGGTTGCCGGCCAGGGCCACCACGTTCAGCGCGGTGATGCGGGTCGCCAGTTGCAGCAGGTAGTCGGCGCGGGCGTAGGCCAGGCAGGCCAGGGCGGTCATCACCGCGGTGCCGTTCATCAGTGCCAGGGCCTCCTTGGGCCGCAGCACCAGGGGGGTCCAGCCCAGTTCGGCGTGAACCTCGGCGGCCTGGCGGCGCTCGCCGCGGAACAGCACCTCGCGTTCGCCGCTGAGGGTGGCGGCCACGTAGGACAGCGGGGTCAGGTCGCCGCTGGCGCCCACCGAGCCCTCTTCGGGGATCAGCGGCAGCACGTCGTGGTCGAGGAACGCCCGCAGCCGTTCCAGCAGCTCCACGCGCACCCCGGAGACGCCCTGGCAGAGGGACTGCAGGCGCGCCGCCAGCACCGCGCGGGTGGCCTGCGGGTCCAGCAGGCGGCCCAGGCCGCAGCCGTGGAAGGTGTACAGGTGACGGGGCAGCGCCTCCACCTGGGCCAGGGGCACGGCCACCACGCAGGAGTCGCCGTAGCCGGTGGTCACGCCGTAGATCACCCCTTCCTTGTCCAGCAGGGTGTCGAGGAAGCGCGCGCCGCGGGCGATCCGCTCGCGGTAGTCGGCGTCGTCCTGCAGGGCGGGCGCCGCGCGGCCCTCGGCGAGGGCGACGATCTGCTCCACGGTCAGCGGCGTTTCGCCAAAGACCACTGCGGGTTCACTGCGAGGTGTCGTCATGATCCTTCCAGAACGGGTAGAAGTTGAACCACTGCCGTGGCGCCAGCAGGCATTGGGCGGCGAGGTGGTCGGCGTAGCGCTGCACCCAGCCGGCGATCACTGCGTCACGGGTGCCGCGGCGCCACTCGATGCGTTCGGCGAACCGTTCGAGCAGCACCGTGTAGCGGCCGTCGCGCTTCAGACAACTGAGCAGGTTGAGCGGGCAGCCCAGCAGCCCGGCCAGTAGCCAGGGCCCCTGGGGGAACGGCGCCGCGTGGCCGAGGAAGTCGACGCACACGGTGCGCCCGCCGTGCAGCGGCACGCGGTCGCCGGCGATGGCCAGCCACTCGCCGCGGTCCAGCCGCTCGCTGAGCTGCATCATGCTCGCCGGGTCCAGCTCGCTCACCTGGATCAGCCGCAGGCGGTCGGCACCGGCGCTGCGCAGCAGGCGGTTGAAGTGCTCGGCGTGCTTGGTGTGCACCAGCACGTTGAGGGTGAGGTTCTCGCCCAGCTCCGCCAGGGCCTGGCAGACCTCCAGGTTGCCCAGGTGGGCGCCCACCAGCAGCTGGCCCCGGCCGCTGTGCATGGCCGCGCGCAGGCCGGCCGGGTCGTCGATGCGCACCTGGGCCACCGCCAGCCGCCCGCCCCAGACGTCCAGCTTGTCCAGCAGGGCGTCGGCGAAGGCCATGAACTGGGCGAACAGCGAGGCGCGGGTGGGGTTGAGCCGGGGTTGCCCGCTCCAGGCGGCGAGGTAGCGCTGGTACTGGGCGATGGCGCGCCGCGCGGGCCCGCCGAAGAGGAAGAAGTAGGTGACGATCAGGTACAGCAGCGGCGCCAGGGCGCGGCGCCCGAGGTGGCGCGCGAGCCAGGCGGTGAGGCGCATCAGCTGGAAACTGCCGCGCTCGCGCTGCGCCGCCCAGTGGCGCGACTCGCGGGGTGCGCTCACCGGCGCCACCGCCGCAGGAGGATCGCCGGCGCGCGCCAGAGCATGCCGACGAACAGCCGCGCGTGCATCTTCGAGATCAGCGCGTTGTCCTGCCACAGGCGGAAGTGGGAGACGCCGTCCAGGGGGTAGTGGACCCGGACCGGTAGCCAGCGCATGGGCTGCCCGCGCCAGGCCAGGCGCACCAGGATCTCCGAGTCGAAGTCCATGCGCCGGCCGATGCGCACCTGGTCGATCAGCGCCAGCACCGGCGGCAGCGGGTAGACCCGGAAGCCGCACATGGAGTCGCGGATCGACAGGGACAGGCTGTTGATCCACACCCAGACATGGGTCAGGTAGCGGGCGTAAAAGCGGCTCTTGGGCACGCTCTCGTCGAAGCGCGGGTAGCCGCAGATCAGCGCGTCGGGTTCCAGCCGCGCCGCTTCGAGGAAGTCTTCCACGTCCTCCAGGTCGTGCTGGCCGTCGGCGTCCACCTGCAGCGCGTGGGTGTAGCCCAGGCGCGCGGCTTCCCGCAGGCCGATCATCACCGCGCCGCCCTTGCCCTGGTTCACCGCCAGGCGCACCAGGTGAACGTCGCGCTGGTCGGCCAGGGTGTCCATCACCGCGGCGCAGGCGGGGGACGAGGCGTCATCCACCAGCAGGCAGGGCAGGTGCGCCTGCACCAGGGCCTCCACCACCACCGGCAGGGCGTGTTCGTGGTTGTACACCGGCACCACCGCGCAGGGGCGGAAGAGGGGACCGCGGCCCATGGCCAGGGCGTCACGCATCGGGGGCGTTCTCCAGCAGGATGCGCCCCGACGAGCAGGGCGCGTCGCCGTTGCGGTAGGCGAAGTGCAGTTTGCCCCGCTCGGCGTCGAAGCGCAGGCTCAGGACCAGGGTGTCGCCGGGCCGTATCAACTGCTGGAACTTCAGCACCTCCAGGCCGGCGAAGCGCGGCGGCAGGGCCAGGTAGCGCCGCGCCAGCTGCTGCGCCCAGTCCACCTGGACCACCCCGGGGAGCACCGGGGTGTGGGGAAAGTGGCCGCTGAAGTAGGCCAGGTCCAATGGCACCTGCAGCCGCAGCTGCCATTCGCCGTCGGTGTCCCGGGCCTCCCCGGGCTCGCCCTGCAGCGGACGTGGCGCCGCCAGGATGCGCTCCACCTCGGCCTGGGGCAGCTTGCCCTGGCTGGTGTAGGGCAGGGCCGCCAGCAGGCGCCAGCGGCGCGGCAGGGCCAGGGCCTCGCAGTGGCCGGCCAGGTGCCGGCGCAGGGTCTCGGTGAGGGCGCGTCGTCCCTGGTTGCGCAGGGCGTGCAGGCCGGCGTCGCTGGGCACCAGCAGGGCGCCCAGGGAGGCGCGGCCCTCGCGGACTACCCCCAGGCGCGCCTCGGCCACCCAGGGGTGCTCGGCCAGGGCCCGCTCCAGCATCGGCAGGGAGATGCGCTTTTCCTCCAGCTTGACGATGCGGTCCAGGCGCCCCAGCAGGCGGAAGCGGCCGTCGGCGTCCAGTTCCGCGGCGTCGGCGGTCTGCTCGCGGTGGCCCGGCGGCAGGTAGGGCGAGGTCAGGTGCAGCGCGCCGTCGGCGTCCAGGCCCAGCGCAACCCCGGCGAACGGCTGCCAGCGCGTCTCGCCCTGGCGCCAGGCGATGCCGCCGGTCTCGGAACTGCCGTAGATTTCCGTGGGCCATTGGCCGAGGCGTTCGTGCAGGCGCGCGGCGGCCTCAGCGGGCAGCTCGCCGCCGGAGGAAAACACCCGGCGCAGTGGCCGCAGCGCCGGCCAGTCCAGGTTGTCCCCCATGCGCTTGAGCAGCGCCGGGCTGGCCACCCAGGCGAAGGCGCCGCCCAGGGCGCGGCTCTCCCGCTGCAGGTCCTCGGGGAACGGCTGCGCCCGGCGCAGGAATGGCCGGCCGGCGCAGAGCGGCCAGAGCACGCGGAACAGCAGGCCGTAGATGTGCTGGGCGGCGACGCTGCCGAGCACCGTGGCGTCGCCCAGGCCGGCGCCCCACAGGCGCTCCAGGGCCTCCACCTCGGTGGCCAGCTGGTGCAGGGTCTTGCCGATGGGCTTGGCTTCACCGCTGGAGCCGGAGGTGCACAGCACCAGGCGGCAGGCCTGGGGGTCGAGGTCGGCGGGGGCCAGCGGGGCGGCCTCCAGGCCGTCCAGGTCGTCCAGCCAGAGGGTGTCCGCGCCGGCCAGGCGCTCGCGGGTGCGTGGCTGGGGATCGGCTGGCAGCAGCACCTCGGCGCCGGCGCGCCAGGCGCCCAGCAGGGCGCTGGCCAGGTCGGCGGCGTCTTCCAGGTACAGCGCCACCCGGGTCACGCCGCGCTCGCGCAGGGCGCCGGCCACCACCAGGGTGCGGTGCACCAGGGCGGGGTGTTCCAGGCGCGGGCCGAGGGCCACCGGGCGCCCGGGGCGGTTGGCGCTCAGTTGGCGGTGCAGGTCGATCCAGGTATCCGGCAGGGGCATGGCGTGCTCAGGCATGGCGGCGTACCCGCTGGCGCACCAGCCATTCGCCGGCGAACAGTGCGCCCATCAGGCCGTAGGCGATCAGCCCGGTGTACAGGGTCCACCAGGCCAGCGGCGCCCACAGCGCCAGGGCGCAGGAGACCAGCGCGCTGCACAGGAAGAAGCCGGCCCAGACCCGGGTGACCTGGCGCGTGTAGCGCACCGCGTGGGGCGGCAGGTCGGGTTCGCGCAGGCGCGCCAGGCGCTCCACCACCGGCATGCCGCGGTACAGGCTGGCGCCGAACGCGGCGAACAGCAGCAGGTTCAGCAGCACCGGGTAGCCCCGCAGCAGGTGGGGGTCGCCGGCCAGGCCCAGCAGCACGCAGAAACCCAGGCCGGCCAGGGCCAGCCAGAGCCCACCGGGGCGGGCGCCGCCGGACAGCGCCCGCAGCAGCCACAGTGCGCCCAGCAGCAGGGCGAACAGCCGGGGCGAGAGCTGGTGTTCCAGGCCGTAATAGACGGCGAAGGGGTAGGCCAGCCCCGCGAGCAGCAGGAGCAGGCCGAACAATCGATTCATACCGGTCACGGCCGCCGCGCGGCCCTCGTCTGCGTTCGATCCTTGCGCGTCCTTGCATTCGCTGGCGGACGCCGGAGCGTCGCCGGTCACCGCGGCGTGCGGCAGGGCGGGCGCCAGCCTGGGCCCGCCGGAGCGGTCAGGCGCCGCGCACCAGGCGCTCCACCACGTTGACCACGTCGCCCACGGTACGCACCGCCTTGAAGTCCTCGGCGGCGACTTTCTGCCCGGTCTGGCGCTTGATGTGGTCGATCAGGTCGACGGCGTCGATGCTGTCGATTTCCAGGTCTTCATAGAGGTTGGCCTCGAGGGTCACCCGCGAAGGCTCCAGCTCGAACAGTTCCACCATGGCGTCGCGCAGGGCGGCGAAGATTTCATCACGGTTCTGCATGGTGCGTCCTCAGGCGGCCTGGTGTGCCGAAACGAAGGCCGCGAGGCTGGCCACGTTGGCGAAGTGCGTGCGGGTGTCCTTGGCCTCGGCGTCGATCTTGATGCCGAAGCGCTTCTGGATCGCCAGGCCCAGTTCCAGGGCGTCCACCGAATCCAGGCCGAGTCCCTCGCCGAACAGGGTCAGGTCCGACGGCAGGTCGGCCGGGGTCATGTCTTCGAGGCCGAGCGCTTCGATGATCAGGTTCTTAATCTCGAGATGCAGATCGCTCATCGGCGGCGAGCTCCTTCATGAAGTACTGATGCAAATGATCGTTGAGCCGCCGCGAGGCGAGCGGTGCGGGTCCCAGGCTGGCGAACCGGGCGGGGTCGATGGGTTCGCCGACCCGCAGGCAGACGTGGAAGCGCCGGGACGGGATGCGGTACCAGGGCTCGGCCTTGGTCAGGGTGGTGGGGTACACGCTGATCACCACCGGGGTGACCAGGCGTGCCCCGCGCAGGGCGATGGCGGCGGCGCCGCGATGGAATTCCGGCGGCCGCCCGGGAGTGGTGCGGGTGCCCTCGGGGAAGACGATCAGGGTCTGGCCCTCGCGCAGGGCGCCGGCGGCTTCGTCCAGCATGTCCAGGCTGCCGCTGTTGCTGATGTAGCCGCAGGCGCGGATCGGCCCGCGCATGCAGGGGTTGTCCCACAGGCTCTGCTTGACCACGCAGTTGCTGTCGCGGATGCAGGCGATGAGCATCACCACGTCGATCAGCGAGGGGTGGTTGGCGATCACCATCTGCCCGGGCTGGCCCAGGCGCTCCACGCCCTGGATCTCGTAGCTGAGCACGCCGCTGCGGGACATGAACTGGACGAACAGGTGGAACAGGCGGCTGACCGTGGCCCGGGCGCGGCGGCGATGGGTCAGGCGATCGCCCGGCAGCAGCGCGAGCAGCGGGAAGATCGCCACCCGCAGGATCACCCCGCCGATGCCGAACAGCGCGAAGCTCAGCGCGGTCGCCAGCAGCCGCCAGGCGAAGGGCGGGCTGTAGCGCTTCACGGATGTGGGCGTGACCAGGTCCATTGCCGGCGCTTCCAGTGGTGGCGGAGGGAGGGCTGCAGGCCCAGCAGGCAGCGCAGCAGGTTCAGTGAGTGGGGCCAGTCGGCGCGGGGGCCGTCGCCGTTTTCCAGGGCCAGGCTCCAGCCCTGCCCGGCGCTCAAACGCAGGGCTACGGCGTAGGGGAAGGGCACGTCGTCGATGTGACCGTCGAACAGCGCCGGCGGCGCCTCCTCGGCCACCACCAGCAGCACCGCCGGCGCGCCGTCGGCGAGCAGCCCGCAGGCGTCCAGTACGGCCTGCTCCAGGCCGTCGCCCTCGGCGGCCAGGGCGGTCATCTCGCTGGTGTCCTGGCGCAGGATCGACCACAGGCCGATGATCGCGTTGTGCACGGAGAGGCTGAACTGGGTCGGCGACAGGGGTTCGTCGCGGGCGAGGTCGGTGAGGATCGCCAGGGTCCGCGGCGTCTCGCCGTGGCGGGACAGGAACACCAGGGGCAGCGGCGGGTGGTCGGCGGCCAGGGGCCAGGCCACGTGGAACATCATCCGCGCCAGCCGGCTCAGGCGACGACGCTGCAGGGCGGGAAGGAAGCCGACATCCGGCTGCTGCTGCGCATCGATCAGCCGGCGCGGTGCCGCGCACCAGGCACGCCAGTCTTCCGCGCTGTCCAGGCCGGGGGCCCAGGCACGCCATTGGTCGATATCGAATTGCATCACGCGTACAGCTCAGTCCCGGCCCTGCGGGTTGTTTTTATCCACCGGATTTCACTGCGTAACGACCGAGGGCTTGTCGTCATTTGCACCGGCAAGGGTGCCGGCATTATCCCGGCCGATCGGGGTCCAGGCAAACGCTGCGGCCGTTTTCCGACGAGAGGCCGATAAAGGTGGAACCAACGGGCATGGGTACTGTCTGGCGGCTCAGCGCACCAGCAGCAGGTCGCAGGGTGGCGCCTGCAGCATGCGCTGCGCCAACTGGCCTGGATGGGGCTGGGCGTAGGGGCCGCGGGCGTGGTGGCCGAGGGCGAGCAGGGCCGTGCGGCGCTGGGCGATGGCCTCCAGAAGGGTCTCCGGCAGGCACCCGCGCCGGACGTCCAGGCCCAGCCGAGGCCCGTTGTCTGGCAGGCCGGCGCGCTCCTCGCTGAAGCGCCGCTCCATCAGCGCGCCCCGGGCCTGCCAGTAGGCGTCGGCCGGGTCCGGCGCCGCGCCGGCGTCTTCCTCGAACACGTGCAGGGCCCGCAGCTCAGCGTCGGCCGGCAGCAGCAGGTAGGTCAGCTCCAGGGCCAGCCGTGCGCAGCGGGAGGCATCCAGGGCCACCAGGGCGCGGCCATAGGGGCCGGGCTCGTCCCCGGTGGCCAGCAGCAGCGGCACCGGGCAGTCCCGGGCCAGGCGTTCCAGGTTGCTGCCGGCGAAGCGCGCTGGCGCACGGTGGTGGGCGCCCAGCACCAGGAGGTCGCAGCCGTCCTCGGCGAGGCAAGCCAGGATCGCCTCGGCGGGGCGGCCGGCGACGACGCGGATGCGCGGCTCCGGCGCCTGGGCATCGCCGGCGTCCAGGCGCTGGCGCAGCTCGGCCTCCACGTCCTCGCGCAGGGCGCCCAGGGGCGCCGCCTCCGGCAGCACGTGGAGCAGGGTCAGCCGCGCCCGGTGCTGGTCCGCCAGGTGTAGCGCGCGGCGCAACGCCCGGTCCGCCTCCAGGCTCAGGTCGTGGGCGATGAGGATGTGCTTGAACATGGGAGGCCCTCCGCGAAGGAGGGCAGTCTGCGGGGGCGCCGGGGCGGCTGCGTTGATCTACGGCAACGGGGCGATGCCCTGGCCGCGCAGCCAGTCGAGCAGCTGTGGCAGCGGCAGGGCGCCGCTCTGGCGCGCCACCTCGCGGCCGTCCCGGTACAGCAGCAGGCTGGGGATCGAGCGGATGCCCAGCTGGCCGGCCAGGCGCGGGTGGGCCTCGCTGTCCAGCTTGGCCAGGCGGCAACGCCCGCGCAGGCGCGCCGCGGCCTGTTCGAACACCGGCGCGAAGGCGCGGCAGGGGCCGCACCAGGCGGCCCAGACATCCACCAGCAGCGGCAGGTCGCCCCGCGCCTGGCGGGCGAACCCGGCCTCGTCCAGGGCGAACGGCGCGTCGTTCAGCACCGGCTGCTTGCAGTAGCCGCAGCGCGGGGCATCGTCCAGCCGAGCGGACGGCAAGCGGTTGAGGCCGCCGCAGTGGGCGCAGGGGATCATCAGGGGATCGCTCATGGGAGGCTCCGTCGGGTCGAGGCTTTCCTATATGCGGCCCGTCCCGCCGGGATCAAGCCCCGGCCGCCGCCAGCGCCTGCTCCAGGTCGGCGCGGATGTCGTCGAAGTGCTCGATGCCGATGGACAACCGCACCATGTCCCGGGGCACGCCGGCTTTCTCCAGTTCCTCGTCGTTGAGCTGCCGGTGGGTGGTGGAGGCCGGGTGGCAGGCCAGGGACTTGGCATCGCCGATGTTCACCAGGCGCACCACCAGCTGCAGGGCGTCGATGAAGCGGGCGCCCGCCTCCTGGCCGCCGCGGATGCCGAAGGAGAGGATCGCCGCCGGCGTGCCGCCGGTGTAGCGCTGCGCCAGGGCGTGCTCGGGGTGATCCTCCAGGCCGGCGTAGTTGACCCAGGCCACGAGAGGGTGGCGTCGCAGGTACTGGGCCACTTTCAGTGCGTTTTCGGTGTGGCGCTCCATGCGCAGGGCCAGGGTCTCCAGGCCCTGGAGGATCAGGAAGGCGTTGAATGGCGACAACGCCGCCCCGGTGTTGCGCAGCGGCACCACCCGGCAGCGGCCGATGAAGGCGGCGGGGCCGAAGGCCTCGGTGTAGGTGACGCCGTGGTAGGACGGGTCCGGCGTGTTGAGCAGCGGGAAGCGCGCCGGGTGATCGGCCCAGGGGAAGCGGCCGGCGTCCACCACGATGCCGCCGATGCTGGTGCCGTGGCCGCCGATGTACTTGGTCAGGGAGTGCACCACGATGTCCGCGCCGTGCTCGAACGGACGGCAGAGGATCGGCGTGGCCACGGTGTTGTCGACGATCAGCGGCACGCCGTGGCGGTGTGCGGCGTCGGCCAGGGCCTGCAGGTCGACGATGTTGCCCGCCGGGTTGCCGATGGACTCGCAGAACACCGCCTTGGTGCGCGCGTCGATCAGGGCTTCCAGGGCCGCGATGTCGTCATGGGCGGCGAAGCGGGTCTGGATGCCGAAGCGCGGCAGGGTGTGGGCCAGCAGGTTGTAGGTGCCGCCGTACAGCTTGGCCACCGAGACGATGTTATCGCCCGCCTCCGCCACGGTCTGGATGGCATAGGTGATGGCCGCCATGCCGGACGCCACCGCCAGCGCGCCGACCCCGCCTTCGAGGGCGGCGACGCGCTTCTCCAGCACGTCGTTGGTGGGGTTCATGATCCGCGAGTAGATGTTGCCGGCCACCTTCAGGTCGAACAGGTCTGCCCCGTGCTGGGTGTCGTCGAAGGCGTAGGAGCTGGTCTGGTAGATCGGCACTGCCACCGCCCGGGTGGTGGGGTCCGGCGAGTAGCCGCCGTGGATGGCCAGGGTTTCCGGCTTCAGGCGGGGCGGCGTAGGGGCATCGTTGCTCATGCGGGGGCGTCCTTGTGCGGGCTGGGAGGAGCCGTAGCATGGGAAGCGGGACGCGGCCCGGTCAATAACCCGCTGGCCAGGTCCATGGGTTTATCTAGACGTTATTCTTCTATGCATGTGCCGAAGCCGTAGCGATCTAGCGCGCGGTCATGGACGGCAGGGACAGGGAAGGCTGACAGAATCTGTGGGCTGGCCGTCCTTGCGGCGGCCGCGCATGCCTCCGACACTGAGGTCTTTCCCGTCCCCAGGAATTCGCCATGAGCACTGCCCGTCCCCCGTTGCCGCCTTTCGACCTGGACACCGCGCGGCAGAAGGTCCGCGCCGCCGAGGATGCCTGGAACAGCCGCGACCCGGCCACGGTGGTGCAGGCCTATACCGCCGACAGCCGCTGGCGCAATCGCGACGAATTCCTCACGGGGCGCGCCGAGATTCAGGCCTTCCTGGCGCGCAAATGGCAGCGCGAACGGGAGTACCGCCTGATCAAGGAACTCTGGACCTTCACCGGCGCGCGCCTCGCCGTACGTTTCGCCTACGAGTGGCAGGATGCGTCCGGCCAGTGGTACCGCGCCTACGGCAACGAGAACTGGGCGTTCGACAGCCAGGGCTTGATGGAGGAACGCCACGCCAGCATCAACGACCTGCCCATCGCTGAGGCCGACCGGCTGTTCCGCTGGCCCCAGGGACGGCGTCCCGAAGACCATCCGGGGTTGAGCGAATTGGGGCTCTAGGCGTTTGGCAGACGGTCGGCGATGCGCCGGTGGAAGCGGGTTCGGGCTGCTCGTTCACCGCGCGTAGAGGCCGCTTTCTCATCCGTTCGCCTGGCCCGACCGTCGCCCGACGACCTTTTTCGCACAGACCGCAGGCACCGCACCGCGCCAGGCCGGTCAGGACGAGCAGCTGATCTCCAGGTGCCGGCCCCAGTCCGGGGGTGGCTCGGCGTAGCGTTCCTCGCCGGGCTGCTCGTCGAAGGGGCGCGAGAGGACCTGGTGCAGGTGGCGCACGTCGTCGTAGTCGCCCTGCTCGGCGGCGGCGATGGCCTGCTGGGCCAGGTAGTTGCGCAGCACGTAGCGCGGGTTGACCGCGTGCATGCGGGCGCGGCGGGTGTCGGCGGGGCCCGGGTCGCGCTGACTGCGGGCCAGGTGCTCGGCGCCCCAGGCGTCGAAGCCGGCCAGGTCGACGAAGTCGTCGCGCAGCCGGGCCAGGGCCTCGGCGGGCGGCTGCTCGCCGAGGCGGCGGAAGAACAGGCTGTAATCGACGCCGCTGCCCTGCATCAGCTGCAGCAGGCGCTGGAGGTGTGCCTCGTCGCCATCCTCGGCGCCGGCGAAGCCCAGCCGGCGGCGCATCAGGTCCAGGTACTCGGCCTGGTACAGCGGCAGGAACAGCGCCAGGCTCTCGCGCAGCGCGTCCAGCTCCACAAGCGGTGTCAGGGCCTGGGCCAGGGCGGCCAGGTTCCAGTGGGCGATGGGCACCTGGTTGCTGAAGGAATAGCGGCCGGCGTCGTCGGAATGGTTGCAGACGTACTGGGCGTCGAACGCATCGAGGAAGGCGTAGGGGCCGTAGTCGAAGGTGATGCCGAGGATCGACATGTTGTCGGTGTTCATCACCCCGTGGCAGAAACCATAGGCCTGCCAGCGGGCGATCATCGCCGCGGTGCGCTCCACCACCTCGCGGAACATCGCCGCCACCGGCTGCGGCTGCTCCCGGCAGGCGGGGAAGTGCTGGTCCAGCACGAAGCCGGCCAGGGTCTCCAACTGCTCGTGCTGGCGGGTGTAGTAGAAATATTCAAAGTGGCCGAAGCGCACGTGGCTGGGCGCCAGGCGCAGCAGCATGGCGGCGGTCTCCTGGCGCTCCCGGTAGACCGGGGTGCTGGAGCCGGTGACGCATAGCGCCCGCGAGGTGGGAATGCCCAGGGCGTGCAGGGCCTCGCTGGCGAGGAACTCGCGGATCGCCGAGCGCAGCACCGCGCGGCCGTCGCCCATGCGCGAGTAGGGCGTCTCGCCGGCACCCTTGAGGTGCAGGTCCCAGTGCTCGCCGGCATCGTTGAGCACTTCCCCCAGCAGCAGGCCGCGGCCATCCCCCAGGCGCGGGTTGTACACGCCGAACTGGTGGCCGGAGTAGACCATCGCCCGGGGCTCGCCGGTGGCCCACAGCTGGTGGCCGCTGAACAGCTCGGTGAACAGCGGCCGCTGGCTTTCCGCCGGGTCCAGGTCCAGCAGCGCCAGGGCGGCTGGGCTGGCCACCACCAGCCGCGGGTCGGCGATGGGGTCGGGCAGCACGCCCGTGGAGAAAGCGTCGCCGAGGCGCGCGAAGCGGTTGTCGAATTGCAGGTCTTCCAGGCGCTTCATCGGGCCTCCTTCGGGACGCTCCCGGTCAGGGCTTGGGCGCCGGCAGCGCCGGCACCGGCTCGGGTTCATCCGGGCGGGCCGCATTAGGAGCGGCGGGTTGCACCGGGCCTTCGGGGGCCAGGGTGTCCATCAGGGCGCCGTTGATCTTCAGTTCCTGGCCGTCGCGGTTGCTCACCGTCACGTCCATCTTCGGCACGGCGGCCACGTTGATGGAATGTTCGCGGAACAGCTGGTCGATGCGCCGGTTCAGTTCGTCGGTGGCCGGGCCGCGGTCGCCCAGGTCGCGCACGTAGATCTTCACCTCGTGGTCCAGGGTCGAGGCGCCGTAGGTGGTCAGTTGCACCGAGGGCGCCGGGTCGCGCAGCACCCGCGGGTTCTCCTGGGTCGCCTGCATCATCAGGTTGCGCACCAGTTCCAGGTCAGTGCCGCGGGCGACGCTGAAGGTGAGGACGATGCGGGTGATGGTGTCGGTCAGGGTCCAGTTGATCAGCTGGCTGGTCAGCAGGATCTGGTTGGGCACGATCACCGCCTTGCGGTCGCCGTCGGTGATGTGGGTGGCGCGGATGTGGATGCGGTTCACCGTGCCGGTCACCGAGCCGATGGTGATCAGGTCGCCGATCCGCACCGGGCGCTCGAACAGCAGGATCAGCCCGGAGATGAAGTTGGCGAAGATCGCCTGCATGCCGAAGCCGATCCCCAGGGAGAGGGCCGCCACCAGCCATTGCAGGCGGTCCCAGCTGACCCCCAGGGTGGCCAGGGTGGCGACGATGCCGATGCCGCTGATGGCGTAGGAGAGCAGGGTGGTGGTGGCGTAGGCGGTGCCCTGTGCCAGGTTCAGCCGCGAGAGGATCAGCACCTCCAGCAGGCCCGGCAGGTTGGCCGCCAGAACCACGGTGATGACGACGATGATCAGCGCGCTGATCACGTCCAGCAGGCTGATGGGCATCTGCGCGGCGGCCGCGCCGGTGCCGCTGGTGTACTGGTAGAGGGTGATGTTGTCCAGGTAGGCGAACACGCTGATCAGGTCCGCCCACACCCAGTACAGGGCACCGAAGAAGATGCCCAGCAGCGCGAGGCGGATCAGCCGCAGGGACTGCTGGTTGACCTGCTCGATGTCCAGGGCGGGCTCTTCGATCACCTCGGCGCCGTCCTGGTTTTCCTTCTGCTGCGCCTGGCGCTTGGCCACCGCGCGCTGGTAGGCCAGGCGCCGCGCGGCCACGCTCAGGCCGCGGATCAGGGTGGCCTCGATCACCAGCCAGAGCACCAGCAGGTAGAGGGTGTCGATCAGCCGGTCGGTGAGCTTCAGGGCGGTGTAGTAGTAGCCGAAGCCCACCGCCACGATCAGGCAGGCCGGCAGCGCGGTGAAGGCCAGGCCGATCAGGGTGCGCAGGCTGGAGCTGCGGGACTTGGCCGGGCCGGTGAGCAGCAGCTTGCCGATCAGCAGTACCATCAGCGCGTAGCAGGTGAGCACCACGACGATGCCGATCACGTCCTCGGCGAGCATCGCCGGCTGGTGCTCGGCGATGGTCACCACCGCCAGCAGCGCCAGCACTACGAAGCCCAGGCGGCGCACCTGCACGTTGAGGAAGTTGACCTGCTCGCGCTCCCAGCGGAAGTGCAGCTCGGCCACGCCGCCAGGGGCGAGGATGCGGTAGGCGGTGTAGAACACCAGCCAGGCCTGAGCCATCTGCAGCAACGCCGCGCCCAGGTTGGCGTTCTGCCCGCGGGCGTCGATCTGCAGGGCGAAGCCGCAGAGCGCCAGGAACAGGCTGACCGGCAGCGCCAGGAGGATGTTGAACATCAGCGCCAGGGGCGTGTGCAGCTGGCTGTCGCGCTTGAAGTGGCCGACGTCCTCGTGCAGGGCGTTGAGCTTGGCGTAGATGGCCCGGCGCCGCCACAGCAGCACGCCGATCATCATCAGCAGCGGGATGAACACCCAGGGCCGGTCGGTGAGGCCGGTGCCCAGTTCGGTCAGGGCCGAGCCCCAGTCGATCACCTTGATCTGCCGCTTGAGGTACTCCGGCGCCAGCTTCAACCAGCTGACGTCCAGCGGGCGGTTGCTGGGAATCCAGAACATCTGCTCGTCCAGGGTCGCCCGCAGGGACTGGCTGGTGCTGTACAGGTCCTTCTGGTTCAGCTGCAGGGTGATGGATTCGTTGAGCACCGCGCTGAGTTCGCGGTTCAACTGTTCCAGCAGGTCGTTGCGAGTGTTGGCCAGCTCCAGCAGCTGCTTGCGCAGCTCGGGGGTGACCTGGTCCGGGGGCTGGTTGGCCAGCAGCCGGTCGACGTAGCCGGCCGGGCTGTCCATGTCGTCGCGCTGCTGGTTCAGCTCGAACTGGTACAGGCGGATGTCGGCGATTTCGTCGGCCAGGTGGCCGTCGATCTTCACCTGGGGCAGGCCCTGCTTCTGCTGGTAGAGGATCTTCGACAGCAGCAGGCTGCCCTTGAGCACGCTGATCTGCTCTTCCAGGGCCTGGTCGGCCTGGTTCAGGCTGTCCTGCTGCTGCTTGGTCTGCAGGTTGCGCTGGGTCAGCTCGTTGAGGCGGTCGGTGGCCTGCAGCAGGTAGTCGGAGAGCTTGAGATTCCGCGCGCTTTCCTGGGCCAGCAGGCTGTCGGGGGAGGCGTCCTTGGCTTCCTTGGAGAGTTCGGCGACGGTCTTCTCGGAATGTTCCCGGCGCTTGCCGTTGATCAGCGACTGCAGGTCGACGATGTCCTGCTCGATCCGCTCGATGCGCAGGGTCAGCAGCTCGCGCTGGGCGGCGCCCAGGTCCTGCAGCAGGCTGTTGCCGGCCAGTTCCTGGCGGCGCAGCTGGGTCTGTGCGGCGAGGGCCGCCAGCTCGGCGTTGAGCTGGTCGCGGCGCTCGGCGCCCAGGGGCTTGCCGGTGTCCTTGCCGCTCTTGAGGGTGGCGTTGATCTGCTGGCTGCGGGTCTGGTTGCTGCTGATCTCCGCCTGGGCCCGCTCGGGGCGGGTCTGGGCGGTGATGATCAGGCTGTTGGCGTCGGCGCTGGCCTTCTGCCAACTGGCCAGCTGGGCGGAGCGCTCGTTGAGGGTCTGCTCCAGCTGCGGCACCATGGCGCCGCTGTAGCGCTGGGCCGCCGGCGTCGCGGCGCTGTTCTTCAGGCGCGCCAGCTCGCGCTGGGCCTCGGTGATCAGCCGCGGGGCATCGGTCAGCTGCTGCTTGAGGTCGGCCAGGCGCTTCTCGGCGTCGGCCTTGGAGGCCAGCAGCTTGAGGGTCTGCTCCAGGGTGTCCTTGATCGCCGCCTGCTCGGCCTCCGGCAGCTTGCGGTCGGCCAGCCCGTCCAGGCTGCTCTGCACGCGGGCGGCGTCGGGGGCTTCGTCGGCGAGGACGGAAACGGAGGTCAGGCAGAGGCCGAGCAGCAGCGCGGCGAAGGTCTTACGCAGAAAAGCCATGGGTTCGGTCGGGGACGTCTGAGGTGAATAGGAGGGACTTCAGAGGAACAGGCCGGGACCGGGGCGCGCTCCTTCGGGGAATCTGACGCCCACCTTGCGCACCTTGTTCCCTTCCATGGACGCCACCGTCCAGGTCAGGCCGTTCCACTCCACCTGGTCGCCCACCACCGGCTCGCCGCCGATCTGCTGCACGATGAAGCGGCTCAGGGGCAGGCTGCCGTCCACGTGCTCCAGCTTCAGGCCGTACAGGGCGGCGATGTCGTTCAGCTGGGCCTCGCCTTCCAGCACGAAGTC
This sequence comes from Pseudomonas mangiferae, assembly GCF_007109405.1. GTDB lineage: Bacteria > Pseudomonadota > Gammaproteobacteria > Pseudomonadales > Pseudomonadaceae > Pseudomonas_T > Pseudomonas_T mangiferae. The sequence goes on from NZ_VJOY01000007.1 coordinate 261,010, forward strand.
GCCGAAGAAGCGCAGGTCCTGGCCCCGCTTGGGCGCCTGGCTGAACAACCGGCCGAGGGCCGGCAGGTCGTGCTCGTGGCCGATCACGCAGAGGATGTCGCCGGCTTCCAGGATGGTGCTGCCGGACGGGTGCAGCAGCTCGCGGCCGCGGAACAGCGCGGCGATGCGCGTGTGATCGGGCATCTTCAGCTCCCGCAGGGCGGCGCCGATGCACCACTTCTGCGGGCCAAGGCTGTAGACGAACAGCTCCCACTCGCTGGTGGGGTGGATCTCCAGGCCGGCGCGGGAGATGGGCGCCGGCTCCGGCGGCACGGTGACCCGCAGCAATCTGGCCGCCAGGGGCAGGCTGGCGCCCTGCAGCAGCAGCGACACCAGCACGATGAAGAACGCCAGATTGAAGTACAGCTGGGCGTGGGGCAGGCCGGCCATCATCGGGAACACCGCGAGGATGATCGGCACTGCGCCGCGCAGGCCGACCCAGGCGATGAACCCTTTCTCGCGGTCGTGGAAGGCGCGAAACGGCCACAGCCCCACCAGCACCGAGGCCGGCCGCGCCACCAGGATCATCCACAGCGCCAGGGCCAGGGCCGGCACGGCGATGGGCAGCAGGTCGTGGGGGGTGACCAGCAGGCCGAGGACCAGGAACATGCCGATCTGCGCCAGCCAGGCCATGCCGTCCAGCATGTGCAGGATGCCGTGGCGGCCACGGATGGTGCGGTTGCCCAGCACCAGGCCGCAGAGGTAGACGGCGAGGATGCCGCTGCCGTGCAGGGCGTTGGTCAGGGCGAACACCACCAGCCCGCCGCTCACCACCAGCAGCGGGTAGAGGCCATGGGCCAGGTTGATGCGGTTGATGGTCTGCAGCAGCAGCCAGCCGCCACCCAGGCCGAGCAGCGCGCCGATGCCGAATTCGCTGAGCAGGTGGCCGAGGAAGCCGAAGCTGAAGTCGGTCTGCCCCTTGGCCAGCATGTCGATCAGGGTGACGGTGAGGAACACCGCCATGGGGTCGTTGCTGCCCGACTCGATCTCCAGGGTGGCGCTGACCCGTTCGTTGAGGCCCTTGCCGCCCAGCAGGGAAAACACCGCCGCGGCGTCGGTGGAGCCGACGATGGCGCCGATCAGCAGGCCCTGCATGAGGTTGAGGTCGAACAGCCAGGCGGCGGCCATGCCGGTCAGTCCGGTGGTGATCAGCACCCCCACCGTGGCCATGGAGAGCGCCGGCCAGAGCGCCACGCGGAAGCTCGACACCCGGGTGCGCAGGCCGCCGTCCAGGAGGATCACCGCCAGTGCCAGGTTGCCCACCAGGTAGGCCAGCGGGTAGTTGCTGAAGCCGATGCCGCCAGGGCCGTCGACCCCGGCCACCATGCCCACGGCGAGGATGATCACCAGGATCGGGATGCCCACCTTGGAGGAAATCGAGCTGACCAGGATGCTCGCGCCCACCAGCAACGCGCCGATCAGGAACAGGCTGTTGATGGTACTGGCGTCCAAGGTGTACTCCGGGAGGTCGACAAGGCGGGGGACGGACATCGTGCCGGGGGACGGCGACACCGTTGCCGGATTCTAACCTGCGGATTTGGCGGGCTGTAAAGGCGTTTTTCCAGCTTTTGCCAAGGCACTGGCACTTTGCCGGGCCGCGCGCCACGGCGGGTTCGCCCGCGGCGCGCCGTGCCCTCGGCGATACGAGGGCACGGCCGCCTGGCCGGACGTCAGAACCAGGCGTCGGCCATGGTCAGGCAGGTGTCGTCCCGGGCTTCCAGCAGGCTCAGGGCGTGGTGGCAGGCCGGCACTTCCCAGGTGAGGAAGTAGCGCGCCGCCTGCAGCTTGCCGCGGTAGAAGTCGGCGTCCGCCGCCTGGCCGGCGTCCAGCCCGCGCTGGGCACGGACCGCCTGCTCCAGCCAGCGCCAGCCGATCACCGCGTGGCCGAAGGCGTCCAGGTACAGCGCCGAGTTGGCCAGGCCGCGGTTCACCTCCCCCTGCAGCAGGTCGCCCAGCAGCGCCATGGTCACGGTGGAGAGGTGCCCCAGCAGCTGCTCCAGGGGCGCCCGCAGGGGTTCCAGGGCCGGGTGGCCGGCGGCCTCGGCGCAGGTGGCCTGGATCAGCCGGGTCAGTTGCTTGAGGGCGGCGCCGCCGTTCTGCCCCACCTTGCGGCCCAGCAGGTCCAGGGACTGGATGCCGTGGGTGCCCTCGTGGATCGGGTTGAGGCGATTGTCCCGGTAGTACTGCTCCACCGGGTATTCGCGGGTGTAGCCATGGCCGCCGAGGACCTGGATCGCCAGCTCGTTGGCCTTCAGGCAGTGGCTGGAAGGCCAGGACTTCACCACCGGGGTCAGCAGGTCCAGCAGTTCGCCAGCGGCGCGGCGTTCGTCCGCGTCCGCCAGGGTCTGGCTGTCATCCACCAGCCGCGCGGCATACAGGGCCAGGTCGAAGGCGCCCTCCACGTAGGCCTTCTGCGCCAGCAGCATGCGGCGGACGTCAGGGTGCTGGATGATCGCCACCTGGGGCGCGCTGGCGTCCTTGCCGTCCGGCAGGCGGCCCTGGGGGCGCTGGCGGGCGTAGTCGAGGGCGTACAGGTAGCCGGCGTAGCCGAGCATCACCGCGCCCATGCCGACGCCGATGCGCGCCTCGTTCATCATCTGGAACATGTAGGCCAGGCCGTGATGGGGCTGGCCCACCAAGTAGCCGACGCAATGGCCCTGGTCGCCGAAGTTCAGCGCCGTGGAGGTGGTGCCGCGGTAGCCCATCTTGTGGAACAGCCCGGCCAGGGTGACGTCGTTGCGGGCGCCGAGGCTGCCGTCCTCGTTCACCAGGAACTTGGGCACGATGAACAGCGAGATGCCTTTCACCCCGGGCGGCGCGTCCGGCAGCTTGGCCAGCACCATGTGCACGATGTTCTCCCCCAGGGGGTGGTCGCCGCCGGAGATGAAGATCTTGTTGCCGCGGATGCGGTAGCTGCCGTTGTCGGCCGGCTCGGCGCGGGTACGGATGTCCGACAGGGAGGAACCGGCGTGGGGCTCGGTGAGGGCCATGGTTCCGAAGAAGCGCCCCTCGATCATCGGCTGCAGGAAGCGCCGCTTCTGCGCGTCGCTGCCGAAGCTCTCGATCAGGTTGGCGGCGCCCATGGTCAGGAACGGGTAGGCGGCGCTGCCCACGTTGGCCGCCTGGAAATGGGCGAAGCAGGCTTGGGACAACAGGGTCGGCAACTGCATGCCACCTTGCTCGAAATCCCGGGTGGCGTTGTGGAAGCCGGCTTCCAGGAACGCCTCCACCGCCGGCTTCACCTCGGGGATCAGTTGGGCGGCGCCGTCCACGTACTGCGGCTCCTCCTCATCGCCCTTGCGGTTGTGGGGGGCGAAGTACTTCTCGGCGACGCTGCGGGCGGTATCCAGGGCCGCGTCGAAGGTCCCGCGGCTGTGGTCGGCGAAGCGTTCGCGGCGGGTCAGCGCCTCGGCGTCCAGCACTTCGTAGAGCTCGAAGGCCAGGTTGCGGGAACTGAGCAGGGTCTCGGACATGGCTACCTCCAGTGGCTGGCGGGCAGTCTAGGAGCAGGTCACGAACCCTGCCTAGCACCATGCACCGCGGTGATGGGCCGCCAAAGCCGGCGCACCCGGCGGCCCTGCCGCGCCTGCTAGAATCGCCCACCGCTGCGAGGACCGCCGATGAACTACCGCCACGCCTTCCACGCCGGCAACCACGCCGACGTGCTCAAGCACCTGACCCTGACCCGGCTGATCGCCCTGCTGTCGCGCAAGGAGGCGCCCTTCGCCTACCTGGACAGCCATGCCGGCATCGGCCTCTACGACCTGGCCGGCGACGCCGCCAGCCGCACCGGCGAATGGCTGGCCGGCATCGAGCGCCTGTGGCAGGCCGAGCGGCTGCCACCGGCGGTGGCCGAGTACCGCGCGGTGGTGGCCGCCCTGAACCCCGACGGCGCCCTGCGCTACTACCCCGGCTCGCCGGAGCTGGCGCGGCGCCTGAGCCGCGAGCAGGACCACCTGTACCTGAACGAGAAGCACCCGGAGGACGGCCGCCTGCTCAAGGAGAACATGGCCGGCGACCGCCGCGTGGCCGTACACCTGGGGGAGGGCTGGCACCTGCCGCGGGCGCTGCTGCCGACTCGGGAGAAGCGCGCGCTGCTGCTGATCGACCCGCCCTTCGAACAGGCCGACGAGCTGCAGCGCTGCGTCACCGCCCTGGACGAGGCCGTCGGCCGCATGCGCCAGGCGGTGGTGGCGATCTGGTACCCGATCAAGGAGGAGCGCCAGCTGAAGCGCTTCTATCAGGCCCTGGAGCGTTCGGCGGCGCCGAAGCTGCTGCGCGCCGAGCTGTTGGTGCACCCCGCCGACGACCCCGGCCGCCTGGCCGGCTCCGGGCTGGCCATCGCCAACCCGCCCTGGGGCCTGGAGGAGGACCTGCGGGAACTGCTGCCGTGGCTTGCCGAGCACCTGGCCCAGAGCCAGGGCGGCTGGCGCCTGGACTGGCTGGTGCCGGACTGAGCTAGGCCAGCCCGTCTGCCCGGGCATTTGCCGGCCAGGAAGCGGCATACAGAAAGAACCGGGGAGGGCGCTGGGGAACGGGCCCGCGTCCGCCAGCAGTTCCCGGGCCTGGGGTTCTGTACGAAAAGTCGTTGAGCGAAGGTCAGGCGAGGCAAAAAAGGGAGAGGAAGCGGAGTTTACGCGCCGTAAACGAGCATCCCGAACCCGTTTTAATGAAGCATCACCGAGCGCAGGCCCTTTTCGTACAACACCTAGCGCTTCGGCTGGCGCGGGTCGACGTAGTAGGTCAGTTGCTGGCGTGGGTTGAGGTAGTCCAGGGCCTCCGGCGGCAACTGCGCCGGTCGCACGGAGCGGGCAATGGCGAGCTGCGGCTCCTGCTCCAGGTTGACGATCAGCGCTTCCGCCTTGGGCACTTTCTCGTCGTAGAGGATCAGCGTCGGCTTGAGGGGCAGGGTCGGGTGCATGCCCAGCACCAGTCCGTAGCGGTCGTCCTCCAACTGCACCAGGCTGCCCGGCGGGTACACCCCCATGCAGCGGATGAAGGCCTTGAGCGCCACCTCGTCGAACTGCGACCGCTGCTGGCCATACATCCGCGACAGCGCCTCGTGGGGGCTGATGCCATTGCGCGGGTCGAGGGGGTTGCACAGCTTGTCGAAGTGGTTGGTGATGGCCACCACCCGGCTCAGGCGGCCAATGGCGGCCTCGTGAAGCTGGCGCGGGAAGCCGCTGCCGTCGCAGTGCTCATGGTGCTCGTGGATGATCCGCAGCACCTCGTCGTCCAGCATCAGCAGGCGCCCGCGGCGCACGCCGAACTCGGTGTGCAACTGGTAGAACTGCAGCTCCGCGCGGGTCAGCGGGTCGGGCTTGAGCAGCACCTTGCTGGGCACGTCCAGCTTGCCGATGTCGTGGAGCAGTGCCCCCAGGCCCAGGGTGTGGATGGCCTCGGCGTCGTAGCCCAGCTGGCGACCGAGCATCATCGACAGCACCGCCACGTTCAGCGGGTGGAAATAGGCATCGTCGGCCGCCTTGCCGTTGATGCTGTGGAGCACCACGCCATCCTCGCAGAGCATCGCCTGGAGCAGCTCGCCCACCACCGCCCCGGCCTGCTTGAGGACTTCCTCGGGCTTGTTGCGCAGGGTCTGGTTGAGCTGCTTCATCTGCTGGCTGGTCTGGATGAACTTGCGGTCCACCTCCGCCAGGCGCTTGCGCAGCACGCTGAGCTTCTGCGCCCGTTGCTGCCGCGCCACCTCCTCCGCGCTGGGCGGGGCCGGTTCTTCTTCCGCGGCCGTTTCCGGCTGTACCGGCACCAGGGGCAACGGGTAGCCGTCGCTGCGCGCCGGGTCATAGCGCACCTTCTTCAGGCCCAGGGCGCGCAGGGCCTTGAGCTGGGCCTCGTCCTTGATCTTGAAGTTGCTGAAGGCGAAGGAATGTTCCCACCACCCCAGGTCCAACTGGACATAGAGGCCGACGCAGAGCTGCTCGGGGGCGATGTAGACGGGCGTATCGGGCATGCCGGACTCGCGTGACGTTCGGTTGATGGCTATTGGCTAGATACTAGTGCGCCCCCACGCCAGGCGCACGGCCCGCCCGGCGGTTCAGCCCGGCATGCACACCCCGGTGCCGCCCAGGCCGCAGTAGCCGCCGGGGTTCTTCGCCAGGTATTGCTGGTGATAGGTCTCGGCGTAGTAGAACGGCGGCCGCTCGGCGATCTCCGTGGTGATCGGGCCGTAGCCGGCGCGGTCCAGTTCCGCCTGGAACGCCGCCTGGCTGGCGCGGGCCGCCTCCAGCTGGGCCGCATCGCCGCAGTAAATGGCCGAGCGGTACTGGGTGCCGGTGTCGTTGCCCTGGCGCATGCCTTGGGTCGGGTTGTGGGCTTCCCAGAACACCGTGAGCAGCCGCGCGTAGGACACCTGCTGCGGATCGAACACTACCAGCACCACCTCGGTATGCCCGGTGAGCCCGGAGCAGACCTCGTCGTAAGTGGGGTTGGGCGTCGAGCCGCCGGCATAGCCCACGGCGGTGGTCCACACCCCCGGCTCCTGCCAGAAGCGCCGCTCGGCGCCCCAGAAGCAACCCAGGCCGAACACCGCCTGCTGCAGGCCGGCCGGGAACGGCCCGCTCACAGGGCGGCCGTTGACAAAGTGGTTCGCCGGGATCGGCATGGGCGTGTCGCGTCCCGGCAGCGCCTGTTCCGGCGTGGGGATTTCCTGACGGTGGACGAGGATCTGGGAGCGCAGGGCCATGGGGCATCTCCTGGTGGCGGGAACCCTGATGGTAGCCGGATTCGACAGCGGGGCGCAGGGCGGCTGGTGACCGGCCGATGGACGCGGCCGCGCCGAAGACGCGGATCCCGGGGTCACCGATGGCTTGGGTCTAAATCGGGCCGGGAGCGGAGTGCCGCAGTGTCCACGGCAGACCAGCGCCCCGAGCCGCTTCTCGCGAGGCCCGGTCTGTAGACCTAGAGTGGCGCGTCGCTCGCCTGGTTCCGGCAGGGGTAGCGGCGCAGGCTGGCCAGCAGTTCGCTGCCGGGGATCGGGCGGTCGAACAGGTAGCCCTGGCCCACGTCGCAATGTTGCCGGCGCAGGAAGGCGAGCTGGGCGGGGGTCTCGACGCCCTCGGCCACCACCTTGAGCTTGAGGTTGTGGGCCATGGCCACCACCGCCGAGGTGATCTCCATGTCGTCCTGGCTGTCGGGAATGTCCTTGATGAAACTGCGATCGATCTTGATCACGTCGATGGGGAATTTCTTCAGGTAGCTCAGGGACGAGTAGCCGGTGCCGAAGTCGTCCATCGCCAGGGTCACGCCGAGGCTCTTCAGGCGCCCCAGCTGCTGGCGGGTATCGTCGGTGGCGTCCAGCAGCAGGGATTCGGTCAGCTCCAGCTCCAGCAGGTCCGCCGAGAGCTGCTCTTCGTGGAGGATCGCCGCGATGGAGCCCACCAGGTCCGGGTCGCTGAACTGCTTGGGCGACAGGTTGATGGCCACCTGCAGGTCGCCCAGGCCGCCGGCGCTGAGCTGGCGGCTCATGCGGCAGGCCTCGCGGATCACCCATTTGCCGATGGGGATGATCATGCCGGTCTCTTCCGCCACGCTGATGAACTGGTCCGGGCGGATCATGCCCTTCTCCGGGTGGTTCCAGCGCAGCAGCGCCTCCATGCCCAGCAGCTGGCCGGTCTTCAGGCACAGCTTGGGCTGGTAGAACACCTCCAGCTCGTTCTGCGCCAGGGCCCGGCGCAGGTTGTTCTCGACGAACAGCTTGTAGCTGGCCTCGGCGTTGAGGGCTTCGGTGAACAGCTGGACCTGGTGCTTGCCGTTGGCCTTGGCCTTGTGCAGCGCCAGGCCCGCGTGCTTCATCAGGGTCTGCGGGTCGTCGCCGTGCAGCGGCGCGCAGGCCAAGCCCACCGAGCCGGTGACGCTGATCAGCTGGTTGTCGACGAACAGCGGCTTGTCCAGGGTCTGCAGCAACTGGTTGGCCATGCGCTGGCCGGCCAGCAGGTCGGCGCCGTCCAGCAGCACGGCGAACTCGTTGCTGGCGAAGCGCGCCAGGGTACCGCTGGGCGCCAGGGTATTGCGCAGGCGCCGGGCCAGGCTCATCAGCAGTTTGTCGCCGGTCTGGTGGCCGAGGCTGTCGTTGATCCGCTTGAAGTTGTCGATGTCCACCAGCAGCAGGCTGAGGGGCTTGCCGTCGTCCTGCTGGAAACGCTCCTCCAGGTTGCGGATGAAGCACGGCCGGTTGCCCAGGCCGGTGAGGTTGTCCTGGTAGGCCAGCTTCTCGATACGCTGCTGGGCCAGCTTGCTCTCGGTGACGTCCTCGTAGATGCCGATGTAGTGGGTCAGCTCGCCCTTCTCGTTGTGCACCTTGGAGATGGACAGCTGTGCCCAGTAGGGCTCGAGGTTCTTCCGCCGGCTGCGGAACTCGCCTTGCCAGCTGTGGCTCTGGGCCAGGCTGGAACGGGCGTCGAACAGCTGCTCGCCGAGGTTCTCCAGCACCGCCAGCTCCGCCAGGCGGCGGCCGTAGACCTCGTCGGTGGAATATTGGGTGATGGCCGTGAAGCTGGGGTTGACGTACTCCACCCGGCCCTCGCGGTCCACCAGGAGGAAGGCACTGGCGCTCTGTTCCACGGCGCGCTGGAACAGGTGCAGGGCGCTGGAGGCGTTGCGCCGCTCGTGGTTCATCAGCACCTGGGCGTACTGGTCGGCCAGCTCGCCGGCGAAGGCGATCTCGTCGGCCTGCCAGTGGCGCTCGCTGCCCATGTGCTCCAGGCACAGCACACCCACCACTTCGCCATCGATGCGGATGCTGGCGTCCAGCAGGGCGCTTATCCCGGTGGGGCGCAGGTAACTTTCGATCAGTTCGCGGGTGCGCGGGTCGTGCTGGGCGTTATGGGCATCGATGGCCCGCCCGCTCTGCAGCGCCTCCAGGTAGTGGGGGTAGGCGCTGGCGTCGATGGGGTCGGGCCGCTCGTGGCAGGTCAGGGTGCGGTCGTAGCGCACCACTGCCTCCAGGCGGTCCTCGCGCAGGCCCCAGATGCTCACCCGGCCCACCTCGTAGAGCTCGCTGGCGGCCTGAGTGATCAGCTCGGCGGCCTCCCGCAGCGGGTCGTCGGACACGTAGCGGTGGCGCGCCAGGCGCACGATCAGGTTCTGCTGGGCGCGGGAGCGGACCAGGTGCTGGCGGTGTTCTTCCTGGGCGCGCCGGTACAGGTCCAGGGTGGTGCGCAGGCGATCGTTCTGGCTTTCCAGCTCGGCCACCCGGGAGCTGTCGCTGGCCACGGCGGCCGGGGCCTCGTCCAGCACCTGCAGGTAGCCCCGCAGCAACTGGCGGCCGTGCTGCTGGAACGGCTCGCCCAGCTCCAGCAGGGTCAATGCGCCCAGCGGCGTGTGCAGCGTGTAGCGCACCAGGTAGTGGGAGCGTTCGCCCAGCTGGCGCTGGATCACGTCGTGGAGCCGGTAGCGAGCTTCCGGCTCCATCAGGCTGGCGTAGGGGGCGTCCAGCAGGGCGCACAGGGCGCTGGCGGGCAGACCCAGGCGGCGTTCGCAGCCCGGGTCGAGGAAGAGCAGGGCCCAGCTCGCCTCGTTCAGCCGCTCGAAGCGCAGGAGGCCAAGCCGCGACGGGACTGGCAACTGCGTCACAACCTCGGCCGCCGTACGGCTGGCGGCATCGGGATGGCTTTTCATCGGGCGGTGGGCTTCCAGTATGCTGACCGGGTTCGGGCCTCGGCCCGCGTTGACTCTCGCGTTGACCAAGGGTGCATCATGGGAATGGGACTGACAAGACAACTCGGCGCGGCAATGGCGCTGGCACTGGCCTGCTGCGCGTCGGCGGCGTCGGCTGCCGAAGGGAATGCACGCCTGGAAGATTCCGAACAACAACGCTACATCGCCGGCCTCAAGCGCTTGTACCTGACCGGCGACGAGCGCCGCGCCCTGCTGGAGCACTGCAACAGCCTGCTGGGGACCTATGCCCTGCGCGCCGGCTACCAGGTGGGCCAGCCCCAGCGCGACGATCTGTCCTACCGCCTGAGCGTCGGCCACCCGGGCGAGTTGCTGGCCCGGGAAGAGCAGCGCGCCGAACACGGCACCCGACTGGCGGTGCGCACCGAACGGCTCTCGGTGTTCGGCCTCGACCCGTTCATCCGCTACGAATGCCCCCAGAGCGGCATCACCTGCACCTTCTACAACCCCGCCGACGGCAGCCCCTGGCTGCGCACCGTGCGCGACCTCAAGGGCGCCGAGGAACTGGCCAAGGCCCTGAGCTTCCTGGTGCGCAACGTACAGAAGGGCTGAGGCTCATCGGCGCCGTCGGGTGACGCGGCGGCAGCGAGGGCGCCGCCCCGCTTTTATTGGCTGTGTGCCTGGTCAGCCCGCCGCCCGCATCGCCTCGCGGATGTCCGCCGCCAGTTCCCGTACCCGGGCCTCGTCGGTGTCCCAGGAACACATGAAGCGGGCACCGCCGGCGCCGATGAAGGTATAGAAGCGCCAGCCCCGCTCGCGGAGGAGGTCCAGGGCCGGCTCGGACATTTGCAGGAACACCCCGTTGGCCTCCACCGGGAACATCAGACTGACGCCCGGAACGTCCGCCACTTCCTCCGCCAGCAGGCGGGCGCAGCGGTTGGCGTGGTTGGCATGGCGCAGCCAGGCGCCGTCCTGCAGCAGGCCGACCCAGGGCGCCGAGAGGAAGCGCATCTTCGACGCCAGTTGCCCGGCCTGTTTGCAGCGGTACTCGAAGTCTTCGGCCAGGTCATGGTTGAAGAACAGGATCGCCTCGCCCACCGCCATGCCGTTCTTGGTGCCGCCGAAGCACAGCACGTCGACCCCGGCCTTCCAGCTCAGCTCGGCCGGCGTCGCGCCGAGGAACGCGCATGCGTTGGAGAAGCGCGCGCCATCCATGTGCAGGTGCAGGCCCAGCTCGCGGCAGGTGGCGCTGATGGCACGGACTTCGTCGGGCCGGTAGACGCTGCCCACCTCGGTGGCCTGGGTCAGGGTGACCACCCGCGGCTTGGGGTAGTGGATGTCCTGGCGCTTGAGCGCCACCTCGCGGATCGCCGCCGGCGTCAGCTTGCCGTTCTCGGTGCGCGCCAGCAGCAGCTTGGAGCCGTTGGAGAAGAACTCCGGTGCGCCGCACTCGTCTGTCTCGACGTGGGCGGTCTCCGAGCAGATCACGCTGTGGTAGCTCTGGCACAGGGACGACAGCGCCAGGGAGTTGGCAGCGGTGCCGTTGAAGGCGAAGAACACTTCGCAGTCGGTCTCGAACAGCCGGCGGAAATGGTCGGCGGCACGGGCGGTCCACTGGTCGTCGCCGTAGGCGCGCTGGTGGCCCTGGTTGGCTTCGGCCATCGCCGCCCATGCCTCGGGGCAGATGCCGGAATAGTTGTCGCTGGCGAACTGTTGGGTCTGATCGGTCATGGTCGATTCCTTGTGACAGGGTGTCCGGCGCGCCGGGGCCGGAGCATGGGCGCTACTGTATGCGGATCGAGCGGGGGAAAGCGAGGCGCCGGTGGGAGGAACGCCGCCGCCGGCGTCCGGCGAGGAACTCCGCGGGCCGCCCGGCCTCACAAAGGGAACGTCCGCCTGGCGGACTGCCGCCCCCGATACAGGAGCCTCGCCCCATGCGCTACCTCTCCCTGCTCGCCCTCTGTGCCCCCCTGTTCGCCGCACTGCCCGCCCACGCCGCCGAGTGGCCGTCCGGCGCCCGGGCGTCTTTCGTCAAGGAATGCATGGCCAGCGCCGAGTCCAACGTCGCCCACGACAAGCTGCAGGGCTACTGCGACTGTGCGGCGGAGAAGATCAGCCACGACCTGAGCGAGGCGGAGATCCAGGAAATCGCCACCCAGAAGACCCCGTTGCCGCCGAAGACCCACGAGCGGATGCTCGCCGTTTCCAAGAGCTGCCTCAGCCAGCTGAACCGCTGATTCCCGAGCCGCGAGCCTCAGCGCTCGCGGTTGTCGGTAAAGGTCGACCCCAGCAGATCGTCGCATTCGCCCTCGTCGCAGGCGTGATACGTGGTACCCGACGGGCAGGCGAGGGTGCCGATGGCGCTGGCGTACAGCTCCCAGCTGCAGCGTTCGTTCCCGGCCTGCAGGGTGCCCACCAACTTGCAGGGCGCCCACAAATAATCGCGGATCAACGTCTCCGACGACACCTGCCTGGCACGCGTGAAGAAAGCGGCCACCTGCGCGGGCTTCAACGACAAGTCGTCCTTCGTGCAACTGGGTGAGCTGGAAACAAATTGATTGACCCTCACTTGTTTAAGGGCAGGTTCTGGTGAGCCTGCCGCTGAAGAGACCGTAAAGATCGTACCCAGTAAGACTCCAATCATCCTTATTTCCATAGGGCTGTGCCTGCCTCGCCTGGGTTCTTGTAAGAAACCTGGGGGTGCTTATACACATCGTTGGAGGTTATCGAATAAAGTTCGTAAACGATATCGATGAGGTATTGAAGCGACGTATTTTGTTGAGCGGATACTGCTTGGTAAGCATTTGTTGTCTTCTCGAATTTGCCGACCAACTCGATTCCTACTGAGTCGGAGTTGGTCGGGTAACGATCAGGGTAAGTTTTTTGTCGCTCTAATTTATCTATTGCTGCTATGGAGTAACCTAAGCCGGCTGCGAGCATTTTGGCGCGCGTGGCGTCACATGTATTCATTTCCAAGTCTACGCATTTGGACTTGATCCGTTTACCTACATGGAAGCAACGTTTTTTGAGACTGGCTGTTTGGTAGATTTTGCCATCACGCTCTATAAGAAAGTGAGCGCCGATACCACTATTGCCGCTGTAGCTACTAAATACAGAGTCAGAATCATAGCTATCCGTCTGATGCACGATGATAGCGTTCAATACTTTGAGATCTCCATGCTCCAGCGCGGTATAACGGCGCGGTGTGATTAACACATCGATGAGCATTCCATCCGAATCGACAATGGCCATAGCTTCGTCCTTGTAGGTTGGCTGATGGCCTCAGCATAGCGAGGCTGTCTTTCGGTTTCTGTGATCATCCACGCATGGACGCGCGAATGCCGCCTGGAAGAATTCGTCGGGTATGTGGATTCCGCTGGCTATGCTCTGGAGGCGCTCATGATGCCGAGGGCGGCTGGGTGGATGGAACTGACGGCATTGATCGTTCAAGGAGAAGCCCCATGCCCGCGCCTCGCCGCCTGCGTCGCCTGTTCCTGCTGCTCGCCCTCCTGGTCGCCCCGCTGCTGGTGGCGCCGGAAGCCTTCGCGGTCTCCCAGCCGTGCAACGCGGAGCCCACCTGGATTTCCCACCCCAACCCGCCGGCGGAAGTGCCGGATGGCGCCAACGCGGAGTTCTGCCAGTTCTACCAGTTCGCCTGGCAGTGGTTCCTGGCCCTGGTGAAACCCTCCGCCGATGGCACCTCCCGGGTGTTCCAGGTGCCGGCCAACTACCCGCTGCTGCAGGCCACCGGGACCGACTCCTGCGCCGAGGGCGTGCCGGCCGAGGCGATGTTCGTGCGCACCGTGAAGCCCATGGCGGAGGACACCCCGTTCATCCTGCCGGAGCGCACCGGCCAGGCCGGGGGCGGCGCCACCATCTTCGACCAGCAGGGCAACGTGGTCTTCTACGAGATCCGCTTCAGTCGCACCCTGTGCAACGTCGGGCAGATCCAAGCGTCGCCGAACTTCCCGCCGGGCACCACGGAGATCAAGACCGCATGGCGGATCATCACCCCGGCCGAGCGCGGCAGCTATTTCTGGATCGAGGCCAACGTGGACGGCGCCCCGGGCAACGAGTTGCTGGGGCTGGTGGGCTTCCACCTGGCGATCGCCACCGCACTGCATCCCGAGTTCGTCTGGGCCACCTTCGAGCACCGCAGCAACCTGCCGGAGTGCAATGCTGCCTCCACGGCGCCCGCCGAGGGCTGGTCGTTCACCAGCGCCAGCTGCGCCAGCCAACTGCCCACCCAGCCGCCGGCGTGCCAGTTCAACACCGCGGCGCCCAGCAAGAACCTCACCGGCACGCCGTCGGAGCTGTGCCGGGTGTACCACGACGGCACCGACCTGACCGATGACAAGGGCGCCGAGAACATCGCCATCGTCGATGGCCTCAACAGCCAGCTGCATGGCTTCCTGGCGGGCCTGGGCAGCGACGACCCCATGGCGGTCTGGCAGAACTACATGAACATCGGCGCCCTCTGGGAAAGCGACATCAAGCAGCCGTCGCAGATCATCAGCAACCAGCGCGGCTCGATCCGCCTGGCCAACGCGGTGATGGAGACCACCTTCCAGAGCGTCGACCCCAGCAAGTCCTTCGTGTCCAACTGCTTCGGCTGCCACAACTACACCACGCCGGCCAGCAACACGCTGCCCAGCTCTGGCCTGAGTCACATCTTCGATGACATCGCCGGCGGCCAGTGCCGCAACCTGGACGTCAATGCCGGCCCTATCTGGAACAACGACGACGCCCAGCAGAAATGCGTGCAGACCTGCAAGGACAAGGGCGGCTGGAGCGGCAACTGGACCACCACCGTGCAAGGACGCAGCTCGGTGTGCGGATGCTGCGGCGGATGAGGGGCTGAGTGAAATATCGGCGCCTGGGTGCAGCTGGCGCCCTGCCTGGGATAGGGCAGGGGCCACACAGGTTATCCCCAGGCTGATGCACAGTCCTTGTGTATAACGCCGGGTGATTTCCGGAGCAGGGCTGGGTCGGGCCGTTCGGAGGGAAGTGGACACTTTTCACAGCGGATGCACCGCTTGTACAACGGTTGCCCACAGATTCATCCACAGGCCGCAGCCATCTGCGGCCTCTCGCTTCCCCTCCGCCTGTTTTGCGCTCCCGACCCGGTGAAACCCCCTGATAGCAAGACTGCCCGCGTTCCCGGTGAGCGAAAATCGAGCAGCCGGCGCAGGCCGCGCCCACTCGGGGCGGTGGCGTTTGTCCAACAGGTTGTCCACAGGACCGTCCACGGAAGATGTGGGCAAACCGGCGCGGGCTGATCGAAATCTGTCCAGTTTCCGCGGGCGGCGTGTTCCGCGGTTCCCTCCCGCCTGCGGACAGGTTGTCCACAGGCTCATCCACCGAAACGGTGGAAAAGCTGACGCGGGGTTGCCCGCCGAGCGCCTGAACGCCGTGCCGGCTGCCCACCCTGAGGGCTTCTGATCAACTCCCCGCCCACGCCGCCACCGGATCGCCGGCAACGAATTGTCGAGGGCGATGCGTTGCCTGTGTTTCCTCGGCGATGCCACACTGCGCGGCTGACGTCCGGCCGACCGCGCAGCCGCGCCTGCCTGGGCAAGGACATTCCCGACTTCACAGCTCAGCGGACGGACCTCGACACACCATGCCTCCCGTGGATAACCGCCTCGGCAAACCCGCCATCGGCCTTGCCCAGCACCTGACCTTCACCCTCGGCAGCGCCCTGCTGCTGATGCTGCTCTACAGCCTCCTGCGCCTGGCCCTGCTGGCCTACAACAGCGAACAGATCGGCGACACGCCGGTGGCCACCCTGGCCGAGGCCTTCGGCAACGGCCTGCGCTTCGACCTGCGCCTGGTGGTCTACGCCTGCGTGCCGCTGCTGCTGGCGCTGCTCTGGCGGCCGGCGATGAATGCCCGCGGCCTGTTCCGCGCCTGGCTGACGCTGTTCGCCAGCGTGACCCTGTTCCTCGGCCTGCTGGAGCTGGACTTCTACCGGGAATTCCACCAGCGCCTGAACGGCCTGGTGTTCCAGTACGTCAAGGAAGACCCGAAGACCGTGATGAGCATGCTCTGGTATGGCTTCCCGGTGCTGCGCTACCTGCTGGCCTGGCTGCTGGCGACGCTGCTGCTGGCCTGGCTGTTCAAGCGCCTAGACCTGGCCACCCGGCCTCGGCCGCCGCGGGCCCTGAGCCTGGCGCCGGCCACCCGCCGCAGCCCCTGGTACGCGCACCTGGCGGTGTTCGTCGCCTGCCTGCTGGTGGCGGTGCTGGCGGCCCGCGGCACCCTGCGCCAAGGCCCGCCGCTGCGCTGGGGCGATGCCTTCACCACCGAGTCGATGTTCGCCAACCAGCTCGGCCTGAACGGCACCCTGACCCTGATCGGCGCGGCCAAGAGCCAGCTTTCCGACCACCGCGACAACGCCTGGAAGAGCACCCTGCCCGACGACGAGGCCCGCCGGGTGGTGCGCGAGATGCTGCTGGGCGCCGACGACCGCCTGGTGGATGCCGACAGCGCCGTGGTGCGCCGCGACTACACGCCGCCGGCCGAGCGCACCCTGCCGGTACGCCACGTGGTGGTGATCCTGATGGAGAGCTTCGCCGGCCATTACGTGGGCGCCCTGGGCGCGCCGGGGAACATCACCCCGAACTTCGACGCCCTGGCCAAGGAAGGGGTGCTGTTCGAGCGCTTCTTCTCCAACGGCACCCACACCCACCAGGGGATGTTCGCCACCATGGCCTGCTTCCCCAACCTGCCCAGCTTCGAATACCTGATGCAGATGCCCGAGGGCGGCCACAAGTTTTCCGGCCTGCCGCAGCTGCTCAGCGCCCGCGGCTTCGAGGACCGCTACGTCTACAACGGCGACTTCGCCTGGGACAACCAGGCCGGGTTCTTCGGCAACCAGGGCATGACCACCTTCATCGGCCGCGGCGACTACGTGGACCCGGTGTTCTCCGACCCCACCTGGGGCGTGTCCGACCAGGACATGTTCGACCGCGGCGCCCAGGAACTGGCCGCCCTCGACCCGGAGAAACCCTTCTACGCGCTGCTGCAGACCCTCTCCAACCACACCCCGTACGCCCTGCCGGAGCAACTGCCGGTGGACCCGGTGACCGGTTTCGGCTCTCTCGACCAGCACCTCACCGCCATGCGCTACTCGGACTGGGCCCTGGGCCGCTTCTTCGAGAAGGCGCGCCAGTCGCCCTACTTCAAGGACACCCTGTTCGTGGTGGTGGGCGACCATGGCTTCGGCAGCAACGAGCAGCTCACCGAGATGGACCTGTTCCGCTTCAACGTGCCGCTGCTGCTGATCGGCCCGGGCATCCAGGAGAAGTTCGGCGCGCGCCGCGACACCGTCGGCACCCAGGTGGACATCGTGCCCACCATCATGGGCCGCCTGGGGGGCGAGACCCGCCACCAGTGCTGGGGCCGCGACCTGCTGAACCTGCCCGAGGGCGACCCGGGCACCGGGGTGATCAAGCCCTCCGGCAGCGACCAGACCGTGGCCATCGTCTCCGGCGAGCGCATCCTGGTGCAGCCGCGGGACATGCCGGCCAAGGTCTACGACTACCGGCTCGGCGCTAAGCCGTCCAGCCGGCACGTGGAGAACGCGCCCGACGAAGCGTCCCTCAAGCGCCGCCTCGACGCGTTCCTGAAGAGCGCCACCGAGAGCCTGCTGGACAACACCGCGGGGGTCGTCGACGCCAAGCCGTGACGCGGCGGCGGCCCTGGCACGGGGCCGCCGGCTTGACCGGCATCAAGCCGGGCGGCCGCTTCGCACCGTAGGATCAAGGACACATTCGAGGACGGGAGGGAATCGATGAAACGGACTCGCACGCAATCCATCGCCTGGGGCGCCGTCGCCCTGCTGGTCGCCGCCGGCGCCTTCTACGCCTGGCGCAGCCTCGCACCCCAGGGCCTGGGGGAGGGCTTCGCCAGCGGCAACGGCCGGGTGGAAGCCACCGAGCTGGACGTGGCCACCAAGCTGGCCGGGCGGGTCGCCGAGCTGCGGGTGGACGAGGGCGATGTGGTCGAGGCCGGCCAGGTGCTGGCGCAGATGGACACCCAGGTGCTCCAGGCCCAGCTGGAGCAGGCCCGGGCCCAGGTCCGCCAGGCGCAGAACGCCAAGCTCACCGCCGCCGCCCTGGTGGCCCAGCGGGAGAGCGAGAAGGCCAGCGCCCAGGCGGTGGTGGTCCAGCGCCAGGCGGAGCTGACCGCCACCCAGAAGCGCCTGGCCCGCACCGAGGCGCTGGTCAAGCGCGCCGCGATGCCCCAGCAGCAACTGGACGACGACAGCGCCACCAGCCAGAGCGCCCAGGCCGCGCTGTCCGCCGCCCGCGCCCAGGTGATCGCCGCCGAGGCGGGGATCGAGGCGGCCCGCTCCCAGGTGGTGGAGGCCCAGTCCGCCATCGAGGCGGCCAGCGCCAGCACCGCGCGCCTGCAGGCCGACCTGGAGGACAGCCAGCTCAAGGCGCCCCGCAGCGGCCGGGTGCAGTACCGGGTGGCCCAGGTGGGCGAAGTGCTGCCGGCCGGCGGCAAGCTGCTCAACCTGGTGGACCTGTCCGACGTCTACATGACCTTCTTCCTGCCTTCGGCCCAGGCCGGCCGGGTGCGCCTGGGGGACGACGTGCGGCTGGTGTTCGATGCCCTGCCGGACTACGTGATCCCGGCCCGGGTGTCCTACGTCGCCAGCGTCGCCCAGTTCACTCCCAAGAGCGTCGAGACCGCCAGCGAGCGGGAGAAGCTGATGTTCCGGGTCAAGGCACGCATCGACCCGGCACTGCTGCGCGCCCACCAGGACTATGTGAAGACCGGCGTGCCGGGCATGGCCTACCTGCGCCTGGCGCCGGATGCCCAGTGGCCTGAGCACCTGCAGATCAAGGTCCCGCAATGAGCGGCGCGGACCCGGTAGCGCGGCTCGACCGGGTGACGCTGCGCTACGGCGAGACCTGCGCGCTGGAGGCGGTCAGCCTGGACCTGCCGGCCAACCGCATGGTCGGCCTGATCGGCCCGGACGGGGTCGGCAAGTCCAGCCTGCTGGCGTTGCTGGCTGGCGCGCGGCGCCTGCAGCAGGGAACGGTGGCGGTGCTGGGCGGCGACATGGCCTCCGCCGCCCATCGCCGGGCGGTCTGCCCGCGGATCGCCTACATGCCTCAGGGCCTGGGCAAGAACCTCTACCCGACGCTGTCGGTGTTCGAGAACGTCGACTTCTTCGGTCGGCTGTTCGGCCAGGACCGCGCCGAGCGCGAGGCGCGCATCGCCGACCTGCTGGCCAGCACCGGCCTCGCGCCGTTCGCCGAGCGGCCGGCGGGCAAGCTGTCCGGCGGCATGAAGCAGAAGCTCGGGCTGTGCTGCGCGCTGATCCACGACCCGGACCTGCTGATCCTCGACGAGCCCACCACCGGCGTCGACCCGCTGTCGCGCAACCAGTTCTGGCAGCTCATCGAGCGCATCCGCGCCGCCCGCCAGGGCATGAGCGTGCTGGTGGCCACTGCCTACATGGAGGAGGCGGAGCGCTTCGACTGGCTGGTGGCCATGGACGAAGGCCGCGTGCTGGCCACCGGCAGCCCCGCCGAGCTGCGCCAACAGACCGGCACCGCGCAGCTGGAGGAAGCCTTCGTCGCCCTGCTGCCGGAACGCAAGCGCGCCGGCCATCGCAGCCTGGCCATCCCGCCGCGGCCGACGGCGACGGGGGCGCCGGCCATCGCCATCGAGGCCGATGGCCTGACCTGCCGCTTCGGCGACTTCGTCGCGGTGGACCGGGTCAGCTTCCGCATCGAACGCGGGGAAATCTTCGGCTTCCTCGGCTCCAACGGCTGCGGCAAGTCCACCACCATGAAGATGCTCACCGGCCTGCTGCCGGCCAGCGAGGGCACCTGCGCGCTGTTCGGCCGGCCGGTGGACGCCGGCGACCTGGGCACCCGGCGGCGGGTGGGCTACATGTCCCAGGCGTTCTCCCTGTACAGCGAGCTGAGCGTGCGGCAGAACCTGGTGCTCCACGGCCGGCTGTTCCACCTGCCGGCGGCGCGCATCGAGACGCGGGTCGCCGAGCTGCTGCAACGCTTCGACCTGGACGCCGTGGCCGACGCGCTGCCCGGCGACCTGCCCCTGGGCATCCGCCAGCGCCTGTCCCTGGCGGTGGCGGTGATCCACGAGCCGGACATCCTGATCCTCGACGAGCCCACCTCGGGCGTCGACCCGGTGGCCCGGGACGGCTTCTGGTCGCTGATGATCGACCTGTCGCGCAACCAGGGCGTGACCATCTTCATCTCCACCCACTTCATGAACGAGGCGCAGCGCTGCGACCGCATCTCCCTGATGCACGCCGGCCGCGTGCTGGCCAGCGACACCCCGGACGCCCTGGTGCGCCAGCGCGGCCTGGGTAGCCTGGAAGCCACCTTCGTCGCCTACCTGGAAGAGGCCGCCAGTGCCTCGTCGCCCCCGGTGCCGACCCCGGCCGCACCCGCGC
>NZ_VJOY01000008.1 GCF_007109405.1 Pseudomonas mangiferae
CCACCCCGCCCCGTCCGCCCGAGGAAACGCCCTAATGCTCGCCTATATCGTGCGGCGCCTGCTGCTGATCGTGCCGACGCTGTTCGGCATCCTGCTGATCAACTTCATCATCGTCCAGGCCGCGCCGGGCGGGCCGGTGGACCAGATGATCGCGCGCCTGGAAGGGCTCGACACCGGTGGCGCCACCGCGCGGATCTCCGGCGGCGGCCGCGAGGTGTCCGGCGGCGACGCCCACTACCGCGGCAGCCAGGGCCTGGACCCGGACATGGTGGCGCAGATCGAGAAGATGTACGGCTTCGACAAGTCGGCCAGCGAACGCTTCTGGCTGATGCTCAAGAGCTATGCACGGCTGGACTTCGGCGAAAGTTTCTTCCGCGACGCCAAGGTCACCGACCTGATCGTCGAGAAGATGCCGGTGTCGATCTCCCTGGGCCTGTGGAGCACCCTGATCACCTACCTGGTGTCGATCCCCCTGGGGATCGCCAAGGCCACCCGCCACGGCACCCCGTTCGATGTCTGGACCAGTGCCGCGGTGGTGGTGGGCTACGCCATTCCCTCGTTCCTGTTCGCCATCCTGCTCATCGTGCTGTTCGCCGGCGGCAGCTACTTCGACTGGTTCCCGCTGCGGGGGCTGACCTCCGCCAACTTCGCCGAGCTGTCCCTGGGCGGCAAGCTGCTGGACTATTTCTGGCACCTGGCGCTGCCGGTCACCGCCCTGGTGATCGGCAACTTCGCCACCCTCACCCTGCTGACCAAGAACAGCTTCCTCGACGAGATCGGCAAGCAGTACGTGATCACCGCCCGGGCCAAGGGCCTCAGCGAACGCCAGGTGCTCTACCGCCATGTGTTCCGCAATGCCATGCTGCTGGTGATCGCCGGCTTCCCGGCGGCGTTCCTCGGCATCTTCTTCTCCGGCGCATTGCTGATCGAGGTGATCTTCTCCCTGGACGGCCTCGGCCTGCTGGGTTTCGAGTCGGTGGTCAGCCGCGACTACCCGGTGGTGTTCGGCACGCTGTTCATCTTTTCCCTGCTGGGGCTGCTGACCAAGCTGCTGAGCGACCTCTCCTACATGCTCATCGATCCGCGGATCGACTTCGACAGCCAGGAGCGGTGACATGAGACTCTCGCCTTTCAACCGCCGGCGCCTGGAGCGCTTCAAGGCCCACAAGCGCGGCTGGTGGTCGCTGTGGCTGTTCCTTGTGCTGTTCGGTGTCAGCCTGGGCGCCGAGCTGATCGCCAACGACAAGCCGCTGGCCCTGCGCTACGACGGGGAATGGTTCTTCCCGGTGTTCAAGCGCTACCCGGAGACCCGCTTCGGCGGCGAGTTCCCCCTGGAGGCCAACTACCGCAGCCCCTACATCCAGGGGCTGATCCAGGCCAAGGGCGGCGAGCTGTACTGGCCGCCGATCCCCTTCAGCTACGACACCATCAATTACGACCTGCGGGTGCCGGCCCCGGCGCCGCCCTCGTCGGTGAACTGGCTGGGTACCGATGACCAGGCCCGGGACGTGCTGGCGCGGGTGATCTACGGGTTCCGCCTGTCGGTGCTGTTCGCCCTGGCGCTGACCCTGTTCAGTTCCCTGATCGGGGTGTTCGCCGGCGCCCTGCAAGGCTATTACGGCGGCTGGGTCGACCTGCTGGGCCAGCGCTTCCTGGAAATCTGGTCCGGGCTGCCGGTGCTGTTCCTGCTGATCATCCTGTCCAGCTTCGTGCAGCCCAACTTCTGGTGGCTGCTGGGCATCCTCCTGCTGTTCTCCTGGATGAGCCTGGTGGACGTGGTGCGGGCAGAGTTCCTCCGCGGCCGCAACCTGGAATATGTGCGCGCGGCCCGCGCCCTGGGGATGGGCAACGGGGCGATCATGTTCCGCCATATCCTGCCCAACGCGACCATTTCCACCCTCACCTTCATGCCGTTCATCCTCACCACCGCCATCGGCAGCCTGACCACCCTGGACTTCCTCGGCTTTGGCCTGCCGGCCGGCTCCCCGTCCCTGGGCGAGTTGGTGGCCCAGGGCAAGGCCAACCTGCAGGCGCCCTGGCTGGGGATCAGCGCGTTCGTGGTGCTGGCGCTGATGCTTTCGCTGCTGGTGTTCATCGGCGAAGCCGTGCGCGACGCGTTCGACCCGAGGAAATAGCCATGGCCGAGAATCTGATCGAAATCCGCGACTTGGCCGTCGAGTTCGTCTCCGGCTCCTGCGTGCAGCGGGTGGTGGACGGCGTGAGCTTCGACATCCGCAAGGGCGAGACCCTGGCCCTGGTGGGAGAAAGCGGCTCCGGCAAGTCGGTGACCGCCCACTCCATCCTGCGCCTGCTGCCCTACGCCGTGGCGCGCCACCCGAGCGGCACCATCCGCTACGCCGGGGAGGACCTGCTGAGCCTGAACGAGCGGCGCCTGCGGGGCATCCGCGGCAACCGCATCGCCATGGTCTTCCAGGAACCGATGACCTCCCTCAACCCCCTGCACAGCGTCGGCAAGCAGATCGTCGAGGTGCTGGCCCTGCACAAGGGCCTGAGCGGCGAACCGGCGCGCCGTCGCGCCCTGGAGCTGCTGGAGCTGGTGGGCCTGTCCGACCCCGGCAAGCGCCTCGGCGCCTACCCCCACGAGCTGTCCGGCGGCCAGCGCCAGCGGGTGATGATCGCCATGGCCCTGGCCAACGAACCGGAGCTGCTGATCGCCGACGAACCCACCACCGCTCTGGACGTCACGGTGCAGCTGAAGATCCTCGACCTGCTCAAGGACCTGCAGGCACGCCTGGGCATGTCGCTGCTGCTGATCAGCCACGATCTCAACCTGGTTCGACGAATCGCCCACCGTGTATGTGTCATGCAGCGGGGATGCGTCGTCGAACAGGCGTCTTGCGAGCAACTGTTCCAGGCACCGCAACATGCCTATACCCGCGAGCTGCTCGCCGCCGAGCCCCAGGGCGCCCCCCGGGAGGTCCCGCCGGCCGCTCCGCTGCTGGAGGTGGAGGACCTGCGGGTGTGGTTCCCGATCCGCAAGGGCGTGTTGCGCCGCACGGTGGATCAGGTGAAGGCGGTAGACGGCATCGATTTCTCGCTGCCCCGCGGGCAGACCCTGGGGATCGTCGGCGAGAGCGGTTCCGGCAAGTCCACCCTGGGCCTGGCGATCCTGCGGCTGCTGGCCAGCCGTGGCGCCATCCGCTTCCAGGGGCAGGCGCTGCAAGATATGACGCAACAAGAGGTACGGCCGTTGCGCCGGCAGATGCAGGTGGTCTTCCAAGACCCCTACGGCAGTCTCAGCCCGCGCATGTCGGTGGGCCAGATCGTCGGCGAAGGCCTGGCGATCCACCGCATCGGCGACGAGGCCGAGCGGGAGCGGGCGATCGTCGAGGCCCTGGTGGAAGTCGGGCTCGACCCGCAGGCGCGCCATCGCTACCCCCACGAGTTCTCCGGGGGCCAGCGGCAGCGCATCGCCATCGCCCGGGCGCTGGTACTCAAGCCGGCGCTGATCCTGCTGGACGAGCCCACCTCGGCGCTCGACCGGACGGTGCAGCGCCAGGTGGTGGAATTGTTGCGGGACTTGCAGGCCAAGTACGACCTGACCTACCTGTTCATCAGCCATGACCTGGCGGTGGTCAGGGCGCTGAGCCACCAGTTGCTGGTGATGAAGCAGGGCCGGGTCGTCGAACAGGGGCCGGCCGAGGCGATCTTCGCCGCGCCGCAGCACCCTTATACGCGGCAGTTGCTGGAAGCCGCCTTCGTGGCGCCGGCGACCGCCGCTTCATCCAGATAGCAGGAAGAGGAACGAACAATGGGATTTCTCGCCGGTAAGCGGGTACTGATCGTCGGTGTGGCCAGCAAGCTGTCCATCGCCTCGGGCATCGCCGCCGCCATGCACCGCGAAGGCGCCGAGCTGGCCTTTACCTACCAGAACGACAAGCTGAAGGGCCGTGTCGAGGAATTCGCCGCCGGCTGGGGCTCGGGCCCGGAGCTGTGCTTCCCCTGCGACGTGGCCTACGACGCCGACATCGAGTCGGTGTTCAAGGCCCTGGGCCAGAAGTGGGACAGTCTCGACGTGATCGTCCACTCGGTGGGCTTCGCCCCCGGCGACCAGTTGGATGGCGACTTCACCGACGTCACCACCCGCGAGGGCTTCCGCATCGCCCACGACATCAGTGCCTACAGCTTCGTCGCCCTCGCCAAGGGCGGCCGCGAACTGATGAAGGGCCGCAACGGCAGCCTGCTCACCCTGTCCTACCTGGGCGCCGAACGCACCATGCCCAACTACAACGTGATGGGCATGGCCAAGGCCAGCCTGGAGGCCGGCGTCCGCTACCTGGCCGGCAGCCTCGGCCCGGAAGGCACCCGGGTCAACGCCATCTCCGCCGGGCCGATCCGCACCCTGGCGGCCTCCGGTATCAAGAACTTCCGCAAGATGCTCTCCGCCAACGAGAAGCAGACCCCCCTGCGGCGCAACGTGACCATCGACGAAGTCGGCAACGCCGGCGCCTTCCTCTGCTCCGACCTGGCCTCGGGCATCAGCGGGGAAATCCTCTACGTCGACGGCGGCTTCAACACCACCGCCATGGGGTCGCTGGAAGACGAGTGATCGTCGCCCCGCGCGAAAGAAGGCCGCCCAAGCGGCCTTTTTCATGCCCGTCGTTTCAGTGCGCCAGGCGCGCCAGGTCGGCAAACCCGCGAGGGAAGAACGCCAGGCTCGCCCAGCCCAGCTGGTGCACCAGGACGATCAGCCAGAACACCGCCTGGTAGGACGCCTTGCGGGTCTTGTGCCGGTAGGCGCCCTGGGCGAGCCAGGCACCGGGCCAGCCGCCCAGCCATTCCAGCCCGTGCAGGGTGGCTTCCGGGATGCGCCGGGCGTCGCGCTGTGCCAGGGCCTTGTCGCGACGATAGAGAAAGAAAACCAGCCCGCTGGCCAGGGGATACGCCAGCAGCCAGGCCGCAGGGGTCCCCTGCCCCATCAGTCGCCCGGCGCCCCCCAGGGGCAGCACACAGAGACCGAGCAACACCAGCAGGCGAGCCAGGCTCACGCGGCCGATGCCTGGCTTCATCCGCGACCGCGGCCCCTGGCGGGCGGCTGGCGTGCGCGGCGTCGGCACCTGGCAGCGGCCGCTGCCCTCCAGCCGGGCGCGACGGGCGCGCAGGCGCCCGTCCACGCGCTCCACGGTGAAACGTACCGGGTCGCCCACCCGGGGCCGTTCTTCCCCGCCCAGGGCGGAGACATGCAGGAACACCGCCTCGCCACGCCCGTCCGGACGGATGAAGCCGAAGCCGCGCTCGTCTTCCCAGCGCTCGATACGGCCGGAACGCTCGACCGGACTCATGCCGGCGACACACCCCCCGCGGGGTAGTGCCGCGCAAGGAAATCCAGCAGCCGGGCATTCACCTCGGCCGGCTTTTCCCCCTGCAGCCAGTGACCACAGTCCGCCAGGGTGTGGGCCTCGACCCGAGGCACCCACTGGGCCATGCGCGCCAGGGTATGGGCCTCCAGGGTGCCGACCGGGTCATGGTCGCCGATCAGGAACAGCGCCGGCTGCTCGATACGGCGCTCGGCCAGGGGCTCCGACAGCGCCCAGTTTCGCTGGAAGTTGCGGTACCAGTTCAGCGCCGGGCCGAAGCCGCGCCCGGTGAAGGTAGCGAGGTAGTGCTGGAAGGACTCGTCGTCGCACCAGGCGGGCGGCACCCCGGGATCGGCCAGGCCCTCGAACAACCGCGAGCCGGCCGGTTTGTCCCGCAGGAACAGATCCTTGGGTACCTCGGCGGAGCAGGCCTGGAGCATGATCCGCAGGGTGCGCGGAATGTCTGCATCCAGCTCGGCCTCGGCCACGCCTGGGGTCTGGAAGTACAGGATGTAGTTGAAGCGGTCGCCGAAGGCCTCCCGCAGCAGCTCGGTGGCGGGTCGCTTCGGCCGGCCGCCGTAGGGGACCGAGAAACCGCCCACCACCTCGACCCGCTCGGGCGCCCGCAGCGCCAGGCTCCAGGCCACCGGGGCGCCCCAGTCGTGGCCGATCACCGCGGCGCGTGTCTGGCCGAGGGCATCCATGGCACCGAGGATGTCGTTGCCCAGGCTGGGCAGGTCATAGGCCTCGACGGCCTCGGGTGCACTGCTGCGGCCGTAGCCGCGCATTTCCGGCACCCAGACCCGGTAGCCGGCCGCGGCCAGGGCGTCAATCACGTGCCGCCAGGCGTGCCAGCACTCGGGGAACCCGTGCAGCAGCCAGACCGGCCGGCCCTGTGCGGGCCCGGCGCCATACAGGCTGAGCTGGATGCCATTGACGTCCAGCAACTGGTGTTCGACGTGGCTCATGGTCGGTCTCTCGAGTGGAGTGATCCGCCACTATGCCAAAACCGTGGATGGACGTCGCCGAACCCGGACCCAGCACGGACACGCCTGAGCCAGCGGATGCGCGCCCTCAGCCCTGGGCGCTGCTCCAGTCGATCAGCTCGAAGCGCCAGGTGGCGAGGATCAACAGGCCGAAGGCGATGCGGTACCAGGCGAACACCGCGTAGCTGTGGTGGGCGATGAACTTCAGTAGCCCGCGCACCGCGAGCATGGCGAACAGGAACGAGGTGACGAAGCCGATGGCGAACACCGGCAGGTCCGCCGGCATGAACAGCTCGTGGTACTTGTAGCCGGAGTACACGGCCGCCCCCACCATGGTGGGCATCGCCAGGAAGAAGGAGAACTCGGTGGCGGCCTGGCGCGACAGCCCGAACAGCAGGCCGCCGATGATGGTGGCGCCGGAGCGGGAGGTGCCGGGGATCATCGCCAGGCACTGGGCCAGGCCGATCTTCAGGGCGTCGTGCCAGCGCAGCTGGTCGAGGGTCTCGACCCGCACCACGTGCCGCCGACGCTCCGCCCAGAGCATGACCACCCCACCCAGAACCAATGCCCCCGCCACCGTCAGCGGGTTGAACAGGTAGCGATGGATCAGGTCCGCGCAGAGCACGCCGAGGACCACCGCCGGGAGGAAGGCCACCAGCAGGTTGGCGGTGAAGCGCCGGTCACGGGGCTGGCTGGGCAGGCCATGGAGGATGGCGAGGATCTTCGCGCGGAACTCCCAGACCACCGCGAGGATCGCGCCGAGCTGGATGATGATGTTGAACGCCATGGCTCGCTCACCGCCAAACCCGAGCAAGTCGGCGACGATGATCTGGTGTCCGGTGCTGGAGATGGGCAGGAACTCCGTGAGGCCTTCGACGATACCCAGAATCAACGCTTGAGCCGCTACCCAGAAATCCAATCGACACCTCGTTCGCCTTATGAATGGATGCGGCGGCCACCCGGTCTCGCCGCTCGGGCCGTCACGCGGAGCCGGCAGAACCGGTGCGCGCGCGGCATCCTATCAAGCTTGTTGTGCAAGAAAAGTGAAAAGACCGGTAAACCCGCCGCCGGTTCGTCCGAAGCGGAGTAAAGGCTTGGTAAATCCGACACTTGGGGAGCCTTCCTAGACGCCATGGGAACAGTCGGACCCAGGCCATCTGAATGACCATTCGCGCCTAGCCCCGCTCGCGCACCAGAGCGAGGCGCTCGCCGAGGCCGGTCTCCCGCTCCTCCCGTAGCAGGAGGGCCAGCGCCGACAGCGCCCCGCAGGCGCCAGGAGCCAGAACCCGGCGCGCCGGTAGGGCCGCCGGCTCGGCTCGAACGCGGCCAAGGTGGTCAGGTATCGCCGCGATGCCCGCCACCTGCACCACCCCAGCAGCCGCGCGAGCAAGGTACTGGCCAGGCACGGCCGCCATGGGCCGGGTCCACGTCGATCTCCCGCAGCAGCATCAGGGGCCCCAAGAGCTCGGCGCAGGCGAAGCCCACCACGGTGCATCCCGGTCCCGCGCCCTCACAGGCGTCCGCTGCGCGGCGCGTCCTGCAGCAGGGCCGGTGCCAGGGTCGTGCTCCGCAGGGCGGCGGGCAGCACTGTCGGCGGGAAACGCGTCGCCGCCCGCGCCGCCGGGTCATCGGGGCGGGCCGTATCGAGCCCATAGCGCGGGTCGAGTCGGCTCACAGCAGCATGGCCGCGGCCCAGCCGAAGGCCAGCAGCGGCAGGTTGTAGTGCAGGAAGGTGGGCACCACGGTGTCCCAGATGTGGTCGTGCTGGCCATCCACGTTGAGCCCGGCGGTGGGCCCGAGGGTGGAGTCGGAGGCCGGCGAACCGGCGTCGCCCAGGGCGCCGGCGGTGCCGATGAGGCTGACGATGGCCAGCGGGCTGAAGCCCAGTTGCACGCACAGGGGCACGAAGATCCCCGCGATGATCGGCACCGTGGAGAAGGACGAGCCGATGCCCAGGGTCACCAGCAAACCTACCAGCAGCATCAGCAGCGCACCGAGGGCACGGTTGTTGCCGATCAGCGCCGACGAGGCGTTCACCAGCCCCTGAACCTGGCCGGTGGCGCGCATCACCTCGGCGAAACCGGCGGCAGCGATCATGATGAAGCCGATCATCGCCATCATCTTCATGCCCTCGGTGAACAGCCCGTCCACCTCGCCCCAGCGCACCACGCCGCTGCCGGAGAACACCAGGAAGCCCGCCAGGGCGCCGACGATCATGGAGTCCAACCACAGCTGCACGACGAAGGTCACCACCACCGCGACGCCGGCGACCCACAGGGTCGCGGGGCTGTAGCGCTGCCGGGTGGGCTCGACGCGCTCGATGGCGTCCAGGTCGTAGGCCCGTGGGCGGCGATAGCTGAACAGCGCCAGCAGCAGCCCGGCGAGCATGCCCAGGGCCGGGATCGCCATGGCCCGGGTGACGTCGACCCCGGCCACGTCCACCCCGCTGCGGGCCACGTTGGCCAGCAGAATCTCGTTGAGGAAGATGTTGCCGAAGCCCACCGGCAGGAACATGTAGGGGGTGACCAGGCCGAAGGTGATCACGCAGGCCACCAGGCGACGGTCGACGCCCAGGCGGGACAGCACGTAGAGCAGCGGTGGCACCAGCAACGGGATGAAGGCGATGTGGATGGGCAGCAGGTTCTGCGAGGCCACCGCCGCGCCCAGCAGCAGCACGACCAGCAGCCATTTCAGGCGGCGGTAGCCGGCCTCCGGCTGGTGCCCGGCCAGGCGCGTGACGCGGTCGGCCAGGGCATGGGCCAGGCCGGACCGGGAAATGGCCACGGCGAAGGCGCCCAGCATGGCGTAGGACAGCGCCACGGTGGCGCCGCCACCCAGGCCCTGGTTGAAGGCGCCGAGAGAACCGGCCAGGCCTAAACCGCCCAGCCAGCCCCCCAGGAGCGCCCCGGCGATCAGCGCGATGATCACGTGTACGCGGCACAGGCTGAGCACCAGCATGAGGGCGACGGCGGCGAGAACGGCGTTCATGAAAACTCCTGCAAGGCGTCTGGCATGCGCCCTGCGGGACGGGCCGTGGCGAAAAGCGGCGTACTCTGCCGAAACTGGCCGGGCCTGTCAAAGCGCTGCCCAGCCATCGCGATAGCGGCCCGTTCCTTCCCCGAACAGGCAATTTCGGGGAGGGTTGTGCATACTTTCCCGGTCAACGCCTTCCCTCGATCCTCTGCGCGCGCCTCTCCGACGCTAAGGAGCTGCATCCCATGCCGTTCAATCGCCTCTCCATCCAGTGGAAGATTTCCCTGCTGGCCGGTCTCTGCCTGCTGGCGATCGTCACGTTGCTGGTCGGCGTCTCGCTGTACCAGGCCCAGCGCGGCACCGAGCTGGTGAAGACCGCCAGCGGGCAGATGCTCCAGGAAAGCGCCAAGCAGCGCCTGCGGGCCCGGGCCGAACTCCAGGCCCAGCGGGTGCAGACCTACTTCACCGATGCCTACCTCTACGGCAAGGGCTTCTCCCGCCAGGTCCTGTTCCTCAGGGAGCAGGCGGAGAAACGCTTCCTGGATGCCTTCGACCTGCGCGAGGACATGGTCCGCCAGGTGCGCAGCGGCCTGCAGAACAACCCCGACCTGCTGGGCCTGTACCTGGTCTTCGAGCCCAACGCCCTGGACGGCAAGGACGAACTGTTCGCCGGGCAGGCGGAACTGGGCAGCAACGACAAGGGCCGCTTCTCCCTGTACTGGGCCCAGCCCAAGGCCGGCGAGCTGTCTTCCGAGGCCATGACCGAGGAGGAACTGGCCAAGACCGAGACCGGCCCCAGCGGGCTGCCCTACAACGCCTGGTACACCTGCCCGCGGGAAACCCGCCAGGCCTGCGTGCTGGAGCCCTACTACGACGACGTGGAAGGCAAGCCGGTGCTGATGACCAGCATCGCCTTCCCCCTGGAGCTGGACGGCAAGGTGGTGGGCGTGATGGGGCTGGACTTCAGCCTGCAGCGCCTGCAGGAGATCAGCGAGGCGGCCAACAAGGAGCTGTACCACGGCCAGGGCCACGTCAGCATCATCAGCCCCGCCGGCCTGCTGGCCGGCCACAGCCGCGACGCCTCGCTGCTCAGCGCACCGTTGAAGAAGGCCTTCCCGGTGCAGGGCGACCAACTGGCCGCCCAGGTGACCGCCGGCCAGCCCGCCGAGCTGCACCACGCCGGGATGCTGCGGGTGATGGAGCCATTCAAGCCGATCCCCACCGCCAAGCCCTGGAGCGTGCTGATCGAGGTGCCCGAGCAGACCCTGCTGGCGCCGGCGCTGAAGCTGGAGCAGCAGCTGGACGCCCAGAACGCCGCTTCCAACTGGACCGCCCTGGCCATCGGCCTCGCGGCGGTGCTGGCCGGCCTGGTGCTGATGTGGCTCACCGCCCGCGGCGTGACCCGGCCGATCCTCGGCGTGGCGGCGATGCTGCGGGACATCGCCAGCGGCGAGGGCGACCTCACCCGGCGCCTGGACTACGCACGCAAGGACGAGCTGGGCGAACTCGCCGGCTGGTTCAACCGCTTCCTCGACAAGCTGCAGCCGATCATCGCCGACGTGAAGCGCTCGGTGCAGGACGCCCGTGGCACCGCGGACCGCTCCTCGGCCATCGCCAGCCAGACCAGCGCCGGCATGCAGCAGCAGTTCCGCGACGTGGACCAGGTGGCCACCGCATCCCAGGAAATGAGCGCCACCGCCCACGACGTGGCCAACAGCGCGGCCCAGGCCGCCGACGCCGCCCGTCGCGCCGACCAGGCGACCCGGGATGGCCTGCAACTGATCGACCGCACCACCCTGAGCATCGAGCAACTGGCCAGCGAGATGAACGCCGCCATGCAGGAGGTGGAGCAACTGGCCGCCAGCAGCGAGCAGATCGGCTCGGTGCTGGAGGTGATCCGCGCCATCGCCGAGCAGACCAACCTGCTGGCCCTTAACGCCGCCATCGAGGCCGCCCGGGCCGGCGAGGCGGGGCGCGGGTTCGCCGTGGTGGCCGACGAGGTGCGCAACCTGGCGCGACGCACCCAGGATTCGGTGGAGGAAATCCGCCAGGTGATCGAGGGCCTGCAGAACGGCACCCGCGAGGTGGTGGGCTCCATGCACAGCAGCCAGCGCCAGGCCCAGGGCAGCGTCGAGCAGGTGGAACAGGCGGTGGTGGCGCTGCGGCACATCGGCGACGCGGTGACGGTGATCAGCGACATGAACCTGCAGATCGCCAGCGCCGCGGAGGAACAGAGCGCGGTGGCCGAGGAAATCACCCGCAACGTGGCGGCGATCCGCGACGTCACCGAGTCCCTGTCCGGCCAGGCCCAGGAATCCGCCCAGGTCAGCCAGTCCCTCAACGACCTGGCCAATCAGCAGCAGGGGCTGATGGATCAGTTCCGCGTCTGACCGCTGGCGCCGTCCCGCCAGGGACGGCTGCGTGGGCTCAGGCGAACACGGTCACCGTCTGCCGGCTGATGGCCAGCAGGCGGCCGTCGGCGGTCCACAGCCCGGAGGCGATGTGGCCGTAGCCGTCGGTGGCGTGCTCGATCACCGCGCGATACAGGCACCAGTCCTCGGTGCTGAGGTCGGCCACCGGCTGGACGAACTCGATGGTCCAGGTCAGGGAACTGCCGGGCGCCGGCTTGCTCAGGTGGGACAGCACCGCCGGCGGCCAGGCGTCCACCAGGGCTAGCAGGTGCGCCTCGTCCACGGGGGCCCGGGGCTCGTCCCGCAGGCGTACCCAGCCGCCCATCTCCCGGGAGTGGTTGCCGCTGAACGGCAGGCCGCCCAGGCCCCAGCGCATCGCCAGGTAGCGGACGAATTCCGGGGTCACGCCTTTCAGGTAGGGCAGTTCCTGGCAGGCGTCCAAGGGCGCCATGGCCGGCGCGGGCTCCGCGTCCACCTGCACCGAGGACACCCGCGACGCGCCGAAGCTGCCCTGCACCAGGGTGGCGACCTGGCCGTTCTGCACGGCCCGCCCCAGCACCTGGCTGACCGCCTTGCCGTCGCGCAGCACCTCCGCTTCGAAGGCCACCGGCACGTCGGGCTCCACCGGGCCGACGAAGGTGATGGCCAGGGAGCGCACCGGCCGGCCTTCCGGCACCTGGGCGCGCATGGCCTCGTAGACCAGCGCAGCCACCAACCCGCCGAAGCTGGCGCGGCCCTGGGCCCACTCGGCCGGTACCTGCAGGGAAGCGGGCGAGCGGCGCACCGCCTGGATCAGTTCGGAAAAATTCATGGAGGACTCCCGCGCAATGGTCGACCGATGGTAAAGGATCGCCCGGGAGGCCGGGCGACCATGATGGCGACGCATGCGCCAGATCGATTGGGAAAAACGCCGTCAGCCCAGTGCGCTGCGCAGGCGGCGGACCGCCCCGTCGGCGCGCTTCTCCGCCGCGCCCATGCGTTGGCGCCAGGCGACGCGACAGGCCGCAAGGTCTGGTTCCTCCTCGGCCCGCAGCAGCCACTGGTGGCAATCGTGCCAGTCCCCGATGGCCGACTGGGTCGCCTTGAGCAGGCGCATCAGGCGGGCATCCAGGGGCATGAGGTCCGGGTACGCCTCGGCGCCATAGCGCACCCGCTTGACCAGCAGGCGCAGGCGGTGGCGGTCGTAGTCGGGATCGCCGAGGGCGTCGTGCAGGCGCCGGCGCTGCTTGTCCAGGCGCTTGCGCAGGCGTTTGCGCAACCCGCGCAGGTGGCCTTCCCGCTGCAGCAGGCGCCAGAACCCGGGCAACGCGTCCAGGGCGATGAACAGCCCGCCGAGGGCCTGGCTGGCCAGCAGGGCCCGGTAGCCCTGCTCCAGCCCCTCCGCGCGATGGTCGGCGGCAGTGTCCTGGCCCTGGGCACGCAGCTCGCCGCACAGCACTTCCAGGTCCCGCAGCGGACCGCCCAGGTCGCCCACGGCCTTCGCCGCCTCGGTCAACGGCTCGACCATGGGCATCTGCTTCAGGGGCCGCAACAGGCTGCGCAGGCGCCGCAGGGAGACCCGCAGGT
This sequence comes from Pseudomonas mangiferae, assembly GCF_007109405.1. Taxonomy (GTDB): domain Bacteria; phylum Pseudomonadota; class Gammaproteobacteria; order Pseudomonadales; family Pseudomonadaceae; genus Pseudomonas_T; species Pseudomonas_T mangiferae. Next base: position 13,255 of record NZ_VJOY01000008.1, read on the forward strand.
CGTGCAACGCCTCCGGATCGGTGCGGGCCTGCAGACGGGCGCGGCAGGCGCGCAGGGCCACTTCCTCGGTGAGGATGCGGGCGATCAGGGAATCGATGAGACGAGCCATGGCATACCTGTGAAAACGATCGACGGCAGCCGATCAGGAAGACGAAACGCCGGGGCGCCAGGGCAGGGCCCGGCGCACGGCTTTCAGGGCGTCGCGCAGGGCCTGCGAGGCCGCTGGCTCTCCCGCGTAGCGCTGCGCTTCGAAGAGGTGTGCGAACGCATCGATGGCCGCGGCCTGGCGCGGCAGTGCTGCGGCCGCGCGCCGGGCGAAGTCCCGCGGCCCCTCGCCCGGATGGCGGCGCAGGCCCTGGCGGGCCAGCAATATCTCGAAGTCACGGAACGCGCGCTGCTGGGGGTCCCGCAGGCGGACCCACGGTTTGAACAGGAACAGCGCCACCACGGCGAAGGCCAACCCGACGCCGCCCACCAGGGACAGGGCGAACACACGCCCGTCCACGGCGCCGAACCAGCGCTGGAGGAACGCCAGCTGCTGTTCGCCCTGGTAGCCCAGGACCCAGCGCTGCCAGCCATAGTTGAGGTTGTCCCAGGTCATGCGCAGCTCGTTGAGCCAGCCCAGGTTGCGGTAGCGCAGGGGCGACAGGGGTGAGTCCTCGAGGAAGGTCCCCTCCTTCGCCAGCGCCTCTTCCAATCCTTGCTCGATGCGTTCGGGGGAGACCTGGAAGGTGGGATCGGCGCTGACCCAGCCGGTGTCCGGCTGCCAGTACTCCACCCACGCGTGGGCATCGAACTGGCGCACCTGGATGTAGTTGCCGGCGGCATTGGGCTCGCCGCCCTGGTAACCGGCCACCACCCGCGCCGGAATGCCCGCCACCCGCAGCACGAAGGCCATGGCGCCGGCGTAGTGGGCGCAGAAGCCGCGCCGGGTCTCGAAGAGGAACTGGTCGATGTCGTCGGCCCCGCCTTCGCCGGGGTGCAGGGTGTAGACGTAGGGCTCTTGGCGGAAATGCGCCAGGACCGCCTTCACCAGGTCCGGGGTGGCCGGATAGCGGGCCCGCAGGTCCTCGGCCCAGGCCCGGGTCCGCGGGTTGCCGGCGGACGGCAGCTGCAGGGCGCGGCGCATCCCCTGGGGCGCGGCGTTCACCTCCCGCGGCGCCTGGGGCCAGGAGGTGACCTGGTAGAGCAGCGCCCGGTCCACGGGCCGGCGACGCTGCAGGCGGAAGTCGGACATCTGGCGCACGTCGTCGCGGTCGGTCTCGGCCACGTCCAGGCCGAACAGCCAGGGCTTGGCCGTGGGCTGCATCACCACGCTGTAGCGCAGCGGGTTGCCCTGGCGCCGCCATGCCGGCGGTGCGCCGTAGCCCTGGGCGGCATAGCCCTGGGACCAGCGCCGGCCGTCGTAGTGTTCCAGGGTCAAAGCGCGCCAGTACAGGTCGCGGCGCGGGGGCAACGGCCCCTCGAAGCGGGCGCGGAAGACCAGTTCGGTGGACTGGCTCAGCTCGGCTACGTCCCCGGGGGACATGTTGTCGGACAGCCCGGTGATGCCTTTCTTGTCCGGCACCGGCAGCGACCACAGCGGCTCCATGCGCGGGAAGAACACGAACAGCAGCAGCATCAGCGGCAGCGCCTGCAACAGCAGTTGCCCCGCCAGGCGCAGGGTCGCCTGGGGCCGCACTACGGCGCCGGGGCTCTGTTGCAGGCCGATCAGCGCCGCCAGCAGGGCGGTTACCGGCAGCAGGCTGTACAGCGCGGTGGCGATGCTATCGTCGAACAAGTAGCTGGTTACCACCACGAAGAAGCCGAGGAACACCAGCACCAGGCCGTCGCGGCGGCTGCGCATCTCCACCATCTTCAGGATGAACGCGGCGATCAGCAGGACCACGCCGCCGTCCAGGCCGATCAGGGTGCCACGGCTGACATAGGCGCCGGCGGCGGCCACGGCCACCAGGGCGATCTTCGCCGTGGGCCCCGGGTAGCCCACTTTCATGCGGAAAGCCTGCACGCGCCAGGTCACGCAGGCCAGCCAGAAGCCGGCCAGCCACAGCGGCACGTGCAAGAAATGCGGCAGGATCGCCAGGGCCTGGGCCACCAGCAGCCAGGTCAGGGCGACCCGGGGCAGCGCCTGCGGGGTACTCACCGCGCCACCCCGAACAGCGCCAGGGCGCGCAGGCAAGCATCCCGGTGGGCCTCGCCCTCGTCCGGCCCCAGGTGGAGGCCCGGCAGGGTGAGGCCGAAGGCCTGGCTGCGCTCGGACAGCGCCAGCACCCAGTGGCACAACAGCGACACGCGCATCTCCATGTCCCCGGACAGGCTCTCGTAGTCCAGCCACAGCTCGCGGCCACCCAGGGCGGCGAAGTCTTTCACCAACAGGCCCTGGCCTCGGGAGTAGGCCTTCCAGTGCAGGCGCCGCTTGGAGTCGCCGGGCTGGTAGGGCTTCAGCCCTTGGTAGTCATCGGCGCCCCGGCCGATGGCGCGGTTGCCCTCCTCTTCGTCGCCGGCCGCCGGCACCAGGGGCAGCTCACCCGGCAACGGCCGCGGATAGACCAGCGCCGCCAGGTCCAGGTCGACCCAGCTCCAGGCCACCAGAATGCCCAGAGGGAAACGGGTCTCCACCCGCATGCGCCCGGGTCTGAGCCAGCCGCGGCGAACCGCCGCCTGGCCCAGCCGGCATTCCCAGGCGCCGTTGGCCGGCACGTCGTAGATCTCCAGGGGCTCCGGTGGCCAGCCGAGGGCGATGGCCTGGTGGGCGCGACCGCCGCTCTCCAGGCGCACCTGGAAGCGCGCATGCTCGCCGACGAACACCGCATTGCCGCCGCCCGCCTTCAGCACCAGGGTCGCCAGGTTGCGGTAGGTATGCAGGATGGTCACCAGGAACACCGCCAGCAGCAGAAAGGTCAGGCCGTAGGCCAGGCTGCTCTGGTAGTTGATCGCCGCCAGCAGCATCAGCACCAGGGCCACGCCGAACGCGGCGCCGACCCGGGTGGGGACGATGAAGATGCGCCGCTGGTTCAGGGTTACCTGGGGCGCCGTCGGCAGCCGCCGCGCCAGCCAGCGGTTCCAGTAGGGCGCGAAGCGGGCCTTCAGCATCTGCCGCGCCCCGCGCCGGCAGGCGTCGCCCTCACAGCGCCGGCACCTCGCGCAGCAGCCACTGCACCAGGGTGCCGCCGCCGTGGCCGGTGGCGTCGGCGCGCTCCCGCAGGCGATGGCCCACCACCGCCCCGAGCACCGCCTGGACATCCTCCGGGATCACGTAGTCGCGGCCCGCCAGGTAGGCCCAGGCCCGCGCCGCCGCCAGCAGCGCCAGGCTGGCCCGGGGCGAGAGCCCCCAGGCGAACTGCGCCTGGGAACGGGTCGCCTCCACCAGGCGCAACACGTAGTCCACCAGGGCATCGCTGGCCCGGACCCGGCTGACTTCGGCCTGCAGCGCAGCCAGCTCGGCATGGTCCAGCAAGGGGTCGAGCTTCGGCAGCAATTCGCGGCGCGCCTCGCCCAGCAGCAAGGCTTTTTCGGCGGCCTTGGCCGGGTAGCCCAGGGACAACCGCATGAGGAAGCGGTCGAGCTGGGACTCCGGCAGGGCGAAGGTGCCGCCCTGGCTGACGGGGTTCTGGGTGGCGATGACGAAGAAGGGCTCGGGCAAAGGGCGGGTCGCTCCCTCGATGGTCACCTGGCCCTCCTCCATGGCCTCCAGCAAGGCGCTCTGGCTCTTCGGGGTGGCCCGGTTGATCTCGTCCGCCAGCACCAGTTCGGCGAACACCGGCCCGGGGTGAAAGACGAACTGGCCGCTGTCCTTGTCGAACACCGAAGTGCCGAGGATGTCGCCGGGCAGCAGGTCGGAGGTGAACTGGATACGCTGGAAACTGAGGCCGAGAATCTTCGCCAGGGCATGGCTCAGAGTGGTCTTGCCCATCCCCGGCAAGTCCTCCAGCAGCAGGTGCCCCTTGGCCAGCAGGCAGGCCAGGGCCAGCCGGACCTGCGGTTCCTTGCCCAGCACCACGCGGTTGATCGCGTCCAGGCAGGCTTCCAGTTTCGTGCGCATTCGCTCCCTCCCGTTCAATCGATCACCGGATGCTACTGCCTGACCCCAGCGAGGCAAAGGCGCCTGCACTGTCCGCTCACCAAAAGCGAGACACAGTCGTCCTCATGAAACCGACCGTCCGGCTGGCGGCGCGGTTCGACCGACTATCGACCCCGAGCCTAAAACGTCGCCTCTGCAGGTTTCCAACCCACACGCCTGATGGCATATTGCCTACAAAACCCACATACGCTTACGTGTTTGATAGCCAAATGCTTACAAACGGGACGATAAAAGCGGATAAACGGGTTAGATAGCCTCTGGCAATCGATCAAGAAACATTGATAGCCTAGGCCTTGCAAGGATGAGAATCAGATTCACTTCGGTACAGCCGGTACCGAACCGCCAGGAGGCGAGCACGGAGCGAAGTTTTATCCGTCGTACAGCGGAATGCATGAACGGGTAGCCGTAACCCTTTTTCGAGTAGTCGATCATGCGCACCGCATCCCGCCCCCGCCTGCTGGCCACCCTGTTCATGCTGGGTGCCGCGCCGTTCAGCCAAGCCGGCCAGTCGACCGGGCAGTTGGACATCCGCATGACCATTTCCGAAGCCTGCCAGGTCAGTGCCGAGCCCGGTGCCAATCGCCTCGCCATGAGCAGCAGCCATTGCACAGACCGCGCCCGCTACCGGGTGATGTACCCGGCCAGCGGGAAAACCGTGGACCAGCCGGACAGCCTGCGCAGCGTCGAGCACGGCGAAGGCCCCTCGCCCACCCGGGTGACCGTCTACTGGTGAGCAGACCTCAGCGCGGCCGGACCATCTCGAAGGTATCCCGGGTCCGGGTGTAGGACTGCCCGCCCAGGCGGCCCAGCAGGTCCAGGCGCTGCGGATCGATCCGCCCCCGGGCGTCCAGCACCGAATCGTCCAGGTGCGCCAGCACGACCTCGGCGAAGATCAGGTGGCAGTTGGGCGTCTGCCGGGGATAGGGCTGGATGTCGGCCACCTTGCATTCGAACGCCACCGGGGCGCCGGTCACCCGCAAGGCAGCAACCCGCTCCGCGGGTTGGGCGACGATGCCACAGCGCTCGAATTCGCTGACGTTTCGGGGCAGCAGTGCCGCGCTGGCATTCATTGCCTCGGCCTGGGCCGCATTGACCAGCTGGATCACCAGTTCGCCGGTTTCCCGGGCGTTGAGCAGGGTGTCCTTGAGGGAGCCGTCGTCGCGGTCGCCGACGTTCACCATCAGGGTCGGCGGCTTGTCGCTGATCACCTGGAAGAAACTGAACGGCGCCAGGTTGTCGATGCCGTCGGCGGAACGACTGGAGACCCAGGCGATGGGCCGGGGCGTGACGGTGGATGCCAGCCAGCGGTAGGCATCCAGCGGGGACAACGTGGTGAAGTCGAGTTTCATCAGCGGCCGGCTCGGGATTCGCGGATGTAGAAGCGTGCCTTTTCGGCCTTCTGGGTACAACCCTCGAACCGTTCGAACTGCTGCTGGGTCTTGGCCCCGGTGAGCAGCGAGAGGGCCTTGGAGTAGCTGACGGTGCCGGCGAACCCCTCGGCCTTGGCCAGGTCCAGCTCCTGCCAGGCGCTGTCCAGCTGGGTGGCGCAGCTATCGCGGTAGGCCGTCCTCCCCGAGCAGCCCACCAGCGTCAGGGCGATCAACGGCAACGCGATCCAGGATTTCATCGCAACTCTCCTTGGGTTTCGAACGGCATGAAAAGACCGCAGCGCCCAGAGCGGACGGCACGGCGGAATGCGCCGGCGCAGCCGGCGTGAGTCTGACTGGACGCCGGCGGATACGTTCCGGAGGCAACCGCGGAATCGCCGCCCTCCTCCCTTGGCGCGGCGGACGCCACGGCGTATCGTCGGGCCCGGTTCCGAGGGAGGCACAGATGAGCAAGCGGGTGGCACTGGTGTTGGGGTCGGGGGGCGCGCGCGGCTATGCCCACGTCGGCGTGATCGAGGAACTGGAGGCCCGCGGCTATCGCATCGACTGTGTCGCCGGCTGCTCCATGGGCGCGGTGGTGGGCGGCATCTATGCCGCCGGCAAGCTGCGGGAATACCGCGAGTGGACCGAGAGCCTGGATTACCTGGACGTGCTTCGCCTGCTGGACGTGAGCTTCCGCCTCGGCGCGATCCGCGGCGAAAAGGTCTTCGGGCGGATTCGCGACATCCTTGGCGAACTGGACATCCAGGACCTGCGCATCCCCTACACGGCGGTCGCCACCGACCTCACCAACCAGCAGGAAATCTGGTTCCAGGAAGGCTGCCTGCACCAGGCGATGCGCGCTTCCGCAGCGATACCCAGCCTGTTCACGCCCCTGGTCCAGGGCAGCCGAGTTCTGGTGGATGGCGGTCTGCTCAACCCGCTGCCCATCGTGCCGGTGGTGTCCAGCCACTGCGACCTGATCGTCGCGGTCAACCTGAATGCCACCCACTCCCGCCATTACCGCCTGCCGGAGGTGGAGCGCCCGCCGGCGCTGCGCCAGCGCCTGGACCTGCTGGTGGGTTCCCTGAGCGCGCGTCTGCCGTTCCTGCGCCGGGAGCCCGGAGACACCACGCCGGGCGATGCCACGCCGGACGATGCCGTGGAGCTGCCCAACCCCTGGCTGGACGAGCCGGCCTCGCCCCTGGCCCAGCAGCCCGCCGCGGCGCCGGAGCGGGAAGGCGCGCCGAAATCCGCCAGCGGCTCGCGGGTGGCGATGCTGGCCGGTCCGGCCTCCCTGCTGGAGCTGGTGAACCAGAGTTTCGAGGTCATGCAGACCTCCCTGGCCCAGTACAAGATCGCCGGCTACCCGCCGGACATCCTGATCAACGTGCCCAAGCGAGTCTGCCGGTTCTTCGAATTCCACAAGGCGCCCGAGCTGATCGAACTGGGCCGGCAGATCGCCCGGGATACCCTGGACGCCTACGAGGCGAGCCACTGACTCAGAAGATCGACCAGCCGATCCGTGCGGAGAGCTTCTCCAGCGCCGCCAGGCCGGCCAGGGAGTTGCCCGCCGGGTTCAGCTCCGGCGACCACACGCAGACCGTGAAGCGCCCGGGCACCACCGCGACGATGCCGCCGCCGACCCCGCTCTTGCCCGGCAGGCCGACCCGGTAGGCGAAATTGCCCGCCTCGTCATACAGGCCGCTGGTGGCCATGATGGCGTTGACCTGCTTGACCTGGCGCGGGGTGAGCACCTGTTCACCGCTGTGCAGGCAGTGCCCCTGGTTGGCGAGGAAGCAGAACGCCCGGGCCAGGTCGGCGCAGCTCATGCGCAGGGCGCAGTGGTGGAAATAGGCCCGCAGTACCGCCTCGACGTCATTGTTGAAGTTGCCGAACGCCTGCATCAGGTAGGCCATGGCCGCGTTACGCGCGCGGAACTGGTATTCCGAGCGGGCCACCACCTCGTCGGAAATCACCAGCGGGTTGCCGCTCAGGCGCCGTACGAAATCACGCATGGACTGGGCCGGCGCGGCGAAGCGCGACTGGTTGATGTCGCAGATCACCAGGGCGCCGGCGTTGATGAAGGGGTTGCGCGGCACGCCCCGCTCGAACTCCAGCTGCACCAAAGAGTTGAACGGCTGGCCGGACGGCTCGTGGCCCAGGCGCCGCCAGATCGCCTCGCCGGAATGCTGGATCGCCTGGACCAGGCTGAACACCTTGGAAATGCTCTGGATGGAGAACGGCACCAGGCCGTCGCCGGCGGTGAACAGCTCGCCGTCGTTGCTGTAGACGGCGATGCCCAGCTGGTTGGCGTCCACCCGGCCCAGGGCGGGAATGTAGTCGGCGACCTTGCCGCTGCCGATCAGCGGGCGGACATCCTCGAGGATTTCATTCAATAGCGACTGCATGGGTCTCTCATGGCAAACGCGCGCGGCCGCGCCGCGCGGCGGGAAACACACGGGACGCTCGCGACGCCCCGTTCATCACGCGGGTCAGCCGTCCCGCAGGCGATAGCCGACCCCGGCCTCGGTGACGATGAAGCGCGGCTGTGCCGGGTCGTCGCCGAGTTTCTGCCGCAGGTGGCCCACCACCACCCGCAGGTAATGGGTGTCCTCGGCATGGGTGGGGCCCCAGATGTCCTGCAGCAGCTGGCGTTGGGTCACCACCCGGCCCAGGTGCCGCGCCAGCGCGGCGAGCACCGCGTATTCCTTGCGGGTCAGGGCGATCTCCCGGTCCTCCAGCAGCACCTTGCGGTAGGCGAAGTCCACCCGCAGCGGGCCACTGCTGACGCTGGCCGGCTGCTCCTCGCGGGCGGCGGCGCCCTGGCGCAGCATCACCCGCACCCGGGCGAGGAATTCCTGGATGCCGAACGGCTTGGTCATGTAGTCGTTGGCGCCACCATCCAGGGCCCGGACCTTCTCGTCCTCGCCGGCGCGCACCGACAACACCAGCACCGGCAGCGACGACCACTCCCGCAGTTCCCGCAGCACCGCGTGCCCGTCCCGGTCCGGCAGGCCCAGGTCCAGCACCATCAGGTCGGGCAGCGCCAGGGCGGCCTGGGCCAGGCCCTCGGCGCCAGTGCCCGCCTCGATGACCCGGTACCCCTGCGCGGTCAGGCTGATCCGCAGGAACTTGCGGATCGGCGGCTCGTCGTCCACCACCAGGACGGTGGGCAGGACGGCTCGGGAAGGCTGGGGCATGGCTCGCTCGCAACGGCTGTCAACGCGCCGCGCAGTCTACCGGGACGGCGAGCCGAATGCCTGCCCGGATACGCGCGCCGTATACACACGCCGTACATCGCCCGGCGCCTGGCGTGGAGCGCCGCGGGCGACGATCCTGTATCCGAACCGATACAAAGCCGACACCGCGGCGATACGCCGGCACGCCAGCATGGGGCGCGCTGCCCGCGCCGGCCGCGTTGCCGACCCTGAACCCCGCGACGGCCGCCCCGGTCGCCGCCCAGCGGAGACTGCCCCCGGTGGAGATCCCGAAAACCACACGCGCGCTGATCGTCGACGACAACATCGAACTGCGCGAGCTGCTCGGCGGCTACCTGGGCCGCTTCAACATCGACAGCGAGGCGGTGGGCGACGGCCAGGGGATGCGCAAGGCCCTGGCCCAGGGCCGCTTCGACGTGGTCATCCTCGACCTGATGCTGCCGGGCGAGGATGGCCTGTCCCTGTGCCGGGAGATCCGCGGCAAGTCGGACATCCCGATCCTCATGCTCACCGCCCGCTGCGAACCCACCGACCGCATCATCGGCCTGGAACTGGGCGCCGACGACTACATGGCCAAGCCGTTCGAGCCCCGGGAGCTGGTGGCGCGCATCCAGACCATCCTGCGCCGGGTGCGGGACGACGCGTCCCGTGGCCCGGCCGCCCCCGCGCCCCTGGCCGATGCCCGCAGCCACGTGCGCTTCGACGGTTGGGAGCTGGACGGCGTGCTGCGCCAACTGCAGACCCCGGAAGGCCTGGTGGTGCCGCTGTCCAACGCCGAATTCCGCCTGCTCTGGACCTTTCTCGAAGCGCCGCGCCGGGTGCTCAGCCGCGAGCAGTTGCTGGACGCCGCCCGCGGCCGTTCCATCGAGGCGTTCGACCGCAGCATCGACCTGCTGGTCTCGCGCCTGCGGCAGAAGCTCGGCGACGACCCGCGGGCGCCGCGGCTGATCAAGACCGTGCGGGGCGAAGGCTACCTGTTCGACGCCCGGGAGATCGGCTGATGATGCGCCGCGCCGACACCCTGTTCGCCCGGCTGTTCGGCCTGCTGGTACTGGCCATCGTCCTCGCCCACCTGCTGGCCTTCGCCTGGTTCCACCTCTATGCGGGGCCGCCCCCGCCGCCTCCACCGCCGCCGCCCGGTAACCCCATGGGTGACTGGCCGCGCCCGCCGCCGCCCTCTTTCTTCCGCGGTCCGCTGCTGCCGCTGACCCTGCAACTGGTCACCCTGGTGATCGCCGGCTGGTACGGCGCCCGCCAGCTGAGCCGGCCGATCCGCCACCTGGCCGAGGCCGCCGAACGCCTCAGCGAGGACCTGGACAGCCCGGCCCTGGCCGAAGCCGGTCCGCTGGAGGCGCGCCAGGCGGCGCGGGCCTTCAACCTGATGCAGACACGCATCCGCCAGCAGCTGCAACAGCGCGGGCGCATGCTGGCCGCCGTCTCCCACGACCTGCGCACGCCCCTGTCCAGGCTCCGGCTACGGGTCGAGCAAGTGGGCGACGGTCCGTTGCGCGAGCGCATGGCCCGGGACTTGGACGAAATGACCGAGATGCTCGACGCCACCCTGCGCTACCTCCATGAACAGCGCGCCAGCGAGCCGCCCCAGCGGTTCGACCTGCAGGCCCTGGTGGAATCCCTGGCCGAGGACGCCCAGGAGCGTGGCGCCGACGTCACCGTGGAGGGCCATTGCGCGCCATTGTTGACCCAGCCAGTGGCGCTGCGTTCTTGTCTGACCAACCTGCTGGAGAACGCGCTGCGCTACGCCGGCAACGCGCGCTTCGTCCTGGTCGAACGGGACGAGGGGGTGGAGGTGCGCCTGGTGGACCAGGGGCCGGGCATTCCGGCGGACCAGCGCGAGGCGGTGTTCGAGGCCTTCTTCCGCCTGGAGGGCTCGCGCAACCGCAACTCCGGCGGGGTCGGCCTGGGCCTGACCATCACCCGCGAGGCGGCGAAGCGGCTGGGCGGCGACATCCGCCTGGAGCAGACGCCGGGGGGCGGCTTGACCGCGGTGCTGCGCTTGCCGCGCGAGTGAGGCGGAACGATAGGCACCGTCGCATCGACCCGCGTCATGAGGCGCCTTGCGCGCGTCTGTGTGCACCCGCTTACACAGTGCACATAACGGGGACACGCGGAGCATGGAGTCTGGCATGACCGGGACACCGTCCCGGTTTCGCCAACGCCTACAGGAGCGACTCCCATGATCAGTGGTGTCAGCGGCTATTCGGGCTACTACAACCCCTACGCCTCGACGGCCTCCACGGCGCGCACGGCCGCCGCCAGCGGCGGCAGCGGCGCGTCCGGCCCCGGAAAGATCCAGGAAAAACTGTTCAGCCTGCTGGACAGCGACAGTGACAAGAGCGTCAGCAAGGACGAATTCAGCAGCGCCCTCAGTGCCGCGCAGAAGAGCGACAGCGGCCTGAGCGTCGACGTGGATGACCTGTTCAGCCAACTGGACGCCAACCAGGACGGCAACCTCGATGAGTCGGAAACCGCGGCCCTGGCGCCGCCACCTCCCCCACCAGTCGGCCGGTCGGCCCAGGGCAACAAGGACCTGCTCGCCAGCCTGGACAGCGATGGCAGCGGCGGCATCGGCCTGGACGAGCTGAGCAGCGCCCTCGGGGTGGACAGCGACGACAGCCAGCTGTCGAGCCTGTTCTCCAGCCTCGACAGCGATGGCGACGGCAGCCTCAGCGAAACCGAGAGCGCCGCCCTGAGCGCCCCGCCCCCGCCGCCCCGGGGTGGCAGCGCAGGCGGTAGCGATGCCGACAGCCTGTCGCAGCTGTTCGGCACCCTCGACAAGGATGGCAGCGGCAACCTCAGCCAGGACGAGTTCGGCAGCCTGTTCAACAGCGGCAGCGGCAGCAGCGCCTCCGGCAGTAGCGCAGCCAGTGCCGACAGCACGAGTAGCGACGAGGCCGGCTACGCACGGCTGCTCGCCAACTTGGTGAAGCATTACCAGGCCGGCCTGGATACCACCAGCAGCATGGGCGGCCAGCTCAACCTGTCCGCCTGACACACCGGGCGGGCACCGGGAAGGCGCCCGCCCGCCAGCGATCACTCGCCGTCGGCGTCCTCGTCCGGCATAGCCTCGTCGCCCACATCGCCTTCCGGCATCTCATCGCTGGGCAACGCGCCCGCCTGGCTCATGGCCATGCCCATGAGCATCGGCGCGATCTGCTCCAGGGGCATGCGCTTGCCGTTGAAATCCACCTGGCCATCGGCATAGGCGACGCTGGTCACCAGGTCGTTGCCCTGCAGGGTCACCAGGCCGCTGGACAGCGCGGTGTCGGCGAGCTTGTCGCGGGTGGCCTGGGCCTGCTGGGCCACCGCGGCCGGGTCGCTGACGCCATTGCGCACCACGTAGAGGCCGGCGAGATCCTCCAGGGTGGCCTTGGCCACGCCCAGGCGGCTGTCCAGGCGCTGGATGATTTCCCGGGCCAGGCGATCGGCGGGCAGGTCGAAGGACGTCGGCTTGGCCAGGGCCACCGACAGGTTGAAGCGGCCTTCGCCATGGGCGGTCTTCAGGGACAGCTCGTCCAGCGCCAGTACCGGCTTGACTGCCAGCAGCCGTCCCAGGCTGTCGTGCAGCCGGGTACGCTCCTCGGCGGTCATGTCCGGCAGCGGGGTCGCGGCGTTTTCGTCCAGGGTCTGGCCCTGGGCCTGCAGGCGCTTGAGATAGGCCGCATACAGCTCGTTGATCTCCTTCACCGCCGTCGGGTCCAGGTTGCGCATGCTGAACGCCAGCCGCGCCGCACCCACGTCCTGGCCGTCGTAGTTCAGCATGCCGACGTCGTCGGTCATGCTCGCCACCAGGGCGTCGTTCTCCATGCGGCTCTCGCTGCGGGCGGTCAAGTCGCGCAGGTCGAACGCCGGCATGCGTTCGCCGCTCACCTGCAGCCGCTCGGCCTTGCCCAGGGCGTCGCCCAGGTACAGGTCGGCCGGCCCCTTGTGCTGGTCGCTGGTCAGGTGCAGGCCGGTCAGCTCCACCTGGATCGGCGTACCGTCTTCGCGCACGGTTTCCAGGCGCAAGCGGTCGCTGGCGCCTTCCATCTTCACTTCGGCGGCGTCGCGGGTGCTGTGGTGGTCCAGGTCCATCCCGGAGAAGCTCACCCGGGTCTTGTCGTCCAGGGCGCCGTCCAGGGCAGCCAGCCGCGCGGTACCGGTCACCGCCTGGTCGTAGCCGATGCTGGCCTGACCGGTCAGGGGCGCGTTGCCGCCGCTGAGGGCGAACCACGCGTCTACGCTGGGCGTGCGCTCCAGGCGGTAGTTGCTGGTGGCCATCACCGGCATCAGCTTCAGGCCCTTCAGCCGCGACGGCGGGAACGGGCCGTGTTCCATGTCGTCGGTGAACGATAGCTCCAGCAACTGCGGCTCGCCGCCGGCAAGGTTGCGGTAGTGGAAACGGTAGTGGGCGGTGCTGCCGAACAGGCGGCGGTCCAGGGAGACCAGCTCGAAGGCCGCCTCGGCGCCAGGCAGCGCCTGCTGCAGCTGGCGGTTGGTCTCGGCGAGGGTCTGCTGCAGCACGCCTTCCAGGCGGGTGCCGGTGTACCAGGCGCCGGCAGTGGACAGTGCGCCGACGGCGACGATGATTCCTACGGCAACTCCTGCTGCTCTATTCATGGTTGTGCGTCTTTTTTCCGTGGTTGAAGGGGTTGGCCGGCTGCTCAGGTGGCAGGCGGCAGAGGTTGCTGGGGCGGTTCTGCCAGCCAGTCGGTAAGCAGGCTGTAGGCGACCGCCAGAAGAGTGGGACCGAGGAACAGACCCATGAAGCCGAAGGCCAGGATGCCGCCGAACACGCCCAGCAACACCACCACCAGGGGCAGGTTGCCGCCGCGGCTGATCAGGTACGGCTTGAGCACGTTGTCCACGCCGCTGACGATGAAGGTGCCCCAGATGCCGAGGAACACCGCGTAGCCGTATTCGCCGTGCCAGGCCAGCCAGGCGGTGGCCGGCACCCAGACCAAGGGCGGGCCCATGGGGATCAGGCTGAGGATGAAGGTCAGAATGCCCAGCACCAGCGCGCCCGGCACGCCGGCGATGAGAAAGCCGATCAGCGCCAGCAGGGCCTGGGCGGCGGCGGTGCCGATGACGCCGTTGACCACCCGCTGCACGGTGCCGGCCACCAGCGCCTGGTAATGCTCGGCACGCTCGCCGATCAGCTTGTACAAGGCGCGCTGCACCAGTTCCGCCAGGCGTGGCCCGTCACGGTAGAAGAAGAACACCAGGGCCAGGCTCAGGCCCAGTTCCAGCACCCCGCCGCCAATCTGCGCGCTGCGCGCCAGGAGCCAGTTGCCCACCAAGCCCATGTAGGGCTTGAGGCTGGCGAAGAACGCCGAGCCCTGGGCGTCCACGGTGAGCCACAGGTTGACCAGGCGCTCGCCCACCAGGGGGATCTGCGCGAGCCAGACCGGTGGCGACGGCAGGCCGTCCACCTGGATGTTCTTCGCTAGCTCGATCCCGCTGCGGATGTGGTCGGCCAGGTTGAACCCCAGCCACACCAGGGGCAGCGCCACCAGCAGCGTCCAGCCGGCGGTCAAGAGGGCCGCCGCCGCGGTCTGCCGGCCGCCCAGGGCGCGGGTCAGCAGGCGCATCAGTGGCCAGCTGGCGAAGGCCAGCACCGCGGCCCAGAACAGCGCCGACCAGAACGGCGCCAGCACCCAGACGGAGGCGGCGAGCAGACCCAACAGGAGGATCTGCACCAGCAGGCGATCGTTGTTGAACATGAAGGCTCCAGAGCGGCCGGATCGGGCGCGGCCGCTATGCTAACGGGTTCTGACGGTCGGGGGACGGGCGCAGGTCTCGTTCAGCGCAGCCAGACCAGCCGCAGGTACGCGTCGTCGGCAGGCGCAGCCGGTTCGCCGCGGGTGCCCTCCCCGTCCGCCTCCAGCTCCAGGCGCGCCGCGCGGATGCCCTCGCCGATCAGTGCCTCGCGCCAGCGCTCCGCGTCCGGCCCGGCCAGCGCCACCCGCACGGTGGTATCGGCCCGCAGGGTGCTGGCCAGCAGGTCGAGCCAGGACGCGGTGGGCTGACCCTGCACCTGGTGCAGGGTCAGCTCGCCGCTGGCGCGCAGCTCCTTCAGCAGCGTGGCGGCGGTGGGCAGCAGGTCGCCCAGGGGGGCGTCGGCGTCCAGGCGCTCGGCATGCAGGTAGGCGCGGCGGTTGCCGCGGGTAACGCCATAGAGCGCCACCAGGCTGTCCGCCTGGTCGCCCGCCAGGCGCAGCAGCAGGTACGCCTGCTCGTCGTCGGAGCCGTACAGGGTGGCATTGCCGAACACCGCATTGGCCCACAGGTTGCTGGACCCACAGTCGCGTCCCTGGCACCAATAGAGCGGCTCGGCGCCCTGCTCCAGCAGCGCCTGGCGGGCGAAGTCGAAGGCCTCGGGGGCGCCGTGGCCCGCCGGCAGCAGGTAGGTGACGGCGGTCTGCCGGCCGCGGGCGTCCACGCGCCGCTCGTAGCGCACCCGGTTGCTGATCCGCCGAATCGGCCCCTGGGGGTAGATGCGCTCGACCCCCTCACCCTCGACGAAACCGACGACCTGGGCGTCGGGGAAACGCGGCAAGCCGCGGGGATCGTGGCTGTCCGGCAGGTCGGCGGCGCCGGCGAGGGAAATCCAGAGCAGGCCCGGCAGGGCCGCGAGCAATGCGCGCATGGCTGTCCTTAACGGGTGAGGATGGTCTGGACGCTGGCCACCAGGCGATCGCCCTCGTCCATCCGCTTGGGAATCTCCAGGCCGCGCTGCACCGCGGGGCGCGCCGCCAGGGCCGCCATCCAGCGCTGCAGGTGCTCCAGGCCATCCACGGAAACCCCGGCCCAGTCGTGCACCGCCGCCCAGGGGTAGGTGGCGATATCGGCGATGCTGTAGTCCCCGGCCAGGTATTCCGCTTCACCCAGGCGGCCATCCAGCACCTCGTAGAGGCGGCGGGTCTCCTTCTGGTAGCGCTGGATGGCGAGCGGCAGTTTTTCCGGGAAGTAGCGGTAGAACACGTTGGCCTGGCCCTGCATCGGCCCGACCCCACCCATCTGGAACATCAGCCACTGGACCACCCAGGAACGGCCCTTGGGGTCACTGGGCATCAGCCGGCCGGTCTTCTCCGCCAGATACAGGAGGATCGCCCCGGACTCGAACACCGCGAAGTCCTCGTCGCGGTCGACGATGGCCGGGATGCGGCCGTTGGGGTTGATGCGCAGGAAGGCCGGGGCCTTCTGCTCCTGCTGGCTCAGGGACAGGGCATGCAGCTCATAGGGGAGGCCCAGCTCTTCCAGGGCGATGGATACCTTGTGGCCGTTGGGGGTGGCGGCGGTGTAGAGATCGATCATCGGCGGGCTCCTGTGGGGGTGGCCAGCCTCTCCAGTTGCCCGCGCCAAGTCAAGACGGGCTTTGCCACAGTTCTTTACGCCTGCCGGCCCGCTAATGGGAGACGGCCGACGCGGCCCCTCAGCACCGGCTCATGCCTCGCCGCGCAGGAAGGCGCGGAAGCAGGCCGCCACCGCGTCGGCCCCGGCGTCGTCGTCCAGGTGCAGGTGGTGGCCACCGGGGAGCCGGTGGACCTCCAAGGGCATCGACGGCAAAGCCGTCATCAGGCTCTCGTGGCGGGCGATGATGCCCTGTTCCGCCACCACCAGCCGGGTCGGGCAGCGCAGCCCATGGATGAAAGCGTGGGAATGGGCGCGGGTCAGGCGCATGGGCGAAGGCAGCGTCAGGCGCGCATCGCTGCGCCAGGTGTAGCCCCCCGCCACCGGCATCAGGCCGCGCTCGGCGAGCAGTTCGGCGGCCTCGCGGCTCACCGTATCGGTGCCCCGCATCCGCGCCGATACCGCCTGCTCGACGTGCTCGTAGACCGGCTTGCGCTTGTCCGCCAACGCCTGCTGGGCCTTCAGCGCATCCCCCAGGCGCTCCACAGCGCCGTCCGCCTCGCCCGTGGGCGGGACCAGCCCGTCGATCAGCGCCAGGCGCTCGACCCGCTCCGGCAAGGCGGCCGCCAGCAGGGTGGCGACAATGGCCCCCATGGAGTGGCCCAGCAGCGAAAAGCGTGTCCAGCCCAGCTGGTCGGCCACCTGCAGCACGTCCTGCACGTTGTCCCAGGGGGCATAGCCGGCGCCGGGCGGGCGGTGGGCGGAGTGGCCATGGCCGGCGAAATCCAGGGCAACGATGCGCAGCCCGGGCAGGCGCGGCGCCAGGCGGGCGAAGCTGGCCGCGTTGTCCAGCCAGCCATGCAGGGCGATCACCGAGTGGCCGTCTTCCGGCCCGTACAGCCGTGCAGCCAATTCGATGTGAGGCAGGTTGAGGCGGACCTCCTCGACCCGCGCGCTCATGCCGAAGCCTCCGTGGCGGCGCGGCCGCGCCAGCGTCCGATCACCTCCCGCAGCAGCGCGGCGGTGTCCTCGGGGCGCTCCAGGGGAAACATGTGCCCGCCCGGGACGGTGAGGTACTCACCATGGGGGATCTGCTTCACCGTGCGCAGGTGATGGGGCATCACCACCCGGCTGTGGCGGCCGCGCACCACTGCCAGCGGCACCTTCAATTGCCGGGGCCGCCCCGGGCTGAGGTGCGGCACGCTGCGGTAGATGCGGATTTCCGTCTCGGGGTCGAAGGTCAGGCGCAGCGCCCCATCCTTCGGCGCCAGGGCATGGCGCACGTAGGCGTCCAGGCAATCGGGGTCGAAGCTGCGGAACAGCGTCTTGCCGGCGAAATAGGCGCGGGCCTCCTCCGGATCGGCGAAGGTCTCGCGCCGGCCCAGGGTGCGTCCGGCCGGGGTGATCCGGTCGATGAAGCCGAAACGCTTGGCGGCGCGGATCATCAGGCGGTCGGCGAAGGTCAGTACCGGCGAGTCGAGCATCGTCACCCCCCGGTAGAACTCCGGCCGACGCAGGGCAGCGTGATAGTGCAGCAAGCCGCCGAGGGAATGGCCGACGCCCCACACCGGCTCGCCCAGGGCCTCCAGGTGATGCAGCAACTCGTCCACCAGGTTGCCCCAGTTGTCATCCACCGGGAAACGCGGGTCGTGGCCATGCTGCGGCAGGTGCAGCACCCGGTAGTCCGGCGCCAGGGCGGCGAACAACTTGCCGTAGGTGGCCGAGGGGAACCCGTTGGCGTGGGCGAAGAAGAGAGGCTGCGACATGGCGGTACATCCGAGGGAAAGGCTGTGACCGATTGTCCGGCAGCGCCGGAGCCCCGACAACGCCCGTAAACGCCAAGAAAGAGGCCTTACCGGCCAGCGATGGCGGCTTCGGCGTCCTTTTATGGGTGAAATCGAACATCCGGGAGGGCGATGCGCAAAGCGCAGACGCAGGCCGAACCAAGCGCCTGCGGAATCAGCGCCTGGCTGAGATACGCCGCTGCACCCGAGACGCGCCGGACGCCCGGCGTGTGCTCAGTCGCGCTCCGGCGGCGCCTCGCCCAGGGGCACCACCGCCACGGTGAGGCGCGACACGCAGCTGAGCTTGCCGTCCTCGCCATGCAGGCGGATATCCCAGACGTGGGTGCTGCGGCCGACGTGCAGGGGCCGCGCCACGGCGGTCACCCGCCCGCTGCGCAGGCCGCGCAGGTGGTTGGCATTAACCTCCAGGCCGACGCAGTAGAAGCGCGAGGGGTCGATGCACAGGTAGCTGGCGCTGGACCCGAGGCTTTCCGCCAGCACCACCGAGGCGCCGCCATGGAGCAGGCCGTAGGGCTGGTGGGTGCGGTTGTCCACCACCATGCTGGCGGTCAGGGACGTGTCGTCGAAGGCATCGAAGCGGATGTCCAGCAGCTCGCTGATGGTGTTCTTCTGCAAGGCGTTGAGGGAATACAAATCGGGGGGTTGCCGCCACAGACTCATGGAGAAGCCTCGCTGATCGGGAAAGACAGGACCATACCGTCCGCAGGGCGCCCGGGTCCAGCGGCCCCGCCGACGGCTCGGCAACCATGACGACAGACCGGGACACACGATCGATCATGCGGCGGTGCGAACGTTTGCCAGCATTTCCGAAGCCCGCTAGCGCTAGCCAGTCGAGGGCATCGGTTCGCTACAGCGGCTGTTGACCCTCGACCGTGAGCAGGCGGGCGAAAAGCCCGAACAGGCCGAGGTCGATAACGGTGGTGACCGGCCTCACTCGGGCCGGTGCAGGGCCCGCAAGGTCATGCCGCCGGCCAAGGGCAGTTCCCCTTCCAGTTCGGCCAGGTAGGCGGTGCCCATGGGCAGCGGCTCCTGCACGTGGCCGTGGAGGAGCAGGCTGGCCAATTGGCCGACGAAGGGGTTGTGGGTCACCAGCAGCCACTCCCCGCCCTGGTAGTCGGCCAGGCGATCCAGCGCCTGCCGCGGGCTGGATTCCGGCGTTACCCAAGACAGGGTGTTCACCGCGCCGGCGAAGCCCAGCGCTTCCCGCACCAGGGCCGCGCTCTGCTGGGCGCGCACGTAGGGGCTGGCGAAGATCGCCTGCAACGGGCGCCCGGCCAGCCGTTCGGCCACCCGCTGCACGTCGTCGCGGCCGCGGGCGGTCAGGCGCCGATCCGGGTCGCTGCGGGCCTGGGCCTCCGCCTCGCCGTGGCGCAGCAGCCAGATTCTCACGGCCGGGTCTCCGCCGCCGGCGCCTCGCCGTCCGGCGTGCGTGGCAACGGCCAGTCGGCGAACGGCCAGGGCTTGCGCTCGGTGTTGAAGGTGCCGAAGCGGCCGATCTGCGCCAGGTACTGGCTCAGGCTGTCGCCGAAGCCCAGCAACGGACCGCTGGGCGCGCCTTGGACCAGGCGGCACACCAGTTGCGCCAGCACCACTCCGGCCAGCAGCAGCTCGGCCAGTTGCCAGACGAAAAAGAACACCACCATCCATAAAAGTCGCAGCAGCAGGGATTCGTGCCGCGGCTCGCGCTGTTCGCTCATGACGACTCCGGAAGTTGTCGCGGCTCAGAAACCGCTCAGGGAAATGAAATCGACGTCGGTCTTCGGTTCGGCGCTCATCAGCGCCTCGATCACCTGGGCCAGGGTCCGCCCCTCGAAGAGGATCGCGTGCAGGCCGGCCACCAGCGGCATGTAGACGCCCAGTTGCTCGGCCCGGACCTTGAGCACCTTGAGGGTGTTGACCCCTTCGGCCACCTCTCCCAGGCGCGCCACCGCGTCCTCCAGGCTCAGGCCTTCGCCCAGGGCCTGGCCCACCTGGTAGTTACGGCTCTTGGGCGAGGAACAGGTGGCGATGAGGTCGCCGACGCCGGCGAGGCCGAGGAAGGTCATGGGGTTGGCCCCCAGCTTCACGGCGAAGCGGGTCATCTCCGCCAGGGCCCGGGTGATGAGCATGCTGCGGGTGTTCTCACCCATGCCCAGGGCGGCGGCCATGCCGGCGATGATGGCGTAGACGTTCTTCAGCGCCCCGCCCAGCTCGGCGCCGAAGCGGTCGCGGCTGGCGTAGACGCGGAAGGTACGGCCGTGGAGCGTAGCCTGCACGCGCTGGCAGAGCAGCTCGTCCTCGCTGGCGATGACGCTGGCGGTCAGGGCGCCCTCCGCCACTTCGCGAGCCAGGTTCGGGCCGGACAGCACACCGATCCGCGCTTCGGGGGCGATCTCCTCGAGGATTTCGCTCATCAGCTTGAAGGTCTGCGCCTCGATGCCCTTGGTGGTACTGACCAGGAACTTGCCCGCAAGGCGCCCGGCCACCGGATCGAGGACGTTGCGCAGGGCGCTGGAGGGGATGGCCACGAAGACCAGCTCGCAGGCATCGAGCACCGCCGGCAGGTCGTTCACCGGCTCGACCCCGGCATGGATCTTCACCCCCCGCAGGTAGCGGGGGTTCTCCCGGTTGGCGCGGATCGCCGCGGCCTGCTCCGGGTCGCGCATCCATTGCCAGACCCGCTGGCCGTTGGCGGCCAGGAGGTTGGCGATGGCGGTGCCGAAACTGCCGCCGCCGAGCACCGCGACAGGTCGTTGCTGTTCAGTCATGACGCTTCCATCTGGGGCCATCGCAATGGCGGATCGCGGCATTATACGGCGCTGCGGACGACCGGCCAGTCGCCGGGCCGGCGCCGTCATGTCTGCGGCGGGCAACAGTGGTACAGTGCGCCGGCGCTTCGGCGCCGCCCACGCCCCTGATCCGCAACAATACCGGCGTCGGTTTTTTTGTGTACACCTGTGCTCAGAACGCTGTGACTTTCGCCATCAGGCAACAGTCTATGACTAGGCTGCGGCAAGCGCCCGGACCGGCGCCGACCGGTTCCACGCTGCCCTGCCGCACAGGGACCATTGAGGAGCTCGCATGACAAAACAAAACGCTTATTCCCGGGAAGACCTGCTGCGCTGCAGTCGCGGCGAGCTGTTCGGCCCCGGAAATGCGCAATTGCCCGCCCCCAACATGCTGATGATCGACCGGATCGTGCATATCGGCGAGAGCGGCGGCAAATACGGCAAGGGCGAGATCGTCGCCGAGCTCGATATCAATCCCGACCTGTGGTTCTTCGCCTGCCATTTCGAAGGCGACCCGGTGATGCCCGGCTGCCTCGGCCTCGACGCCATGTGGCAACTGGTCGGCTTCTACCTGGGCTGGCAGGGCAACCCCGGCCGTGGCCGCGCCCTGGGTTCGGGCGAAGTGAAGTTCTTCGGTCAGGTGCTGCCGACCGCCAAGAAGATCACCTATAACATTCATATCAAGCGCACCATCAACCGTTCGCTGATCCTCGGCATCGCCGACGGCACCGTCAGCGTCGATGGCCGTGAGATCTACAGTGCCGAAGGCTTGCGCGTCGGCCTGTTCACCTCTACCGACAGCTTTTGAAGGATTTCCGCATGCGTCGCGTCGTGATCACCGGTCTGGGCATCGTTTCCTGCCTGGGCAATGACAAAGACACCGTCTCCGCCAACCTGCGTGCCGGCCGTGCGGGCATCCGCTACAACCCGGCCTACGCCGAGATGGGCCTGCGCAGCCAGGTGTCCGGCTCGGTCGGGCTGAATCTGGAAGAACTGATCGACCGCAAGCTGTTCCGCTTCATGGGCGACGCCGCAGCCTATGCCTACCTCGCCATGCAGCAGGCCGTCGCCGACGCCGGCCTGAGCCCGGAGCAGATCTCCAATCCGCGCACCGGCCTGATCGCCGGTTCCGGCGGCGCATCCACCCTGAACCAGATGGAAGCCATCGATACCCTGCGGGAGAAAGGCGTCAAGCGCGTCGGCCCGTACCGGGTGACCCGCACCATGGGCAGCACCGTGTCCGCCTGCCTGGCCACGCCGTTCCAGATCAAGGGCGTGAACTACTCCATCTCCTCTGCCTGCGCCACCAGCGCCCACTGCATCGGCCAGGCCATGGAGCAGATCCAGTTGGGCAAGCAGGACGTGGTCTTCGCCGGCGGCGGCGAAGAGGAACACTGGAGCCAGAGCTGCCTGTTCGACGCCATGGGCGCCCTCTCCACCCAATACAACGACACCCCGGAAAAGGCCTCCCGCGCCTACGACGCCAAGCGTGACGGCTTCGTCATCGCCGGCGGCGGCGGCATGGTGGTGGTGGAGGAACTGGAGCACGCCCTGGCCCGCGGCGCGAAGATCTATGCCGAGATCGTCGGCTATGGTGCCACCTCCGACGGCTACGACATGGTGGCCCCGAGCGGCGAAGGCGCGATCCGCTGCATGCAGCAGGCGCTGGCCACCGTGGACGCGCCCATCGACTACCTGAACACCCACGGCACCTCCACCCCGGTGGGCGACGTCGCCGAAATCCGCGGCGTACGCGACGTGTTCAAGGACAAGGCCCCGGCCATCAGCTCCACCAAGAGCCTGTCGGGCCACTCCCTGGGCGCCGCCGGCGTCCACGAGGCGATCTACTGCATGCTGATGATGGAAGGCGGGTTCATCGCCGGCTCGGCCAACATCGACGAGCTGGACCCGGAAGTCGCCGACATGCCGATCCTGCGCGAGACCCGCGAGAACGTCGAGCTGAACACCGTGATGAGCAACAGCTTCGGCTTCGGCGGCACCAACGCCACCCTGGTCCTGAAACGCTGGCAGGGCTGACCGCCGCCTCGCCCGGGCTCCAGCCGGAGCCCGGCGCCTTCTCCCCGCGCGTCTAGCGCACCGTGAAATGCTGCTCTGCCAGCAACCGATCGCCCTGGAACACCAGGAATCGCCACTCCCCCTTCACCAGTTCGCCGGGCTCGCTGAACTCGAACGCCATCACATCGTTCGGCGCCTCCGGGAGCAGGGCCTGGGTTACCTCGAATTTGTCGTGGCGCTTGCCGTCGGCGCCGATCACTCCAGGCGTGAGGTACAGCAGGGTAAGCGGGGCATCGTCGGCCCGCTTGCCCACCAGGCGATAACGCATGCCGAATTTGACGCCCAGCCGCGCCGGGACCTCCTGAGTCGCCTCGATGCTCTGGTTGCTGCGGGTGAGCACGCGCTCGCCGGGCTGCAGCGCCTGGCGCGGGCTGGCGAACAGCCCGTACTCCACCGGGCCCTCCAGGGTCACGTCGGCGTGGCCGAGGCCGGATACCAGCCCGCAGGCCAGCGCTAAGGTGAGGGAAATCGGTTTCATGGGACACCTCGCTGGAAAAGCCGCGAGGCTATGAAACGCCCATGACAGGCTGATGACGGCTTAGCGCCGGGTATCGCGGACCCGCTTGGGCAGCACGTCGAGGAAGTTGTCCAGGGCCACCCGCCGCGCCAGGGGCTCGGGCAAGGCGTCGAGGAACGGGTCGAAGCCATGCATCAGCTCGCCCAGGCTGTCGAAGCGGCCGACCACGTCGGAGCCCAGCATGAAGCGCTCCGGGTAACGCTTCACCAGGTCCAGCCACTGGGGATCCGGCCGCCCCTTCTCGTCCAGCAGGTACGGATCCAGCACCGACCAGGACAGGTCCACGTAGAGGTTCGGGTAATCGCCCAGGAGGCGTTCCAGGGTGCCGTAGAGGAAGTCCAGGCGCTCCTGGTGACGGTGCAGTTCCATGCTGCTGCCGGCATGGGCCCAGATGAACCGGACGTGCGGGTGGTCCCGCAGCGGCTCTTCGATTTCCTCCAGGTACAGCGGGTTCTTTTCCCGCTTGGAGGTGATGTTGGAATGCAGCATCACCGGCAGGTCGTATTCGGCGGCCAGGTGGTAGACCCGCTTCATCGCTTCGTTGTTGGCCCGGGGGGTGTCGCCATGGATCAGCGCGGTGAGGTCGTCGTGACGGGTAAACACCTCGCCGATGCCCTGCCAGAGGCCGGGGTCCAGCTCCAGCATCTGCCGGACCAGGGCATCGGCATTCTTGTCGCTGGGGTTGAAGCCGGACAGGAACGGGTGGAAGCGCGACCGCTGGGCAGGCGGCAGGGCCTTCAGGGCGGCCGCGACCAGGGTGTCCGTGGCGCTGTACCAATAGGCGTCGGCGTCATCGCCGGCGTAGTAGCGCGGACGCTTGGGCTCGTCCTCGTGCCAGGTCTTGGCCACCGGGATGCCGGAGATCATCGCGTGCTCGATGCGGTTGGCGTCCATGGCGGCGAGAAGCTTGTCCATGCCCTCGCTTTCCTGGAAGAAGTCGACGTAATGCAGGTGGGCATCGCTGTAGCGGTATTCCCGCGCCTGACCGGTGCACGTGGCGCCGGCCAGCAACAGGGCGAGACAGAAACGGATCAAGGCAGGGGCTCCTGGGCGTGAGCCTCATAGACCGCACGGCGGGAAAGCCGGTTCAGGCCATCTCCGCAGCACCGGGCCACACCGGGCCGGGCCGGGATGAACCGGCGGGCGCCGCCTGAAGCTGCGACGCTCGCCGTGCCGTCAGGCGAACACTTCGTCCAGCAGGTTGTGCATCGCCTGGTAGGCGCGCCCTGCCACCGTGGGGTTGTACTGCTGCTTGCCCGGGTTGTTGGCGCTGGGGTCGGTGAACGAGTGCACCGCGCCACCGTAGCTGGTGAGCTGCCAGTCCACCTTCGCTGCGCCCATTTCCTGCTTGAAGGAATCCAAGTGTTCGCGGGGTACCAGCGGGTCCTCGGCGCCATCCAGGGCCAGCACCGCGCCCTTGATGTTGCGGGCATCGGCGGGATTCGGGGTGTCCAGGGTGCCATGGAACGACACCGCTGCCTTCAGCGGCGCGCCGTCGCGGGCCAGGTCCAGGGCGCAACAGCCGCCGAAGCAGAAGCCGAAGGCCGCCAGCCGGTCGCGATCCACCGTCGCTTCGGTCTGTTCCAGCAGAGCCTTGAGGGCGGCCTGCATGCGTCGGCGCAGCAGCGCCCGGTCTTCCTTCAGCGGGGTCATCGCAGCGGTGGCCTGCTCGGCGTTCTGCGGCCGCACGGCTTGGCCGTACAGGTCGGCGATCAGCACCACGTAGCGCTGGCCGGCGATGGACCGCGCGATGTCCTCGGCACCCGAGGTGATGCCCATCCAGTTGGGCGCCATCACCAGCGCCGCCCGCGGCGTCTGGACCGCGGGATCGTAGACCAGGCGACTCTCGAAGCGCTGGCCTTCGAGTTCATAACCGATGGATGACACGCGAAGCTCGCCCATGCTTTTCCTCCTCTCTGAAAAAGCGAAGCCCGCAGGGCGCGGGCTTCGGTTCGAAACGTCACATCAGGCTGACAGTTCCACCAGCAGCTTGTTCAACCGCTGCACGTAGGCCGCCGGGTCCTTCAGGCTGTCGCCCGCGGCCAGCGCCGCCTGGTCGAACAGGATGTGGGACAGGTCGGCGAAGCGGTCCTCGTCGGGCTCACCGTCCAGCTTCTCGATCAGCGGGTGCTGGGGGTTGATCTCGAAGATCGGCTTGGCATCCGGCACCTTCTGCCCGCTGGCCTCGAGGATCTGGCGCATCTGCAGGCCCAGGTCCTGTTCGCCGATGGCGAGGATCGCCGGGGAATCGGTCAGGCGGTGGGACACGCGGACTTCCGCCACTTCATCGCCCAGGGCGGTCTTCAGCCGCTCCAGCAACCCTTCCTTGCCCTTGGCGATTTCTTCCTGGGCCTTCTTGTCCTCGTCCGAATCCAGCTTGCCCAGGTCCAGGTCGCCCCGGGCGACGTCGACGAACTGCTTGCCGTCGAACTCGGTGAGGTAGCTCATCAGCCATTCGTCGATGCGGTCGGTGAGCAGCAGCACCTCGATGCCTTTCTTGCGGAAGACCTCAAGGTGCGGGCTGTTCTTCACCTGGGCGTAGCTTTCGCCGGTGAGGTAGTAGACCTTGTCCTGGCCTTCCTTCATGCGGCCCAGGTAGTCGGCGAGGGACACACTCTGCTCGCTATCGCCGCTGTGGGTGGAAGCGAAGCGCAGCAGGCCGGCGATCTTCTCCTTGTTGGCGAAGTCTTCCGCCGGGCCTTCCTTGAGCACCTGGCCGAAGGCCTTCCAGAAGCCCTTGTATTGCTCGGGCTCGTTCTTCGCCAGTTTCTCCAGCATGTCCAGGACACGCTTGGTCAGGGCCGACTTCATGGAGTCGATCACCGGGTCCTTCTGCAGGATTTCCCGGGAGACGTTCAGGGACAGGTCGTTGGAGTCCACCACGCCCTTGATGAAGCGCAGATACAGCGGCAGGAACTGCTCGGCCTGGTCCATGATGAACACGCGCTGCACGTAGAGCTTGAGGCCGCGCGGCGCTTCGCGGTGGTACAGGTCGAACGGCGCCCGGGCCGGCACGTAGAGCAGCGAGGTGTATTCCAGCTTGCCCTCGACCTTGTTGTGGCTCCAGCTCAGGGGGTTCTCGAAGTCATGGGCGACGTGCTTGTAGAACTCCTGGTATTCCTCGTCCTTCACGTCGCCGCGCGGGCGGGTCCAGAGGGCGCTGGCGCGGTTGACGGTTTCCCACTCGGCCTCGGCCGGTTTTTCCTGCTCGTCGTCGCCCTCCAGGGAGGCCGACTCCTTCGGCAATTCGATGGGCAGGGCGATGTGGTCGGAGTATTTCTTGACGATGTTGCGCAGGCGCCAGCCATCGGCGAACTCTTCTTCGCCGCTCTTCAGGTGCAGGACGATGCGGGTGCCGCGCTCGGCCTTCTCGACGTTGGCGACCTCGAAGTCACCCTCGCCCTTGGACGACCAGTGCACGCCCTCGCTGGCGGGTGACCCGGCGCGGCGGGTGAAGACTTCCACCTGGTCGGCGACGATGAACGCGGAATAGAAACCCACGCCGAACTGGCCGATCAGGTGGGAATCCTTTTTCTGGTCGCCGGAGAGGTTCTTCAGGAAGTCGGCGGTGCCGGACTTGGCGATGGTACCGAGGTGGGCGATCACCTCCTCGCGGTTCATACCGATGCCATTATCTTCCAGGGTGACGGTCCGGGCGTCCTTGTCGAAGGACAGGCGGATCTTCAGCTCGGCGCCGCCCTCCAGCAGCTCGGGCTTGGCCAGCGCTTCGAAGCGCAGCTTGTCGGCGGCATCGGAGGCGTTGGAAATCAGCTCCCGGAGGAAGATTTCCTTATTCGAGTACAGCGAATGGATCATCAGGTGAAGCAGTTGCTTCACCTCTGTCTGGAAGCCCAGGGTTTCTTTTTGAGTTTCCACACTCATGGTCATCGAACTCCACATGGATGGCACGGGCCGCGTGTGCGGCGGATGACATGCAAGTGGGGACTGAGCATGGGATTTCAAGGGCCTGGCGCACGCCAGGGCTCGCGATCAGGGTTCCAGCAGGTCGATGCGCACGATTTCGTCGGGCGCGAACACGAAACGGGCCTCGCCCTGGCCGCTGACCCGCCGCAGCACCAGGCTGCCATCCGGGTCGATGCCGTTGAAGCGGCCCTCGGCCAGGTTGCCGCGGCGGGTCTGGATGCGCATGGTCAGGTTTTGGTAGCGGCTGGGGTTGGTCAGCAGGCGGTCGAGGGAGAAACGGGCCCGGCGATCCACCGGGCGTGCCGGCGGCGCGTCCACGGCATCCGCCAGCGGGGCTGCCGCGGGTTCGGTGCGGGTGTCGTCGGCGGGCGCGGATGAGGTCAACACGGGGAAGCGGTCGCCCTGGACGCTCCAGCCGCGGCTCGGCAGTTTCTTCAACTGCACCGGCAGTTGCTGGGGCACGCCCTTGATGCGGGCGTCCACCTGCAGCTCCAACTGGTCCGCTGGCAGGTTCAGCGGCGGCAGAGCTGCCAGCTCCACCTCGCGGGTAGCGAAGCGCCGCTGCAGGTAGTCGGTGATGACGTAGGCCAGGGTGTCCCGGGAATCGTGGGCAATATCCACCTGGCCGTCCCGGTAGCGCAGGCGATCGGTGAACAGCTCGATGCGGCCGCTCAAGGTGGTGCGCAGGGCGGCCGGCAGCACCATGTGGAAGTCCCCTACCAGCTTGTTGGGCGCCTGGTCGTCGGGCTTCAGATCCAGGTGCAGGGTATAGCCGTGGTTCAGGCGCCGCGCCTCCGGCAGCTCCTGCTCCGGCAGCAGCCAGCTGACTTCCACTTCGGGTAGCGCGCCTTTGTCCTGGGGCAGCACGTCGAGACGGATGGCCCCTGGGGGTTGAGGGCCCAGGCGGATGCTCACCTCCCGGCGGGCGAAGAAGTCCTGGCCTTCCCGCAGGGTCAGGGTGCCGTCGATGAGCTCGGCCTGCTGCGGCAGGAACGGCTGGCCGTTCAGCTCGCCCTTCAGTTGCAGCGCCAGTTCCGCGGGCGCGGCCTCGGCTTCCGGGTGCAGCCAGCGCAACCCGAGGATCGCCTCCAGGCGCGCCGGGTCATGGCTGGCAAGCAGGGTCAGCCCCACCACCAGGGGAATGATGCCCAGCGCACCGAGCAGCACCGCCTTGCGCGCGGTCCGCCAGTGGCGGATCGCATAGGCCAGGGTCACGGGCGGCAGCAGGCTGCCCCATCCCCACAACAGGCCGGTGTCGAAGGCCAACATGACCAGCCAGACCAGGCCGGCGACGATCAACAATAGGCCGCCGAGAATCAGCAGAGCATCCATCCGGGAAAATTCCTTGTCACGCGAGGGCAGCCGGCGGGGCCGCTCAGGGTTCGTCCACCTTGAAATGCACGCGGGCGGTGGCGATGGGTTCGGTCTGCGCGGTCTGCCAGGCGGTGACCGCCACGTTGGCGACCCGTCGCCCCTGGCGCCACACCTGGCACTGCGCAAAGGTGTCACGATAAAGGCCGGCGCGAAGATAATCTGTCGAAAAGTCGATGATTTTGGGCAAATGTGGAATTTTCATCGCGATCAGCAGGTGGAGCAGCGCCGCGTGCTCCATGAACCCGGCGATGACGCCGCCATGCAGCGCCGGCAGCAGCGGGTTGCCGATGGTGTCCGGGTTGGGCGGCAGGTGGAACGTGAGCGTATCGCCGCCCTGGCAGCGAATGCCCAGCAGGCGCGCGTAAGGGATCGCCTCCAGCAGCGGCTGGTAGTCGCCCGAGCGATGGGCCTCGCGGATCAGCGTGTCCAGCAGGGTGGGCGTCATGGGCTCACCTCGCCGGCATCGATACCCCGCTGCAGATGGTCCTCGCCCCGCGCGCCCTTGCCCAGCCGCATGAAAGTGCCCATCACCTGGGCCACCGGGCGGGCCGGGTCGTCCTGGTAGGCGACGCCTCGGGTGAAGATCACGTGGGGCGTCACCCGGTAGCTTTCGGCGAAGCCGAAGACGTCGCGGTCCGGCTCCGCCGGGCGCATGTAGTCGATGCGCAGGTCCAGGGTCGGGCAGATCTCGAAGGTGGGCAGCACGCAGAGGGTGGAGATGCCGCAGGCGGTGTCCATCAGGGTGGTGATGGTGCCGCCGTGCAGCACCCGGGTCGCCGGGTTGCCGATCAGCGACTCGGCATAGGGCAGGCGCAGGACCAGTCCGGTGCTGTCGATCCGTTCGAGGATCAGGCCCAGCACCTGGGCGTGGCGGATGGCGGACAGAAAGCGCTGGGCGCGCTGCAGGAGCGCCGTTTCGTTCATGCTCGGTCACCGAAAACGTTGGGGCCGACGGCCATCATGGCCGCTGGTCGGAATCGTGAAGGAACTTCCACAGCCGCCGCCCATTCAAAGGGTGACATTCGGAAAATGCCCACCCCAGGAGAATACCAATGAAGAAGTCGTTGCCTTATGTCCTCATGCTGGCTGCCACCCTTGGCCTCGCCGCATGTGACAAAGCCTCGGAAAACAAGCAGCAGGACGCTCAGGAACACGCCAACAAGGCCCAGGACCTGCGCAACGATGCCGCCAAGGAGCAAAGCGAGGCCGCCAAGGACACCAACGAAGCCAACCAGAAGCGTGCAGAAGAAGCCGCGGACAACAACCAGGTTCCGCCGCCGCCCGCCTCGACTCCCGCTCCGCAGACCAACCAGTAACGGTCCGCGTGATGAAAAAGCCCGCTTCGGCGGGCTTTTTCATGTCCTTCCGCCTCGCTCACACCCCGCCGGCGAACAGCGCGCGCAAGGCCGGGCTGAGCATCAGCAACAGGCAGCAGAGCATGCCCAGCATCCACACCGAGCTGCGCTGCCAGTGCAGGTCGCGCAGGTAGCAGACCAGGTAGATCACCCGCGATACCACGAAAACGATCGCCAGCACGTCCACCAGATACCCCACCACATGGGCCGAATGGGCCATCAGCACGCCGGCGGCGAACAGCGGGAAGATTTCGATGCTGTTCATGTGGGCCGCGTAGGCCCGGGCGCCGTAGCCGGTCAGCCGCGCCTGCTGGGCGCGGGGGTGATGGTTGTCGTAGCCCCCGTCGGCCTGCATGGCCTTGGCCACCGGCAGCTTCGCGACGTAGATCAGCACCGCGGCGATGAACAGGCACCAGAAGGGAATCGTCATTCGGTTTTCTCCTTGCTCGGCTCGGGGGCCGGGGGGGTGGGTGTGTAGACCATGACATCGAGGACGGCGGAATGGAATTCGCGGCGGTACAGCACCAGCACCACCCCGGCGGTGACCAGCATGAAACACCAGGGGTTGATGAACCAGGCGAGCATCGCCAGCCCGAAATAGTAGGCGCGCAGGCCGAAGTTGAACTGGTTGGCGGCCAGCGAGATGACCCGGGCCGCGCGCTCGGCGAAGGCCTTGCGCTCCAGTTCGGTGACATGCCGCTCGGCGATCATCGGCGCCGAGCCGATGAGGATCGCGGCGAAGTTGTACTGGCGCATGCACCAGCTGAAGGTGAAGAAGGTGTAGACGAACAGCACCGCCACGCACAGCAGCTTCAGCTCCGACATGCCACGGCTCACCGGTTCCACCAGGGGCAGGTCGGCGAGGACCGACACTGCACGGTCCGTGGAGCCCAGCACGGTCAGGATGCCAGCCAGGATGATCAGGGTGCTCGAGGCGAAGAACGAGGCATTGCGCTCCAGGTTGCCGATGACGCTGGCGTCGGCGATGCGGTTGTCCCGCAGCAGCAGGCGGCGCATCCAGTCCACCCGGTAGAGGTGCAGCACCGAGGCGAGGCAGGCAGTATCGCGTCCCTTCCAGGTGGCGTAGAGGGTGTAGCCGCCCCAGAGCCCGAGAAACCAGAGGAATGCCAGCAGGTTGAGCCATTGTTGGGCGCTGAGGGACATGCGGACTCCTTTTTTCGAGGCCGCGATTATGCCAGCGAAGCGGAAGACCGCCCATGAAAAAGCCGCCGGCGACAGGGTCGGCGGCGGCTTCGACAAACCCGGGATCAGGCCAGGGCGTGGTCCGGCTTGCCCAGCAGGCGGTCGCAGCAGGTGGCCACGGCCAGCATCGCCACTGCGGGCAGCAGCCAGGCGAGCCCCTGTTCCGCCAGCGGCAGGTGCGCCAGCCAGTCTGGCATCCAGGCGTCCAGGCCGGCGGATTTCAGGCCATCGAACACACCGAAGACCAGGGCCACCAGCATGACCGGGGCGATGATGCGGCTCGACGAGTGCCAGAGGCCCCGGCAGAAGCTCAGCGCCACCAGGGCGATACACGGCGGGTAGATGGCCGTCAGCACCGGTACCGAGAACTGGATCAGCTTGGTCAGGCCCAGGTTGGACACCACCAGGGAGAACGCCGCCAGCAGGATCACCAGGGTGCGGTAGGACAGCGGCAGGCGATCGCTGAAGTACTCGGCGCAAGCGCAGGTCAGGCCCACCGCGGTGACCAGGCAGGCCAGGGAAATCAGCACCGCGAGGAAGCCGCTCCCCAGGCTGCCGAAGGTGTGCTGCACGTAGGCGTGCAGCACGGCGGCACCGTTGCTGGCGCCTGCGGCGATCGCGTGGCTGCCGGAACCCAGGCGGAACAGGCTGACGTAGACCAACGCCAGACCGACCCCCGCGATCAGCCCGGCGATGATGGCATAGCGGGTGATCAGGCGCGGCGAGCTGACGCCCCGGGAGCGGATCGCATTGACGATAACGATGCCGAAGACCAGCGCCCCCAGGGTATCCATGGTCAGGTAGCCATTGATGAAGCCTTGGGAGAACGGCGCCGCCTGGTAGGCGGGAGTCGCCTCGCCGGTCTCGCCCAGGGGCAGCAGGAAGGCAGCGCCGCCGAGGATCAGCAGCGCGACGATCTTCATCGGCGCCAGCACCCGGCCGACGCTGTCCAGCAGGCGCCCCGGGTAGAGAGACACGCCCAGCACCACCAGGAAGTACACCAGGCTGTAGAGGAACAGCGGCAGCGGGCCGTCACCGGTGAGCGGCGCCAGGCCGACCTCGAAGGACACCGTGGCCGTGCGCGGCGTGGCGAACAGCGGGCCCACGGACAGGTAGCAGACCGCGGCGAGCAGGCCGCCGGCGACCCGCCCGATGGGGCTGCTCAGGCTGTCCATGGCGCCGCCCACCTTGGCCAGGGCGATCACCGTGACCACCGGCAGGCCGACCGCGGTGATCAGGAAGCCCAGGGCTGCCATCCACACGTGGGGCCCGGCCTGCAGGCCGACGATGGGGGGGAAGATGATGTTGCCCGCTCCGACGAACAGGGCGAAGGTCATGAAACCGAGCGCCAGGATGTCCTGGCCTTTCAACACATTCATTTAAGGAAATACCACATGACTGAAACGGAGGTTCGCAGAGGGTTTCCCTGATGGGTTGAGGGGGAAACGTTGCCGCGCCGGTTAGGCGTGGCCGCCAGGCGCGCCGGCGAGCCCGGGTAGGGCGCGGCGCATGGGTCGGCACCTTAATGGAAAGCCGGGAGGCCTGGCGACCGGTGCGCGTCGGGGCGTCGACCTCCAGATACCCGATGTCGCGAATCCGAACGTTTTATGACGCCTGGGTCGAAGTATTTTTCGTCAGACCTGGAACTGTTCGATCAACTGGCGCAGGCGCGCTTCGGCCTGACGGATGTCGCCCGCCGCGCTGCGGGTCTGCTCCACCGTGGTGAAGATCCGCCCGCTGACGCCGTTGGCCCGCTCGACCCCGGCACTCACCTCGTCGGCCACCTTGGCCTGCTCGCCGGCGGCGGAAACGATGGTCTGGATGTGCTGGTCGATGGCACCCACCGCCTCGGTGATGGCCCGCAGCGACGTCCGGGCCTGCTCCGCGCTGTCGCTCACCCGTACCACCGCGCCCTGGCTGTCGCCCATCATGTCGATGGCCGACTGGGTACGCCCCTGGAGGGTCTGGATGATCTGCTGGATTTCCGTGGTGGACTGCTGGGTGCGCTGGGCCAGGGAGCGCACTTCGTCGGCCACCACCGCGAACCCCCTGCCCTGCTCGCCGGCCCGGGCCGCCTCGATGGCGGCATTGAGGGCCAGCAGGTTGGTCTGCTCGGCGATGGCGCGGATCACTTCCAGTACCGAGCCGATCTGGCTGCTGTCGGCCTGCAGCGCCTCGATCACCTGGGCCAGCCGCGCCACCTTGTCGGTGAGGGTAGCCATCGCCTGGCGGTTCTCCTCCACCCGCAGCAGGCCACTGCCGGCCGCCTCCCGGGCCTGGCGCGCCAAGTCCTCGCCGGTGCCCGCGCCCCGGGCGGTCTCCTGGGCGCTGGCCGCCATCTGGGTCATGGCCGAGGCGATCTGCGCGCTCTCGTCGCGCTGCTGCTCCACGTCCCGGTGGGCCGACTCGGCGGAACCCTGCAGGCGCTCCGCGGCATGCTCTAGGCGATGGGCGGAATCCGCCACTTCCGCCACGGTATGGCGGATCTTGTCGACGAAGGTGTTGAAGCTCACCGCCAGGCGGCCCAGGTCGTCGCGGCTGCGCACCGGCAGGCGCCGGGTCAGGTCGCCCTCCCCCTCGGCCATGTCCTGCAGCAGGCGGTTGATCTGCCCCAGGGTGCCCACCAGGATGCGGCCCACGCCGTAGGCCACCAGGCCGCCGAACACCACTGCGGCCACCACCAGGCCCCAGAACAGCCGGTTGACCTGGGACACGGTGGCATCGGCCGCCCCGGCCGCGCCCTGCATGGAGGTCATGATGCTCTGCTGCAACTGGCTGGCGAGGTCAGCGATCTGCGGGTCGATCTGGTCCATCTGCTGCAATGCGGCGTTGCGGGCATCCACCAGTTTCACCGCCTCGCCCGCCGAGGCCCGGTAGTGCTCCAGTTGGTCCAGCGCGCCGTTGAGCTTGTCCTTGGTGCTCTGGCTGGAGGTGCGGTCCCGCAGCACGCCCAGGGTGCTCTGGGCGTTGTCCAGTTCGCGCTGGAAGGCCTGGGCCTGCTCGGGGCGGTTCTCCTGCAGGTACTGGTAGAAATACTGGTTGCCCAGCAGCAGATGACGCATGCCGGCACTGGAGTAGAACACCGCATCCAGGTTGAAGTCCTGCTGGGCATTCTCGAGGATCGACGTGAGCACTTTCTCGATATCCGGGCCGTAGCGGTCGAGTTCCTCGCTCACCAGGCGCTGGCGCTGCTGGCTCAAGGGCACCAGCTGTTCGCGGAACAGCCGGCTGTACTGATCGTGGAGGTCCTGCATGGCGGCCAGCAACCGCTGGCGGTCGGGATGGTGCAGGCGGGCGCGGGTCTGCTCCAGGGCCTCGACGAGGCGCTTGTCCAGTTCGACGAACTGCTTCTCCGCCGACGCATCCCCGGTCCGCGCGTAATGGCGCACACTGAGTTGCAGGCGGGCCATGCCATCGGTCACCTGGGCCACATGGTCCATGCTCGGCCCCAGGTCCTGGGTCACCACCCGCACGCGCTGGGCGATGCTGCCCAGGGAAACGCTGGAGACCACGCCGAGTATCACTAGCAGGGTACACAGCGCGACGGGAACGATGGCGATCTTGTAAGCGACGCGCAAATCGGAAAACCAGCGCATGACGATTTCCTCGGGGAGAACCGGACGACAGCGCCTTCACTGTAGTGACTATCGCGGCCGGCGTCTCGCCCGTCGCATGCAGGCGTCGCCAAAACGAAAAAGGCCACCCGAAGATGGCCTTTTCGCGACGCTAGACCCTTACTTCACGGCCCAGCCGGTCAGCTCGGCCAGGGCCTTGCCGATGTCGGCCAGGGAACGCACGGTCTTCACACCGGCGTCCTGCAGGGCGGCGAACTTCTCGTCGGCCGTGCCCTTGCCACCGGAGATGATGGCGCCCGCGTGGCCCATGCGCTTGCCGGGAGGAGCGGTCACGCCTGCGATGTAGGACACCACCGGCTTGGTGACGTGGGCCTTGATGTAGGCCGCGGCTTCTTCCTCGGCGGAACCGCCGATCTCACCGATCATCACGATGGCTTCGGTCTTCGGATCGTCCTGGAACAGTTTCAGGATGTCGATGAAGTTGGAGCCCGGGATCGGGTCGCCGCCGATGCCCACGCAGGTGGACTGGCCGAAGCCGGCGTCGGTGGTCTGCTTCACGGCTTCGTAGGTCAGGGTGCCGGAACGCGACACGATGCCCACTTTGCCCGGCAGGTGGATGTGGCCGGGCATGATGCCGATCTTGCACTCGCCGGGGGTGATGACGCCCGGGCAGTTCGGCCCGATCAGGCGTACGCCCAGTTCGTCGCACTTCACCTTGGCTTCGAGCATGTCGATGGTCGGGATGCCTTCGGTGATGCATACGATCAGCTTGATGCCGCCCAGGGCCGCTTCGAGGATGGAATCCTTGCAGAACGGGGCCGGCACGTAGATCACGCTGGCATCGGCGCCGGTGGCTTCCACGGCTTCCTTGACGGTGTTGAACACCGGCAGGCCGAGGTGGGTGGTGCCGCCCTTGCCGGGGGTCACGCCGCCGACCATCTGGGTGCCGTAGGCGATGGCCTGTTCGCTGTGGAAGGTGCCCTGGGAACCGGTGAAGCCCTGGCAGATGACTTTGGTGTCTTTATTGATGAGGACGCTCATTACTTACCCTCCGCGGCTTTGACGACCTGCTGGGCAGCGTCGGTCAGGCTGGTGGCCGCGATGATGTTCAGACCGCTTTCGGCCAGGACCTTGGCGCCCAGCTCCGCGTTGTTGCCTTCCAGACGGACCACGACCGGAACCTTCACGCCGACTTCCTTCACTGCGCCGATGATGCCTTCGGCGATCATGTCGCAGCGGACGATGCCGCCGAAGATGTTCACCAGCACCGCTTTCACGTTGCTGTCGGATAGGATGATCTTGAACGCTTCGGTGACGCGCTCCTTGGTCGCACCGCCGCCCACGTCGAGGAAGTTGGCCGGCTTGCCGCCGTGCAGGTTGACGATGTCCATGGTGCCCATGGCCAGGCCCGCGCCGTTGACCATGCAGCCGATGCTGCCTTCCAGGGCGACGTAGTTCAGCTCCCACTTCTGGGCGTGGGCTTCACGGGCGTCGTCCTGGGACGGGTCGTGCATCGCGCGCAGCTTGGGCTGGCGATACATGGCGTTGCCGTCGATGTTGATCTTGGCGTCCAGGCAGTGCAGGTTGCCGTCCTTCTTGATCACCAGCGGGTTCACTTCCAGCAGGGCCAGGTCGTAGTCCTGGAACAGCTTGGCGAGGTTCACGAAGATGTGGGTGAACTGCTTGATCTGGTCGCCCTGCAGGCCCAACTGGAAGGCCAGCTCGCGGCCCTGGAACGGCTGCGCACCGACCAGCGGGTCGATGGTGGCCTTGAGGATCTTCTCGGGGGTATCGTGGGCGACTTTCTCGATGTCGACGCCACCCTCGGTGGACGCCATGAACACGATACGGCGGCTGGAGCGGTCAACCACGGCGCCGAGATAGAGTTCTTTGTCGATGTCGGTGCAGGATTCCACCAGGATCTTGCTGACCGGCTGGCCGTTGGCGTCCGTCTGGTAGGTCACCAGGCGCTTGCCCAGCCAGTTCTGAGCGAAGGCCTTGGCGTCTTCCTTGCTCTTGACCAGCTTCACGCCACCCGCCTTGCCGCGGCCACCGGCGTGCACCTGGGCCTTCACGACCCACTCGCTGCCGCCGATCTTGTCGCAGGCTTCTGCGGCTTCTTCCGGGGTGTCCACGGCAAAGCCCTTGGATACGGGCAGGCCGTACTCGGCGAACAGCTGCTTACCCTGATACTCGTGGAGATTCATGCTTATCTACCGTCTTCGTTAGGTATTGCGCATTTCGACGCTGCAGTCTGCCGCGTCACCTGTGACTGTCCTTCGACCAACAGTCCGACGGGCGTTCCGCGGTGAGCCAAAGGCTCACGACGGGCGGCCCGCCGTGGTTATTGTTATTCGTCAGCGTTTCTTGCGATTGGCGACGTGGATGGCCTGGCCATTCACCGCCAGCGCGGCTTCGTGCAGCGCCTCGGAGAGCGTCGGGTGCGAGAACACCATCATGCCCAGGTCTTCGGCGCTGGTGCCGAACTCCATGGCGATGGCCCCTTGCTGGACCAGCTCGGCGGCGCTCGGGCCGATCACGTGGACGCCCAGGACGCGGTCGGTCTTGGCATCGGCGATGACCTTGACCAGGCCGGTGGTGTCGTTGGCAGCCATGGCACGGCCGCTGGCGGCGAACGGGAAGGTGCCGACGTTGATTTCCACGCCCTCGGCCTTGAGGGCCTGCTCGGTCTTGCCGACCCATGCCACTTCCGGGTGGGTGTAGATGACGGCCGGGATCAGGTCGTAGTTCATCTGTGCCTTGTGACCGGCGATGCGCTCGGCCACCACCACGCCTTCTTCCGACGCCTTGTGGGCCAGCATCAGGCCACGGACCACGTCGCCGATGGCGTAGACGCCCGGCACGCTGGTCTCGCAGTGGTCGTTGACGAAGATGTAGCCACGCTCGTCCAGGTCAACGCCGCTGTTGGGCGCCAACAGGTCGGTGGTCACCGGGCGACGGCCGACCGCGACGATCAGCTTGTCGAAGGTTTCCTTCTGCTCGCCGTTGGCATCGGTGAAGTTCACGGTGACTTGTTCACCCTGCACCTCGGAACCGGTGACGCGAGCGCCCAGGCGAATCTTCAGGCCTTGCTTGGTGAGGACCTTGAAGGCTTCCTTGGCGATCTGCTCGTCGGCGGCCGGGAGGAACTTGTCCAAGGCTTCCAGGACGGTCACTTCGGCGCCCAGGCGAGCCCATACCGAGCCCAGCTCCAGGCCGATGACGCCGGCGCCGATCACGCCCAGGCGCTTCGGCACGGCCTGGAAGTCCAGGGCACCGGTGGAATCCACGATCACCTTCTGGTCGACCGGAGCCGGCGGGATGTCGATGGGGCGCGAGCCGGAAGCGAGGATCACGTGGGCCGCCTCGACGATCTCGCTGTTGCCGTCGGCACCGGTGACTTCCACCTGCTTGTTGGCCAGCAGCTTGCCATGGCCTTCCAGGAGGGTCACGCCATTGGCCTTGAACAGCGTGCTGACGCCACCGGTGAGGTTCTTCACGATGGTGTTCTTGCGGCCGACCATGGCGCCGACGTCGATGGTGACGCCGCTGGCCTCGATGCCGTGCACTTTGAAGCCTTCTTTGGCCTCATGGTACTTGTAGGAGCTGTCCAGCAGCGCCTTGGACGGAATGCAGCCGACGTTCAGGCAGGTGCCGCCGAGGGCGATCTTGCCTTCCTTGTCGCGGTACTGTTCGATGCAGGCGGTCTTCAGACCGAGCTGGGCCGCCTTGATCGCAGCCACGTAGCCGCCGGGGCCGGCCCCGATCACTACCACGTCGAATTTCTGGGTCATAACTCATTCCTTTTCGAATGGACCGGACGGCCCCGTGGGGGCCGCCGTGGGGAGACGGGCCGTCAGATGTCCAGCAGCAGGCGTGCCGGGTCTTCCAGCAGGTCCTTGAGGGTCACCAGGAAGGTCACGGCTTCCTTGCCATCGATCAGACGGTGATCGTAGGACAGCGCCAGGTACATCATCGGCAGGATGACCACCTGACCGTTCACGGCCATCGGGCGCTCTTGGATCTTGTGCATGCCAAGGATGGCGGTCTGCGGCGGGTTGACGATCGGGGTGGACAGCAGCGAACCGAAGACACCGCCATTGGAAATGGTGAAGGTGCCGCCGGTCATGTCGTCGATGGTCAGCTTGCCGTCTTTGGCCTTCTTGCCGAACGCGGTGATCGAGCCCTCGATTTCCGCCAGGCTCATCAGCTCGGCGTTGCGCAACACCGGTACCACCAGGCCACGGTCGCTGGACACGGCGACACCGATGTCCTGGTAGCCGTGGTAGACGATGTCGTTGCCGTCGATGGAGGCGTTGACCCCCGGCTGGCGCTTCAGCGCCTCGGTGGCGGCCTTGACGAAGAACGACATGAAGCCCAGGCGCACGCCGTTGTGCTTCTTCTCGAACAGGTCCTTGTACTTCGAACGCAGGTCCATGATCGGCTTCATGTTGACCTCGTTGAAGGTGGTCAGCATGGCCATGGAGGACTGGGCCTCCACCAGGCGCTCGGCGACCTTGGCCCGCAGGCGGGTCATCGGCACGCGCTTCTCGACGCGGTCGCCCGCGGCGAAGATCGGCGCCTCGGCAGCCGGCGCGGCGGCCTTGGCCGGAGCAGCGGCGGCCGGGGCGGATTTCTTCGCCTCGATGGCGGCGACCACGTCTTCCTTGGTCACGCGGCCACCTTTGCCGGTGCCG
Source organism: Pseudomonas mangiferae (assembly GCF_007109405.1). GTDB lineage: Bacteria > Pseudomonadota > Gammaproteobacteria > Pseudomonadales > Pseudomonadaceae > Pseudomonas_T > Pseudomonas_T mangiferae. The sequence goes on from NZ_VJOY01000008.1 coordinate 52,568, forward strand.
CTCAGGCTATTGGGGTCGATGCCATTTTCTTCGGCCAGCTTGCGCGCGGCCGGGGCGAGGATCTGGTCGTCGCCAGCTGCCGCAGCAGCGGCCGGAGCGGCCTGCTGGGCAGCCGGAGCGGCCGCGGGTGCAGCGGCCGGGGCCGCGGCGGCGCTGGCGCCTTCGTTCAGCTTGCCCAGCACTTCACCGCTGAGAACGGTATCGCCTTCGTTCTTGACGATCTCGGCCAGCACGCCATCGGCTTCGGCCAGCACTTCCATGACGACCTTGTCGGTCTCGATGTCGACGATCAGTTCATCGCGCTTGACTGCTTCGCCCGGCTTCTTGTGCCAGGTGGCCACGGTGCCGTCGGCAACCGATTCCGGGAAAGTAGGGGCTTTGATCTCGATAGCCATTATGTGAGGTTCCTATCTGATTCGGTTTCTTCTGGGCGAAGGCGTTAAACGGTGAATGCGTCTTGCAGCAGTTTTTCCTGCTGCTCGGCGTGCATCGAGGCATAACCGCAGGCGGGCGCGGCCGAGGCGTCGCGGCCGGCGTACTCGAGGAACAGGTCCTTCTTGTGCGCGATGGCGACACGCCGCATGTGGTGCTGGCTGCAGTACCAGGCCCCCTGGTTCATCGGCTCTTCCTGACACCAGACGATGTGTTTGAGGTTGGTGTAGGCGGACAGCACCTCGGCCAGATCGTCTTCCGGGAACGGGTAGAGCTGCTCGATGCGGACGATGGCGATGTCCTCGCGGCCCTCGGTCCGGCGCTTCTCCAGCAGGTCGTAGTAGACCTTGCCGCTGCACAGGACCAGGCGCTCCACCTTCTCCGGCACCAGGCTGTCGATCTCCGGGATGACCGTCTGGAAGGAACCGTCGGCCAGGTCCTCCAGGGAAGAGATGGCCAGCTTGTGACGCAGCAGCGACTTGGGCGTCAGCACCACCAGCGGCTTGCGCAGCGGGCGGATGACCTGACGACGCAGCAGGTGGTAGATCTGCGCCGGTGTGGTCGGCACGCAAACCTGGATGTTGTGCTCGGCGCACAGCTGCAGGTAGCGCTCCAGGCGCGCGGACGAGTGCTCCGGGCCCTGCCCTTCGTAGCCGTGGGGCAGCAGCATGGTCAGGCCACAGAGACGACCCCACTTGTTCTCGCCGCTGGTGATGAACTGATCGACCACCACCTGTGCGCCGTTGGCGAAGTCGCCGAACTGGGCTTCCCAGATCACCAGCGCGTTGGGCTCGGTGGTGGAGTAGCCGTATTCGAACGCCAGGACCGCTTCCTCGGAGAGCAGCGAGTCGTAGAGGTCGAAGTTGGGCTGGCCGTCGAACATCTTCTGCAGCGGGATGTAGGTGCCGGCGTCTTTCTGGTTGTGCAGCACCGCATGGCGGTGGGAGAAAGTGCCGCGGCCCACGTCCTGGCCGGTGATGCGAATCGGATGGCCTTCGAACAACAGGGTCGCGTAGGCCATGGTCTCGGCGTAGCCCCAGTTGATCGGCAGGCCGCCGGCGCTCATCTTCTGCCGGTCTTCGATGATCTTCGAGACCTGGCGCTGGACGACGAAGCCTTCCGGGACCTGCAGCAGCTTGTTGGACAGCTCCTGCAGGGTCTTCAGGTCGAAACGGGTGTCGTGGCGCGCGGTCCAGGTGTGGCCCAGATACGGACGCCAGTCGACGAACAGCTCCTTGTTCGGCTCCTTCACCAGGCTCTTCACCACGTGCAGGCCGTTGTCCAGGGCGGTGCGGTACTCGTCCACCTTGGCCTGGACGCGCTCGACGTCCAGCACGCTGCCCTGGGTCAGGGCGTCGGCGTACAGTTCGCGGGTGGTGCGCTGCTTGCCGATCTGCTGGTACATCAGCGGCTGGGTACCGCTCGGCTCGTCGGCCTCGTTGTGGCCACGGCGGCGGTAGCAGACCAGGTCGATGACCACGTCGCGCTTGAACTGCATGCGGTAGTCGATGGCCAGCTGGGTGACGAACAGCACGGCTTCCGGATCATCCCCGTTCACGTGGAGGATCGGCGCCTGAATCATCTTCGCCACGTCGGTGCAGTACTCGGTGGAGCGCGCATCCTCGGGACGGCTGGTGGTGAAGCCGACCTGGTTGTTGATGACGATATGGATGGTCCCGCCGGTCTTGTAACCCCGGGTCTGGGACATCTGGAAGGTCTCCATGACCACGCCCTGGCCGGCGAAGGCCGCGTCGCCATGGATGGAAACTGGCAGCACGGAATCGCCGACCGGGTCGCGACGGCGATCCTGGCGGGCGCGCACCGAACCCTCAACCACCGGGGAGACGATCTCCAGATGGGACGGGTTGAACGCCAGGGCCAGGTGGACTTCGCCACCGCTGGTCATGACGTTGGAGGAGAAGCCCTGGTGGTATTTCACGTCACCGGAGCTCAGGCCCTCGACCTTCTTGCCCTCGAACTCGTCGAACAGGTCGCGCGGGTTCTTCCCGAAGGTGTTGACCAGTACGTTCAGCCGGCCGCGGTGGGCCATGCCGATGACGACTTCCTTGGTGCCGTAGGAACCGGAGCGCTGGATCACCTCGTCCAGCAGGGGGATCAGGCTTTCGCCGCCTTCCAGGCCGAAACGCTTGGTGCCCGGGTACTTGGTGCCCAGGTATTTCTCCAGGCCCTCGGCCGCGGTGAGGCGCTCCAGCAGGTGGCTCTGAACATCGGCGGAATACACCGGACGACCGCGCACGCTTTCCAGGCGCTGCTGGAACCACTTGCGCTGCTCGGAATCGACGATGTGGGTGAACTCGGCACCGATGGTGCGGCAGTAGGTCTGCTGCAGCGCCTGGTGGATGTCCCGGAGGGTCGCCTCTTCCTTGCCGATGTACAGCTCACCGGTGCGGAAGGTGGTGTCCAGGTCGGCATTGGTGAGGTTGTAGTGGCTGATGGCCAGGTCGGCTGGCTCGGGACGCTGCCAGAGGCCGAGCGGATCGAGGCGGGACGCCTGGTGGCCGCGCATCCGGTAGGCCTGGATCAGGCGCAGCACTTCGACCTGTTTCTTCTCGTGCTCGGTGCTGACGCTGCCTGCGGATACCGGCTGGGCGCGGCGCTGGTTCTTGGCCAGCAGGACGAAGTGATCGCGGACCGTAGAATGCGAAACGTCGGTGGCGGCATTTCCATCGGTGGGCAATTTCTGGAAATAGGTGCGCCACTCTTCGGGCACAGCGTTGGGATCGTGCAGGTAGAGCTCGTAGAGCTCCTCCACATAGGCAGCATTACCACCGGAGAGGTGGGCACTGTTCCACATGCGCTGCATTACGCTTTCTTGCATGCTAGGTCACCCTCGATAAGGGGACGCCACCGGCAGTGACCGAAGCGTGTCCTGCCGAGCCCGGAACGGAACTCGTACAAGTCCACCGCGGATCCCGCAGATGGTCCGGGCTTGCGGCCCGGCCGCCCCTGCTGGTCAACATATTTGCGATGGAGCCGCGGCTTTGTGGGCCGCGGCTCGGGTTATCCCCCGCAGTGGTTGGCGTTCCGCTGCGACGGTACTTCAGGTGAAACGGCGAATCAGGTACCGCTCTGCAGCAGCATGTTGCGCACGTGACCGATCGCTTTGGTCGGGTTCAGCCCTTTCGGGCACACATTCACGCAGTTCATGATGCCGCGGCAACGGAACACGCTGAACGGATCGTCCAGCGAAGCCAGACGTTCCTGGGTCTTGGTGTCGCGGCTGTCGGCCAGGAAACGATAGGCCTGGAGCAGCGCGGCGGGACCGAGGAACTTGTCCGGGTTCCACCAGAAGGACGGGCAGGACGTCGAGCAGCATGCACAGAGAATGCACTCGTACAGGCCATCCAGCTTCTCCCGGTCTTCCGGAGACTGCAGGCGTTCGATCGCCGGCGCGGGCGTATCGTTCTGCAGGAACGGACGCACCTTCTCGTATTGCTTGTAGAAGATGCTCATGTCGACGACCAGGTCACGGATGACCGGAAGGCCCGGCAACGGACGAACGACCAGGCGATCGCCCTTCACCACCGCCGACAGCGGGGTGATGCAGGCCAGGCCGTTCTTGCCGTTGATGTTCATGCCGTCGGAGCCGCAGACGCCCTCGCGGCAGGAACGACGGTAGGAGAAGCCCTCGTCCTGTTCCTTGATCAGCGCCAGCACGTCGAGCACCATCAGGTCCTTGCCGCCGGTGTCGACCTGGAACGTCTGCATGGAAGGCGACGCGTCCTGGTCCGGGTTGTAGCGATAAACACTGACTTGCAACATGGCGGCCCCCCTCAATAAGTACGGACTTTGGGTTCGAACGCCGGAACGGTCTTCGGCGCAAAGTTGACGGAACGTCGGGATACGCGCTTCTCACCCGGGAAGTACAGGGTGTGGCACAGCCAGTTCTCGTCGTCGCGGTCTTCGAAGTCTTCCCGGGCGTGGGCGCCGCGGCTTTCCTTGCGGACTTCCGCTGCGATCGCGGTGGCTTCCGCCACTTCCAGGAGGTTCTGCAGTTCCAGCGCCTCGATGCGCGCCGTGTTGAAGGCCTGGCTCTTGTCGGCGATCTTGACGCGGGCGATGCGCTCGCGCAGGTCGGCCAACTGGGCGATGCCCTTCTGCATGTATTCGCCGGTGCGGAACACACCGAAGTAGTTCTGCATGCAGGCCTGGAGTTCCTTGCGCAGCGGGGCGACGTCTTCGCCGGTGCTGCGCTCGTTCACGCCGGAGAGGCGTTTCAGGGACACTTCCAGGTCGGTCTCCGAGGCACCGCGGTGCTCGATGCCTTCCTTGAGGGCCTTCTCCAGGTGCAGGCCGGCCGCGCGGCCGAACACCACCAGGTCGAGCAGCGAGTTGCCACCCAGGCGGTTGGCGCCATGGACCGACACGCAGGCCACTTCGCCGACGGCGAACAGGCCTTCGATGATCTGGTCGTTGCCGTTGGCATCCTGGGTGATCGCCTGGCCATGGATGTTAGTGGCCACGCCGCCCATCATGTAGTGGCAGGTCGGGATGACCGGGACCGGCGCCACCACGGGGTCGACGTGGGCGAAGGTCTTGGACAGCTCGCAGATGCCGGGCAGGCGGCTGTGCAGGACTTCCTCGCCGAGGTGGTCGAGCTTGAGCAGCACGTGGTCCTTGTTGGGACCGCAGCCGTTGCCGGCGATCACTTCCTTCACCATGGAACGGGCGACCACGTCGCGGCCGGCCAGGTCCTTGGCGTTGGGCGCGTAGCGCTCCATGAAGCGCTCGCCATGAGCGTTGATCAGGTAGCCACCCTCACCGCGGCAGCCTTCGGTCACCAGCACGCCGGCGCCGGCGATGCCGGTGGGGTGGAACTGCCACATCTCGATGTCCTGCACCGGTACGCCGGCACGCAGGGCCATGCCCACGCCGTCACCAGTGTTGATCAGGGCATTGGTGGTGGATGCGTAGATGCGCCCTGCACCGCCGGTGGCCAGTACCACCGCCTTGGAGCGGATGTAGGCGGTTTCGCCGGTCTCGATGCAGATGGCGATGATGCCGACGATGGCGCCGTCCTGGTTCTTCACCAGGTCGACCGCGTACCACTCGTTGAGGAAGGTGGTGTCGTTCTTCAGGTTCGCCTGGTACAGGGTGTGCAGCAGGGCGTGACCGGTACGGTCGGCCGCGGCGCAGGTACGGGCCGCCTGGCCGCCCTTGCCGAAGTCCTTGGACTGGCCGCCGAACGGGCGCTGGTAGATGCGACCCTGCTCGGTACGAGAGAACGGCAGGCCCATGTGCTCGAGTTCGAACACGGCCTCGGGGCCCACGGAGCACATGTACTCGATGGCATCCTGGTCACCGATGTAGTCCGACCCCTTCACGGTGTCGTACATGTGCCAGCGCCAGTCATCGTTCGGGTCGGCCGAAGCGATGGCGCAGGTAATGCCACCCTGGGCGGAAACGGTGTGCGAGCGGGTCGGGAACACCTTCGTCACCACGGCCGTCTTGTGGCCGCCCTGAGCCAGCTGGAGCGCCGCGCGCATGCCGGCGCCGCCGCCGCCGACGATGATGGCGTCGAAGGAAAGCGTACTAATGTTAGCCATGGATCAGATACCCCAAAGAATCTGCACACCCCAGACGAAGAATGCGAACATCGCCATGCCGCACACCGCCTGGAAGAGGAAACGCACACCGGTCGCCCACTTGCCTAGCGCCATGGACGTCAGGTAGTCGGTGGAGATGGTCCACATGCCAACCCAGGCGTGCACGCCGAGGGCCACGAGGCTGAGCAGACTGAAGATGCGCATCCAGTTCCGGGAGAACAGTCCATGCCAGTCGGCGTAGGTCAGACCCGGGTGGGCGATGACGAAGCCGAGCAGGAACAGGAAATAGGCCGCGAGGACGACGGCCGAGACCCGCTGGGCCATCCAGTCGTAGAGGCCCGAACGGGAAAAGTTGGTGACGTTGGTTACCATATCCACACCCCTGCCAGCACGATCAGCACCGCGGATACGGCGAGAACGATCTGCGAGCCCAGCTTGCCGCCTTGCAGCGTTTCACCGAAGCCCAAATCCATGATGAGATGGCGCAGGCCGGCCACCAGGTGATACAGCAGTGCGGACAGCAGACCCCAGACCACGAGCTTGACCAGCGGACTGGCCATGAATGCCTTCACCTGCTCAAAGCCTTCCTCGGAACCCAGGGATTTGTCGAGCGCATACAGCAGCACGGCAAGACCCAGGAACAGGATGACTCCGGAAATACGATGCAGGATGGAGGTATAAGCAGTGATCGGGAGTTTTATAGTCCTAAGATCTAAGTTTACAGGTCGTTGGCTATTCACGGCTTTTTTCACGCTGAGGCCCCTAACAAACAGGGCAAGTTGTCGGGAAGTGCACTGGTCAGGTACCCCTCACCAAAGGGAGTGCCGACCTCCAGAATACCGGCTTTGGAGCCGCTGGCGGTCGGCCGTAGATTATAGACAGTTAGGGAACTAATGACAACGCGAGGGGCTGGCCGAACAGCCAATTGCATGCCCTCGTTAATTCGCGTAAACAAGCGCACTTTTTCGCTGCAGATATGCCCGCAAACCCGTCTGCCACGTGGGTTGCGGCAAATTGACATTCAAATTTATCTCTCTATAGTGATGCGGGCCCTGCGTGGGGGGCTTCTGATGATTTCAAGCATAACTAGGAGGCCGATATGGCTGACAAAAAAGCGCAGTTGATCATCGAGGGCGCAGCCCCCGTCGAGCTGCCCATCCTCACCGGCTCGGTAGGACCCGAAGTGATCGATGTGCGGGGCCTGACCTCCACGGGTCGTTTCACCTTCGACCCCGGCTTCATGTCGACCGCCTCTTGCGAATCGAAGATCACCTACATCGATGGTGACAAAGGCATACTCCTGCACCGCGGCTACCCCATCGAGCAGTTGGCCGAGAAATCCGACTACCTGGAAACCTGCTACCTGCTGCTCAACGGCGAACTGCCCAACGCCGAGGAAAAGGCCACGTTCGTTAGCACCGTGAAGAACCACACCATGGTCCACGAGCAGCTGAAGACCTTCTTCAACGGTTTCCGCCGCGACGCCCACCCTATGGCCGTGATGTGCGGCGTGGTCGGCGCACTGTCCGCCTTCTACCACGACTCCCTGGACATCAAGAACCCGCAGCACCGGGAAATCTCCGCGATCCGCCTGATCGCCAAGATGCCGACCCTGGCGGCGATGGTCTACAAGTATTCCATGGGCCAGCCCATGATCTATCCGCGCAACGACCTGTCCTACGCGGAAAACTTTCTGCACATGATGTTCAACACCCCGTGCGAGATCAAACCGATCAGCCCGGTGCTGGCCAAGGCGATGGACCGGATCTTCGTCCTCCATGCCGACCATGAGCAGAACGCCTCCACCTCCACCGTGCGCCTCGCCGGCTCCTCCGGCGCCAACCCGTTCGCCTGTATCGCCGCCGGCATCGCCGCGCTGTGGGGCCCGGCTCACGGCGGCGCCAACGAGGCGGTGCTGAGCATGCTCGACGAGATCGGCGACGTGTCGAACATCGACAAGTTCATCGCCAAGGCGAAGGACAAGGACGACCCCTTCAAGCTGATGGGCTTCGGCCACCGCGTCTACAAGAACTTCGATCCGCGCGCCAATGTCATGAAGCAGACCTGCGACGAGGTGCTGGCGGAACTGGGCATCCAGGACCCGCAGTTGGAGCTGGCGATGAAGCTCGACGAGATCGCCCGCAACGACCCGTACTTCAAGGAACGCAACCTCTACCCGAACGTGGACTTCTACTCGGGCATCATCCTCAAGGCGATCGGCATCCCCACCAGCATGTTCACGGTGATCTTCGCCCTGGCGCGCACCGTGGGCTGGATCTCCCACTGGAAGGAAATGCTCTCCAGCCCGTACAAGATCGGCCGCCCGCGCCAGTTGTACACCGGCTACGATCAGCGCGACTACCCGCCGCTGGAAAGCCGCAACTAAGCGGTTGGATGCACATGAAAAAGGCTGCCCTCGGGCAGCCTTTTTCGTTCACGAGCCTCGCGTCAGCCTTACTTGCCTTCGGCGCGGGTCCGCAGGTTCTTCAGGGTGTTGAACGGCGCGTCCACCACGAAGCTGTTGGCCAGCACCGAGGGCACGCTGCCGCCCGGCTCGGTGTGCACCTGGTAGGTCACTTCGACCTGCCCCTCGCCCTTCGGCACCAGCTTCCACTGGCCATCGACGCTGGCGACCCGTACGAAGCCCTTCTCTTCCGGAACGTAGGTGGGCACGCCCTTCAGGTGGCGGATCACGCTGCCGTCGGCGCCTTCTTCGGTGGTCACGTCCAGCACCGAGTCACGGGGGGTGACCGGCCAGGGCGTGTCGAAGCGGGTGTAGGTCCAGCTGTGGTCGCCCTCGTGCTTGAGCAGCTTCTGCTCCTTGCACTCGTAGATCCAGGCACAGGACCCACTGACGTCTTCCTGCAGCTTGCGAATGCTGGCCACGTCCGCCTTGATGGTGGTCACGCCACGGTAGGCCTTGTACTTGGAACCGGACACTTCGCTGAGGTAGACCTTGATGCCGTCTTCGTCCTTGGCGAGCTTCCAATCCTCGGCGTGGGCCACCGAAACCGTCAGCAGGCCGAGACCACAGATACTTGCCATGAGGCGACGCGAACCCATTCCATTCTCCTTGGTTATTTTTCACCGCGAGATGCGGCTTATCGGATAGATCGACTGACCGCAACGGACGTCGCTTGTTCCAGCCAGCCCAGCACATGCAGGGCCTGCGCGCGGCTTTCGCCACAGACGTCGGCGTCCGCGGAAAAGGCCGAGCACACCGCGGGGCGCTCGGGTCGGCCGAACAGACCGCAGCGGTTTTCCTCGTCCAGATGCAGGCAGCGCTCGCCCGCCGGCTTGCCGTCGGGCATGCCAGGGATCGGCGAACTGATGGAGGGCGCGATGCAGCAGGCACCGCAACCGGCACGACACTTCACGGAACGGTCACTCCGCAGACGTTGCAACGGCCGGCGATTCTACCGGCTCGCCGAGGGCTTGGGCAGCCACTGCTAGACGCGTACTTCCCGCTTGGCGCCATCGCGCGGCACCGGTAGGCTTCGCCGACCCCTCCGCAGGAGCCTCCCATGCCGGTCTGGCTGCAAACCGCAGCGCTGTTGTGCGCATCCAACGTCTTCATGACCTACGCCTGGTACGGCCACCTGAAAACCCTGGGAGATCGCCCGTGGATCGTCGCCGCCTTGCTCAGCTGGGGCGTGGCGCTGTTCGAGTACCTGCTCATGGTGCCGGCCAACCGCATCGGCTACACCGTCCTCTCCCTCGGGCAGTTGAAGATCATGCAGGAAGTGATCGGCCTCGGCGTGTTCATGCTGTTCAGCGTGTTCGTCATGCAACAGACACTGAAACTGGATTACCTGTGGGCAGGCCTGTGCCTGCTGGGCGCCACCTACTTCATCTTCCGCGCCTGAACGCGCAACTCGTTCCACCGGGGCGGCTCGTCGGAACCGTTGCATGCCGCGCCGGTCAGCTATCCAGGCCGGTTCACATGATTGCCTCAGCGACGCCCTTCCCCTGAAAGCAGACGAAACGCGCCCCACCTACCGGACGCACGCCTGACGCGCCCCGTTCGCCGAGACATGACCGCTAAGGAGAGCCCATGCCGCACTGGCTGGTGATCGACCTGGAAGCCACGACCGATGAGGGCGGCTGGCCGCTGCAGGAGATGGAAATCATCGAGCTGGGGGCCTCCCTGGTGAATGCCAGCGGGCGCGAAGTGGGCCATTTCCAGCGCTTCGTCCGCCCCCAGCGGCGCCCCTGCCTGACCGCCTTCTGCCGGCATCTGACCCACATCGAGCAGGCGGACGTGGATACCGCGGCTCCCCTGGAAACCATCTGGCCAGCCTTCGAACGCTGGCTGCAGCATTGCGGCCCCCTGGTGGGGTGGGCCAGCTGGGGCGAGTACGACCGCCGGCAGCTGGAACAAGAGCTGCGGCAGTACCGGATCGACAGCCGGCTGCTGGCACTGCCCCACCTCAACCTCAAGCAGGGCTTCGGCCAGGCGAGGCAGCTGACCCACCCGGTGGGTCTGAACGTCGCGTTGCAACTGGCCGGCCTGAGCTTCCAGGGCCAGCAGCACCGCGCCCTCGAAGATGCCCGCAACACCGCGCGCCTGTTGCCCCTGGTGCTGCCGGCCAGCAGCTAGTGACGCTGTAAACCGCCTTGGGCATACTGTCCGGCCTTTTTGCCCGCCCCCTTCGAGGATGATCCATGTTCAAGGTCAACGAGTACTTCGACGGCACCGTCAAATCCATCGCCTTCGGCATGAGTGAAGGCCCCGCCACCATCGGGGTCATGGCACCGGGCAACTATGAGTTCGGCACCGGTCAACTGGAAGTGATGCACGTGGTCGCCGGCGCGCTGACGGTGAAGCTGCCGGGTAGCGAGAACTGGGAAACCTTCGCCGCCGGCACCCGCTTCACCGTTCCGGCCAGCAGCAAGTTCCAGCTGAAGGTAGACGTCGACACCGCCTACCTCTGCGAATACCGCTGAGCCCTCCGGCGGCCTCGTTCGACGGCCGCCCTTCCCCTCACGCTCTGTCTGTTTCCTGCGCGTCGGCGCCCCGGGCGAACTGCAAGGCCGCCAGCCGGGCATACAGCGCGTCCTGCCGCACCAATTCTTCATGGGTGCCGATGGCCACCAGCCGGCCAAGGTCGATCACCGCGATGCGGTCGGCGTTCTGTACCGTCGCCAGCCGGTGGGCGATCACCAGGGTGGTGCGGCCGCTCATCAACCGTGGCAGCGCCTGCTGGATCAGGTGTTCGCTCTCCGCATCCAGGGCGCTGGTGGCTTCGTCCAGCAGCAGGATGGGCGCGTCCACCAGCAATGCCCGGGCGATGGCCAGGCGTTGGCGCTGGCCACCGGACAGCCCCAGGCCGCCCTCCCCCAGCCGCGTCTCGTAGCCCTCCGGCAGGTCGACGATGAATCCATGGGCATGGGCCGCCCGCGCTGCGGCCTCCACCTCGGCCTGGCTGGCATCGGGGCGGCCATAGCGGATGTTGTCCGCCACGCTGCCGAAGAACAGCGCCGGGCTCTGGGATACCAGGGCGAAGCAGCGCCGCAGGTCGGCCGGGTCCAGTTGGTCGATGGGCACCCCGTCCAGTTCGATGCGGCCCCCGCTGGGGTCGTAGAACCGCAGCAGCAGGTCGAACAGCGTCGACTTGCCGGCCCCCGAAGGCCCCACCAGCGCCACCGTTTCGCCGGGGCGAACCTGCAGGTCGATACCCGCCAGCGCCTCTGCATGGGGCCGCGACGGGTAGGCGAAGCGCAGCGCCTCGAGGCGCAGCGCGCCGCTGACCCGTGGCGGCAGCGTGCGCACCCCCTGGTCGGGCGCGGTGATGGCATTGGTGGTCTGCAGCAGTTCGGCGATGCGCTCGGCGGCGCCCAGGGCGCTCTGCAGTTCGCCGATCACTTCGCTGAGGGTGCCGAAGGCGGAGCCGACGATCAGGCTGTAGAACACGAAGGCCGCCAGTTCCCCGCCGCTGATTCGGCCGGCGATCACGTCCATGCCGCCGACCCAGAGCATCACGCCCACAGCGCCCAGCACCAGTACGATGACCACGGTGATCAGCCAGGCACGCTGGGCGATGCGCCGTCGGGCAGTGGCGAACGCCGCCTCCACGGTACTGGCGAAGCGCAGGCGATCCTGGGCCTGGTGGTTGTACGCCTGGACCGTCTTGATCTGCCCCAGGGTCTCGCCGATGTAGCTGCCCACGTCGGCGATGCGGTCCTGGCTCTGCCGGGACAGGCTGCGCACCCGCCGGCCGAACAGCAGGATCGGCGCCACCACCAGCGGCAGCACCGCCACCACGATGGCGGTCAGTTTCGGATTGGTGAAGAACAGCAGCGTGACCCCGCCCACCAGCATGATGACGTTGCGCAACGCCATGGACAGCGAGGAGCCGATCACCGACTGCAGCAGCGTGGTGTCGGCGGTGAGCCGCGACTGGACTTCCGAGCTGCGGGTGGTCTCGAAGAACGCGGGGTGCAGCCCCACCAGATGGTCGAACACCCGCCGGCGGATGTCGGCGACGAAGCGCTCGCCCAGCCAGGACACCAGGTAGAAGCGCGTGTAGGTGCCCACCGCCAGGGCCAGCACCAGCACGAAGAACAGCAGGATCGAGCGGTTCAGGGCATGGGGCGACTGGGTGGCCAACCCCTGGTCCACCAGCAGCTTGATGCCCTGCCCCATGGACAGGGTGATGGCGGCGGTGAACAGCAGGGCCAGCAGCGCCACGGCGATTCGGCCCCGGTAAGGTTTCACGAAGCGCGCCGCCATTTGCAGCGCAGCCCGTTGGCGAGTACTCAGGAGCGACGGCATCAATACCTTCCTTCAAGGCGAGAGGGGCGACAGGCGAAAGGTAACACCGGGCTCATCCGGCCTCCGGCGTGCCGGGAAAGCGGTAGTGCCCGGTGATCTCGAAGCGGAACAGCAGGTCTTCCTCCCGGGCGCCGCGGCCGATGTTGTGCAGGATCAACGGCACGCCATCGACGCCGATACGGTCCGACACCAGGCCGATGTGGGTCTGGCCGCGCCCCAGGTTCCAGGTCACGACATCACCGGGGCGGTAGGCCCCGGCCTCCCGACTTACCGGCAGCGCCATGCCCTGGCGCCGGAACCAGGTCATCAGGTTGGGCACCCGGCGGTGGTCGATGCTGGGGTCGGGGCGCGTGGCGCCCCATGACCGTGGGTAGGCCCGGAAATGCTCGCGCATGTCCTGGTGGAGCGCCACCTGCAGGTCAAGCCCCTGTGGCCGCAGGGCACGGATCACCACGTCGCTGCAGACGCCGGTCTCCAGGGGCACGTCGCCACCGGGGTAGGCCAGGCGGCGATACCGAGGGTCATAGCCGAGCGTAACGCCGACTTGCTGGCGCGCCGCGGCCACCAGGGCGGCGGGATCGACGGCAGCCTGGGCCTGCCAGCACAACAACAACCCGCACAGGGCGGTCAGAATACGGCGCACCGGAGCCTCCTCGGAAAACGGACCCTCGGCGTTATACCGTCAAACGCCAGCGGTTTCGAGGATCGCCTGGCGAGGCGCCGAGATTCCGGCCGCGTCGTCGTTCCCCATGAAGCGCTTCTGAATCTGACCTCGCTACGGGCGTCGATGACCTGCCGGGCTATGCTGGCGACTTGGCATGAACGCTGCTTCCGACTGAAGGGATCGCCCCCATGGCCGATACCTTGACGCACCCGTCGGCGTCACCGCCGTGTCATGCCGGGTGCGTACCGTCGCCAGACCTGAACCCACGATGAGGAGACCGCCATGCTCGATGAGCGCAGCCGAGAACAACGCGTCGTTTCGATCCCGCCGCAACGCCCCATCGGCGGTGCGATCATCGACGACCAGGGCCGGGAAATCCCGATCACCGAAACCATGATCCAGCGCGCCTGCCGCGAGCTGGAAACGGCCTGCATCCACGCTGGCAAGCACGCCTGACAGCGACGGGCCGCGCCTCCGGGCAGCGGCCCGGGCGCGCGCGGGGCCTCCTCAGCCGATCACCCGGCTCCCCAGCGCCTCCCCCAGGCGACGCAGCTCGTCGTCACCCGAGGTGAGCCGCAGCGTGAGGCCGTCGATTTCCCGACGCACCGGATAATGCTTGCGCAGGGTGTCGAAGGCCGCGCGCCGCGCCACCTCGTCCCCTTCCAGCGTGCGGCGGAAATCCGCATCGTCGCGGCGTGGGTCGTAGACCGCCCGGCAGAGCATCGGCAGCGCCCAGCGTGGGTCGCAGCCGGCCCCCAGCACCACCTCCGCCAACCCGGGCGCAGGGAGCAGGCTGGCCAGTTCCACCTCCGGGCGCTCACCCTGATGGGCGCAGAAGGCCCGGTAGATCTGCTCGGTGCCGCGCAGCTTGCCGTCTAGGCTGTAACCGGCGATGTGGGGGGTCGCCAGCCGGCAGTGCCGGGCCAACTCCACGTCCACCAGCGGTTCTCCTTCCCAGACATCCAGCACGGCGCGAACATCGTCGCGGCGCGCCAGCAGCGCCTTCAGCGCCTGGTTGTCCACCACCGCGCCCCGGCTGGCGTTGATCAGCCAGGCCCCGGGCCGCAGGCGGGCCAGGCGCGTCTCGTCCAGCAGGTGGTGGGTCGAGGCGTCCAGGGGCGTATGCAGGCTGATCACGTCGCAGGTGTCCAGTAACTCCTCCAGCCCGATATAGTCCCCGTCGCCCTCCAGGGCCAGGCGCGGGGGGTCGCAGACCCGCACCTGCCAGCCCAGCCCGCGCAATACCTGCAGCAGCCGACCGCCCACTTCCCCAGCTCCCAACACCCCGTAGCGCCGCGTTGCCGGATCGATCCCGGCATCTTCCGCCAGGGTCAGGACGCTGCCCAGCACGTAGTCCACCACCCCTCGGGCGTTGCAACCCGGCGCGCTGGCCCAGGCGATGCCGGCCTCACGCAGGTAGTCCAGGTCCAGGTGGTCGGTGCCGATGGTGCAGGTGCCGACGAAGGTCACGGCGCTGCCCTCCAGCAGGTCGCGCCCCACCGGAGTGACCGAACGCACCAGCAGCACTTCGGCGTCGCCCAGGGCAGCCCTGTCGATGGCGCGTCCGGGCAACCGGCGGATGGCATCCGCCCCGGCGAAGGAGGAAAAGAAGGCCTCGACCAGGGGAATGTTCTCATCGGCGAGCAAGCGCATGGGGGTCGTCTCGGCAGCGGCTAGCGAAGCCGGCATTCTAGGGCGCGCCGGCGGTTTGTACGACCGGCACGGCGCCCGCGCCGGCGCGCCCTTTCCTGACCGGTGCGTCAACGCGTAGACTAGCCGGCCGTCCAGCCGCTCCCTCGAAACGTCCGCGAATGCCGCGCGACAGCCGTCGTCGTTTCTCGATGCGTGCTGCATTGCCCCGCGCCGGTGGGAACCGCGCCCGGCCGCCACTGCCGCCCCAGTGGCCTGTCAACCAATGGAATGCGTCCCGTGTCCGCCCCTGCTTCCTCCTTCGCCCGCATCCGCCGCGAATTCACCGCCCTGCTGACCCTCGCCCTGCCGATCATCATCGCCCAGCTGTCCCACTCCGCCATGGGCTTCGTCGACGCGGTCATGGCCGGGCGCGTCAGCCCGACCGACCTGGCGGCGGTGGCCCTGGGCAACTCGATCTGGGTGCCGGTCTACCTGCTGATGACCGGCACCCTGCTGGCCACCACGCCCAAGGTGGCGCAGCACTTCGGCGCCGGGCGCCTGGAGGAGATCGGCCCGCTGGTGCGCCAGGCCCTGTGGCTGGCGGTGGGCACCGGCTTGGCCGCGGCCGTGGTGCTGTGGTCCGCCCGGCCGGTACTGCAGGTGATGGGGGTCGCCCCGGCGCTGGTAGAGTCCAGCATGGTGTACCTGCGCGGGATCGGCTTCGGCATTCCGGCGGTGGCGCTCTACCACGTCCTGCGCTGCTTCAGCGACGGGCTCGGCCGTACCCGCCCGAGCATGGTCCTGGGCATCGGTGGCCTGTTACTGAACATTCCGTTGAACTATGTGTTCATCTACGGACACTTCGGCGTGCCGGCCTTGGGCGGCCCCGGCTGTGGCTGGGCCAGCGGTCTGGTGATGTGGTTCATGTTCTTCGGCATGCTCGGCTGGGTGCGCTGGGCGCCGGCCTACCGCAGCAGCCGGCTGTTCGCCCGCTTCGACCGGCCGAACGGGCCGATCATGCGCCGCCTGCTAGGGATCGGCGTCCCCATCGGCGTGGCGGTGTTCGCCGAGTCCAGCATCTTCGCGGTGATCGCCCTGCTGATCGGCAGCCTGGGCGCGGACGTGGTGGCGGGCCACCAGATCGCCCTCAACTTCAGCTCCCTGGTGTTCATGATCCCCTACTCCCTGGCCATGGCGGTCACCGTCCGGGTCGGCCAGTCCCTGGGGCGTAAGGACGCCCTGGCGGCGCGCTTTTCCGCCCGGGTGGGCATCGCCAGCGCCCTGCTTTATGCCTGCCTGTCGGCGAGCCTGATGCTGGCGTTCCGCGAGCAGATCGCCGAGATCTATACCGCCGACCCCACGGTGATTCGGGTCGCGGCGATGCTCATCGCCTACTCGGCGCTGTTCCAGTTCTCGGACGGGTTGCAGGTGATCACCGCCGGCGCCCTGCGCGGCTACCAGGACACCCGGGCGACCATGATCATCACCCTGTTCGCCTACTGGGGCATTGGCCTGCCGGTGGGCTACGTCCTCGGCCTCAGCCACCTGTTCGGCGAGCCCAGCGGGCCGAGCGGCCTGTGGCTGGGCCTGATCGCCGGCCTCACCGGGGCGGCGCTGATGCTGTCGGTGCGCCTCAACCGCAGCGCCCGGCGGCACATCCGCCTGGAGGCGCTCCCCGGCTGACGGCGGGATGCCGCCGGGTCAGTCGGCCTTCTTGCGGATCCAGTAGAGGAACGTGTCGCCCTCCTCGGCCTGCTCCAGCAGCTCGTGGCCGAGGAACACGCAGAACTTGGGGATATCGCGGCGGGTGGACGGGTCGGTGGCGATCACCTTGAGCAGCCCGCCGGCCCGCAGATCGCGCACCTTGTTGTGCAGCAGCATCACCGGTTCGGGACAGTTGAGGCCGCTGGCATCGAGAATCGCATCGGGTTGTTCGGACATCATGGCCTCCTGGATCGAGCCGGCATTGTCGCCGAAACGCCGGAGCCGGTCACGGCCGGCTCAGCGGTCCAGCCGGCGCAGGTGGCAGGTGACTTCCTCGCGGTCGTGGTAGAGCTGCTTGCAGCCGATGGCCACCCGCACGCCGCGCTCGCGCAAGCCGTCGGCGATGCGCTCTAGCAACCGGCTCACCTCCGCGTGCCGCTGCTTCATGGGCAGCTTCAGATTGACCACCGCCTCGCGGCACCAGCCCTCGCCGAGCCAGGTCTCGATCAGCGCGGCGGTGCGCGCCGGTTTCTCGACGATGTCGCAGACCATCCAGTCCACCGGCCGGCGCGGGCGGAAGACGAAGCCATCGGCCCGCTGGTGCTCCACCAGGCCGGAATCCATCAGGCCCGGGTCCATGGGGCCGTTGTCCACGGCGATCACCTTCATGTGCCGGTTCACCAGTTGCCAGGTCCAGCCACCGGGAGCGGCGCCCAGGTCCACGGCGGTCATCGCCGGGGCCAGGCGGGTGTCCCATTCCTCCCGGGGCACGAACTGGTGCCAGGCTTCCTCCAGCTTGAGGGTGGACCGGCTGGGCGCTTCCCGGGGGAATTTCAGGCGCGGGATGCCCATGGGCCAGGCGGCGGAGTTGCCCGAGTCGGCGACGCCAAGGAACACCCGGCGGCCGCTGAGGAAGGTCAGCAGCAGCCGCGGCGACTCTCCTTCCCGCAGGCGGCCGGCCTTTTCCAGGGCCTTGCGCAGCGGCACGTCGAACTTGCGGCAGAAGGTCGACAGCTCCTTGCCCTCGTTGGTGTCCAGCACCTCCAGCCACAGGCTGCCGGCGACCGGGTAGTCCTGCAGGCGCTCCAGCAGCACGCCGATGCGGTCGCTCTCGGGCAGGTCGACGAAGGCCCCCCTCGCCCACTGGCGGGGGAAGACCAGCCGGTCGAAACGCTGCTCCTTCAGCAGCCGCGCGGCGCCGTCGGCTTCGCTGCAGATGAATTCGGCGCAGGCTTCGTTCGGCCGGGCCTTGGCGTAGCCGGCCACGCCGAGGGCGGCGGCGCGCTCGCTGAGTTCGGCACACACCTCACCCTCGAAGCCGGGCCGGCAATGCAGGAAAACGCTGTCCATCGGTGATATCCGTGAAAAGTGGGCATCGCGCCGGCTCTGCGGCGGGGCGCGCATGATAGCCCAACGGGAACCCCGGGCCGCATGGGCCGGTCCAGTGACATGACGAAACCTTCCAGCGGAGCCCGATCCCCGAAGCGGGGACGCGAGACTCCGCGCCGTTTCATCGGCCCGTGCCGTGCGGGCCTCAAGGAGATGCGCATGCCTTCCCTGGATAGCCTGAACAGTCGCCGTAGCCTGGAGGTCGGCGGCCGTACCTATCATTATTTCAGCCTGCCCGATGCGGCCCGCCAGTTGGGCGACCTGCAGCGCCTGCCGATGTCCCTCAAGGTGCTGCTGGAGAACCTGCTGCGCTGGGAGGACGACAAGACCGTCACCCGCGACGATTTTACCGCCCTGGCCGACTGGCTGCGCGAGCGCACCTCCGACCGGGAGATTCAATATCGCCCCGCCCGCGTGCTGATGCAGGACTTCACCGGCGTGCCCGCCGTGGTGGACCTGGCGGCGATGCGCGACGCCGTGGCCAAGGCCGGCGGCGACCCGCAGCGGATCAACCCGCTGTCCCCCGTGGACCTGGTGATCGACCACTCGGTGATGGTGGATCGCTTCGGCAACAGCCACGCGTTCGAAGAGAACGTGGAAATCGAGATGCAGCGCAACGGTGAGCGCTACGCCTTCCTGCGCTGGGGACAGAACGCCTTCGACAACTTCAGCGTGGTACCGCCAGGCACTGGGATCTGCCACCAGGTCAACCTGGAGTACCTGGGTCGCACCGTCTGGACTCGCGAGGAAGACGGCGACACCTGGGCCTTCCCCGACACCCTGGTGGGTACCGACTCCCACACCACCATGATCAATGGCCTCGGCGTACTGGGCTGGGGCGTCGGCGGGATCGAGGCGGAAGCCGCGATGCTCGGCCAGCCGGTCTCGATGCTGATCCCGGAAGTGATCGGCTTCAAGCTCACCGGCCGCCTGAAGGAAGGCATCACCGCCACCGACCTGGTCCTGACAGTCACCCAGATGCTGCGCAAGCGCGGCGTGGTGGGCAAGTTCGTCGAGTTCTACGGCGACGGCCTGGCGGACCTGCCCCTGGCGGACCGCGCCACCATCGCCAACATGGCCCCGGAATACGGCGCCACCTGCGGCTTCTTCCCGGTGGACGACATCACCCTCGACTACCTGCGCCTGTCCGGCCGCCCCGACGAGACCGTGGCGCTGGTAGAGGCCTACTGCAAGGCCCAGGGCCTGTGGCGCGAGCCGGGCCACGAGCCGGCCTTCACCGATACCCTGGAGCTGGATATGGGCAGCGTCGAGGCCAGCCTCGCCGGGCCCAAGCGGCCCCAAGACCGCGTCGCCCTGCCCAGCGTGGCCAAGGCCTTCGATGACTTCATGGGCCTGCAGGTGAAGCCACCGCCCAAGGAAGACAACCGCCTGCAGAACGAAGGCGGTGGCGGCGTCGCCGTAGGCAACGCCGCCCTGGTGGGCGAAGCCGACTACCAATACATGGGCCATACCTATCGCCTGAAGAACGGCGCCGTGGTGATCGCCGCCATCACCTCCTGCACCAATACCTCCAACCCCAGCGTCATGATGGCCGCCGGCCTGCTGGCGAAGAAGGCGGTGGAAAAGGGCCTGCAGCGCAAGCCCTGGGTGAAGTCGTCCCTGGCCCCCGGTTCCAAGGTGGTGACCGACTACTTCACCGCCGCCGACCTCACCCGCTACTTGGACGAGCTGGGGTTCGACCTGGTGGGCTACGGTTGCACCACCTGCATCGGCAACTCCGGCCCGCTGCCGGACCCCATCGAGAAGGCCATCCAGAGTGCCGACCTCACCGTCGCCGCGGTGCTCTCGGGCAACCGCAACTTCGAAGGCCGGGTGCACCCGCTGGTGAAGACCAACTGGCTGGCCTCGCCGCCCCTGGTGGTGGCCTATGCCCTCGCCGGCACCGTGACCCTCAACCTGGACCACGACGCCCTCGGCCAGGACCGCGACGGCAGGCCGGTGTACCTGAGGGACATCTGGCCGAGCCGCGAGGAAATCGCCGAAGCGGTGCGCAAGGTGGAGACCGCGATGTTCCGCAAGGAATACGCGGAAGTGTTCGCCGGCGACGAGAAGTGGCGCGCCATCCAGGTGCCGGAATCCGACACCTATGTCTGGCAGGACGATTCCACCTACATCCAGCACCCGCCCTTCTTCACGGGCATCGCCAACGAGCCGCCGCGGGTCCAGGACATCCACGACGCGCAGATTCTCGCCCTGCTGGGGGACTCGGTGACCACCGACCACATTTCCCCCGCCGGCAACATCAAGGTGGACAGCCCCGCCGGGCGCTACCTGCGCGAGCGCGGCGTCGAGCCGGTGGACTTCAACTCCTACGGGTCGCGGCGTGGCAACCACGAGGTGATGATGCGCGGCACCTTCGCCAACATCCGCATCAAGAACGAGATGCTCGGCGGCGAGGAAGGCGGCAATACCCTACACGTGCCCAGCGGCGACAAATTGGCCATCTATGACGCAGCGATGCGCTACCAGGACGAGGGCACGCCCCTGGTGATCATCGCCGGCAAGGAATACGGCACCGGCTCCTCCCGGGACTGGGCGGCGAAAGGCACCAACCTGCTGGGAGTGAAGGCAGTGGTCGCGGAGAGCTTCGAGCGCATCCACCGTTCCAATCTGGTGGGAATGGGCGTGCTGCCGCTGCAATTCAAGGAGGGCCAGGATCGCAAGAGCCTGGGCCTCACCGGCCAGGAGAAGATCGGCATCTTCGGCCTGGACGGCGTTGAACTGCGGCCGCGCATGCCCCTCACCCTGGAAATCACACGCAAAGACGGAAGCCTGGAGAACGTGGAAGTGCTCTGCCGCATCGATACGCTGAACGAAGTGGAGTACTTCAAGGCCGGCGGCATTCTGCATTACGTTCTGCGCCAACTGCTGGCGGAGTAACACGGAACGGGCAGAGCGTGCGCTGCCCGCATTCCGGCGTTCGGCTCGTTGAAGCGCGGCGATGTGGCTGACGAGGTGACTAAGCGAACGCCTCGTGACTGACCATCCATTGACGCCAGAAAACCGTATTTCGGTGGTTTACAGGTACACTGGCGCATTTTCGGGCGACCGCGCCGAGTCGGGCGGTTGATCGATCGTCACCTACCGAAGAGTGAGGTCCATGCGCAACAATCAACCCGTTACCCAGCGCGAGCGAACCTACCCGGCCGAACAGCGCCTCATTTCCACCACCAATACCAAAGGCGTCATCACCTACTGCAACGACGCCTTCGTGGACGTCAGCGGCTACGACCGGGAGCAGCTGATCCGCGCGCCTCATAACCTGGTACGGCATCCCGACGTGCCGCCCGCGGTCTTCGCTCACATGTGGACCACCCTCAAGAGCGGGCGCCCGTGGATGGGCGTGGTGAAGAACCGCTGCCGCAACGGTGACCACTACTGGGTCAACGCCTACGTGACGCCCATCTACGAGGGCGGCGAGGTGAGCGGCTACGAGTCGGTGCGCGTCAAGCCGACCCCGGAGCAGATCAGGCGCGCCGAAGCGCTGTACAAGCGGATCAACGACGGCAAGTCGGCGATTCCCCAGCGTGATCGCTGGTTGCCGGTAGTGCAGGACTGGCTGCCGTTCATCCTGATCAGCCAGATCGGTTTCCTCATCGGCGCCTGGCTCGACTCTCACTGGGGCTTCATTCTCGCGGCCCTGTTGTCGATCCCCCTGGGCCTGATCGGCCTGGCCTGGCAGAACCGCGGCATCAAGCGCTTGCTGCGCCTGGTGGAACAGACCACCTCCGACCCGTTGATCGCCCAGATGTACACCGACAGCCGCGGCGTCCAGGCTTGCCTGGAAATGGCGATCCTCAGCCAGGAAGCGCGCCTGAAGACCTGCCTGACACGCTTGCAGGACACCGCCGAACAACTCACCGAACAGGCTCGCCAGGCGGAGAAGCTTTCGCTGAGCAGTTCCTCCGGCCTGGAGCGCCAGCGTCAGGAGACCGAGCAGGTGGCCGCCGCGGTGAACCAGATGACCGCCACCACCCACGACGTGGCGAGCAACGTGCAGCGAACCGCAGACGCCACCCAGGAAGCGAACCGGCTGGCGGAACAGGGCCGGGCCATTGCCGCGGAGACCCGCGAAGCGATCCATCGCCTGTCGCAGTCCGTGGTGGACACCGGGGACGCGGTCACTCGCCTGGCCCAGGACAGCAACGAGATCGGCGGCGTGGTGGACGTGATCAAGAGCATCGCCGACCAGACCAACCTGCTGGCGCTGAACGCTGCCATCGAGGCGGCCCGGGCCGGCGACATGGGCCGCGGCTTCGCGGTGGTGGCCGACGAAGTGCGCTCCCTGGCCCAGCGAACCGCCGAGTCGACCCAGCAGATTCACGGCCTGATCGCCAAGCTGCAGAACACCGCCGAGGATGCGGTACACACCATGCAAAACGGCCAGCAACAGGCGGACGAAGGCGTGCAGCGGGTCTCCCGGGCCGATGACGCCCTCAAGGGCATCAGCGAGGCGGTGGCCAACATCACCGACATGACCAACCAGATCGCCACCGCCACCGAACAGCAGAGCAGCGTCGCCGAGCAGATCAACCGCAATATCCTGAGCATCGCCGAGCTGGCCGACCAGACTTCGGGAGAGGCCCAGCGCACCGCCCTGCTCAGCGAGGAACTGACCCAGACCGCCCATGGGCAATACGCCCTGGTGGATCGGTTCAATCGCTGATCGGTGGCGCATGTGCGCGGCAGGCCGGGCGAAGCGTGCGCTGGGCCCCAGCCGTTCAGTCCTTCCCGGGGCGGGGTGACAGGTGGAGCAGAAAGTCGGCCACAGCCTCGGCCGTTCGCGCCAGATGATCGTCATGGGTGAAACCCGAGGCCTTGAGGGGCTTCAGGTCATGGTCCGCCGCGGGTAGCCACAACAGGCGGATGGCGCCGGAAAGCCGGTAGCCCGCCACGGTCTCCCGGCTGCCCAGGGCATCGCGTTCCCCCTGGACGATCAGGGTCGGAGTCGCCAGGTCCGCCAGGTGCTCCACCCGCGGCCGGTCCAGGCGCTTGGCCGGGTGGAAGGGATACCCCAGGCATACCAGTCCATCGACCTGCTCCTCATCGGCCAGCAGGCTGGCCATTCGGCCGCCCATCGACTTGCCGCCGACGGCCAGAGTTCCCGCGACTTGCTGTCGCACGCTCGCCAGCACAGTACGCCAGCAGGCCAGCAGTTGGGGCTGCTGATCGGGCGGCCGGCGCCCTCCCTGGCGCCGCTGCGCCATGTAGTCGAACTCGAACCGAACCACCGCCATCCCGCGCGCTACAAGCCTTTGCGCCATGTCCGTCATGAACGGGCTGTCCATGGGCGCACCTGCGCCATGGGCCAGGATCAGAGTCGCCCTGGCCTCCCCGGGCGGCCGCTCCCACAACAGTGAGGGCAAAGCGCCATGCTCGGTGAGTTGATCCGGGTCAATATTCCCCTCATGGCGTTTCACCATGCTTGCCTCGCTTTTCCAAGTAACCGTGATGGAAGCCCTCACATGAGCACAGCAAGCAGTACCGCCTATAACTACAAGGTGGTCCGCCAGTTCGCCATTATGACGGTGGTTTGGGGAATCGTCGGGATGGCTCTCGGCGTTCTCATTGCCGCACAGTTGGTCTGGCCGGAACTCAACTTCAACCTTCCCTGGACCAGCTTCGGTCGCCTGCGACCCTTGCACACCAACGCGGTGATCTTCGCGTTCGGTGGCTGTGCCTTGTTCGCCACCAGCTACTACGCGGTACAGCGCACCTCTCAGGCGCGGCTGATCTCCGACAAGCTGGCCGCCTTCACCTTCTGGGGTTGGCAGGCGGTCATCGTACTGGCGGCCATCACCCTGCCCCTGGGCTACACCAGTTCGAAGGAATACGCCGAGCTGGAATGGCCGATCGACATCCTGATCACCATCGTCTGGGTCAGCTACGCCATCGTGTTCTTCGGCACCATCGTCAAGCGCAAGGTGAAGCACATCTACGTGGGCAACTGGTTCTTCGGCGGGTTCATCCTGACCGTGGCACTGCTGCACGTGGTGAACAACCTGGAGCTGCCGGTCACCCTGACCAAGTCCTACTCCCTGTACTCCGGGGCCACTGACGCCATGATCCAGTGGTGGTACGGCCACAACGCCGTGGGCTTCTTCCTCACCGCCGGCTTCCTCGGGATGATGTACTACTTCGTGCCCAAGCAGGCCGAGCGTCCGGTGTATTCCTACCGCCTCTCCATCGTCCACTTCTGGGCGTTGATCGCGGTATATATCTGGGCCGGCCCGCACCACCTGCACTACACCGCCCTGCCGGACTGGGCCCAGTCCCTGGGCATGGTGATGTCGCTGATCCTGCTGGCTCCGTCCTGGGGCGGCATGATCAACGGCATGATGACCCTCTCCGGTGCCTGGCATAAGCTGCGCAGCGATCCGATCCTGCGCTTCCTGGTGGTGTCCCTGGCCTTCTACGGCATGTCCACCTTCGAAGGCCCGATGATGGCCATCAAGACCGTCAATGCCCTCTCCCACTACACCGACTGGACCATCGGCCACGTACACGCCGGTGCCCTCGGCTGGGTCGCCATGGTCTCCATCGGCTCCCTCTACCACCTGATCCCGAAGGTCTTCGGCCGCGAGCAGATGCACAGCATCGGCCTGATCAACACCCACTTCTGGCTGGCCACCATCGGCACCGTGCTCTACATCGCCTCGATGTGGGTCAACGGCATCACCCAGGGCCTGATGTGGCGTGCGGTCAACCAGGACGGAACCCTCACCTACTCCTTCGTCGAAGCGCTGGAAGCCGGTCACATGGGCTTCATCGTGCGCATGATCGGCGGCGCGGTGTTCCTCAGCGGCATGCTGGTAATGGCCTACAACACCTACCGCACCGTGCGGGCTTCCGAGCCGGCCGAGTACGAAGCCGCGGCGCAGATCGCCTGAGGAGTCGAAGATGAAACACGAAATCGTCGAGAAGAACATCGGCCTGATGGCCCTGTTCATGGCCCTCGCGGTGAGCGTCGGCGGCCTGGTGCAGATCGTCCCGCTGTTTTTCCAGCAGGAAACCACCCAGCCGGTAGACGGCCTCAAGCCCTACACCGCGCTGCAGCTGGAAGGCCGCGACATCTTCATCCGCGAAGGCTGCGTTGGTTGCCACTCGCAGATGATCCGTCCATTCCGCGCTGAGACCGAGCGCTACGGCCACTACTCGGTGGCCGGCGAGAGCGTCTGGGACCACCCGTTCTTGTGGGGCTCCAAGCGTACCGGCCCGGACCTGGCCCGCGTCGGCGGCCGCTACTCCGATGACTGGCACCGTGCGCACCTCTACAACCCGCGCAACGTGGTGCCCGAGTCGAAGATGCCCGCCTACCCCTGGCTGGTGGAAAACCGCCTCGATGGCGCCCATACCGCGGACAAGGTTCAGGCGATGCGCACCCTCGGCGTGCCGTACACCGACACCGACATCCAGGGCGCCAAGGCCTCGGTGCAGGGCAAGACCGAGATGGACGCGCTGGTGGCCTACCTGCAGGTGCTGGGCACCAGCCTGAAGAACAAGAGGTAGGCCATGAACCCTTTCCTCTGGATGGATGTAGGCACGCTGCGCGGCCTGGGCACCGTGATGGTCCTGGTGGCGTTCGTCAGCGTGGTGTTCTGGGCTTACAACGGCAAGCGCAAATCCAGCTTCGACGAAGCGGCCAACCTGCCCTTCGCGGACGAGACCGCGCATTCCCGGCACGTTTTCAGGAGTAACGACCAATGACCGCGTTCTGGAGCTGGTACATCACCCTGCTCACGCTCGGCACCCTCGCCGCCCTGCTGTGGCTGGTGTTCGCCACCCGCAAGGGCGAGTCCAAGGGCATCACCGAAAAAACCATGGGCCATGCCTTCGACGGCATCGAGGAGTACGACAACCCGCTGCCGAAGTGGTGGTTCCTGCTGTTCGTCGGCACCATCGTCTTCGCCGCCGGCTACCTGGTGCTCTACCCGGGCCTGGGCAACTGGAAAGGCGTGTTCCCCGGCTACGAGGGCGGCTGGACCCAGGTCAAGCAATGGCAGCACGAGCAGGACAAGGCCGCCGAGCAATACGGCCCGATCTTCGCCAAGTACGCCGCCATGCCCATCGATGCGGTGGCCCAGGACGCCGATGCGCTGAAGATGGGCGGCCGGCTGTTCGCCACCTACTGCGCCATCTGCCATGGCTCCGACGCCAAGGGCGCCGTGGGCTTCCCCAACCTCACCGACCACGTCTGGCGCTGGGGCGGCGAGCCGGAGACCATCAAGACCACCATCCTCGGCGGTCGCCAGGCGGCCATGCCGGCCTGGGGCGAGATCCTCGGCGATGACGGCGTGCGCAACGTCGCCGCCTATGTCCGCCAGGACCTGGGCAAGCTGAAGTTGCCGGAAGGCACCCAGGCCGACGTCGTCGCCGGCCAGCAGGTCTTCGCCAGCAACTGCCAGGCCTGCCACGGCCCGGAAGGCAAGGGCATGCCGATGATGGGCGCCCCCGACCTGACCCAGCCAAGCGCCTGGATCTACGGTTCGAGCCTGGCACAGCTGCAGCAGACCATCCGCTACGGCCGTAACGGCCAGATGCCTGCCCAAGAGCAGTACCTGGGCTCGGACAAGGTGCACATCCTCGCCGCGTATGTGTACAGCCTGTCGAACAAGGCGGACACCGCCGCGAAGTAACCGAGTTACCTGCAAGGAGCCACCCGGGGCACACGGACGTGCCCAACCCTTCCCCTCTCTGCGACAGAGTGTCGCAGTGCCGCTTCATGCCCTCTGCACACCCCCACCGATTCGACTAAGCTGGTCCACGTTCGCCCAGGTCCGCCAGGACTCGGCGATTCCCTCCCGACGGCGATGAATGCCATCCCGTCCAGCGGCCCAGGACACCTTCCGCACACGCGGCCGGCGCGCAGGTCCAAGGGTCTGAAAGCCAGTTGTATCGGCGTGTGTCGTTGCATTGGCTACCCTACTTCTACATACTTGCCGCCGATTTTTTGTCCTAAAAAACCCTCCATTAACCGTGGAACCTAGCATGAGCACAGCAATCAGTCAGACTGCTTATAACTATAAGGTGGTCCGCCAGTTCGCCGTTATGACGGTAATCTGGGGGGTCGTCGGCATGGGTCTCGGCGTTCTGATTGCCGCACAACTGGTGTGGCCGGAACTCAACTTCAACCTTCCGTGGACCAGTTTCGGCCGTCTGCGCCCGCTCCATACCAACGCGGTGATCTTCGCGTTCGGTGGCTGTGCTCTGTTCGCCACTTCTTATTATGTGGTCCAGCGTACCTCTCAGGCCCGGCTTATTTCCGATGGCCTGGCCGCCTTCACCTTCTGGGGTTGGCAAGCGGTCATCGTATTGGCGGTCATCACCCTGCCCCTGGGCTACACCAGCTCCAAGGAATACGCCGAGCTGGAATGGCCGATCGACATCCTGATCACCATCGTCTGGGTCAGCTACGCCATCGTGTTCTTCGGTACCATCGCCAAGCGCCGGACCAAGCACATCTATGTGGGTAACTGGTTCTTTGGCGGGTTCATCCTGACCGTGGCGTTGTTGCATATCGTCAACAATATGGAAATCCCGGTCTACGCGTTCAAGTCCTACTCCCTGTATTCCGGTGCCACCGACGCCATGATCCAGTGGTGGTACGGCCACAACGCCGTGGGCTTCTTCCTCACCGCCGGCTTCCTCGGGATGATGTACTACTTCGTGCCCAAGCAGGCCGAACGCCCCATCTATTCTTATCGCCTGTCCATCGTCCACTTCTGGGCGCTGATCACCGTCTACATCTGGGCCGGCCCGCACCACCTGCACTACACCGCCCTGCCGGACTGGGCCCAGTCCCTGGGCATGGTGATGTCGCTGATCCTGCTGGCGCCGTCCTGGGGTGGCATGATCAACGGCATGATGACCCTCTCCGGCGCCTGGCATAAGCTGCGCACCGACCCGATCCTGCGCTTCCTGGTGGTGTCCCTGGCCTTCTACGGCATGTCCACCTTCGAAGGCCCGATGATGGCCATCAAGACCGTCAACGCCCTCTCCCACTATACCGACTGGACCATCGGCCACGTGCACGCCGGTGCCCTCGGCTGGGTGGCGATGATTTCCATCGGTTCCCTGTACCACCTGATTCCGAAGGTGTATGGCCGCGAGCAGATGCACAGCATCGGCCTGATCAACGCCCACTTCTGGCTGGCCACCATCGGCACTGTGCTTTATATCGCCTCGATGTGGGTCAACGGCATCACCCAGGGCCTGATGTGGCGTGCGGTCAACCAGGACGGCACCCTCACCTACTCCTTCGTCGAAGCGCTGGAAGCCGGTCATATGGGTTACATGGTCCGCGCACTGGGCGGCGCCTTCTTCCTGACCGGCATGCTGCTGATGGCCTACAACACCTACCGCACCGTACGCGTAGCCAAGCCGGCCGAGTACGAAGCCGCGGCGCAGATCGCCTGAGGAGCCGACCGGATATGCAACACGAAATCGTTGAAAAGAACATCGGCCTGATGGCGCTGCTCATGGTGCTCGCCGTGAGCATCGGCGGCCTGGTGCAGATCGTTCCGCTGTTCTTCCAGGGTGTGACCAACACCCCGGTCGAGGGCATGAAGCCGCGCAACGCGCTGGAAGTGGAAGGCCGCGACATCTTCATCCGCGAAGGCTGCGTCGGCTGCCATTCGCAGATGATCCGTCCGTTCCGCGCCGAAACCGAACGCTACGGCCACTACTCGGTGGCCGGCGAGAGCGTCTGGGATCACCCGTTCCTTTGGGGTTCCAAGCGTACCGGTCCGGACCTGGCCCGCGTCGGCGGCCGCTACTCGGACGACTGGCAGCGCGCCCACCTCTACAACCCGCGCAACGTGGTGCCCGAGTCGAAGATGCCCGCCTACCCCTGGCTGGTGGAGAACCGTCTCGATGGCGCGCACACCGCGGACAAACTGGAAGCACTGCGTACCCTCGGCGTGCCCTACACCGACGAAGATATCGCCGGCGCCAAGGCCGCTGTGAAAGGCAAGACCGAGATGGATGCGCTGGTCGCATTCCTGCAAGGTCTGGGCACCTCTATCAAGAACAAACGGTAACGCACGATGGATATCGGGACTCTTCGCGGCCTGGGTACCGTTCTGGTGTTCGTCGCCTTCATCGGCGTCGTTCTCTGGGCCTACAACGGCAAGCGCAAATCGAGCTTCGACGAAGCGGCCAACCTCCCCTTCGCCGACGACGAGCCCAAGCCCAACGCGCGAGACGAGCACGCTTCTAGGAGTAAGACCGAATGACCACGTTTTGGAGTTGGTACGTAACCCTACTCACCAGCGCCACCCTGCTGGGCCTGACCTGGCTTATCTTCGCGACCCGCCGCGGCCAGCGCGAGAACACCACCGACGAGACCGTCGGCCACTCCTTCGATGGCATCGAGGAGTACGACAACCCGCTACCCCGCTGGTGGTTCATGTTGTTCGTGGGCACCCTGGTGTTCGCCGTGGGTTACCTGGTGCTCTACCCGGGCATGGGTAACTGGAAAGGTGTTTTCCCCGGCTACGACAAGGTTGACGCCGAGTCCAACACCGCCTTCTCCAATGGCGAGCCCGGATGGACCGGCGCCCACCAGTGGGAAAAGGAGATGTTCAAGGCTGACAAGGAATACGGTCCGATCTTCGCCAAATATGCGGCGATGCCTATCGAAGCCGTTGCCCAGGACGAGCAGGCCCTGAAGATGGGCGGTCGGCTGTTCGCCTCCAACTGCGCGGTCTGCCACGGTTCCGATGCCAAGGGCGCCTACGGCTTCCCCAACCTGACCGACCAGGAATGGCGCTGGGGCGGCGAGCCGGCGACCATCAAGACCACCATCCTCGGCGGTCGCCAGGCCGCCATGCCGGCCTGGGGCGAGATTCTCGGCGAAGACGGTGTACACAATGTCGCAGCCTTCGTGCTCACCCAACTGGCCGGCCGCAAGCTGCCGGAAGACGCCAAGGCCGACATCGAAGCGGGTCGCCAGCTCTTCACCTCCAACTGCGTGGCCTGCCACGGTCCGGAAGGCAAGGGCATGCCGGCGATGGGCGCACCGAACCTGACCGACGCCCCGGCGTTCATATACGGTACGAGCTTCGCTCAGCTCCAGCAGACCATCCGCTATGGCCGCAACGGCAAGATGCCGAGCCAGGAGAACCTGCTGGGTAACGACAAGGTGCATCTGCTGGCCGCTTACGTGTACAGCCTGTCGCACAAGCCGGCTCAACAGTGAAACCGTCTCATTCAAGCGCGACGTCCTGTCGCACTTGAATGGGGGGCCTCAGGCGTACCATATACAGCAGGTCATGACTCCGACCGGCACGCATCGGTCGGAGCACACTAATCCGCCGTGGTATGCCTAATGAGTGAGCAGATTCCTGTCCAAGACGTCACCCCTCCCCGGCCCAAGCCTGCCGAAACCGTAGAGCTCTACGCCGCTCGGGAAAAAATCTACACCCGCGCCTTCACCGGCCTGTTCCGCAACCTGCGGATCGTCGGGGGGGCGTTTCTCTTTCTTCTCTACTTCGGCACCGTCTGGCTCGACTGGAATGGCCGCCAGGCCGTCTGGTGGGACCTGCCGGAGCGCAAATTCTTCATCTTCGGCGCGACCTTCTGGCCACAGGACTTCGTGCTCCTGTCCGCCCTGCTGATCATCGCCGCCTTCGGCCTGTTCTTCATCACCGTCTTCGCCGGCCGCGTCTGGTGCGGTTATACCTGCCCGCAGAGCGTATGGACCTGGATCTTCATGTGGTGCGAGAAGGTCACCGAAGGTGATCGCAACCAGCGCATGAAGCTGGACAAGGCCCCCATGAGCGGGCCCAAGCTGCTGCGCAAGAGCGCCAAGCACACCCTGTGGCTGCTCATCAGTCTGGCCACCGGCTTGACCTTCGTCGGCTACTTTTATCCGATCCGCGACCTGGTGGTGCAGATCGCCACCTTCCAGGCGGACGAATTGGCTCTGTTCTGGATCGGCTTCTTCACTCTCGCCACCTACGGCAACGCCGGCTGGCTGCGGGAGCAGGTCTGCGTCTACATGTGCCCTTACTCGCGCTTCCAGAGCGTGATGTTCGACAAGGACACCCTGATCGTTTCCTACGATCCCCGTCGCGGCGAGAAACGCGGCCCGCGCAAGAAAGGCATCGACTACAAGGCCCAGGGCCTCGGCGACTGCATCGACTGCACCATGTGCGTCCAGGTTTGCCCCACCGGCATCGACATCCGTGACGGCCTGCAGATCGAGTGCATCGGCTGCGCCGCCTGCATCGACGCCTGCGACACCATCATGGACAAGATGAACTACCCCCGCGGGCTCATCAGCTACACCACCGAGCACAACCTGTCCGGGCAGAAGACCCAATTGGTACGCCCTCGCCTGATCGGCTATGCCATCGCCCTGCTGGCCATGATCAGCGTGCTCGGCTATGCCATCGCCACCCGTTCCCTGGTGGAGCTGGACGTGAGCAAGGACCGGGTGCTCTACCGGGAGAACGAGCAGGGCCGCATCGAGAACGTCTACACCGTGAAGCTGGTGAACAAGGCCCAGCGCGACCTGACCTTCGTGATCCAGGCGGAAGGCCTCGAGGGGCTGGTCTACGAAGGCCGCCGCGAGGTGCATACCAGCGCTGGCGAGGTGCTGTCGGTGCCCGTGGAACTGTCCATCGAACCGGAGAAGATGCCCTCGAGCACCAACACGATCACCTTCCGGGTGGAATCACCCGACGACCCTTCCATCCACTCCGACGCCAAGAGCCGTTTCATCGGCCCCTCCGTCCGCTGACAGACAAAGGCTTCCATGCCCACCACCGACGCGCAGTTTCAACCCTGGTACAAGCAGTTCTGGCCCTGGTTCATCATCGCCCTGCTGGCGAGCTCGGTGGTGCTGGGCCTGTCTCTGCTGACCATCGCCATCCGCCAGAGCGACAGCCTGGTGGTGACCGACTACTACGACGCCGGCAAGGGCATCAACCAGTCACTGGAGCGGGAGAAATTAGCGGAACGCCTGCACCTGCGGGCACAGCTGAAGCTCGACGAGGAAAGCGGCAACGTCGAGCTGAACCTGGAGGGTGCCAGCCACCCGACGCAACTGGTGCTGAACCTGATTTCGCCGACCCAGCCGGAGCGGGATCGCCGCGTCGTGCTGCAGCCCGGCGATGACCGCGTGTACCGCGGCATGCTCCAGGACAGCGTGAAGGGCCGGCGCTTCGTCGAACTGCTGGGCAGCGAGGGTGGCCAGGAGTGGCGCCTGTTCGAAGAAGAGACCGTGGACCAGGATCATACCGTGGTCCTCGGCGATGAAAGCCCGGCTGGTCAGTGACGCGTCACCGCGCTGCGCCCCGTCCGGTGTGCGCATGAGGAAGCGAGCCGCCTTGCAGGCGGCTCGCCTCTGTTCATCCCGCTGAAAACCCATCCATGCCTAGTCCCGTTCCAGTTCCCGCGTCCACGCCCCTGCCCTGCTATCACTGCGGGCTGCCCGTGCCTGCCGGCGCACGTTACGAGGCGCGCGTGCTGGGCGAAGCGCGCGCGATGTGCTGCCCGGGCTGCCAGGCGGTGGCCGAGGCCATCGTCGACGGGGGACTGGAAAGCTACTACCAGCATCGCAGCGAACCCTCGACCAACCCCGAGGCCCTGCCCCAGGCCCTGCCGGATGAAATAGCCCTGCTCGACCGGGCCGACGTGCAGCAGCCCTTCGTCGAGCACCAGGGCGAGCTGGCCCAGGCTAGCCTGCTGGTGGAAGGCATCAGTTGCGCCGCCTGCGGCTGGCTGATCGAGCGCCACCTGCGGGAGCTGGACGGCGTGGCCGAGGCCTCCCTCAACCTGTCCAACCATCGCCTGCAGGTGCGCTGGGCGGACAGCCGCCTGCCCCTGAGCCGCCTGCTGGCGGAACTGCGCCGCATCGGCTATGCCGCCCACCCCTACACCCCCGACGAGGCTGCCGAGCGCCTGCACCAGGAAAACCGCCGCACCCTGCGCCAGCTGGGCGTGGCCGGGCTGCTGTGGATGCAGGTGATGATGGCCGCGATGGCCACCTGGCCGGAGTTCAACCTGGACCTGTCGGCGGAGCTGGACACCATCCTGCGCTGGGTCAGCCTGTTCCTCACCACGCCCATCGTCTTCTATTGCTGCGGCCCGTTCTTCCGCGGTGCCCTGCGCGACCTGCGTACCTGCCACCTGACCATGGACGTGTCGGTGTCCCTCGCCATCGGCGGCGCCTACCTGGCGGGCATCTGGTCCACGGTGACCGGGGTCGGCGAGTTGTATTTCGACGCCGTAGGCATGTTCGCGCTGTTCCTGCTGGCCGGGCGCTACCTGGAGCGCCGGGCCCGGGAGCGCACCGCGGCCGCCACGGCACAGCTGGTCAACCTGCTCCCGGCGTCCTGCCTGCGCCTGGACCGGGACGGGCAGAGCGAGCGCATCCTGCTCGCCGAGCTGCGGGTGGGCGAGCAGGTGCTGGTGCAGCCCGGTGCGCTGCTGCCGGCCGACGGGGTGATCGTTTCCGGCCAGTCCAGCGTCGACGAATCGCTGCTCAGCGGCGAATACCTGCCGCTGCCCCGGGGCGTCGGCGACGCGGTGACCGCTGGCACGCTGAACGTCGAAGGGCCGCTGACCGTGGAGGTTCGCGCCCTGGGGGACGACACCCGGTTGTCAGCCATCGTCCGCCTGCTGGAGCGCGCCCAGGCGGACAAACCCCGCCTGGCGGAACTGGCCGACCGGGTCGCCCAGTGGTTCCTGCTGGTGGTATTGCTGGCCGCCGTGGTGGTGGGCATCGCCTGGTGGCAGATCGACCCGCAGCGCGCCTTCTGGATCGTCCTGGCCATGCTGGTGGCCACCTGCCCCTGCGCCCTGTCCCTCGCCACGCCCACCGCCCTCACGGCGGCCACCGGCAGCCTGCACCGCCTGGGCCTGCTGCTGACCCGCGGCCACGTACTGGAGGGCTTGAACCGCATCGACACGCTGATCGTCGACAAGACCGGCACCCTGACCGAGGGCCGCCTGACCCTCAGCAGCGTCCAGCCCCTGCGGGACCTGGACGCCGATGCCTGCCTCGCCCTGGCGGCTGCCCTGGAGAATCGCTCCGAACACCCCATCGCCCGTGCCTTCGGCAAGGCGCCGGACGCCGCCGAGCACGTCCTCAGCGTGCCCGGCCAGGGCCTGGAGGGCAGCGTCGGCGGGCACCGCCTGCGCATCGGCCAGCCGGCCTTCGTCGCCGGGCTGTCCGCCTGCACCGCCCCCGCCATCCCGGGCGACCACGGCCAGTGGCTGCTGCTGGGGGACGAACAGGGGCCGCTGGCCTGGCTGGTGCTGGACGACCGCCTGCGGGACGACGCCGCGGCGCTGGTGGAAGCCTGCCGGTCCCGGGGTTGGACGATCTCGCTGCTGTCCGGCGACAGCTCGCCCATGGTGGCCGAAGTGGCCGCGCAACTCGGCATCGACGATGCCCGGGGCGGCCTGACCCCTGACGACAAGCTGGCCGTGCTGCGGGGCCTTCACGAACGCGGGCGCACGGTGCTGATGCTGGGGGACGGAGTCAACGACGTGCCGGTGCTAGCCGGCGCCGACATCAGTGTGGCCATGGGCTCCGCCACCGACCTGGCGAAGACCAGTGCCGACGCGGTGCTGCTGTCCAATCGCCTGGGCAGCCTGGTCCAGGCCTTCGACATGGCCCGCCGCACCCGCCGGATCATCGTCGAGAACCTGTTCTGGGCCAGCCTGTACAATGGCCTGGTGCTGCCCTTCGCCGCCTGCGGCTGGGTGACCCCGGTGTGGGCCGCCCTGGGCATGTCGGTCAGCTCGCTGCTGGTGGTGCTCAACGCGCTGCGGCTCAGCCGCGTGCAGGCCGCCTGATCCGTTTCCCGGAGGTTCGATGACCGCGCTGTACGTCATGATTCCCGTCGCCGTGATCGTCGTCGGCCTGGCCATCTGGCTGTTCTTCTGGGCAGTGGATTCCGGCCAGTACGACGACATGGACAGCCCGGCTCACAGCATCCTGTTCGACGACGAGGACCCGCGCCACCAGGCGGGGGTGGAGGAAGCCAAGGGTCCCGGCACATCCGAACGGGACGCGCCCCATGGCTGACTGGCTGCCGCTACTGGTATCGGCGGCGATCCTCGGCCTGCTGGGCGGCGGCCACTGCCTGGGCATGTGCGGTGGCCTGATGGGCGCCCTGACCCTGGCGATCCCCGCCGAGCAGCGGGGGCGCCGCCTGCGCCTGCTGCTGGCCTACAACCTCGGACGCATCCTCAGCTACGCCACCGCCGGGCTGCTGGTGGGCATGGCCGGCTGGGCCGTGGCCAGCAGCCCCGCGGCCCTGGCCCTGCGGGTGGTGGCGGCGGTCCTGCTGATCGCCATGGGCCTCTACCTGGCTGGCTGGTGGAGCGGGCTGACCCGCATCGAAGCCCTCGGCCGGGGACTCTGGCGACATCTCCAGCCCCTCACCCGGCGCCTGCTGCCGGTCACCAGCCTGCCACGCGCCCTGGTGCTCGGTGCTCTGTGGGGCTGGCTGCCTTGCGGCCTGGTCTATAGCACCCTGCTGTGGTCGGCCAGCCAGGGTTCTCCCGCTCAGGGCGCCGTGCTGATGCTGGCGTTCGGCCTGGGCACCTGGCCGGTGCTGCTGGCCACCGGGCTCGCCGCGGAGCGTCTGAAAGCCCTGCTGCAACGCCGGGGCGTGCGCATGGCCGGTGGCCTGCTGGTGATTCTCTTCGGCCTGTGGACGCTGCCCGGGCCGCATCAGCATTGGCTGATGGGCCACTGAGTCGCCTCCCGGCGGCCCCTCGGCGCCGCTGCTACCTGATCCAGGTCAAGATGACGCAGCCACCCCGCCCCTAGACTCCCGGTCACAGCTCGCCAAACCGGGGACCGCCCGCATGCTAGACGATATCCGCTGGGACACCGACCTGATCCGTCGCTACGACCAATCGGGCCCACGCTACACCTCTTACCCGACCGCGGTGCAGTTCAACCAGCGGGTCGGCTCCTTCGACCTCCTCCACGCCCTGCGGGACAGCCGCAAGGCGCAACGCCCGTTGTCGCTCTACGTGCACGTGCCGTTCTGCGCCAACATCTGCTACTACTGCGCCTGCAACAAGGTCATCACCAAGGACCGCGGCCGGGCGCTGCCCTACCTGGAACGCCTGGAGCGGGAAATCGAACTGGTGGCCTGCCACCTGGACCCGCAGCAGAAGGTGGAACAGCTGCACTTGGGCGGCGGCACGCCGACCTTCCTCAGCCATGACGAGTTGCGCCGACTGATGGCGCACCTGCGCAGCCATTTCAACCTGCTGGATGACGACTCCGGCGACTACGGGATCGAGATCGACCCGCGGGAGGCCGACTGGTCCACCATGGGCCTGCTGCGGGAACTGGGTTTCAACCGGGTCAGCCTCGGCGTGCAGGACCTGGACCCCTCGGTGCAACGGGCGATCAACCGCCTGCAGAGCCTGGAAGAAACCCGGGCCATCGTCGAGGCGGCGCGGACCCTGCAGTACCGCTCGGTGAACATCGACCTGATCTATGGCCTGCCCCGGCAGACGCCGGAGCGTTTCGCCCGCACCGTGGACGAGATCATCGCGCTGCAGCCGGATCGGCTGTCGGTGTTCAACTACGCCCACCTGCCGGAACGCTTCATGCCGCAGCGCCGCATCAACGCCGCCGAGCTGCCGAGCCCCGCGGACAAGCTGGAAATGCTCCAGCACAGCATCGAGCAGCTGACTGCCGCCGGCTACCGTTACATCGGCATGGACCACTTCGCCCTGCCGGACGACGAACTGGCGATGGCCCAGGAAGACGGCAGCCTGCAACGCAACTTCCAGGGCTATACCACCCATGGCCATTGCGACCTGATCGGCCTGGGGGTTTCCGCCATCAGCCAGGTGGGTGACCTGTACAGCCAGAACAACAGCAACCTGGCGGACTACCAGAGCAACCTGGACAACGATCTGCTGGCCACCAGCCGCGGCCTGGTGTGCAACGACGACGACCGGATACGCCGGGCGGTGATCCAGCGGCTGATCTGCCAGTTCCAGCTGTCCTTTGCCGAGATCGAAAGCGCCTTCGACATCACCTTCCGCAGCTACTTCTCGGAAATCTGGCCGCAAGTGCAGCGCATGGCCGGCGATGGCCTGATCGAGCTCAGCGCCCAGGGGATCGATGTGACGCCGGCGGGCCGGCTGCTGGTGCGCTCGGTGTGCATGCTGTTCGACCACTACCTGACCGAGCAGAACCTGCAGCGTTTTTCCCGGGTGATCTGAATGACCCCGGACCCGAGGCGCCTCGGGTCCGGATCGCCTCACTTCATGCTCAAGGCCATCGCGGTCTGCATCTGGCCGCTATCCAGCTTCAATTCCTTCATCGCCTTCATCAGGCCGCCATTGGCCGTAGCGAGGGCGCTGCTCAAGGCATTCAGCTCGCTCTGTTTGGCCGCCATGCGCTCGGCACGGGCCTGGGGATCGAGGCGGGGGTCCGCGGCCAACGCCCTCAATTCTTCCTGCGTCTCGGCGATCTCCGCCCTGATCCGGCGAATCGTCTTCAACTGGCCCTTTACGGTGTCGGGCAGCTCGCTCTTGTCGATGTCCTCGTTCTTCTGGGACTGGCTGGCCTTGGCCTTGCCCAGGGCCGAGAGGCTGACCCGAATGCCACTCTGGGCGGCGCGGATCTGTTCCTGCAGCACGCCCCGGTCGGTCTCCGGTTCATCCGTCTGCTGCGCCCGGCCGTTTTCCTGGGGGGCCGGCATCAGGGCCGATGGGTCGATTCTCATGACAACGCTCCTTGAATGATTCCCGCCTATCGACCCGGGCACGGGAAACTTGAACGATCGGCCAGGTAGCACGCGGCTGGTCCTGGCCAGCGACGTGGGGTACCCTTACGCCCATTGTGCGTTTGCCAAGGATCCCGCCCCCATGTCCGAAAACATCAAGGTTCGAGCCCTGCCCCAGGCCCACTGC
Organism: Pseudomonas mangiferae; assembly: GCF_007109405.1. Lineage (GTDB taxonomy): Bacteria > Pseudomonadota > Gammaproteobacteria > Pseudomonadales > Pseudomonadaceae > Pseudomonas_T > Pseudomonas_T mangiferae. Next base: position 90,657 of record NZ_VJOY01000008.1, read on the forward strand.
AAGGACTGCAGCCTGGCGGCGTTGTGCCTGCCGTTGTCGTTGAACCTGGAAGACATGGATGCCCTGGATGAAATCGTCAAACGCGGCCGCCCGCTGAAGAAGGGCGAGTTCCTCTTCCGCCAGGGCGATGCGTTCGACTCGGTATTCGCCGTGCGCTCCGGCGCGCTGAAAACCTTCAGCGTCACCGATGGCGGCGAGGAGCAGATCACCGGCTTCCACCTGCCCAGCGAGCTGGTGGGTCTGTCGGGCATGGATACCGAGGCCTACCCGGTGTCCGCCCAGGCGCTGGAAACCACCTCGGTGTGCGCGATTCCCTTCGAGCGCCTGGACGAACTGTCCGTCCAGCTGCCACAGCTGCGCCGCCAGCTGATGCGGGTGATGAGCCGGGAAATCCGCGACGACCAGCAGATGATGCTGCTGCTGTCGAAGAAGACCGCGGACGAGCGTATCGCCACGTTCCTGGTCAACCTCTCGGCCCGCTTCCGTGCCCGCGGGTTCTCCGCCAACCAGTTCCGCCTGTCCATGTCCCGCAACGAGATCGGCAATTACCTCGGCCTCGCGGTGGAAACCGTCTCCCGGGTATTCACCCGTTTCCAGCAGAACCAGTTGCTGGCCGCCGAAGGCAAAGAAGTGCATATCCTCGATCCCATCGAGTTGTGCGCCCTGGCCGGCGGCAGCATGGATAGCTGATTCCGCCACATCACCCCGGAGTCCACGCACGCCAGCGACGGTTGGCGTGCGCCTTTTATTTCCAGGTCACGACCGATGCACCTCGACGATGAGTTCTCCCTCAAGACGCTGATCCGCCCGGTCGTGGATTTTCCCAAGCCCGGCGTGGTGTTCCGCGACATTACCCCGCTGTTCCAGTCGCCGAGGGCGTTGCGCCTGGTGGTGGATAGCTTCGCCCAGCGCTACGTCGAGGCCGAGTTCAGTCATGTCGGGGCCATGGATGCCCGTGGCTTCCTCATCGGCTCCGCAGTCGCCTATGCGCTGAACAAGCCGCTGGTGCTATTCCGCAAGCAGGGCAAACTGCCGGCGGACGTCCTGGCCGAAAGCTACCGCACCGAGTACGGCGAGGCGTTCCTGGAGGTCCACAGCGACAGCCTCTGCGAGGGGGACAAGGTGGTGCTGTTCGACGACCTGATCGCCACCGGCGGGACCCTGCTGGCCGCCGCAGCGCTGGCGCGGCGCATGGGCGCCAGCCTGTTGGAAGCGGCCGCCATCATCGACCTGCCGGAACTGGGCGGCTCGCAGAAGCTCATGGACGCCGGCATTCCCACCTTCGCCCTCACGGCGTTCGCCCTCGACGAAATCTGAGCCGGGGCGCTCAGCGCCAGAACGGCTTCATCCCCTCTTCCCGCGCCTGGGCCATGTCCAGGCCGATATCTCGCAGCTCGTGGGCTTCCAGCTCCAACAGGGCGCGGCGAGTGGCCACCTTGCGCCAGAAGCGCTGCCAGCGCCCCGTTTCGCTCGACAGCCCTTGGACAGGAGCTTTCGCGCTGTCGCGCAGGTCGTTCTCGTGCAGCGCCAGACGTACATCGGTCAGCCCATTCATTGCGTTCTCCTCGTTGGCCAGGAGAAAAGCATGGACAAAAGCGCGCTGACGATACAGATTCAAACCACATTCTTTTAAACCATACAGAAAAGCCCTTTTTTGCTCTGAATGGCTGAATTTCTGACTATCTGTATGGAGTGACCGAGCGGAGTCCTGGAGCCCGTATGTCTACCCTCTATGCCACCCTTGCGGACACCCTGCGCACCCGGATCGAGCAGGGTTTCTACCGCCCCGGCGACCGGCTTCCCTCGGTGCGCGCCCTGAGCCTGGAGCATGACGTCAGCCTGAGTACCGTTCAGCAGGCGTACCGGCAACTGGAAGACCTGGGCCTGGCGGCGCCGCGGCCGAAGTCCGGCTACTTCGTGCCCACCGGGCGCCAGGCGCCCGCGCTGCCGGCGGTGAGCCGCACGGCGCAGCGCCCCCTGGACATTTCCCAGTGGGAGCAAGTGGTGGAGCTCATCCGCAGCGTGCCCCGCGACGACGTGGTGCAGCTGGGCCGTGGCTCGCCGGACCTGAGCTCGCCCACCCTGCGCCCCCTGCTGCGCGCCCTGGGGCGCATCAGCCAGCGCCAGGACCTGCGTGGGCTGAACTACGACAGCATCTATGGCACCGAGACGCTGCGGGAACAGGTCGCCCGCCTGATGCTGGACTCCGGCTGCCGGCTGGCGCCTTCCGACCTGCTGATCACCACTGGCTGCCACGAGGCGCTGTCGGTCAGCCTGCGTGCGCTGTGTCAGCCGGGCGACGTGGTAGCCCTGGATTCGCCCAGCTTCCATGGAGTCATGCAGACCCTCAAGGGCTTGGGGATCAAGGCCCTCGAGCTGCCCACCGATCCCCAGCACGGCATCAGCCTGCCCGCCTTGGAAATGGCCCTGGAACAATGGCCGATCAAGGCGATCCAGCTGACCCCCACCTGCAACAACCCCCTCGGCTATACCATGCCCGATGCCAACAAGCGCGCCCTGTTGCAGCTGGCCCAGCGCTTCGACGTGGCGATCATTGAAGACGACGTGTACGGCGACCTCGCCTACCGCTACCCACGCCCCCGCACCATCAAGTCCTATGACGAGGACGGCCGCGTACTGCTGTGCAGTTCGTTCTCCAAGACCCTGGCACCGGGCCTGCGCATCGGCTGGCTGGCCCCGGGCCGCTACCTGGAACAGGCCCTGCACATGAAATACATCGGTACCGGCGCCACGGCCACCCAGCCACAGCTGGCCCTGGCCGAGTTCATCGCCGGCGGCCACTACGAGCCCCATGTGCGGCGTCTTCGCGCTCAGTACCAGCGCAACCGCGACCTGATGATCGATTGGGTGACCCGCTATTTCCCCGCGGGCACCCGTGCCAGCGCACCCCAGGGCGGGTTCATGCTGTGGATCGAGCTTCCGGAAGGCTTCGACACCCTGCGCCTGAACCGCTACCTGCTCCCCAAGGGCGTGCAGATCGCCGTCGGCAGCATCTTCTCTGCCTCCGGCAAGTACCGGAATTGCCTGCGCATGAACTACGCCCTCAAGGCGACCGACACCATCGAACAGGCGGTTCGCCTCGTCGGCGAGACGATCAAGGAACTGGAGTCTCAATGAAAAGTGGCGCCGAAGCGCCACTCTTTTCTCAATTGCCGTAGATCTCGACTTCTCGCCAGGAGAGCCAGGAGCCGGTGCTGCTGGTGGTGACGATTTTCACGTAGCGGCCAGTACCAGACGCTCATGGGTATCGGGCTCCGCCAGCACGGAGCCAACAGGCGCAGCGAGAACGCCATCACGACTTTCGCCTAGATATCCAGGATTGGTGCTTTCTCCGGGGTGCCGGTGGAGATCGCGCCCACGGAGGCGCCGATGATCGCCGCGATGGCCAGCCATTGGCCGGCGGCGAGGTGTTCGCCGAGGAACGACAGGCCGATCACGGCCGCGACGGCCGGCTCGAGGCTCGCCAGGGTGCCGAACGTACGGGCCGGCAGGCGGGTCAAGGCGATCATTTCCAGGGTGTAGGGCAACGCCGTGGACAGCACCGCCACGGCCAGGGCCAACGGCATCGCCGTCCACTGGAACAGGGCCGGGCCGGCATCGATCACGCCGAAGGGGATCACCACCAGGGCGGCGACGGTCACGCCCAGGGCCGCGCCCTGGGTGCCGTGGTCCGCCCCCGCTTTCTGCCCGTAGAGGATGTAGAGCGCCCAGCACACCCCGGCGCCTAGCGCGAAGCCGGCGTCCTGCAGGCGAATGCCGCCGGTGTCGCGACCCAAGGGCAGGAGGAACAGCAGACCCGCCACCGCTAGGCCGATCCAGAGGAAGTCTACCGGTTTGCGCGATGCGCAGATCGCCACGGCCAGCGGCCCGGTGAATTCCAGTGCCACGGCGATGCCCAGCGGAACGCTGCGCAGGGATAGGTAGAACATCAGGTTCATGCCACCCAACGCGGTGCCGTAGATCAGCACCGAGCGCCAGGTATCGGCCGTGAGGCGAATCCGCCAGGGGCGCAGCACCAGCAGCAAGATCACCGCGGCGAACACCAGCCGCAGGGTGGTGGTGGCGGGTACGCCGATCAGGGGAAAGAGTTGCTTGGCCAGGGAAGCGCCGGTCTGGATGGAAATCATCGCCAGCACCAGCAGGCCGACCGGGGCCAGCCGCGTGGCGAGGCGGGGAGAAGCGGTGGTCATCGGGGGAGTCCGCAAGGGGTTGTAAGACAGCAGGCGGCTGGGTACCGTAGCTGCGCAACATAATGCGCAATTGCCAAGGAATGAGCAATATAGTGCCCACATCCGATACCCGCCCTAACGTACTCGAACATGTCTCCCTTAACCTTCGCCAACGACGCCAGGCCGCGGGCTTCAGCCAGGCCGCGCTGGCCGAGGCCGCTGGCGTGAGCCGCCGGATGATCGTCGCCCTGGAGGGCGGCGACGTGAATGTCAGCCTGGCCACCCTCGACCGCATCGCCGCCGCCCTGGAAGTCTCCTTTGCCCAACTGGTCCAGGCGCCCCACCGCAGCGTGACCCGCATCGACGGCCTGGCCTGGATGGGCGAAGACCCCGCGAGCCGCGCCACCCTGCTGGCCAGCGTGGATGCCCGGCAGCAGGTGGAACTCTGGCAATGGAGCCTGGCGCCCGGCGAGCGCTATGTCTCGGAAGCCGATGCGCCTGGCTGGCACGAGATGCTCTACGTGATGGAAGGCCGCTTGCGCCTGGAACTGCCCTCGGAGCAGCGGGAGATCGGCCGCGGCGACTACCTGGTGTTCCCCAGCGACCAGCCTTACGCCTACGTCAATCCGGGCTCGGCCCCGCTCCGTTTCATTCGCAACGTGGTGAGCTGATGGCTGACAGGACGCGGGCCGGAACGCGCCCGAGCCGGCTGCGCCGAAGTACTCCCACGGCGAAGAGCCTTTCGTGACGCCGTCGGTGATGGCGGTGGTGCTGTTCGCCGCGGCGCTCCATGCCGGGTGGAACGCCGTGGTGAAGGGCGGGCAGGACACTTTCCTCACCACCCTCCTGGTTGCCGCCAGCGCCGCCCTGGTGGCGGCCCTGGTGTTGCCCTGGCTGCCCGCCCCCGCTCGCGCCAGTTGGCCTTACCTGGCCGCCTCGTCGATCCTGCAGGCGCTGTACTTCGTGCTGGTGGCGGCCGTCTACCGTGGCGGCGACATGAGCCTGGCCTACCCGCTGATGCGGGGCAGCGCCCCGCTGCTGGTGGCGCTGATGAGTCTGCCAGTGACGGGGGAAACCCTGTCCGAGGGCGGCTGGGCAGGCCTGGCTCTGCTCTGCGGCGGCGTGTTCAGCCTGGTCGGTTCGCCCTCGGGATCGACCAAGCGTTCGCCCCGCACGGTCTCGCTGGCGCTTCTCAACGCCGGGGTGATCGCCGGCTACACCCTCATCGACGGCGTGGGCGTGCGCCTGTCGGGCGCGGCGGCCGCCTACACGATGTGGGTCTTCCTGCTCACTGCGATACCGCTGCTGGCAGTCGTCGCCTGGCGCCAGCCCCGGCGGTTCATCGCCTACGCGCGCCAACGCTGGTTGCCGGGCCTGGCCGGCGGGCTGGGTACGCTGTCGTCCTATGGGCTGGCGCTCTGGGCCATGACCCAGGCGCCCATTCCGGCGGTAGCCGCCCTGCGGGAGACTTCCATCGTCTTCGCCACCCTTCTCGCCGCCCTGGTGTTCAAGGAGCGCATCGGTCGCCAGCGGCTGCTGGCGACCGGGCTGATCCTGGCCGGCGCGATGCTGCTGCGCCTGGCCTGAGGGTCAGTGCTGGGGCTCGGGCTCCTTGCGCTCGCGCCGCCGGTTGTCGTCACCCTCTTCTTCCTTGATGCGGTACCAGGCCACGTACAGCGCCGGCAGGAACAGCAGCGTCAGCAGGGTGGCGACCACGATGCCGCCGATCATGGCGTAGGCCATGGGGCCCCAGAAGACTTCCCGGGCGATGGGGATCATGCCGAGACTGGCGGCCGCCGCGGTGAGCAGGATCGGCCGGCGCCGGTGCTCGGCGGCTTGGGCCACCGCGCTCCATGGCGTATAGCCCTCCCGCTCGAACGCCTCGATCTGGGTCACCAGGATCACCGAGTTGCGGATGATGATTCCCGCCAGGGCGAGGATGCCGAGGATCGCCACGAAGCCCATGGGTGTGCCGGTGGGTACCAGGGCCAGCACCACGCCGATCAGCCCGAGGGGAGCGACACTGGCCACCAGGAACATCTTCTGCACGCTGTGCAGCTGGATCATCAGGAAGGTGGCCATCAGGAACAGCATCAGCGGCACCACCTGGGCGATCGGCCCCTGGGCCTTGCCGCTCTCTTCCACGGTGCCGCCGGTGGCCACCTTGTAGCCGTCCGGCAACTGGTTGGAGAACGCCTCGATCTGCGGTTCGAGCTGCTTGACCACGTCGGTGGGCTGCAGGTCGTCCACCACCGCGGCCTTGAGGGTGATGGTGGGACGTCGGTCGCGGCGCCAGACCAGTGGCTGCTCCAGCTCGTAACGCACCGTGGCGAAGGACAGCAACGGAATGGAAGCCCCCTGAGGCGTGACGATCTGCAGGTTTTGCAGGGTTTCCGGGGAGCTTCGCTCGCTGTCTTCCGCCCGGCCGACGACGTCCACCAGGTAGATGTCGTCGCGCACCTGGGTCACCGGCGACCCAGTGACCACACCGTTCATGATCTGCGCCACATCTTCGGACGACAGCCCCAGCTGGCGCGCCTTGTCCTGGGCGATGTCGATGCGCATGACTTTGCCCGGCTCGTTCCAGTCGTAGATGATGTCGCCGACGTGGGGGTTGTCCGCCAGCACCGCGGCCAGCTCGATGGCGTGCTGGCGGACATCGTCGATGTTCTTGCCACTAACCCGGTACTGGATCGGCCGGCCCACCGGCGGTCCCATTTCCAGGGGCTGCACATAGGTGCTGATGCCGACGAACTCCTCCCGCAGCATTTTCTTCAACCGTTCGGCCAGGCGCTCGCGCTCCTCCAGGCCCTTGCTGACGATCACCAGCTGACCGTAGTACGGGTTCTCCAGCTGCTGGTCCAAAGGCAGGTAGAAACGCACCGCTCCCTGGCCGATGTAGGAGCTCCAGCGAGCAACGTCCGGGTCGTCCTTGAGCTTCGCTTCCACCCGGTCCATCTGTTTCTCGGTCTCGGCGATGGAGGCGTTCTGCGGCAGGTTCAGGTCCACCAGCAGCTCGGGCCGATCCGAGGACGGGAAGAACTGGTTCTGCACGAGGCCCATGCAGAGCACGGCGGCGACGAACAGCAGGACCGTGAGGATGATGGTCCACCAACGGTGGCGCATGGCGAGGAACATGCCCTTGTTGAAAGCCCGAGCGACCCGGCCGGGGCCCTTCTCGTGGGTCTTGATGGTCTTCGGCAGCAGGTGCACGCCGATCACCGGGGCGAACAGCACGGCGACGATCCACGACAGCAGCATCGCCACCGCGATCACCGCGAACAGGGTGAAGGTGTATTCGCCGGCGGAGCTGGCGTTCAGGCCGATGGGCACGAAGCCCGCCACGGTGACCAGGGTACCGGTCAGCATCGGGAAGGCCGTGGAGGTGTAGGCATAGGTAGCGGAATCGTGCAGGGAATCCCCCAGTTCCAGGCGGGTCACCATCATCTCCACCGTGATCATGGCGTCGTCCACCAAGAGGCCCAGGGCGATGATCAGCGCCCCCAGGGAGATGCGCTGCATGGTGATGCCGCTGTACTCCATGAACACGAACACCATCGCCAGCACCAGGGGGATCGAACAGGCCACTACCAGCCCAGCCCGCAGGCCGAGGCTGATGAAGCTCACCACCAGCACGATCACCACCGCCTCGAACAACGCGCGGGTGAAGCCGCCCACCGCCTCGGTCACCACCTCGGCCTGGTCGGACACCTTGTGCACGCCGACGCCCACCGGCAGCGAGGCGGTCAGGGCATCCATCCGCTGGTGCAGGGCCTTGCCGAAGCTCTGGATGTTGCCGCCGTCCTTCATGGCGATGGCCAGGCCGATGGCCGGCTGGCCGTTGAAGCGGAAGCGCGGGGTCGGCGGATCGGCCAGGCCGCGGCGGATATCAGCAATGTCCGCCAGCCGGTAGAAGCGGTCGTTGAGACGCAGGTTGACGTTCTCCAGGTCTTTTTCCGAGGCGTACTGGCCGCTGGTGCGCACCGAAATGCGCTCCGGTCCGGACTCGATCACCCCGGAAGGGGTCACCGCGTTCTGCGCCTGCAGGCTCTGCATGACCTGGCGCTGGTCGATGCCCAGGGCCGCCAGCTTGCGGGTGGAGAAATTGAGGTAGATGACTTCGTCCTGCTCGCCGATCAGTTCCACCTTACCCAGGTTGGGTACCTCGCGGATCTCCGCCCGGACCTGCTCCACATAGTCGCGCAGCTGGCGGAAGCTGAAGCCGTCGGCGGTGAAGGCGTAGATGGAACCGTAGACGTCGCCGAATTCATCGTTGAACCCCGGTCCCTGGATGTCCGAGGGGAAATCGCCACGGATGTCATTGAGCTTCTTGCGCACCTGGTACCAGATGTCCGGGATATCGTCCGCGTCGGTGGTATCGCGCAGGTAGACGAAGACCGTGGACTCGCCCGGGCGGGTGTAGCTCTTGGTGTAATCCAGGGAATCCAGCTCTTCCAGCTTCTTCTCGATGCGATCGGTGACCTGCAGCAGCGTGTCGTCCACCGTGGCGCCCGGCCAGCGGGTCTGGATCACCATGGTCTTGATGGTGAAGGACGGGTCCTCCTCGCGGCCCAGGTTGATGTAGGAGAACACCCCCATCAGCAGGGCGACGAACATCAGGTACCAGATGAAGGATTGGTGGCGCAGTGCCCAGTCGGAGAGGTTGAAACCGCCTTTCATCACCGTACGCCCTCATCCAGCTTGATTTTCTGCCCCGCCTGCAGGCTGTTCACCCCGGCGGTCACCACCCACTCGCCCGTCTGCAACCCGTCGTCCACAGTCACGTGGTTTTCGTTGCGGCCGATCAGATGCACGTCCCGCGGGGCTACGCTCTGGTTCTGCCGGTCGATCACCCAGACCTGGGTGCGACCGTCCTTTTCCATCAGTGCACTGGCCGGCAGCTCGACCCGCGGCGCCATTTCCGAACTCAGGGTGACGCTCACGGAGGTTCCGATGCGGAAGGCTGGCGGGGTCTCGGCTAGGCTCAGGCGCACTCGCCGGGTACGGGTCGAACGCTCGGCCTGAGGCTCCACCTCGCGGACCCGGCCCTCGGTAACCAGGGACGGCTCCAGTTGCGCGGCCACCTGGAAGCGCACGTCTTGCGGTAGGTTGTCCACCAGCCCGGCGGGCAGGTCGATGACCGCTTCCTTCACGTCCGGGCGGGCCAGGGCCACCACTTCCTGGCCGGCGGTGACCACCTGGCCGGCTTCCACGTACCAGGTGGTGACCACGCCGTCGTAATCGCTGCGCAGTTCGCCATAGCCGAGCTGGTCCTCGGCCTGCTGGGCGGCGGCCCGGGCCTGTTCGCGCGAAGCCGCGTTGGTGCGCAGGTCGGTCAGGGCGTTGTCCAGTTGCGCCCGGGCGCCCACGCCACGGTCGAACAGCGCCTGCTGGCGGTTGGCGTTGGCCTGGGCGTTGATCCACTGGGCCTCGATCCGCGCCAGGTCGCTGCGGCTGGCGCGCAGGTTGTTCTGCAGGTCGGTGGGGTCGAGAGCGGCCAGCAGGTCGCCGCGCTTCACTTCGCTGCCCACGTCCACGTAGCGACGGGCGATGCGCCCACCCACGCGGAAGCCGAGGGTGCTTTCATAGCGCGCCTGGATGGTGCCGGCGAAACGCCCGAGGTTTTCCACCTGCTGGGGCTGGGCCACGGTGTAGAGCACCGGGCGTGGCAGCTCCGGCTTTTCGTCCTTGTCGCCGCACCCGGCCAGGGGCAGGACGAGAAAGGCCATTGTCAGCAGGCGCTTCATGGCTGCACCTCACGCGATGAATCGGACGCCGGCGGGTTCTGGGCGATCTCCACCTGCTGCCCTTCGTAGAGGACCTGCCCACCGGCGATGACCACCTGCTCGCCGCCCTGGAGGCCTTCGGTGAGGATCACCTTGCCGGTCAGGTAGCGCGCCACCCGGACCGGGCGCAGGCGGGCCTTGCCCTCCCCGTCCAGCAGCCAGACCGCCGGGTCGTGGCCGGCCTTGGTCAGGGCGGCCCAGGGCAGCTCGACGCCCTCGCGGGCAGGTGCCTGCAGGGTCACGCTGACCACCGAGCCCAGGTCCATTCCGGCAGGCAGCGCCTTCAGCGCCACCTTCACCTGCACCGTGCCGCTCTGGGCCGATACCGTGGGCGTGATCTCGCGGACCTGACCGGTAGCCTGCACCTCCGGACGTTCCAGCAGCGCCACCTGGACTGCCTGCCCCTGGGGCGGCTCGACGAACAGCGACTCGTAGACGTTGAACACCGCGTCGCGCTCGCCGTCGCGGGCCAGGCTGAAGATGGGCGCGGTGGCCTGCACCACCTGGCCCACCTCGGCCTGGCGGGCGGTGATGATGCCCGGGGCCTCGGCCACCAGGGTGGTGTAGGACAGTTGCTCGCGGGCATTGGCCAGTTGCGCCTCGGCCGCGGCCAGGGCGTTCTTCGCGCTGCGCTGGGTGGCCAGGGCCTGGTCGTACTCGCTGCGGCTGGTGTAGCCCTTGGGCAACAGCTTCTGCTGGCGGGCCAGGTCGACCTCGGCCAGTTTCAGGCGCGCCTGCTGGGCGCTGACCATGGCCGCAGCCGAATCCACGTCGCTGCGCTGGTCCTTGGGGTCCAGGCGGGCCAGGGGCTGCTGGGGGGAAATTCGCTGGCCGACATCCACCAGGCGTTCGGTCATCTTGCCGCCGATGCGGAACGACAGGTCGGTCTGTACCCGCGCCTGGATGTCGCCGGTGAGGGTCACGGTGGGCGCGAACGCGGCGGTGCTCACCTGCATCACCCGGACCCGGGGGGTTTGCGGGTCGCGGGGTTTCTTCTCCCCTCCACAGGCGGCCAGCAACGCCACGAACAGACACAGGCCGATACAACGCGGCAGTGGGGGAACGGCGGGCATGCAAGCTCCTTTGCGTGTGCGGCGGAACGGGGCGTGGGGATGTCGAGGCGCCATGGCCTGGATATGCGACTGCACCGGTCGCCCCGCGGTTCCGGTCACCGCCCGCGACCGGACGGTTCTGCTCCCGCCGCTAGCCGCCGAAGCGCCGGCGGTAGGCCGCCGGCGCTACCCCCACCCCGGTCCGGAACGCCACCCGGAAGCTGTCCAGGGAACGGAAACCGCAACGCTCGGCCACCGCCTCGAGGGATTCGCCCCCGTGCTCCAGCAGTTCCCGGGCCCGCGCCAGGCGCGCATGTTGCAGCCAGGCCTTGGGTGTCAGGCCGGTGGCCTCCACGAAACGCCGCAGGAAGGTGCGCTCGCTCATGGCCGCGCGCCGGGCCAGGGCCTCTACCGTCAAGGGCTCGTGCAGCCGTTGGCGAGCCCACTCCAGCAGGGCGCCCAGGTCGTGGCGGGCGACCCGGGGCACCGGCGCCGGGATGAATTGCGCCTGGCCACCCGAGCGCTGCGGTGCCGTCACCAGCCGACGCGCCACGTCGTTGGCCACCCGGCTGCCGCAGTCCCGTGCCACCAGGTGCAGGCAGGCATCGATGCCCGCGGCGCTGCCCGCGGAGGTGATGAGGTCGCCCTCGTCGACGTAGAGCACGTCCGGATCCACCGTCACCTGCGGATAACGGGCCGCCAGCTCGGCCGCGTACCGCCAGTGGGTGGTGGCCCGCCGTCCGTCCAGCAAGCCGCTGGCAGCCAGGACGAAGACTCCCGAGCAGATGCTCAGCAGCCGCGCGCCCCGCCCATGGGCCACACGCAAGGCATCCAGCAACGGAGCGGGCGGCGTTTCCTGGCGATCGCGCCAGCCCGGCACGATGATCGTGCGGGCCTCGGCCAGCCCGTCCAGGCCCGTGTCGGTGAGCACCTGGATGCCGCCCATGGCACGCATCGGCCCCGGCTCGACGCCGACGATGCGGTGGCGGTACCAGGGGAAATCGAACTCCGGCCGCGGCAGGCCGAAGATTTCCACGGCGATGCCGAATTCGAAGGTGCACAAGCCATCGTAGGCGAGAATCGCCACCAGACCCGGATCGGCATGCATTGGCGGAAAATTCCCGATAGTTGTCCGAGCCGCCACTGTAGCCGATCCGCTGGCCTCGCTACAGTGACGTCGTCCCCATCACAAGGAGCCTCGCCATGAGCCTGGTCAGCCAGTTTCCCGCCGCCTCACCCGAACGGGCCGAAGCCCACTTCGCTGCCCGCCTCGCGTTCGAAACCGACTGCTCCGATGTCCATGCCTGCCTGGAAGCCGGTACTCAGGACTTCGTGCTGGCAGACGTGCGCGCCACGGCCTTCTACGCACAAGGGCATGTACCGGGCGCGATCAGCCTGCCCCAGCGCGATCTGGACGCCGAACACCTCGCTGCGTACCCGCCTTCCACCCTGTTCGTGGTGTATTGCGCCGGCCCCCATTGCAACGGAGCCCAGCGGGCAGCCTTGAAGCTGGCGCGCCTGGGGTTCCCGGTGAAGGAAATGCTGGGCGGCATCACCGGCTGGTTGGACGAGGGTTTCGCTCTCCACCAGACAGCCGCCACCGAGCGGCCTGCCGCTGCCTGCGGGTGTTGAGAGAACGGTGGATGACTGTGCTGTAGGGGCCGCGGTTGGCCGGGCGAGCCTACCGAAGCGGGCCTTAAAGGCCGATGGGCCGGCGCCCCGCCAGGGCGTGGGCCAGGGTGCCGCCGTCCACCAGTTCCAACTCGCCCCCCAGTGGAACGCCATGGGCGATCCGTGAAGTCACCAACGGCTTGGACGCCAGCAACTGGGCGATGTAGTGGGCGGTGGCTTCGCCTTCAACCGTCGGATTGGTGGCCAGGATGACTTCGGCGAAGCCCCCCTCCTCCACCCGCTGCACCAGTTCGGGCACGCCGATGGCGTCGGGACCGCGCCCGTCCAGGGGCGAGAGGTGCCCCTTGAGCACGAAGTAGCGCCCCCGGTAGCCGGTCTGCTCCACCGCGAACACGTCCATCGGGCCTTCCACTACGCACAGCAGGGAATCGTCGCGGCGCGGATCGGCGCAGAAGCCGCACAACTCATCCTCGCTGAGGGTACGGCAGCGGCTGCAATAACCGATGCCCTCCATGGCCTGGGTCAGGGCCTGGGCCAGACGCAACCCGCCGCTGCGGTCACGCTCGAGCAGCTGCAACGCCATGCGCTGGGCGGTTTTCTGTCCCACGCCGGGCAGCACGCGCAGGGCTTCGATCAACTGGCGGATCAACGGGCTGAAGCTCATGGCCACCTACGGCATCGGGATACACGGGCACACGCGGCAGGACACCGCGTGAAGAAATCGAAAAACGCGCCTTAGGCGCGCTTTCCAGAACGACCACGCCAGGGCCGGGCCCCGGCAGGAAGGGTCAGAACGGCATCTTGAAGCCGGGCGGCAACTGTAGGCCTGCGGTCATGCCGGACATCTTCTCCTGGCTGTTCTGCTCGATCTTGCGCACGGCATCGTTCACCGCGGCAGCGATCAGGTCTTCGAGGATTTCCTTGTCCTCCTGCATCAGGCTGTCGTCCAGGCTGACACGCTTGACGTCGTGCCGGCCGGTCATCACCACGGACACCAGCCCGGCGCCGGACTGGCCGGTGATCTCCGCATTGGCCAGCTCTTCCTGCATCTTCTGCATCTTTTCCTGCATTTGCTGGGCCTGCTTCATCAGACCCGCCATGCCACCCTTCATCATGGTGAATACCTCAACGTTCCAGGGGTTCAATGGAATCGGCGCGGACCACCGCGGCGAATTGTTCGATCATTCTGCGCACCAGCGGATCGTCGGCGATCGCCTGCTCCGCCTCGCGCTGGCGCAGCGCACGCCTGCGGGCCGCGGCCTGGGCCGGGGTTTCCTGCTCCGGCTTGACGATCTCCACGGTCAGCGTGAGCGGGCGCCCGATGCACTGGCTGAGGGCGTCGTTCAGGCGCCGCTGCTGGGTCGCGTTGAACAGCGCGCTCTGGGCCGGGTCGAGGTGCAGCACCCAGGCGTCGCCGTCCCGGGCCACCAGCGTGCAGTTGGCGGCGATGCTGCCGGTCATGCCGGATATGCCCAGGCGCGGGTACAGCTCCAGCCACTCCGCGGCCAGGCCGGTGGCCGGCGCCACGTCAGGCAACGCCTCGACGGCCGGGGCCTGCGGCTCCTCGGGCTCCAGGCCGTAGCTGAAGGCATCCGCATCCACTTCGTAGTAGGCGTCATCGGCCAGGGGCGGCTCGTCATCGTCGTCCTCGGCCGCCGCCGTGTCGATGGTCAGCACCGTGGAGACGGCCGCCACCGCTTCGCGCTCCGCCTCGGCTTCCGCCGACAGCGGCACGTCCTCCACCGGGATCGCGTCCACGGTCGGCTCGAGAGCGGGTTCCGACGGCTCGGCGGTCGGGCGAGGGTCTTCCCACGGCAGGTCCAGGACAGGCGCGTCCGACGTATCCGCCTCCACGGCGACCGGCTCGGGCTCGGGGGGCATCACGGAAGCGGCCGCGTCGGGAAGCGCTTCGGTCGCAGAAGGCGGTTGGGCCGGCGCCTCGGGTTGTACTTCAGGTGCAGGTGCAGGTGCAGGTGCAGGTGCAGGTGCAGGTGCAGGTGCAGCAGGCTGGGGGGCGGCGATCGGCGGCGCAACGATGGACGGGCCGGCCACCGCGGCGGGGGAGTCAGCCGTGGCCCTGCTGACTCCCGGGTCCTTTAGGGGCGATCGGGGAGCGCCATCAGCGTCCGCCGGACGGAACGCCAGCATCCGCAGCAGCGCCATCTCGAAACCGCCCCGGGGGTCCGGCGCCAGGGGCAAGTCGCGGCGACCGATCAGGCCCATCTGGTAGTAGAACTGCACGTCTTCGGCGGGCAGCGCGCCGGCCAGCGCCATCACCCGCTCACGGTCACCCTGGCCATTATCCACGGCGTCCGGCAGCACCTGGGCCACGGCGACCCGGTGCAGCACGTTGAGCATCTCGGTAAGTACGCCGGACCAGTCGGGACCTTGTTCCGCCAGGTGTCGCACCGCCTCCAGCAAGGCCCGCGCATCGCCCTCGATCAGGGCATGCAGGACGCCATAGACCTGACCGTGGTCCAGTGTGCCGAGCATGGCGCGTACGTCCGCAGCGATCACCTTGCCCTCGCCGAACGCGATGGCCTGGTCGGTGAGGCTCATGGCGTCGCGCATCGAACCGTCCGCGGCGCGCCCCAGGAGCCAGAGGGCATCCTCCTCGAACGGCACGCTCTCGGCCTGGAGGACGTGTGTGAGGTGCTCGACCACCCGCTCAGGCGGCATGTTCTTCAGGGAGAACTGCAGGCAACGGGACAGGATGGTGACCGGCAGCTTCTGCGGATCAGTGGTGGCCAACAGGAACTTGACGTGGGGCGGCGGCTCTTCGAGGGTCTTGAGCAGCGCATTGAACGAGTGCGTGGACAGCATGTGCACTTCGTCGATCAGGTAGACCTTGTAGCGGCCCCGGCTAGGGGCGTACTGGACGTTGTCCAGCAGCTCGCGGGTATCTTCCACCTTGGTGCGGCTGGCGGCATCCACCTCGATCAGGTCGACGAAACGCCCCTCGTCGATCTCCCGGCAGACCGAGCACACACCACAAGGCACCGAGCCGACGCCGGTTTCGCAATTCAGGCACTTGGCGAGGATCCGCGCGATAGTGGTCTTGCCCACCCCGCGAGTTCCGGTGAACAGGTAGGCGTGGTGCAGGCGCTGGTTGTCCAGGGCGTTGATCAAGGCCTTGAGCACGTGCGTCTGTCCGACCATCTCGCGGAAGGAACGGGGACGCCATTTACGGGCAAGGACTTGATAACTC
This sequence comes from Pseudomonas mangiferae, assembly GCF_007109405.1. Taxonomy (GTDB): domain Bacteria; phylum Pseudomonadota; class Gammaproteobacteria; order Pseudomonadales; family Pseudomonadaceae; genus Pseudomonas_T; species Pseudomonas_T mangiferae. Next base: position 106,525 of record NZ_VJOY01000008.1, read on the forward strand.
ATCGAAAACCATCGCTGCGAAACGCCAGGCCCACGACGGGGCGAAGAATGCCGGCCGCATCCGCCAGCCCACGCGGGCCGGCGGATTTCGGCGGGCACACACTCTATCACAGCGATCCGGGTGTTCCATCCTCGCCCTCCCCCGGGACGTCACCCTGCCGACAGGCCTGCATTCACTTGTCCAGGCGGCGCCCGGACCAGCGCAGCAGCAGTTCCCGAACGCTGCCGACGCCAAGAAAGCCGATGCCGCCGCCGATGGCAATGGCCAGTCCGGCGGGCCAGGCCATGTACTCGATCAGGCTTGCTGCGCTGAGGCTCAGCGCGCCGCACAACAACGCCTCCAGGAGGATGCGGAAGGCACGCAGGTCCGTGCCGTCATAGAGGGCCCGCAGAGTGGCGATGACGCTGGCCATCAGCGCGCCCTGCCACGGGATCGGTAGGGAAAAGGCCTGCCACAGCGAAGCCCAGAACAGAGGGTCTTTGTCCGACATGGTCGTAATCTCGCTGAAAAGAGAAGCCCGCACGCGCCAGGCGAAGGAGGGTCAGGACGACCGCTCGGCATAACGGGAAGGCCGCGAAGGGAAGCGGAGCCGGGCTCGCGGCGTGCCCGGCAGAGCGTCCTCGCGGGCGCGAGGACTGGACGGATTACGAGACGCGACGCAGAGGAACGATAGCGCCCTCTTCTGTCGCGGTTGCCTGGAGTACCTGGGCATCCAGTTCGGCGCAGGTGGCGAAGCAGGCCTCGACATAGTCCGCCCATAGGCGGCGCCAGGCCCGCCTTTTCCGGGTGACTCCATAGACGTGGGCCATCCAGGCACGAAACGCATCCGGACGAGACGAGGCGATCGCCTGAGGGCACACCCCTGATAACCGCAGCGCGCGATAACGAGCCAGGACATCGCCGGCCACCCGCCGGGCCATGGCCAGGTCCGTGGGCCAGCGCTCCAACCGGTCATGGGCGAAGGTCACGACCGCGGCTTCTGCCGTCTCGCAGTGCTCCCGAACAGGACAGTCACCATATAAATAGTGCCCGAACGCGCCGAGGTAGCCAGGCAACCTGCCAGGCAGGAATTTCATCTGGGTTGCCGAGACGTCATGAGCTGCGCGTTTGGGCGCTGTCGGCTCCAGACATCGACGTGAAAAATACGTAAAACCCGATTCGCCCGTAAAAATATGGGAAGAACCTCTGTCAACGTCTCGTTTAAAGGTAACCTCCGCAGTGCTGCAGATGCCCTGAAGACCTACTTCACCGGATATCTCATGGGGACACGATGGAGATGACTGGATTGCCTGATACATGAGGGAACTCCCTTTCCAAAAGCACTCCTATAGATTATTTTATGGATATTCCCATTTGCAAGCTCATAGGCATACCCGTAGGATGAACGGCATGGACTTCAAAGATCGCTTGAAAACCGCCCGCCGCCACGCCGGTTTGAACCAGACCGAGCTGGCCAAGCGCTGCGGCATGACCCAGACCTCCATCTCCGATCTGGAGCGTGGCAAATCCGTCTCCACGTCATTCGTCGCCAACCTCGCCTACGCCTGTGGCGTCGACCCGCTGTGGCTGGCGAACGGTGCCGGCCAGATGATCCCGGCGCCAGCGCCCAAGGTGGCGGAAGCCTCTCTGTTCGGCTCCATCGCGCCCTGGGACAGCGACACCCCGCTGGAGAACGATGAAGTCACCCTGCCACTGTTCAAGGAAGTGGAGTTGTCGGCGGGCAGTGGCTCGACCCAGGTCCTGGAACTGCCAGGGCGGAAAATCCGACTGGCCCGCTCGACCCTGCGGGAAGCCGGCGTAGAACCGGAAAACGCCGTCATCGCCATCGTGTCCGGCAACAGCATGGAGCGGCTGATCCTCGATGGCGCGGGCATCGGCATCGACCGTGGTACCACCCATATCATGGACGGTGAAATCTACGCGTTCGACCATGACGGCATGCTACGGGTGAAGTACCTGTACCGCCTTCCCGGTGGTGGCCTGCGCCTTCGCAGCGAGAACAGCGAGGAGCATCCGGACGAGATCTATTCGGCCGAACAGGCCGCGAACATCCGCATCCTCGGCTGGGTGTTCTGGTGGTCCACCGTCCGCCGTCGCCGTGGCGCACCGCTGGCTCGCTAGAGGGCTTTACAGGCCCTCAGCGACCTGCTAGGTTGGCCGGGTTCGTACCAAGTTGAAAGTCAATGCGGCCTCGCTCCCGATGCCGCCTCGATGGTCAGAGCGCTTCTGAAGCAGTTCCGCCCAAGCCGAACGTGAAGCCGACATCCTGCCACCTTGCCAATTGATCAGCGCCGCCCTGGGTTAGAACCTTGCCTGGGCGATCCCTGCCACCCCACGTACAAACCGGCCGAAGAAACGCATCATGCGGAACTTTCCCAGGCTGCCCTTGCTCCGATAAGGCTCATTCCGTCTATCCGGTTTGGATAGCGACTTCGGAGCGTCTTGCTTCGTGGCGCATTGCCACACCTGTGTAGGAAACGATCACATGTCCATTCAACATCAAGCCCAAGTCGCGATGAGCGCACTCAGCCAAGCCTTCTCCCCCCTCACCTGCCATTTCCTGGCGGAGACACGCAAGGGCGGCTTCAGCTTCACCGTGGTCAACGAATACGGCATCGCCCGCCATACCGAGCGACTGTATCCCGACCAGTACCTGGCGACCGAACGCCTGCAAACGGTCATCGCCCGCGCCCGAAAAGCGCTGGTTGCCTGATCCGAGGGGCCTGCAAGGCCCCCATTCCTTTTTCCAACGCCAATACCGATACGCCCATGACCCGACAGGTCGTGGCGATCGCGCGCGTCGCACGTAAAAAGAGAGAGGAAAGGGAAACGCTTGATGATGGAGGCGGCCCTACCAGCCACACCCCGGCACACGATTTCACCGCTGCGGCTGCTTCCTTCCGGACCTGACCGGGTTCACGGCTGATCGTTGCGAGGGGACCGGCAGGGCCACCATAACGAAGCCCGCAGAACAGCGGGCCGCGCCATTGTACCGGCTTGCGACAAAGTTACAACTCCTTCAATCACTTAGGGGAATGACACGGCTGCCAGGGGGAAACCGGAAGGCGTTCAAGTTCCCGAACACCGGGGATAGTCAAGACTGTTCAAAGCCCAGCGACAGGGGTAACGTGCCGCGCTTCGCACGCCCCGGCCCGCGACCGCTTTCCTGGCGAGGTCGGCAGGATTCTTCGAAATGGCCAGCAAAGGCTTTCCCGACCGAGCGCCAATCGACGGAAGACAGGCGCAGCGCCCCTCACGGCTGGAACCAAGGGCCCGCGGGATGCTCTGAACTGCTAGCCAGAAAGGCGTTGGCTCTGGCGAATCCCAGCTGTCGCCATCGTTTACCGCGCTCCGCCAGCGGACGCACGTTTTTATCTCGCAGCAGGCATGACCTGCCCACTTAGCAACTCCAATGGAGCACCACCATGGCATTGACCAAAGACCAACTGATCAACGATATCGCCGAAGCCACCGACACCCAGCGGGCCAGCGTACGCGCCATCCTCGAGCAGTTGAGCGAAATCGTCAGCGACTCCCTGGAAAACGGTAACGAGCTGACCCTGCCGGGTATCGGCAAGCTGAAGATCACCGAGCGCCCGGCTCGCACCGGCCGCAACCCGCAGACCGGCAAGGCCATCGAGATCGCCGCGAAGAAAGTCGTGAAGTTCGTGCCGGCCAAGGCGCTGACCGACGCGATCAACTGATTCGCCTCGTCATGCCGGGCACCGCGCCCGGCATGACACGCAACACCCCGCCGCCCTTCCCCTCCCTCCCCGAAAGCGCCAGCTTGAGCCCCCGAAGAAGCGGGTGCTACCATCCCCGGCCGTCCATTCGCCGCCCCCAGGAACCGATGTGTCCAGCATCCGCGAGCGCAACCGCGACCTGATCCTGCGTGCCGCCAGCGAGGTTTTCGCCGACAGGGGGTTCGCCGCCAGCAAGACCAGCGACATCGCCGCCCGCGCCGGGCTGCCCAAGCCCAACGTCTACTACTACTTCAAGTCCAAGGAAAACCTCTACCGGGAGGTGCTGGAGAGCATCGTCGAGCCGCTCCTGGAAGCCTCCGCACCGTTCAATCGCCCCGGCGATCCGCTGGACGTGCTGACCGCCTACATCCGCTCGAAGATCCGCATTTCCCGCGAACTGCCCCATGCCTCCAAGGTCTTCGCCAGCGAGATCATGCACGGCGCGCCGCACCTGAGTGCCGAGCAGACCCGCCAGCTCAACGACCAGGCACGCCATAACGTCGCCTGCATCCAGCGCTGGATCGAGACCGGGCAGATGCACGGAGTCGACCCTCATCACCTGCTGTTCAGCATCTGGGCCGCGACCCAGACCTACGCCGACTTCGACTGGCAGATCGCCGTGGTCACCGGCAAGGCCCGCCTGGACGACGCCGACTACGACGCGGCCGCCGACACGATCATCCGTCTGGTGCTCAAGGGCTGCGGCATCGACGAGACGCCCACCCTGGCCTGACCCCCTGCCCCCGGTTCGGCTACCCTGTCCCCTTCTCTGCACCAGGAGGCATCCATGGAAACCGAGGCGGCGTTCCTCCGCGAACTCTTCGACACAGCAGTGGCCGCGGCCCACCCGGCCCAGGTGCTGGCGCCTTGTCTGCCTGCTGATCGCAGTGGCCGGCTGGTGGTGATCGGCGCCGGCAAGGCGGCAGCAGCCATGGCCAAGGCGCTGGAAACGGCCTGGGACGGCGACATCGAAGGGCTGGTGGTCACCCGGTACGGGCATGGCGAGGCGTGCCGGCGCATCGAGGTGGTGGAAGCCGCCCACCCGGTGCCGGACGATGCCGGCGAGCGTTTCGCCCGACGGGCACTGGAACGGGTGAGCGGGCTGAGCGAGCAGGACCGGGTGATCGTGTTGCTGTCGGGAGGGGGCTCGTCCCTGCTGGCGCTGCCGGCGAAAGGTGTCAGCCTGGCGGACAAGCAGGCGATCAACCGCGCGCTGCTGAAGTCCGGCGCCACCATCGGCGAGATGAATTGCGTGCGCAAGCACCTGTCGGCCATCAAGGGCGGCCGCCTGGCCAAGGCCTGCTGGCCGGCCACGGTATACACCTATGCCATTTCCGATGTCCCGGGCGATGACCCCAGCGTGATTGCCTCCGGGCCCACCGTGCCCGACCTCACCACGTCCACCGACGCCCTGGAGATCCTCGCCCGCTACGCCATCGACCCACCGGCGGCGGTGACCGCCTGGCTGCGCGACGTCCGCTCGGAAACCCCCAAGCCAGGCGATCCGGCGTTTTCCCGCAGCCACTATCAACTGATCGCTCGCCCCCAACGCTCCCTGGAGGCCGCCGCCGCGCGCGCTCGCGCCGCCGGCGTCACCCCGCTGATCCTCGGCGACCTGGAGGGGGAGGCCCGGGAGGTGGCGAAGGTCCACGCCGGCATCGCCCGGCAGATCGCCTGGCATGGCCAGCCGATGGAGCCGCCCTGCGTGATCCTCTCCGGCGGCGAGACCACGGTCACCGTGCGAGGCCAGGGTCGGGGCGGGCGCAACGCCGAGTTCCTCCTGGGTCTCGCCGACAGCCTGAAAGGGTTTCCCGGCGTCCATGCCCTGGCGGCGGATACCGATGGCATCGATGGCTCGGAAGACAATGCCGGCGCCTACCTGTCGCCAACCACCGCGGCCCGGGCCGAAGCGCTGGGGCTGTGCACGGCCGATGCCCTGGCGGACAACGACGGCTACGGCTATTTCGCCGCCCTGGACGACCTGGTGATCACCGGCCCGACCCGGACCAACGTCAACGATTTCCGCGCCGTGCTGGTGACGGCCCGGGTGACGCCCGACGGCCATGGAGACTAGCGTTACCCGCCGCAACCAAACCCGACCGGCGCGCTCAAAACGGAACGCTTCACCCCGCGGCCACGCCGTTCGCGGGACTGGCACGAGGAGAAACGGATGCATCACCCCAGCGGCCGGCGCCAACGCCTGTACCGCATCATCTTCGAATCCGACACGGACGCCGGCCGCCGCTTCGATACCTGGCTCATCGGGCTGATCGTCAGCAGCCTCGTGGTGGTGCTGCTGGACAGCATCGAGCCCCTCCACCGCCAATACGGCGGGCCGCTGTACGGACTGGAATGGTGCTTCACCACGCTGTTCACCGTGGAATACCTGATGCGCCTGTACAGCGCACCCAGCCCGTGGCGCTATGCGCTGAGCTTTTTCGGCCTGGTAGACCTGCTGGCGATCCTGCCGGCCTTCATCGGCCTGCTCTACCCGGACGCCCAGTATCTGACCATCGTCCGCGCCCTGCGCCTGATGCGGGTGTTCCGGGTGCTCAAACTGCGCCAGTACCTGAACCAGGCCAACTACCTGCTCAATGCCCTGCGCGGCAGCCGGCAGAAGATCGTGGTGTTCCTGCTCAGCGTGACCACCCTGGTGATCGTCTTCGGGGCGCTGATGTACGTGATCGAGGGGCCACGCCACGGCTTCACCAGCATTCCCATCAGCATTTACTGGGCGGTGGTGACCCTGACCACTGTGGGCTTCGGCGACATCACCCCGAAGACGCCCCTGGGCCAGGGCGTGGCGGCCCTGGTGATGATCACCGGCTACTCCATCATCGCCGTGCCCACCGGCATTTTCACCGCCGAACTGGCCAACGCCATGCGCCAGGACAGCGGTCTCAGGCACGATTGCCCGAACTGCGCCAAGTCGAGCCACGAGGGCAATGCCGCCTTCTGCAGCCGCTGCGGCAGCGCCCTGTTCCCACGGGACGCCCGGCATGACTGAACCACGCCTGGACCCGCGGCGGTGGGCGGCCCTGTGGCGACGGCTCGGCGCGGCCGCCCCACTCCATGCATTTCCCGCCCTGGAAGCCGCCTATGACGCGCCCGAGCGGCATTACCACGGCGCCGTGCACATTCTCGCCTGCCTCGCCCACTTCGATGACTGGCGTCACCTCGCCCGGCAACCGGACCAGGTGGAACTGGCTTTGTGGACCCATGACCTGGTCTACGACACCCATCGGCAGGACAACGAGGCCGCTAGCGCCGACGTGGCCGCCGGCTGGCTGACCGAGGCCGGACTCACCCGGTACGTGGCGCCGGTGAGCGAGCTGATCATCGCCACCTGCCATCGCGAGCCACCGCTTCACGGCGATGCCGGCCTGGTGGTGGACCTGGACCTGGCGATCCTCGCCAGCGAACCGACGACCTACCGCCATTACGAAACGGCGATCCGCGCCGAATACGCCTGGGTGCCGGAACCGCTGTTCAGGACCGGTCGCGGCGCGCTGCTGCGCCAGTTGCTGGCGATGCCGGCGCTCTACTGGCATGGGGAAATCCGCGAGCGCTGGGAGGCGCCGGCGCGGCGCAACCTCGCCTGGGCACTGGACGCGCTGGATGAGGTATAACCACAGGCGTTTTCGATCTTTAGGCGCGATATGGCCGATTGCTATAGTCGACGCTTTCGTTCAGCGAACCGTTAAGGAAACCGACGTGAAACGCATCTTCGCCGCTTCCCTGCTAGCCACCGGCCTCGCCCTGGGCACCACCGCCTCGGCCGCCACCACCCTGCTCAACGTCTCCTACGACGTGATGCGGGACTTTTACAAGGAGTACAACCCGGCGTTCCAGAAGTACTGGCAGCAGACGGCAGGCGAGGCGATCACCCTGCAGATGTCCCATGGCGGCTCCAGCAAGCAGGCCCGGGCGGTGATCGACGGCCTGCCGGCCGACGTCATCACCATGAACATGGCCACCGACATCAATGCCCTGGCGGACAACGGCAGCCTGATTCCCCAGGACTGGGCCACACGCCTGCCGGACCACAGCGCGCCCTTCACCTCCGCCACGGTGTTCATCGTGCGCAAGGGCAACCCCAAAGGCCTGAAGGACTGGCCGGATCTGGTGAAGGACGGCGTGCAGGTGGTGGTACCCAACCCCAAGACCTCCGGCAACGGTCGCTACACCTACCTGTCCGCCTGGGGCTATGTGCTGAAGAACGGCGGTGACGAGAACAAGGCCAAGGCCTTCGTCGGCGAGCTGTTCAAGCATGCGCCGGTCCTGGACACCGGCGGCCGTGCCGCCACCACCACCTTCATGCAGAACCAGATCGGCGATGTGCTGGTGACCTTCGAGAACGAGGCGGAGATGATCGCCCGCGAATTCGGCCGGGGCGGTTTCGAGGTGGTCTACCCCAGCGTGTCCGCCGAGGCGGAGCCGCCGGTGACCGTAGTGGACAAGGTGGTCGACAAGAAAGGCACCCGCAAGCAGGCCGAGGCCTACCTGAAGTACCTGTGGAGCGACGAAGGGCAGCGTATCGCCGCGAAGAACTACCTGCGGCCGCGCAACCCGCAGATCCTTGCCGAATTTGCCGATCGCTTCCCGAAAGTGGACTTCCTGCCGGTGGAAAAGACCTTCGGCGACTGGCGCGAGATCCAGAAGACCCACTTCAACGATGGCGGGCTGTTCGACCAGCTCTATACGCCGCAGTGACCCGGGCGATGCCGCCGACGGCGGCATCCCTTCTCACGGGACTCAGGCGCCGCATGACCGCGGCGCACTTCCGTTCCTTCTCCAGGCGGCTGGCTCGCTCGCTGCAGCGCTCCCGGGGCGCGACGCGTTCAATTCCCGTAGTGACTGCCCAGGCCGGCAGGCACGCCGCTGACATCCGTCGGGTGCCAGGGGCCATTGGGGCTCTCTGAATAGCTCCAGCCTTCCTGCCAGCGATAGTACACCCGTTCCCGGTAGTACAGGCCTGGCGTGTTCTCCAGTACGTACACGCCCAGGGCATTGTCCCAGTAGCTCGACCCGCTTGGGGGAGGCGCGTAGCGGGAGTGGGTCTTCATGCGAGTGGGCGCCGGCGGCGGCGTATCGGTCACCGGCCCGGATGGAGTACCGGACGGGGTGCCGGGTGCCGGCTGGCTGGGCACCGGCGGAGGGGGTGGCTCGCCACCGGGCGACGGCGCGCGGTGGACGGTACAAGCGCTCAGGCCCAGGGACAGCAGGCAGCAAAGCAGGACACGGTTGGCGGTGGGCATGGCGGGCTCCGGTTCGGGTCCCGCCGGCCTTCACTTGGCGTCGGGACTGTCGATGATCAGGTTCTGGGGTTCCGCAGTGGCGTTCGACAGCGTCGCGCTGCGACCGATCCACTCGCCGCGGGTCGCATCGCCGGCGCGGGAGACCCGGGCCACCAGCTGGACCTGAGGAAACTGCGACAGGCGCAGCTGCGGCATCATCGCGTCGGCATCGCTCAGGCTGACGTCCACCGGCAGGTCGGCCACCGTCAGCCGCTTCGCCGCCAGGGGCATCGGCGGGCCCGACGCGGCCCGGGCGAAGACGAACACGCTGTCGCCTGGTTGCACCTTGCCCTGCAGGTCCGCCGAGAGGGAAACCCGCGCCTTGAGGGTCGGCCCCTCGGCCGCGGCTGACGGTTTCCCGTCATCCACCTGGGCCGTGGCAGCGGTCTCGCCGAGTTTCTCCCGGGCCCGCTCGATACCGCCCTGGATCGAATCCCGGGAGGGGTCCTCGGGCGGCAAGGCCGCCAGCAGGCGTGTCCAGTATTCCACCGCCTGGCGATAATCACCCCGCTCGAAGCCATCGATGCCCATCAGGCCGAGGCTGGTGGCCTCCCGGGGATCGGCCCGCAAGGCTTCCTCCGTGAGCACCCGCACCGGCTCCTCGAAGCGCTTGTTGGCCGCGAAATACAGAGCCTGGGCCCACTGGCCCAGCAGTTCGGGCTGGCGCCCGGCCAGGGCGACCGCACGTTCGTAGGCCTTCGCCGCATCCGCCGGACGCTCCTGGGCCATGTAGGCACGGCCGAGGAAGTACCAGCTATCGGCGGAGTCCGGCTGCACCTGCACCACCCGCTCCAGGCGCGAGGTCATGTCGTCCAGGGAGCGCGGCGCTTCCCGCAGTTCCCGGGCCAGTTCCACCTTGGCGCTGGAGCCCCAGTGCAGGTAAAGGCCGAGGGCGCAGAGCGGCACCAGTAGCGCGGCGAGCAGCGGGACCCAGCGGCCGAGCCGAGCCGTGGCACGGGGCTCGGCGCTGTCGTCGGTATCGGCCAGCAGCTCGCGGGCGGCTTCCGCCAGGCCTGCGTCCAGCCGCTCCGCATCCAGGGTGCCCGCCGCATGCTGGGCACGGAGTTCAGCCTGGCGTTCCTGGTACAGAGCCACATTCAGGGCGGTGCGGTCTTCCTCGACTTGGGCACGGCGGCCGCGTACCGCGGGCAGCGCCAGGAACGCCAGGGCCACCAGCAGCATCAGGCCGGCGGGGAGCCAGAAATCGATCATGGATAAGGGGTATCCCGTTCTTCGTGAGCCAGCAGCGCCGCCAGGCGCGCGCGTTCGTCGTCGTCGAGGCGGGCCGCCGAGGGCGTGCGCTCGACCCGACGCCGACGCACGACGATCACCCCGAGCACCAGCAGGCCCCCCAGCAGCAGGCCGGCCGGCCCGTACCAGAGCAACGCGGTGCGGGCGTTCAGTGGCGGCTTGTAGCGGACGAAGTCACCGTAGCGGGCCACCAGGTAATCGACGATCTGCTGATCGCTCTGGCCGTCCTGCAGCATCCGGTGGATTTCCCGGCGCAGGTCGGCGGCGATCGGCGCGTTGGAGTCGGCGATGTCCTGGTTCTGGCATTTGGGGCAGCGCAGTTCCTTGGTCAGGTCGTGGAAGCGCTCGCGCTCGGCGTCGCTGGAAAAGGTGTAGGTATCGATGGCAGCCCGGGCACCACCCGCCAGCCCGATTCCCAGCAACAGGACGATCAGCAGGCGCCTCATTCGTCCACCAGCCCCTGGTAGAGGGCCGCGATCTGCTCGCGCCAGACACGCTCGTCGATCACGCCGACGTATTTGTGGCGGATCACCCCGTGCTTGTCGATGAGGAAGGTCTCCGGTGCACCGTACACCCCCAGATCCAGCCCCAGGGTGCCCTGGGTGTCGCTGACGTTGAGACGGTAGGGGTTGTGGAACTCCTTCAGCCATTTCTGGGCGGCAGCGGTGTCGTCCTTGTAGTTCACCCCGTAAAGGGTCACGCCCCGGCCGGCCAAGTCGTTGAGGACCGGGTGTTCCACCTTGCAGGCCACACACCAGGTGGCCCAGACGTTCACCAGGGCCGGCCCCTTCAGGTCGGCGACGGTGAAGGTCCGTCCCGGCTCATCCACCGATGGCAGGGAGAACGCCGGCAACGGCTTGCCGATCAGCGCCGAGGGCAGTTCGGCAGGGTCGAGGAACAGGCCGCGGTAAAGGAATACGGCGATCCCCAGGAAGATCGCCAGCGGCAGCAACAGGATCAAACGTTTCAAGAGGCCATCTCCGCCCAGGTCATCGAGGTCAGGCGTTCGCCAGCCCCAGGGTGTCGCGTACGCGGGTCTTGATGCGCAGCCGGTAGCGACGGTCCAGCACCGCCAGCAGGCCGCCACCGCTCATCAGCAGGCCGCCGATCCAGATCCAGCGCACATAAGGCTTCACGTGCACGCGCACCGCCCAGGCCCCGTCATCCAGAGGTTCGCCCAGGGCCACGTAGAGGTCGCGGGTGAAGCCGGCGTCGATGCCCGCTTCGGTCATCATCGAGCGCTGCACGCTGTACAGGCGCTTCTCCGGGTGCAGGACAGCCACCTCGCGGTCGCTCTCGAAGACCCGGATGGTGCCGCGGTCCGAGGTGTAGTTCGGCCCGGTGTGGTGCTTCGCCCCGTCGAAGACGAAGCGATACCCGGCCAGTTCCACCGATTCCCCCGGCGCCATGCGCAGGTCGCGCTCGGCGCTGTACTGGCTGGACAGCACGATACCCAGGGCGCACACGGCGATGCCGGCGTGGGCCAGTTGCATGCCCCAGTAGCTGCGTCCCAAGCCCCGCACACCGGCGATGAAACCCTTGTGTCGGGTCTTGTCCAGCAGGTCGCGGGCACCCGCCAGTACCACCCAGGCGCAGAGCAGGCAGACCGCCAGGACCGCCCAGTGGAAATCCCCCAGGACGAAGGCGCCCAGCGCCCCCAGGGCCACGCTGCCCAGCAGCACCGGCGTGAGCATGCCGGCCAGCCAGGTGAGAGGGGTGTCTTTCCAGCGCACCAGGACGCCAATGGCCAGCACCGCCATCAGCACGGCCATCAGCGGCAGGAACAAGGCGTTGAAGTACGGCGGCCCCACCGACAGCTTGGCGCCGCTCAGGGCATCGAGGATCAGCGGGTACAGGGTGCCCAGCAGGATCATGGAGGCCGCTACCACCAGCACCAGGTTGTTCACCAGCAGCAGGGTTTCCCGCGACCAGAGGGCGAAGCCTACCTGGCTCTTCACCACGGGGGCGCGGATGGCGAACAGCGTCAGGGAGCCGCCCACCACCACCAGCAGGAATGCCAGGATGAACACCCCGCGGGCCGGGTCGGAGGCGAAGGCGTGCACCGAGGTGAGGACCCCGGAACGTACCAGGAAGGTGCCCAGCAGGCTCAGGGAGAACGCGGCGATGGCCAGCAGCACGGTCCAGCTCTTGAACACCCCGCGCTTCTCGGTCACGGCCAGGGAGTGGATCAGCGCGGTGCCCACCAGCCACGGCATGAAGGAGGCATTCTCCACCGGGTCCCAGAACCACCAGCCGCCCCAGCCCAGTTCGTAGTAGGCCCACCAGGAGCCCAGCACGATGCCGACGCCGAGGAAGCCCCAGGCCACCAGCGTCCACGGCCGCGACCAGCGCGCCCAGGCGGCGTCGAGGCGGCCCCCCAGCAACGCGGCGATGGCGAAGGCGAAGGCCACGGAGAAGCCTACGTAACCCATGTAGAGCATCGGCGGGTGGACGATCAGGCCGAAGTCCTGCAGCAGCGGGTTGAGGTCATTGCCGTCCGCCGGGGTCTGGGGCAGCAGGCGGCTGAACGGGTTGGAGGTGATGATGAGGAACAGCAGGAAGCCGGTACTGATCATACCCATCACCGCCAGGACGCGGGCCAGCATCACCTCGGGCAACTGCCGCGAGAAGATCGACACGGCGAAAGTCCAGCCGCCGAGGATGAACGCCCACAGCAGCAACGAGCCCTCGTGGGCGCCCCACACCGCGCTGAGCTTGTAGTACCAGGGCAGCGCGCTGTTGGAGTTGCTCGCCACGTAACCCACCGAGAAATCGTCGGTGAGGAAGGCGTGAGCCAGGCAGGCGAAGGCGAAGGCCAGGAAGGCGAATTGCGCCCAGGCGGCCGGTTGGGCCAGGCCCATCCACTGGCGGTCGCCACGCCAGGCGCCGATCAGCGGCAGGCTGGCCTGCACCACGGCAAAGCACAGGGCGAGGATCAGGGCCAAGTGGCCCAGTTCGGGGACCATACTCAGCCCTCCTTCGTCGGCGGCAGGCGGCCGCTGTCCTTGAGCGCCTTGGTCACTTCCGGCGGCATGTATTTCTCATCGTGCTTGGCCAGCACCTCGTCGGCCACCAGCACGCCGTCGGTGCCCAGCTTGCCCAGGGCGACGATGCCCTGCCCCTCGCGGAACAGGTCGGGCAGGATGCCGCGGTAGCGGATGGTCACTTCCTTGGTGAAGTCGGTGACCACGAACTGCACGTCGAGGGAATCCCCGGAGCGTTTCAGTGACCCCTCCTCCACCATCCCGCCGGCACGGATGCGGGTATCGGTGGGCGCCTCGCCGTTGGCGATCTGGCTCGGCGTGTAGAACAGGTTGATGTTCTGCTGCAAAGCAGACAGCGCCAGGGCCACGGCCACGGCGACCCCGGCGAGGATGCCGAGGACGATGTACAGGCGTTTCTTGCGAACGGCGTTCACGGTGTGTTCTCCCGGCGCAGACGTCGCGCCTCGTCTTGCAGATAACGCCGCCGGGCCAGGACCGGCAGGACGGCGTTGAGGACCAGGACCACGGCGGTGATGCCGTAGGCGGACCAGACGTAGAGGCCATGGTGACCCATGGCGAGGAACTCGGCGAAGGTCGAGAAGCTCATCGCGACGCCTCCACCCGGGCCTTCACCTCGGCCTTGGCCCAGCTGCTGCGGGCTTCCCGGCGCAGCACCTCCAGGCGCATCCGCGCCAGCAGCACGGCGGCGAAGAAACAGTAGAACCCCAGCACCATCACCAGCAGCGGCAGCCACATCTCCATCGGCATCGCCGGCTTCTCGGTGATCTTGAAGGTGGCCGGCTGGTGCAGGGTGTTCCACCACTCCACCGAGTACTTGATGATCGGGATGTTGATCACGCCCACCAGCGCCAGGACCGCGCAGGCCTTGGCCGAGCTGTCGCGGTTGCCGATGGCCTGACCCAGGGCGATCACACCGAAGTACAGGAACAGCAGGATCAGCATCGAGGTGAGCCGCGCGTCCCAGACCCACCAGGCGCCCCAGGTGGGGCGTCCCCACACCGCGCCGGTGAGCAGGGCGATGAAGGTCATCCAGGCGCCGATGGGCGCGGCCTGCTGCAGGGCGACGTCGGCCAGCTTCATCTTCCAGACCAGGCCCACCAGACCGGCCACGGCCAGCATCACGTAGATGGACTGGGCCAGGATCGCCGCCGGCACGTGGATATAGATGATCCGGAAGCTGTTGCCCTGCTGGTAGTCCGGCGGCGCGAAGGCCAGGCCCCAGACGGTGCCGACGACGATCAGCAGCCCGGCTGCCCAGGCCAGGCCCGGCAGCCAGCAGCCGCTGATCTCGTAGAACCATTTGGGCGAGCCCAGCTTGTGAAACCACGTCCAATTCATCAGGTCGATCCGGTCGTTATCATTCGCCGACGCTGATGGTCAGGCCGGCGGCTATCGCAAAGGGTGTCAGGGTCACCGCAAGGGCGGTGAGGCTGGCCAGCCAGAGCAGGTGGCCAACGCTGGGCATTCCCTGCAAGGCCGCCTGCAAGGCCCCGCTGCCGAGGATCAGCACGGGGATGTACAGCGGCAGGATCAGCAGCGCCAGCAACAGGCCGCCCCGCTTGAGCCCGACGGTCAGCGCCGCGCCCACCGCCCCCAGCAGGCTGAGGGTCAGGGTGCCCAGCAACAGCGACAGCAGCAGCACCGGCAGGCAGCGCCCGGGCAAGCCCAGCATCAAGGCCAGCAACGGCGCCAGTACCACCAGCGCCAGACCGGAAAACAGCCAGTGTGCCAGCACCTTGGCCAACACCAGAAGCGGCAGGGGGTGCGGCGAAACGACCCACTGCTCGAGGGAGCCGTCCTCGAAATCGCTGCGGAACAGGCCATCCAGGGACAGCAGCACCGCCAGCAGCGCCGCGACCCACACCAGGCCTGGCGACAGGTTCTGCAACTGCTGGGTCTCCGGCCCTACCGCCAGGGGGAACAGGGCGACGACGATGGCGAAGAACACCAGCGGGTTGGCCACGTCCGCCGGCCGACGGCACAACAACCGGGCCTCGCGGGCGATCAGGAGAATAAACGGCCCGGTCATGCGGCGCGCTGCCCCAGGTCAAGCTCGCGATGGGTGGCAGGGCGTTCCGTCAGATGGTGGTGGGTGGTCAGCACCACCAGGCCGCCTCGCTCGCAATGCCGGACCAGATGACGCTCCAGCTGTGCCACGCCGTGGCGGTCCAGGGCGGTGAAGGGTTCGTCGAGGATCCACAGCGGCGGCACATCCAGGTACAGGCGCGCCAGAGCCACGCGCCGTTGCTGGCCCGCCGACAGGGTATGGCAGGGGACGTCCTCGAAGCCCCGCAGGCCCACCTCGGCCAGGGCGTTCCAGATGACCTCGCGGGAGGCGGGACGGTGCAGCGCGCACAGCCAGGCGAGGTTTTCCTCGGCACTGAGCAGGCCTTTGATCCCGGCGGCGTGACCGATCCACAGCAATTCGTCGGCCAGGGCCGCGCGGCGGACCGGCTGGCCATGCAGGCGCACTTCCCCCATGCTGGGCTGCATCAGCCCGGCGAGCAGGCGCAACAGGCTGGTCTTGCCACTGCCGTTGGGCCCGCTCACCTGAAGCATCTCCCCCGGTTCCAGGCGCACGTCCAGATGCTCGAACAGCAGGCGCCAGTCGCGCTCACAGGCGAGATCCAGGGTTTCGAGGAAGGGAACGCTCACGGCATGGCTATCCAACGAGGCGCGGTGGACAAAGCGGCAGCCGGATCGGCCAGCGCGCTGCACCGCTTACGCATTCAAGTCGGTGGGATGACGGCCGCTATACTGGACAGGTCGACGCGGTCGTCCGGACGGGGCGGCATTATACATGGCATGTCCCGACCCCGAAGCGGGCATTTTCGACAGGTTGTAGCCGGTAATGTCTGAAATCAGCGGAACCCGCCCCCTCCCCCCTAACCTGCCGGCGAACCGCAGCAACGCCGGCGCCGACCTGGCGCTGAAGCTGTTGCAACCGCTGGACGGCCTGCTCGGCCCCGGCCAGAGCGCCAAGGCCGAAGTGGTCGCGGTGCAGGAAACCGCCCAGAGCTTTCAGGTCCTGTTGAAGCTGACCCTGGACAATGGCCGCGAAACCACCGTGGAGGCCGAAAGCCCCCGGGCTTTACCACCGGGCAGCGCGGTGAATGTCACGGCATTGTCGGAGACCCGTCTGGCAGTCATCGCCCAGGCCGGTGCCGGCCTGCCCCTGGAGAGCCTGGACCTCGACCAGGTGCCGGTCGGCACTCTGCTGCAAGGCAAGGTGGTGGCCAGCCAGCAGATGGTCCAGGAGCAGACCCAGAAGACCCTTTTCCGCATCGTTGCCCAATTGCTCAACGGGCCACTCGGTGGCCAGCGCATCGCGATGGACAGCAGCCAGCCGCTGCCCCTGGGGAGCCTGCTCACTGCGCAGGTCCGGGGCGCCCAGTCCCTCCAGTTCATTCCCCTGAGCCTGCAGCTGGATCAGCTAGAGGTCACCCAGCAACTCAGCGGGCAGCAAAGCCGCCAGGGTTCCCTGGACGCCCTGTTCAAGGCGCTGCAAGGGCTGAGCAGCAACCTGCCGGGCGACATGCAGGCATCCCTGGACGACCTGCTGGACGCCCTCCCCGATCTGCAGAAACTGAGCGACCCCTCGGGCCTGTCCAAGGCCATGGGCGACAGCGGGCTATTGCTGGAGGCCAAGCTGCTGGCAGGCCAGACCGGTGCATTGGCCCAGGACCTCAAGGCCAACCTGCTGCGACTGATCGCACAGATGGCGCCCAGCCTGCCCAATGGTGCGGGTTCGCTGCCCGCCGCCGCGAACGTCGCCGCCGCCCTGACCCAGGCGCTGCCAGCCTTCGTCCGCAACGCCCTCGGCGCGCTGGGCCAGAATGGCCTACGCCAGCAAGGCATCACCTTTCCGCTCCCAGCGCGACTGGTGCAAACCCTGGAAAAGGAAGGCGACCTGGAGGGGTTGCTGAAACTGGCCGCGGCTGCGGTGTCGCGGCTGCAGACCCACCAGTTGTCCAGCCTGGCCCAGAGCCAGGTCGGCCCCGACGGCACGGTGCTGACCACTTGGCAACTGGAGCTGCCCATGCGCCAGCATCAGGACATCGTGCCGCTGCAGGTAAAAGTCCAGCGAGAGGAGGACGGCGCCGCCAAGGGCGAGCAACAGGACGCCCTGTGGCGGGTGGAGTTGGCCTTCGACCTGTCGCCCCTGGGGCCCATGCAGGTTCAGGCGCAGTTGCTGCGAGGCAGTGTGTCGAGCCAGATCTGGGCAGAGCGGTCGGATACCGCCACCCTGATCGACGGTGAACTGTCGACCCTGCGGGAACGGCTGCTGGCCGCCGGGCTCGCGGTGGGCGACCTGGACTGTCGCCAGGGTGTTCCGCCCCAGGGCCGGCGTACCGTGCTAGACCACCGCTGGATCGACGAAACCGCATGAGCAGCCAGCCCCCCCGCCAGGCCATCGCCCTGGCCTACGACGGGCAGAACGCCCCGACCCTCAGCGCCAAGGGAGACGATACCCTGGCGGAGGAAATCCTCGCCATCGCCCGGGAATACGAAGTACCGATCTACGAGAACGCGGACCTGGTGCGCTTGCTGGCGAAGCTCGAATTGGGCGATGCGATTCCCGAGGCACTGTATCGCACCCTCGCGGAAATCATCGCGTTCGCCTGGTATCTGAAAGGGAAATGCCCGGAAGGCTTCAGTGCGACCGAACCCGGCGAGCGGGACGTCAGTCCGCCGCCCCTGCCGATGCTGGAGCCGCCGCGCTGAAAAGCCTCAGTGCCGGGCCTGATGCAGCTTGCTGACCAGCTCCGCTTCGGCCTTGGACAGCCCACAGGATTGAGTGAGGTCGTCGACGCTGGCGCCCAGACCCACCAGGCGCGCCGCCTGGGTGAAGGACAGGCTGCTGGGGTCGCGCTGCTCGATCTGGTGCAGCTTGTCCGGCAGCGGCGCGACGACCCGGCGCAGCTCCTGCAATTCTTCGCCCATCCGCACGCTACCGGTCAGGTAGGCATCCAGCCGCTTGGAAAGCTCCTTGAGGCGCTGGTCCCGCAAGGCATCGCGCTCGTGCTGCAGGTGGGCCTGCTGGCGCAGGCTCATGGCCAACCACATGCAGGTACCGCCCAGCGCCACGATGCAGACGAGCGCCAGGCCGATGAGCGCGTACTCCAGCAAGTCAGATGCTCTCCAGCTCGGACCACTCTTCCTCGCTCATCATCTTGTCCAGCTCGACCAGGATCAGCAGTTCGCCATTCTTGTTGCAGACGCCCTGGATGAACTTGGCCGACTCCTCGTTGCCCACGTTGGGCGCAGTCTCTACCTCGGACTGGCGCAGGTAGACCACTTCGGCGACGCTGTCGACGAGTATCCCCACCACCTGCTTGTCCGCTTCGATGATGACGATGCGGGTATTGTCGGTCACAGCCGCCGAGGACAGGCCGAAGCGCTGGCGGGTGTCGATCACCGTGACCACGTTGCCGCGCAGGTTGATGATCCCCAGCACGTAGCTGGGCGCGCCCGGGACCGGCGCGATCTCGGTGTAGCGCAGGACTTCCTGGACCTGCATCACGTTGATGCCATAGGTCTCGTTGTCCAGGCGGAAGGTCACCCATTGCAGAATCGGATCTTCGGAACCCTGTGCGGACGTTTTCTTCATGTTCCCTAGCCTCGTCTAGAACCGCCGTCGCGGCATGCGCGGGGTTGCCCCGTTGTCATCACTATAGAGCCCCCCGGGCGGGCAGGCTCGCTTTCGATCAATTCAGGCTCATGCGCTTGATGGCGCCGCTGGCGATCAGTTCGGCCAGGGCGGATACGTCCAGCAGCGCGCACATGTGTTCGATCACCGTGCCGGCCAGCCAGGGGCGTTGACTGCGCTGGCTGCGCCACTTGACCTCGTTGGGGTCGAGGCGGATCGAACGACTCACCTGATGCACCGCCAGGCCCCATTCGTAGCCCTGCACGGAAATCACGTACTGCAGACCGGCGCGAAAATCGTCGCGGTAGCGGTCGGGCATCACCCAGCGGGCGGTGTCCAGCACCTTGAGGTTGCCCGCCTGGCACGGAAGGATACCGAGGAACCAGTCCGGCTGTCCGAACAACGGGGTGAGCTCCGAGCCCTCCAAGGGGTAGATGGAACCCAGGCACACCAGCGGTACCGCCAGGGTCAGGCCGGCCACGTCGAACAACAGGCACTCGAAGGGCTCGTCGGCCCAGGCGGGTCGCCCATCCTCGCGGACGGCGGCGGGCACGGGCACAGGCGGCGTCTCGACCTGCGTGCCCACGTCGGCGACCGGCTCCACCACCAGTTGCAGCGGCGAGGCGATAGGAATCACCAGCGGAGTAGGTTCCGCGACCCGCGTCTCGATGACCGGGCGCGGCGGCTCCGACCGGCGCTTCCCGACCGGCGCCGGTGCCGGGGCCAGGCGGGCATCGCGGACCTGCTCTTCGAGCACGGCCGCCTCGAACTCGTCGAGACTGATGCTCTGCTGGACGTCCGGCTTCGTGCTCGGCTCGACTTCGCGCTCCACCGGCTTCGGTGCCACGGCCGGCGCAGGCGTCACGGTCTTCGGTTCGGCCACCGGCTCGAACTCGACCGACGCTTCTTGCAACAGCGCGTCCAGGTAGTTCTGCAGCGCGACTTGCGGACGGGTGGCGGTGAGAGTGCGGCTCATGATGAGGACCTGCGAAAAAGAGTCGAACAGCCTATCGGCCGGTCACGGCGCAGCTTGAGCGGACCAGTTCACCACAAGACGGCATTTCAGGCCACCTGCGCGGCGACCTGCTGGTTCAGCAGGTGCTTGAGTAGCGCCCGGTAGGCCAGGACCGCCCGGCTGTTGCCGTCGAAGCGGGACGGCGTCAGGCCCGCCCGGCTGGCATCCCGCAAGCGCGTGTCGATGGGGATGTAGGCCGGCCACAGGTGATCCGGGTAGGTGTCGCGCAGCAGGCGCAGGGTATTCAGCGACGCTTGGGTGCGCCGGTCGAACAGGGTCGGGACGATGGTGTAGGGCAATGCCTGGCGCCGGGAGCGATTGATCATCGCCAGGGTGCTGACCATGCGCTCCAGGCCCTTCACCGCCAAGAACTCCGTCTGCACCGGGATCACCAACTGCTGGCTTGCCGCGAGGGCATTCACCATCAGCACCCCCAGCAGCGGCGGGCTGTCGATGATGGCGTGATCGAAGTCCTGCCAGAGCTGCGCCAGGCTCTTCGACACCACCAGGCCCAGGCCGCTCTGCCCAGGCGACTGGCGCTCCAGGGTGGCCAGCGCGGTGCTCGACGGCAAAAGGGCGATGCGCTCGTGGCTGGTCTCCCGCAGCAACTGCTGCGGCAAGCCATCGGGCACCGCGCCCTGATGCAGGAACAGGTCGAAGCTGCTGTGTTCAAGCGAATCCGGATCATGGCCGAAATAGCTGGTCATCGACCCATGGGGATCGAGGTCCACCACCACCACCCGCTTGCCGGAATCGGCCAGCAGGCCGGCCAGCGCGATGGACGTAGTGGTCTTGCCGACCCCGCCTTTCTGATTGGCTACTGCCCAGACTCTCATCGTTCACTTCCTCCCGGCCGCGCCGTGGCGACCGAGACCTGGCGTCCGCCCCTCAGGGAGCAGACGACGGAGAATTGACGGCACCTTCTGCCGGTGCCGGCCCCGCCGAGGCCGGTGCAGGTTGCGTGCCAGCGCGCTTGAGCGCGGCATCCGGCTGGGCATGGGCGCTTCCTACTCCACTGACACTGCGGCGGACTTCAAGGTTGCGGGAAATCACCAGGACCACTCGGCGATTCTTGGCCCGGCCCTCAGGCGTGCCATTATCCGCCACCGGCTGGAACTCGCCATAGCCTACCGCGGCCAGGCGTCCCGGGTTGACGCCGTACATCGACAGCAGCCTGACAATGCTCGCCGAGCGCGCCGCCGATAGCTCCCAGTTGCTGGGGTACTGGGAAGTCTTGATCGGCAGGTTGTCGGTGAAGCCTTCTACGTGGATGGGATTCTCGAAAGGCGCCAGGATCTTGGCGACCTTCTCGATGATGGAAAAAGCGGCGTTGGTGGGGATGGCGTCGCCACTGGGGAACAGCAGGCTGGAACTCAGCTCGATCTCCACCCACAGCTCGTTGCCGCGGATGGTGAGCTGGTCGCTCATGATCATGTCGCCGAAGGCGTCGCGCACGCTGGAGGCGATCTTCTCCAGGGGGTCGGCGCCCGGTTCGTCGATGGCCGATTGGGTCTGCTCGTTGTCCTCCACCAGGGAACGGTCCGGCTCGGTGGTCCGTGGTCGCTCGTCTCCCACCGGGATCGGCTTGATGGAGCGCTGTGGCTCGCTGAACACCCCCACCAGGCTCTCGGACAGCACTTTGTACTTGCCTTCGTTGATGGAGGAAATCGAATACATCACCACGAAGAACGCGAACAGCAGGGTGATGAAGTCGGCATAGGAGACCAGCCAACGCTCGTGGTTCTCGTGTTCTTCTTCGCGACGCCGGCGAGCCATGGTCAGTCCATGAAGCCTTGCAGCTTCAACTCGATGGAGCGCGGGTTCTCGCCTTCGGCGATGGACAGGATGCCTTCCAGCAGCATCTCCCGATACCGCGACTGACGCATGACGATGGCCTTGAGCTTGTTGCCCATCGGCAACAACAGCAGGTTGGCGAAGCTCACGCCGTAGATGGTGGCGACGAAGGCGACGGCAATGCCGCTGCCCAGCTGGCTCGGGTCGGCCAGGTTGCCCATCACATGGATCAGGCCCATCACCGCCCCGATGATGCCGATGGTGGGCGCGTAGCCCCCCATGCTCTCGAACACCTTGGCGGCCTGGATGTCACGACTTTCCTGCGTGTAGAGATCGACTTCGAGGATGCTGCGAATGGCTTCCGGCTCGGCACCATCCACCAGTAACTGCAGGCCCTTGCGTGCATAGCTGTCCGGCTCGGCATCCGCCACGGACTCCAGGCCCAGCAGGCCCTCCTTGCGCGCGGTCAGGCTCCAGCCCACGACCCGCGCGATACCGCCGGCGAGATCCACCGCGGGAGGAAAGAAGATCCAGCGCAGCACGGTCAGCGCCCGCTTGAACACGTTCATCGGCATCTGCAGGAAGGCAGCCGCCAGGGTCCCGCCAATGACGATCAAGGCTGCCGGGCCATTCAACAACGCCCCGGCGTGTCCGCCTTCGAGATAATTGCCGCCAACGATGGCGACGAACGCAAGGATCAACCCGATAAGGCTGAGTACATCCATCAGACGCAGGCCTCGGACAGGTGCCTGCCGATGTCATCGAGCCCATAGACCGCATCGGCGAGGTTGGCTTTCACGACCGCCATGGGCATGCCGTAGATTACGCAGCTGGCTTCGTCCTGGGCCCACACCTGGCTGCCGCCCTGCTTGAGCAGGCGGGCGCCCTCGCGTCCGTCGGCCCCCATGCCGGTGAGCACCACCGCCAGGACCTTATCGTTGAACGACTTGGCGGCCGAGCCGAAGGTGATGTCCACGCAGGGCTTGTAGTTCAGGCGCTCGTCGCCCGGCAGAATCTTCACCACGCCACGCGGGTCGATCATCATCTGCTTGCCACCCGGGGCCAGCAACGCCAGCCCGGGGCGCAGCACGTCGCCGTCCGCCGCTTCCTTCACGGAAATCCGGCACAGCTTGTCCAGGCGCTCGGCGAAGGCTTTGGTGAACGCCGCGGGCATGTGCTGGATCAGCACGATGGGAGACGGGAAATTGGCTGGCAGCTGGGTCAGTACCCGCTGAAGGGCGACCGGCCCGCCGGTAGACGTCCCGATGGCCACCAGCTTGTAGGACTTGCGCTTCGGAGCTGCACTGATACTGGCGCCGGACGAAGCGGAAGGCGTCGGCGCGGGACGTGCCGGGGCCGGCGAGGCGGCCGGGGCGTGGCTGGTCGCTGCAGGCGGGGGCGTCGGCGTGCTGAACCGGCGGTTGCTGCGGGCAATGGTATGGACCTTCTCGCACAGCAGCGCCCGCACCCGGTCCGGGTTGCGGGAGATGTCGTCGAAATTCTTCGGCAGGTAGTCCACCGCCCCGGCATCCAGGGCATCCAGGGTCACCCGCGCACCTTCGTGGGTGAGGGACGAGAACATCAGCACCGGCGTCGGACAGCGCTGCATGATGTTCCGTACCGCCGTGATGCCGTCCATCATCGGCATCTCGTAGTCCATGGTGATGACGTCCGGCTTGAGCGTCATCGCCTGGTCGATGGCTTCGCGGCCGTTGGTCGCGGTGCCGACCACGGTGATGTTGGGATCCGCGGAAAGGATTTCCGATACGCGGCGGCGGAAGAAACCCGAATCGTCCACCACCAGAACCTTGACTGGCATACACACTCCTAGGCGGCCGGCTCCCCGAGCCGGCCGTTAACGATCAGACCCGACGCGCGTAACGCTTGAGCATGCTCGGCACGTCGAGAATCAGCGCGATGCGCCCGTCGCCGGTGATGGTGGCGCCGGACATTCCCGGAGTGCCCTGCAGCATCTTGCCCAAGGGCTTGATCACCACCTCTTCCTGCCCCACCAGCTGGTCGACCACGAAGCCGATGCGCTGGGTCCCCACCGAGAGGATCACCACGTGGCCCTCGCCCTGTTCCTCGTAGGCCGCGTCGCGGACCAGCCAGCGCTTGAGGTAGAACAACGGCAGCGCCTTGTCCCGGACGATCACCACTTCCTGGCCGTCCACCACGTTGGTCCGGGACAGGTCGAGGTGGAAGATCTCGTTGACGTTGACCAGCGGGAACGCGAAGGCCTGGTTGCCCAGCATCACCATCAGCGTCGGCATGATCGCCAGGGTCAACGGTACCTTGATGACGATCTTCGACCCCTGGCCCTTGACCGAGAACACGTTCACCGTGCCGTTCAGTTGGGAGATCTTGGTCTTCACCACGTCCATGCCGACACCACGGCCGGACACGTCGGAAATCTCGGTCTTGGTGGAAAAACCCGGGGCGAAGATCAGGTTGTAGCTTTCCAGATCGGTCAGGCGGTCCGCCGCGTCCTTGTCCAGCAGGCCCTTTTCCACGGCCTTGGCGCGCAGGATGTTGGCGTCCATTCCCTTGCCGTCGTCGGTGATCATCAGCAGGATGTGGTCACCCTCCTGCTCCGCCGACAGCACGACCCGGCCAGTACGCGACTTACCCACCGCCTCGCGTTCCTCGGGTGTCTCGATGCCGTGGTCGACGGCATTGCGCACCAAGTGGACCAGCGGGTCGGCGAGCGCCTCCACCAGGTTCTTGTCGAGGTCGGTTTCCTCGCCCACCAGCTCGAGGTTGATTTCTTTCTTCAGGTTGCGCGCCAGGTCACGGACCAGACGCGGGAAGCGGCCGAAGACTTTCTTGATCGGCTGCATCCGGGTCTTCATCACCGAGGTCTGCAGATCGGCCGTCACCACATCCAGGTTAGAGACCGCCTTGGCCATGGCCTCGTCGCCGCTGTTCAACCCCAGGCGGACCAGGCGGTTCCGCACCAGCACCAGCTCGCCGACCATGTTCATGATCTCGTCGAGGCGCGCGGTATCCACCCGGACGGTGGTTTCCGTGTCGCTCGCGGCTGCCTTGTCACCGGCGGGATGCGCGGCCGGCGCAGCGGCGGGTTTCGCAGCAGTGGCAGCAGGAGCGGGCGCAGGCACCGGGGCAGCGGCGCGTACCGGTGCGGCCGGCTTGGCCGGAGCCACGGGTGCCGGAGCTGGCGCAGGCGGTGCCACCGCCGCTGGCTTGCCCTTGCCATGCAATTGGTCCAGCAGGGCCTCGAACTCATCCTCGGTGATGGTATCGCTCGACGCCGAGGGGGTCCCGGGTGTTGGAGCGGCAGGTGCAGGCGCCGGCGCGGCCACGGGTGCGGCCTCTGCAGCGAACTTGCCCTTGCCGTGCAACTGGTCCAGCAACGCTTCGAATTCGTCGTCGGTGATGTCGTCGCTGGCGTTTTCCGCGGCAGGTGCCGCGGAAGGGGCCGGCTCGGGAGCAGCGGCCGGACCGGAGAACTGGCCCTTGCCGTGCAATTGATCCAGCAAGGCCTCGAATTCGTCGTCGGTGATCTCATCCCCGCCACCCTCAGCCGGGGCCTGCACCGCGGGAACCGCGGAAGGCTGGTCGCCCAGGGCGTCGAGAAGCTGTTCGAACTCGCTGTCGGTGATGTCGTTGGAAGCACCCACGGTGGGCGCAGCCTGGACCGGCGCGGGTTGTGGCTCGGGTTCGGGAATTGGTTCGGGCGCGGGGGCAGGCTCGGCGCCCGCTGGCTCGGCCAGGCGCGCCAGGGCCGCCAGCAATTCGGGCGAGGCCGGAGTGGGTTCGGCTCGCTCGCGCACCTGGCTGAACATGCCGTTAACGGCATCCAGCGCTTCCAGCACCACGTCCATCAGCTCGGCGTCCACGCGACGCTCGCCCTTGCGGAGGACGTCGAACACGTTTTCCGCGATGTGGCAGCACTCCACCAGCTCGTTGAGCTGGAGGAAGCCCGCCCCGCCCTTCACCGTGTGGAAGCCACGGAAAATCGCGTTGAGCAGGTCCATGTCATCCGGTCGGCTTTCCAGCTCTACCAGTTGCTCGGACAACTGCTCGAGGATCTCGCCGGCCTCTACCAGGAAATCCTGGAGGATTTCTTCATCGGCGCCGAAGCTCATGTGCGTGCTCCCCTAGAACCCAAGGCTGGATAACAGATCGTCGACATCGTCCTGGCCGGAAACCACGTCTTCGCGCGTGTCGGCATGGATTTGCGGACCCTCGCCGTGGGACGGCCCCTGCTGCATTTCTTGTTCGACGCGCAACTGCTCGTGGTCATGCTGGATACCGGCGAAACGATCGACCTGGCTGGCCATGAGGACCAGCTTGAGCAGATTGCTTTCCACTTCCGTGACGAGCTTGGTCACCCGTTTGATCACCTGCCCCGTGAGGTCCTGGTAGTCCTGGGCCAGGAGGATATCGTTCAGCCTAGCGGAAAGTTGTTCACTGTCGCGTTGACTGCGGGCAAAGAATTGCTCCACGCGCTTGGCCAGGTCGCGGAACGCGTCGGGCCCCAGTTCGCGGCGCATGAAGCGGCCCCAGTCTTCGCTGAGGGCGCGGGCTTCCTCGACGATGCCGCTCACCAGGGGCGCGCTTTCCTCCACCAAGTCCATGGTGCGGTTGGCCGCGTTCTCGGTCATCTTCACCACGTACGCCAGGCGATCGGTCGCGTCGCTGATCTGCGAGATCTCGCTGGCATGGGGTAGACGGGGATCGAGCTGGAAGTTGACGATCGCGTTGTGCAGTTCCCGCGTCAGCTTGCCCACCTCTTGGTAGAGCCCGCGGTCGCGTGCTTGATTGAGTTCATGAATGAGTTGCACCGCCTCGCCGAAATTGCCTTTTTCCAGGCTGTCGACCAGTTGGCGGGCATGGACTTTCAGGGTCGACTCGAAGTCGCCCGGTTGCGAATCGTTTTGCACCATAGCGCCCTCACCGGAGACATCAGCCGTTTACCCGCTCGAAGATCTTCTCGATCTTCTCTTTAAGCACCTGGGCGGTGAACGGCTTGACCACATAGCCATTCACCCCGGCTTGTGCCGCCTCGATGATCTGGTCGCGCTTGGCCTCGGCGGTAACCATCAGCACCGGCAGGCTCTTCAGGCGCTCGTCGGCGCGTACCGCGCGCAGCAGGTCGATGCCGGTCATACCGGGCATGTTCCAGTCGGTAACGAGGAAATCGAAGTTACCGCTGTGCAGCATCGGCAACGCGCTGGTGCCGTCATCGGCCTCGGCGGTATTGGTGAAACCCAAATCGCGCAAGAGGTTCTTGATGATCCGTCGCATCGTCGAGAAATCGTCAACGATGAGGATTTTCATGTTCTTGTCCAAGTCGACCTCCGTACAGTCCTAAACGCACTCATTATCTGACTGCGCCGATCAATCGTGAAACCGGTCGTGCCCATTCAGCTCGCGCGCCACTCGCTCAGGCGTACGCGCAGGCGAGCCGCGCACTGGCTGTGCAACTGGCTGACCCGCGACTCGCTGACCCCCAGCACTTCACCGATTTCCTTGAGATTCAGCTCTTCGTCGTAATACAGCGACAACACCAGCCGCTCGCGTTCAGGCAGGTTGGCGATGGCGTCAGCCAGCGCCGCCTGGAAACGGTCGTCTTCCAGATCGCGTGATGGCTCGAGGTGGGTGATTCCGCTGTCTTCGTGAACGCCGCCGTGCTCGCCGTCCTGCAGCAGGTCGTCGAAGCTGAACAGCTTGCTGCCCAACGTGTCGCTCAGAATGCCGTAGTAATCCTCGAGACTCAATTTAAGTTCGGCGGCAACCTCATGATCTTTAGCATCCCGGCCGGTGCGCGCCTCCACCGCCCGGATGGCATCGCTGACCATGCGGCTGTTGCGATGGACCGAACGGGGCGCCCAGTCGCCCTTGCGCACCTCGTCCAGCATGGCGCCGCGGATGCGGATGCCGGCATAGGTCTCGAAGCTGGCGCCCTTGCTGCCGTCGTACTTCTTCGAGGCTTCCAGCAAGCCGATCATGCCTGCCTGCATCAGGTCCTCCACCTGCACGCTGGCAGGCAGCCGCGCCAGCAGGTGGTAAGCGATGCGCTTGACCAGCGGCGCATGACGCTCGATCAGTTGGTGTTGTGAGTCCTGCGCCCGGGCCTTGTTGTACATAAGGTGTCCATTGGCTGCTGTCATACCGCCGTTCCCGCGGCCGGTTGCTGCACCAGACGCTCGACGAAGAACTCCAGGTGGCCGCGCGGGTTGGCCGGGAGGGGCCAACTGTCGACCTTCTGGGCGATCGCCTTGAACGCCAGTGCGCACTTCGAGCGCGGAAATGCTTCATAGACCGCCCGCTGCTTCTGCACCGCCTTGCGCACTGATTCGTCATACGGCACCGCACCGACGTACTGGAGCGCGACGTCATCGAGGAAACGGTCGGTCACCTTGGTGAGCTTAGCAAACAGATTGCGCCCCTCCTGGGGGCTGTGCGCCATGTTCGCCAGTACCCGGAAGCGATTCATGCCGTAGTCGCGGTTGAGCAGCTTGATCAGGGCATAGGCATCAGTGATGGACGTGGGCTCGTCGCACACCACCACGATCACTTCCTGGGCAGCGCGGACGAAGCTGACCACCGCGTCGCCGATGCCGGCCGCGGTGTCGATGACCAGCACGTCGAGGTTCTCGCTGATGTCGCTGAACGCCTGGATGAGGCCGGCGTGCTGCATGGGCGAAAGCTGCACCATGCTCTGGGTGCCGGAGGCCGCCGGCACGATGCGGACGCCGCCCGGGCCCTGGATCAACACATCGCGCAGGTCGCAGGCGCCGTCGATGACGTCGGCCAGGGTCCGCTTGGGGCTCAGGCCGAGCAGCACGTCGACGTTCGCCAGCCCGAGGTCGGCGTCGAGCAACATGACGCGGCGACCGAGATCGGCCAGCGCCAGGGACAGGTTGACGGACACGTTGGTCTTGCCGACGCCGCCCTTGCCGCCGGTCACTGCGATCACCTGTACGGGATGCACACTACCCATGGTTCTACACACCTTGTAACGTCGACTGGCCTGTTGGCTCATTGAGCCCCTTCGTCATGAAAGGGCGGGATCGTTCATCCGACACGCCGTGCCGACTTTTCGTACAAACCGGCGAACAGATCGGCCATGGCGTCCTCGCTCGGTTCCTCCGGGGTCTGCAGGCTCACCGCCCGGCTGACCAGTTGATGACTGCGCGGCACGTGCAGGTCGTCCGGAATCCGCGGACCATCCGCCATATAGGCTACCGGCAGGTGCTGGCTCATGGCCAGAGCCAGCGCTTCGCCGAGGCTGGCCGCCTCGTCCAGCTTGGTCAGGATGCAGCCGGCAAGGCCACACCGCTTGTAACTATGGTAGGCGGCCTTGAGCACTTGGCTCTGGCTGGTGGTGGCCAAAACCAGATAATTCTTCGCTTTGACACCGCGAGCGGCCAAGCTTTCCAACTGCATGCGCAACGCCGGATCGCTGGCGGGCAGGCCCGCGGTGTCGATCAGTACCACGCGCTTGCGGGCCAGGGGCGCCAGCGCCTGGGTCAGGGAAGCACCCGGATCGACCGGCGTGACCGAGACATTGAGGATGCGGCCCAGGGTCTTGAGCTGCTCCTGGGCGCCGATGCGGTAGCTGTCCATGCTGACCAGGGCGATGTTCTGCGCACCGTACTTGAGGACATAACGGGCCGCGAGCTTGGCCAGGGTGGTGGTCTTGCCCATGCCGGCCGGGCCGACCAGGGCGATCACTCCGCCCTCCTCCAGCGGCTCCTGGTCCGGCGTCTGGATCGCCCGGGCCAGATGGGCCAGCAGCATGCGCCAGGCCGCCTTGGGATCTTCGATGCCGTTCACCCGGTCCAGCAGCAGGCGCGACAGGTCGGCGGGAAGCCCCATGCGCTGCAGGCGACGCCACAGGCCGGCTTCCTGGGGCCGGCGGTTGCGCACCTGCCCCCAGGCGATGGAGCCCAGTTGCACCTCGATCAGCTCCCGCAGGCCGAGCAGCTCGCTGCGCATGGCATCCAGGGCGCGCTGGTCGACGGACGGTTCGCTGGCGGCGACCGGTGCCACCGGCGCGCGCTGCTGGCGCAGCACGGCGGCCAGGCTGTCCGGCGGCGTACGCTCATCGGCGGCGCCGAACAATTGACGATCCTTGGCCGCGGGCGCCTGGGTGCGCTGGCTGAGTTCCGCCTTGGCACCGGCGATCTTCGCCTGAGTCTTACGCAGCTCGGCTTCCAGGGCCGGGTTCGGGCGCTGCTTGGCAGCGACCGGAGCGGCCTCCGGGTAGTCCAGCGCGGCGGTCAGTTCCACGCCGCCGGCAACCCGGCGGTTGCCGATGATGGCCGCGTCCGCGCCCAACTCGTCGCGGACCAGCTTCATGGCTTGACGCATATCGGCGGCAAAGAAGCGTTTGACTTGCATGGCCTGGAACCTCGATTAACTCTGACCCACGGTGGCGACGATGGTGACCTGCTTGTTGTCCGGTATCTCCTGGTACGCCAGCACGTGCATGGTCGGTACCGCGAGGCGGGCGAACCGCGAGAGCATCGCGCGGATCGGGCCGGCCACCAGAAGGATCGCCGGCTTGCCGAGCATCTCCTGCCGTTGGGCCGCATCCACCAGAGAACGTTGCAGTTTCTCGGCCATGCCCGGTTCGAGGAGGATGCCATCCTCCGCGCCCTGACCGGCCTTCTGCAGACTACTGAGCAAGATCTGTTCCAACCTGGGCTCGAGGGTGATCACAGGCAGCTCCGGCTCTAGTCCCACAATGCCTTGGACAATGGCCCGGGACAGCGAGACCCGAACCGCCGCCACCATCGCGGCGGGATCTTGACTCTTCGGCGCGACATTGGCGATCGCCTCGGCGATGGTGCGGATGTCCCGCACCGGCACCTGCTCCTGCAGCAGCGCCTGCAGCACCTTGAGCAGGGTGGACAGGGAGACCAGCCCCGGCACCAGCTCTTCCGCCAGCTTCGGCGAGCCCTTCGCCAGCAGCTGCATGAGCTGCTGGACTTCCTCGTGGCCCAGCAACTCATGGGCGTGCTTGTGCAGGATCTGGTTCAGGTGGGTGGCGACCACGGTGCTGGCGTCTACCACGGTGTAGCCAAGGGTCTGGGCCTGGTCGCGCTGGTTGCCGTCGATCCACACCGCCTCCAGGCCGAACGCCGGGTCCTTGGCGGGGATGCCGTTGAGGGACCCGAACACCTGGCCCGGGTTGATGGCCAGCTCCCGGTCCGGGTAGACCTCGGCCTCGGCGACGCTCACCCCCATCAGGGTCAGGCGGTAGGCGTTGGGCAGCAGGTCGAGGTTGTCGCGGATATGCACCGACGGCATCAGGAAGCCCATTTCCTGAGACAGCTTCTTGCGTACGCCCTTGATCCGCGCCAGCAGCTGGCCGCCTTGGTTGCGATCCACCAGCGGGATCAGCCGGTAGCCCACTTCCAGGCCCACCATGTCCACCGGGGTGACATCGTCCCAGCCCAGTTCCTTGGTTTCCTGGGGGCGCTGGGCCGGCAACAGTTCCTGCTGGCGCTGGGTGTCCTCGACAGCGGCGGTAGCCGCCTTGCGCTTCTTGTCCCAGATCCAGTAGGCACCGCCCACGGCCACCAGGCCCAGGCCGAGGAACGACACGTGGGGCATGCCGGGGACCAGCCCCATGGCGATCAGGATGGCTGCGGACACCAGCAGCGCCTTGGGCGAGGCGAACATCTGCCGGCTGATCTGCTGGCCCATGTCCTCGGAGCTGGAGACCCGGGTCACCATGATCGCCGCCGCGGTGGACAGCAGCAGGGAAGGAATCTGCGCCACCAGGCCGTCACCGATGGTCAGCAGCGCGTAGATGCGCCCGGCGTCACCGAAGCTCAGGTCGTGCTGGAGCATGCCGATGGCGATACCGCCGATCAGGTTGATGAACAGGATCAGCAGGCCGGCGACGGCGTCGCCGCGGACGAATTTGCTGGCACCATCCATGGAGCCGTAGAAGTCGGCCTCCTGGGCCACTTCGCTGCGGCGGCGCTTGGCCTCCGCCTGGTCGATGAGGCCGGCGTTGAGGTCGGCGTCGATGGCCATCTGCTTGCCGGGCATGGCATCCAGGGTGAAGCGCGCGCTCACCTCGGAGATCCGGCCGGCACCCTTGGTGACCACCACGAAGTTGATGATCATCAGGATCGCGAACACCACCGCACCGACCACGTAGTTGCCGCCCACCACCACGTCGCCGAACGCCTGGATCACCTTGCCCGCGGCGGCGTGGCCTTCCTGGCCGTGCAACAGTACGACCCGGGTGGACGCTACGTTCAGCGCCAGGCGCAACAGGGTGCCCACCAGCAGGATGGTGGGAAAGACGGCGAAGTCCAGGGGACGCAGGGCGTAGACGCTGACCAGCAGCACCACGATCGACAGGGCGATGTTGAAGGTAAAGAACACGTCCAGCAGGAACGGCGGCACCGGCAGGGTCATCATGCCCAGCATCACCAGCACCAGCAGCGGCACCCCCAGGTTGCCACGACCGAGGCCCAGGGCGCCGGTGCGGACTTGACTGATGAGCTGACTACGATCTATCGCCACGTGGATACCCCGGATCAAACTTTTGACGCGAACAGTGCGCCCACGGGGTGGTTTGCAAGAACCTTTCCAACTCGCTGAAACACCTTGGCCACGGCCCCTGGCCGAACCCTGCTGGCGAATCCGAGTCACACTGCACGCGGGCTTCCACCCGGACGCCCGAACCTCGAACGGGAGCCTCTTCGATGAAGAAATGGATGATCGCGGCCCTGGCCGGCTGCTCGGTGATGACCGCCCACGCGGCGACCCTGACCGTTCCGCTCAACGCGGTGGACGCCAAGGGCGTCGGCAAGTTGGTCGGCAACGTCACTATCGAGCAGACCGACTACGGCCTGGTGTTCCGACCCGAGCTGTCCGGCCTCAAGCCTGGCGTCCACGGGTTCCACATCCACGCCAACGCCAGCTGCGCGTCGGCCGAGAAGGATGGCAAGCCGTCCGCGGCCGAGGCGGCCGGTGGCCACTGGGACCCGAAGAACACCGGCGCGCATGGCGAGCCCTGGGGCGTCGGCCACATGGGTGACCTGCCGGCACTGCTAGTGACCGCCGATGGCAAGTCCAGCCAGCCGGTGCTGGCGCCGCGCCTGAAGGACCTCGACGCGATCAAGGGCCATGCCCTGATGGTCCACGCGGGTGGCGACAACCACTCCGACCATCCGAACCCGCTGGGCGGCGGCGGCGCCCGGGTCGCCTGCGGCGTGATCCAGTAAGTCGTCCGGGGCGGTCGCCACCGCCCCGCTTCCCTCCTCCCCTTGCCCTCCTCGCCCGCCGCGGCGCGAGACGAACCGCTCTAGGTGTCGCGGCGCAGATCGGACGGGATCGGCAGTTCCCGCAGCGGTGCCGGCCGCTTGCCCTTGCCCGCGCGGTATTGCTTGAGCTGGTACACGTAGGCCAGCACCTGGGCCACCGCCAGGTACAACCCCGCAGGAATCTCCCGGTCGAGTTCGGTGGAGTAATACACCGCCCGCGCCAGGGCCGGCGACTCCAGCAGCATGATCTTGTGCTCCTGGGCCACTTCGCGAATCTTCAGCGCGACGAAATCACCGCCCTTGGCCAGCAACACCGGGGCGTTGCCCTTGCTGGGGTCGTACTTCAGGGCCACGGCGAAGTGGGTCGGGTTGGTGATGACCACGTCGGCCTCGGGCACCGCCGCCATCATCCGGCGCTGGGACGCTTCCCGCTGCAACTGGCGAATCCGCGACTTGACCTCGGGCTTGCCCTCGCTGTCCTTGTACTCGTCGCGGACTTCCTGCTTGGTCATCATCAGCTTCTGCTTGTTGTCCCAGAGCTGGTACGGCACATCCACCGCGGCGATCAGCATCAGCCCGCAGGCCAGGTACACCGCGCTCCAGCCCACCACCTGGACCGCATGCAGGATCGCCTGGTCCAGCGGCTCGTTGCCCAGGGCCAGTAGCGCCTGCTTGTCGGACGCCAGCACGCCCAGGGCCACCATCAGGACCACCAGGAACTTGCCCAAGGCCTTCACCAGCTCCACCAGGGCCTTCATGGAGAACATCCGTTTGATGCCCTCCAGGGGATTCATGCGGCTGAACTTGGGCGCCATGGACTGCGCCGAGAACAGCCAGCCACCCAGGGCGATGGGCCCAAGGATGGACGCCACCAGCAGCGTGATCAGCAGCGGCATCACCGCATCCAGGGCCATCTTGCCGGAGTCCATTAACCACAGGACCATCGAGCCGTTGTCCAGCAACGCCTCGCGGCTGAAGGAAAAGTTGAAGCGCATGACCCGCATCATCATGTCGGCCAGGGTGCCGCCGGTGGCCAGCACGCCGCCGGCACCGGCCAGGGTGACCGCCAGGGTGTTGAGCTCCCGGGAACGCGCCACCTGCCCTTTCTCGCGGGTCTCTCGACGCCGCTTCTCTGTGGGTTCCTCGCTCTTGTCGCCGCCGCTTTCGCTTTCCGCCATGGCTCAGCGCACCTCGTGGAAGACAGGATCGACGTTAATCATGGAGAACGCGCCAGCTCGCTGAGCAGGCGCAGGGCCTCGCTGGCGATCGTCTGGTAGCGGCCGAGGATGTCCCCCAGGGTCAGCCAGACCACCACCAGGCCCAGCACCAGGGTCACCGGGAAACCGATGCTGAAGATGTTCAGCTGCGGCGCGGCCCGGGTCATCACCCCCAGGGCCAGGTTGATCACCAGCAGCGAGGTGATGGCCGGCAGCGTCAGGAGCAGCCCCGCGCCGAGCACCCAGCCGAGCTTGCCGGCTACCTCCCAGTAGTGCTGGACGGTCAGCCCGCTCCCCACCGGCAGGGTGACGAAGCTGTCCGCGAGAATCTCGAAGGCCACCAGGTGGCCATTCATGGCCAGGAACAGCAGGGTCACCAGCATGGTGAAGAACTGCCCGATCACCGGCACCGAGACGCCGTTGGTGGGGTCGATCATCGAGGCGAAGCCCAGGCCCATCTGCACTGCGATGATCTGCCCGGCCACCACGAAGATGTGGAAGAACAGTTGCAGGGTGAAGCCCATCATCGCCCCCACCAGAATCTGCTCGCCCACCAGCATGAACGCCCGCACGCTGACCGCGTCCACCTGCGGCATGGGCGGCAGCACCGGCATCAGCACGATGCAGAAGCCCAAGGACAGGTAGAGCCGCACCCGCACGGGGACCAGGGTCGTGCCGATCAGCGGCATGGTCATCAGCAACGCCGCGATGCGGAACAGCGGCAGCGTGAAGCTGCCGACCCAGCCGCCGATCTGCGCGTTGGTCAGCTCTAGCATCGCCGCGTCAGCCGATCAACTGCGGGATGTTCTGGATCAGCGTCTGCATGTATTCCATGAACTGGCGCGTCAGCCAGGGACCGGCCCACATCAGGGTGAACAACATCACCAGCAGGCGTGGCAGGAAGCTCAGGGTCTGCTCGTTGATCTGGGTCGCCGCCTGGAACATGGCCACCACCAGGCCCACCAGCAGGCTGGGGATCACCAGCACCGTGACCATCACCACGGTCAGCCAGAGCGCCTGGCGAAACAGGTCTATCGCTACTTCGGGCGTCATCGCGGGGCTCCGTCAGGGGGGCGGGTCATAGAGTGCCGAAACTGCTGGCCAGGGTGCCGATGATCAGCGCCCAGCCATCCACCAGGACGAACAGCATGATCTTGAACGGCAGGGAAATGATCAGCGGCGACAGCATCATCATGCCCATGGCCATCAGCACGCTGGACACCACCAGGTCGATGATCAGGAACGGGATGAAGATCATGAAGCCGATCTGGAAGGCGGTCTTCAGCTCGGAGGTGACGAAGGCCGGCACCAGGATGGTCAGCGGCGTATCGGCGGGGCTGGCGATGTCGGTGCGCCGGGACAGCCGGACGAACAGGTCCAGGTCGGATTCCCGGGTCTGCGCCAGCATGAAATTCTTCAGCGGCACCTGGGCGCGGTCGATGGCCGCCGGCGCGGTGAGCTGCTCGTTGAGGTAGGGCTGCAGGGCCTCCCGGTTGATCTGGTCGAACACCGGGGCCATGACGAACATCGTCAGGAACAGCGCCAGCCCCAGCAGGATCTGATTGGACGGCGTCTGTTGCAGGCCCAGCGCCTGACGCAGGATGGAAAAGACGATGATGATCCGGGTGAAGCTGGTCATCAGCATGACGAACGCCGGAATGAAGCTCAGGGCCGTCATGATCAGTAGGATCTGCAGGCTCACCGAGTATTCCTGCTGACCCTGAGGGTTGGTGCTCAGGGTGATCGCCGGGATCGACAGCGGGTTGTCGGCGCCCAGCGCCAACGGTGCGCACCCCACCAGCAGCAGGGCGAGAAGCAAGCGCCAGACGCGCATCAGGTCTTGTCCTTATCCTTGCCCAGCAGCTCCATCAGGCGCTGGGCGAACTCCGCGGAAGCCGGCTCGGCATCGGGCAGCAACACCGGCTCCTTCAGCACGTGCAGCGGCGTGATGCGCCCGGTGGTCAGGCCCAGCAGCACCTGCTCGCCGCCCACCTGGACCAGCACCAGGCGGTCCCGCGGGCCGAGGGCCTGGCTGGCCACCAGCTTGATCACCTGGCCACCGGAACGCGGCCCGATCTGCTGGACCCGGCGCATCAGCCAGGCCAGCAGGAAGATCAGCCCGACCACCAGCAGCAGGCCCAACCCCATCTGCGCCAGCTGGCCGCCGACGCCAGTGCCACTGGTACCGGCCAGGGCCGGTGTCTTGGCCGGATCGGCCGCCCAGGCGGCGAAGGGTACGGCGGTCAGTGTGGCGGCCAGTGCGGCGGTCAGAACGACGGCGGCGCGCATGGTCAGCGCAACCGCTTGATGCGTTCGCTGGGGCTGATGACGTCGGTCAGGCGTATGCCGAACTTCTCGTTCACCACCACCACCTCGCCATGGGCGATCAGCGTGCCGTTGACCAGCACGTCGAGAGGCTCGCCCGCCAGTCGGTCCAGCTCGATCACCGAGCCCTGGTTGAGCTGCAGCAGGTTGCGGATGGTGATGTCGGTGTTGCCTACTTCCATGGAAATGGAGACCGGGATGTCCAGGATCACATCCAGGTTCGGCCCGTCCAGGCTGACCGGCTCGTTGGAGCGCGGCGCGCTGGCGAAGTCCTCCATGGGCACCCGCGGCGCGGCCGGAGGCGCCGCGGACGCCTGGTTCATCATGGCGTCGATGTCGTCCTGGTCGGCGTTGTCGCCAGCCTCGGCCAGCGCCGCGGCCCACTCGTCCGCCAGTGCCTGTTCCTCGGGGGACGTCTGTTCCTGTTCGTCTGCCATTCCTGACCTCGTCTGGCTCTTCGATACGGTGCGGCCGCCCGGCGACCGCGATGAAAACGGCGACCGTCAGCGCTGACGGTCGATGGAGTCGATGATCTGCAGGGACAGGTTGCCCTTGTGGGCGCCCAGCTTGGCCTTGAAGGCCGGCACGCCGTTGGCGCGCATGATCATGTGCTCGGGCATCTCCACCGGGATCACGTCGCCGGGCTGCATGTGCAGGATGTCCCGCAGGCGCAGCTGGCGGCGGACCACGGTGGCGCTGACCGGCACGCTGACATCGAGGATGTCCTCGCGCAGGGCCTTGTTCCAGCGCTCGTCCTGGTCGTCCACGTCCGACTGGAAGCCGGCGTCGAGCATCTCCCGGATCGGCTCGATCATGGCGTAGGGCATGGTCACGTGAAGGTCGCCGCCGCCGCCATCCAGCTCGATGTGGAAGGTGGAGACCACCACCACTTCGCTGGGGCTGACGATGTTCGCCAGGGCCGGGTTCACCTCCGAGTTGATGTACTCGAAGTTGATGTCCAGCACCGCGTGCCAGGCCTCGCTCAGGTCGACGAACGCCTGGTCCAGCACCATGCGTACCACCCGCAGCTCGGTGGGGGTGAACTCGCGGCCCTCGATCTTGGCGTGACGGCCGTCGCCGCCGAAGAAGTTGTCCACCAGCTTGAACACCAGCTTGGCGTCGAGGATGAACAGGCCGGTGCCACGCAGCGGCTTCATCTTCACCAGGTTGAGGCTGGTGGGCACGTACAGGGAATGCACGTACTCGCCGAACTTCATCACCTGCACGCCGCCCACCGCCACGTCGGCGGAGCGCCGCAGCAGGTTGAACATGCTGATGCGGGTGTAGCGGGCGAAACGCTCGTTGATCATCTCCAGGGTGGGCATGCGTCCGCGGACGATGCGGTCCTGGCTGGTGAGGTCGTAACTCTTGACGCTGGCCGGGTCGCTATCGGCCTCGGTTTCCACCAGGCCATCGTCGACACCGTGCAAAAGCGCGTCGATCTCATCCTGTGACAGCAGGTCTTGTACGGCCATCGTGTCGTGCCTTACTGCAGTACGAAGTTAGTGAAAAGCACCTGTTCCACCGCCAGCTTGCCGGTCTCCTTCTTGGAGAGTTCCTGGACCTTGGCGGTCGCTTGCTGGCGGAGCATTTCCTTGCCCACCGGGGCGGCCAGGGCGTCGAAGTCCTGGCTGGAGAACAGCATGACCATCTCGTTGCGGATCTGCGGCATGTAGACCTTCAGCGCATCCAGCTCGCCCTTGTCACGGCCCATCAGGGCCAGGCTGACCTGCATGTAGCGCTGGCGCCCGTTCTGGTTGAAGTTGACCACGAAGGCCGGGGCGATGGGTTCGTAGAGCGCCACCTGTTTGACCGGGGTCGCCGCTTCGGCGTTCTTGGCTTCGTCCTTGGCGTCTTCCGCCTTGTGGCCGCGGCTGAGGAAGAACCAGGTGCCGCCCACCGACAGGCCGATCGCCAGCAGCAGGACCACCACGATGAGGATGATCAGCTTGAGCTTGCTCTTGCCGGCGGGCTTTTCTTCGCCGGGCGGCGCATCCGCGTTTTTCTTCGCCATGCCAATAATCCGTCGCTGAAGGAGTCGTCGATCCGCAATGAGTACCTCGGAGCAAGCGGCGTGCCACGGACCAGCCGGTGCAGGACGCCGCACCGAGATGTCGGGCGGGGGATGCGGATATACCAGTGTCCCCGCGCGCTGTCATCCCATGCGCGAACGCCCGGCCGCCTGTTTCCAGGTGGCCGGGCATGCTCCAGTCTAGTTCAGGGAGGCGTCGAGGCGCAGGTCAGGCGTAATAATCCACCAGGCTGCGGGCACCGGTGGCGGGATTGTGGCGGATCTCGCTGACGCTCACCGAGAGGTCGTCGCCGGCGCCGCTACCACCGTCATCACCGCGCCCACCGCGGCGTCCGCCGTCGCCGCCCGACTGCTGCTGGCCCTGCCAGTTGCGCGACAGCGATTGATCCGAGACGCTCACGTCCAACTGGTTCATGCCCTGCTGGGAGAACAGTTCCCGCAGGCGATGGACCTGCCCTTCCAGGGCATCGCGGACGTTGGCGTTGGGGCTGACGAAGGTCACCTGGGCAGACTGGTCCTGGGCCAGGTTGACCCGCACCTCCAAGCGCCCCAGTTCGGCCGGGTCGAGCTGGATTTCCGCGGACTTGAGGTTCTGGCTGGACAGCCACATCACCCGGTCCACCACCGCCTCGCTCCAATTGCCCTGCTGCATGGACACAGCCTGGCCCGGTACCAGCGGCAATGCCTTCTGCACCGTCGCGTTCTGCTGGCCGATGGCCTGGCTGAGCGCGCTCAACCGGTTGGCAAAGGATTCGCTGCGCAAATCCGTCGGGGTGCTGCTGGCGCTGCCGTCAGCGGCGTCGCTCTTGAGCTCGCCCAGTCCCGGCTCGCTTTCCAGGGAGGCCTCCTCGGTCGCCTGAGTGGACTGACCCATCAGGTTGGCCATGGCCGCGCTGAAATCCGCCTGGGTCTGGCTGCCCGGCTGCGCCGACGCGGCGCTGGCAGCGGTCTGAACATTGGCGCCGGGGGTCGGCTGCGCCTGCACGCCCTGCTCCAGGGTCAGCTTGACGGTCAGGGCGCTGTTCAGGTCGTCCTGGGTGGGGTCATGGCTGGCCTCGGTCATGCCGGTGGCGCTCCCCAGCACGCCGGGTGTCACCGTGGTGGGCAGGGAGAGCGCCGGGTCCAGGGTCGGTTCCGGCACGTCGTCGACGGCAGGCGAATCCGCCACCACCGGCGGGGTCGGGGGCGGTGTCTGCCCGCTCATGGCCATCATCAGCAGGGGATCGAGGGTCGGCTCGGTGGGCGTCGGCGTCCCTTCTTCCGTGGCGACCACGGCATCGCCGCTGCCGGACGGCGTGGCCGGGTCCGTCGGCAAGGGTTTGCCGCTATCGGCAACCGCCGGCTGCGCCTGGCTGCTGTCATCGGCCGTGCCGTCCTTGCGCTTGACGTCCTTACCCTTGTCGGCAGCGGGCTTGGCCGGTCCCTCGTTGCGTTCGGCGGGCTTCGCCTGACGCTCCCGGGCGTACACGTTGGCGAAGCTGGAAGACTCGTCGCGACCGCTCTGGGCGGGGCGCGACGGGGTCTTGGCGGCGCTCTTCGACTTCACGTCGGGCGTCGTCTGCAGGAGCAGATCGGGAGCAACGGGCATAAGAGGAGTCTCCGTCGGACTGACCGTTTGGCTGAATCGTGCAGGAACGACTGCAAGCCACGGGCCAAGTTCGCGGCAGACGGTACATGAAGAGACGATCAGCCGGTGAAGCGTGCCCGTTCGGCCTGGAACAGCGATTTCACCCGCGCGAACTCCTCTTCCACCTGGGCGATCCAGGTGGGCGCCTCGTCGGGCTGGCCGCGCCGGCCGATCTCTTCCAGTTCCTTGCACAGTGCCGCCAGGTGCAGCGCACCGACGTTGCTGCAGCTGCCCTTGAAGCTGTGGGCGGTCAGGCGCAGCGCCTGCATGTCGCCGTCGCGCTGGGCCTCGCGCAGCATGCGCAGGCGCTCCTCGGAATCCAGTAGGTAAGTGTCCAGCAGCACCGGGTATTCCTCGCCCATGAAGTCCTGCAGTGCGGCCAGTACCGTCGCGTCGACGTGGACAATGGACATGGCATCCTCGGTTGAGCGTTGAAAGAAAAGCCGGCGATTATGCCTGAGCGGGCCAGACGAACTCCACGCGCAGGCCCTTGCCATCCTCCGGCCAGTCGCAGTTGGAGCTGAGCTGGCTGATCAGCCGCAGGCCGCGTCCGCAGAGCAACTCGTTGGAGGGCTGCGCCTTCAGGGCAGTGGCGACGTCGAAGCCCGGACCGCTGTCCTCCACCCGCACCGCCAGGCGTCCGCTGCCATCCTCGGCCTGCTGCACTTCCAGGTGAAAGCGCACGTAGCCGTCCTCCAGCTTCGCCAGCCGTTCGCTGCGGGCCTGGTAATAGCGGGCGAAGCCCAGGGCGTCACGCTTGAGGGAGGAATCCAGGCCGATCACCCCGTGCTCCAGGGCATTGGAATACAGCTCGGCGAATACGGTGTACAGCGCACCCGCCTGGGCACGCAGGCCCTGTACGTCCAGCAGCAATTGCATGAGGTAGGGCAGCGGGTTGAAGCGCTTGAGGGTGCGGGCGCGATACTCGAAGCTGGCCGACCAGTCCAGCGCGCCCATCAGGCCGCTGTCGGTGAAGGTCTGCGGAGGCCGGTTCAGGGACTCCTCCTCCACCAGGGTCACTTCCAGCATGCTGATGTCGTCATGGGCCTCGCCGCGGAAATCCACCACCGCCTGCTGGATCTCGTCGAACAGCTTCTCCGGCTCCTGGTTGGCCCGGAATACCGCCCGCAGGCGCTCCTCGCCGAACGCCTCGCCGTCGACGTTGCAGGTTTCCAGCACCCCGTCGGACCAGAGGAAGACCCGGTCGCCGGTTTCCAGCGGGTACACCTCGTACTTGTCGTCGAAGGTGGTAGGCTCCAGCACCCCCAGGGGCAGGTGCCGCGACACCAGCGGCACCAGGTCGCCCTGCTCTCCCCGCCGCAGGTAACCATCGGGCAGGCCGCCGTTCCACACCTCCAGCACCCGGCGCTGGAAGCTGAGGTTGAGCAGCGTGGCACAGCAGAACACCCCCACCGGCAGAATGCGCTTCAGCTTGGCGTTGGCCTCGCGGAGGATGTCGGCCATGGCATAGCCCTTGGCCGTCATGCTGTAGAACACCTCGGCCAGGGGCATGGCGCCGATGGCCGCCGGCAGGCCGTGGCCGGTGAAGTCCCCCAGCAGCACGTGCATGCCGCCGGACGGCTTGAAGGCCGCCAGCAGCAGGTCGCCGTTGAACAGCGCATAGGGCGATTGCAGGTAGCGGATGTTGGGCGAGCTGAGGCAGCCGGAGTGGGCCACCTTGTCGAACACCGCCTTCGCCACCCGCTGCTCGGTGAGCAGGTGCTCGTTGTGCCGGGCGATCAGGTCGCGCTGGTGCAGCACCGTTTCCTGCAGCCGGCGCAGGCGATCCATGGCCTTGATCTTGGCCTCCAGGATCACCCGGTTGTAGGGCTTGGCGAGGAAGTCGTCGCCGCCGGCGTCCAGGCAGCGCACCAGGGCCTCGTCCTCGCTCAAGGAGGTGAGAAAGATGATCGGCACCAGCGCATCGCCGGCCAGCAGCTTGATGCGCCGGGCCGCCTCGAAGCCGTCCATCACCGGCATCAGCGCATCCATCAGCACCAGCCGCGGCCGCTCCGCCTGGAACAGCGCCACCGCCTCCAGCCCATTGCTGGCGGTCAGGGCGCGGTGCCCCTGGCGATTGACGATGGTGGACAGCAGCATGCGATCGGCCGCGTTGTCCTCGGCGATCAGGATGGACAGGCGATCGGCCACGGCGACCGCCTCACTGGATGCTGAAGAGCTGTTCGAAGTTGGAGATGGCGAGGATCTTGCGCACGTCCGGGCTGCAGTTGATCAGCTTGATCTCGGCGGAATCGCCGCCGGCGTGGTCCCGCAGCAGCAGCAGCATGCCCAGGGCTGAGCTGTCGAGGTAGGTGGTGCCTTTCAGGTCGATGACGTAGCGCTCCGGCGTGGTGCCGACTCGCTCGTAGGAGTCGCGGAAATCCTGATGCGCGCCGAAATCGAAACGTCCCTGGATGGATATGGTCAGCTCTTTCCCGTCCGCCGAGGGCAGCGAGGTGATGGCCATGTGAAGCTCCTTTGTAGCTCAGATGCGAAAGCGCGTTCCCAAGATGTAGCACCCGCTTGGGACTAGGGCAACCGCGTTCAGGGCTCCTCTCGTCTTTTCAGGCGCTGGGCGAGTTCGTCGAAGAGTTTCTGTTCGCGCTTGTCCGCCGCCTGGCGCGCCTCGTCCTGGTAGCGCTGCACCAGCTTGCGCAGCCCCTCGAGGCGCGCATAGCGCTGCTGCCAGGCGTCCCGGGCCTTGTCCAGGTTGCCTCGGTGCCACTCGACGCTCTGCCGCTGCTGGACGATGGCCGACTCGAGCTGGCTGAGGAAGCGCTGGTAGTTCATCAGCCACTGGCCGGATACGCCACGCCGCCCCTCTTCCATCCACTGTTGCTGGTAGTCGGTCAGGTACCGTTGCAGGTCGTTGAGCTTGCCTTCGGCCTGGTTCAGCTGGCCCTGGAAATGGCCCAGCTGGCGTGCGGCCTCGCGCTCGGCGCGCTCGGCCATGTCCACTACCGGCGCCAGGCGCGCCGCGCGACTCGTGGCCACCGCTTATCAGCCCGTCTCGGCGCCCAGCACCTGGGCCAGCCCGTGGGCGCTCTCGGCGAGGGCGACCTTCTCTCGCAGCGCCTGGCGCAGGTATTGCGCCATGGCCGGCTGACGGGCGATGGCCTGGTCGGTCTCCGGATCGCCGCCGGCGACGTAGGCACCGACGCTGATCAGGTCGCGGCTCTGCTGGTAGCGCGACCACAGTTGCTTGAAGCGCTGGGCCAGGTGCAGGTGCTCGGGGCTGACCACCTGGGGCATGACCCGGCTGATGGAAGCCTCGATGTCGATGGCCGGGTAATGGCCTTCCTCGGCCAGCCGGCGCGACAGCACGAAGTGGCCGTCGAGCACGCCCCGGGCGGAGTCGGCGATGGGGTCCTGCTGGTCGTCGCCCTCGGACAGCACGGTATAGAAGGCGGTGATGGAGCCGCCGCCCTTCTCGCCGTTGCCGGCGCGCTCCACCAGCTTGGGCAGGCGGGCGAACACCGACGGCGGATATCCCTTGGTGGCCGGTGGCTCGCCGATGGCCAGGGCGATTTCACGCTGCGCCTGGGCGAAGCGGGTCAGGGAGTCCATCAGCAGCAGGACATTCTTGCCCTTGTCACGGAAGTATTCGGCGATCCGCGTGCAGTACATGGCGGCCCGCAGGCGCATCAGCGGCGCATCGTCCGCCGGTGAGGCCACCACCACCGAACGCTTGAGGCCTTCCTCGCCGAGGATGTGCTCGATGAATTCCTTCACCTCGCGGCCCCGCTCGCCGATCAGGCCGACCACGGTGATCTCCGCCTCGGTGAAACGGGTCATCATGCCCAGCAGCACGCTCTTGCCCACGCCTGTACCGGCGAACAGGCCCAGGCGCTGGCCACGGCCCACGGTCAGCAGCCCGTTGATGGAGCGGATGCCCACGTCCAGGGGCTGGCTGATGGGGTCCCGGTTCAGCGGGTTGATGATGGGACCGTCCATGGGCACCCAGTCCTCGGCGCGCATCGGCCCACGGCCGTCGAGGGCGCGGCCGGCGCCGTCCAGCACCCGCCCGAGCATGGACATGCCCATGGGCAGGCGCCCGGTGTCGGGCAGCGGGACGACCCGCGCCCCCGGGGCAATGCCGGCCAGGCTGCCCACTGGCATCAGGTAGATCTTGTCGCCGGCGAAGCCCATCACCTCGGCCTCCACCTGCACCGGGTGGTAGCTGTCCTGGTTGATCACCACGCAGCGGCTGCCGATGGCAGCGCGCAGGCCTTCCGCTTCCAGGGTCAGGCCCACCATGCGCAGCAGGCGGCCCTCCACGATGGGCTGGCTGGGCAGGTGCACGGCGTCCTTGTAGCCGCTCAGGCGCTTGGTGAAGCTGATCCGTTCAAGTCGCATGGGAATCCGCGTGGGCACTCAGGTCGATGGACATGTCCGGGCTCTGGGGCTGGGTGGCCTGCTCGCGCTGCTGCTCGGCCAGTTGCTTCAGGGCCTGGGTCAGGCGCGTCTCGACGCTGGCGTCGATGCGGCTCTGCTCGCTTTCCACCCGACAGCCGCCCGGCAGCAGCGTCTCGTCCTCGACGATGCGCCATTTCTCGTCATGCCGCTCGCGCACCGACTTCAC
The DNA here is from genome assembly GCF_007109405.1 of Pseudomonas mangiferae. Classification (GTDB taxonomy): domain Bacteria; phylum Pseudomonadota; class Gammaproteobacteria; order Pseudomonadales; family Pseudomonadaceae; genus Pseudomonas_T; species Pseudomonas_T mangiferae. The sequence goes on from NZ_VJOY01000008.1 coordinate 151,324, forward strand.
CAGCTCGAAGTCCTGGGGATTGACGTAGATGCGCACGTTCTCCGCCCCCATGGGCAGGACCTTGAGCGCTTCGCGCAGGACCAGACGGACCTGGCTGGAGTCTACGCTGACCTCGCGCTGGATCACTTCCTTGACGATCTGCCCCACGAGCAGCACCAGGCCATGCTCGATCAGCTTGTCCTGCTCGGCGATGGGCGCCATGAGGTGGCCCATGAGGGTTTCCAGGCGCTGCAGCTTGGACGCCAGGGTCAGGTCGGACTCCTGCTTGGCCTTCAACTGGCCGGCGCGGAAGCCATCCTTCTCACCCGTGGCAAAGCCTTCGTTGTAGGCGTCCTGACGAATCGCCTCGAGTTCGTCCAGCGTCAACGGCTTGACGTTCTCCAGCAGGACATCCTCGGAGATGGGCATCGGCGGTGGTTCGGTATGGGCCGCGGCCGGCGTGGCATGGGACGCCGGAGCCGGCTCGGGCGAAGCGGTGGCGGGCGCCGCAGCAGCGCCAGACGGGGCACCCGGCTCCACCGGGTGCGTGCCCTCCGGGTCGAAGCTGGGCAATGACCAGCGGTCGAAGGCCCCGATATCCTTCGCGCGGATCAGTTCGCTGGTCGCATCCTTGTTGGGCATGTCCGTACCGCTCGGTTAGATCATCGCCTCGCCACCGGCGCCACCGAGAACAATCTCTCCGGCTTCGGCCATGCGACGGGCGATGGTGAGGATTTCTTTCTGCGCCGTTTCCACTTCGCTGACCCGGACCGGACCCTTGGCCTCCAGGTCGTCGCGCAGCAACTCGGCCGCCCGCTTGGACATGTTCTTGAAGACTTTTTCCTTGATGGCGTCGTCGGCCCCCTTGAGGGCGATCACCAGTACGTCCGACGACACTTCCCGCAGCAGCGCCTGGATACCGCGGTCGTCCACCTCCGCCAGGTTGTCGAAGACGAACATGAGGTCTTCGATCTGCGAGGAGAGGTCTTCGTCCACTTCGCGGATGGAATCCATCAGCGCGCCTTCGACGGAGCTGTCGAGGTAGTTCATGATGTCCGCCGCGCGCTTGACGCCGCCCATGGTGGCGCGGGTGGTGTTGGCGCTGCCGGAGAACTGCTTCTCGAGGATCTGGTTGAGTTCCTTCAGCGCCGCCGGCTGCACGGTGTTGAGGGAGGAGACCCGCAGGATGATGTCCAGGCGCACCTTGTGATCGAAGTGGCTCAGGACCTCGCCGGCCTGGTCCGGATCGAGGTAGGCGACGACGATGGCCTGGATCTGCGGGTGCTCGTAGCGGATCACGTCCGCCACCGCCCGCGGCTCCATCCACTTGAGGCTGTCGAGGCCGCTGGTGCTGCCGCCCAGCAGGATGCGGTCGATGAGGTTGCCTGCCTTGTCCTCGCCCAGGGCCTGGGTGAGCATCTTGCGGATGTAGCCGTCGGCGCCGACGCCAAGGCTGGTCTGGTCGCCGACGATCTCGACGAACTCGCCCATGACCTGCTCCACCTGCTCGCGGTGGATGTTGCGCATCTGTGCCATCGCCACGCCGACCTTCTGCACTTCCTTGGGCCCGAGGTGGCGCAGCACTTGGGCCGCGTCCGTCTCGCCCAGGGAGAGCAGGAGGATGGCGGCCTTGTCGACCCGGGTCAGCTTGGCGGGAGCACGGTTGTCACTCATCGGCGTTGATCCAGTCTTTGACTACTTGGGCCACACGGCCCGGATCGTCCGCCACCAGACTCTTGATGGCGTTCAGTTGTGCATCATACCCCTCGCTGGGGCTGGGGAGCATGATGCTCTGGGCCCCGCCAAGGCTGACCCGGTCATCGGACAGCTCGCCTTCCAGGCCGCCCATCTCGCCCAGTTCCACGTCGCTGCCACGGCCACCGGCCAGTTCGCGACCCTTGCCACCGCCGGTGATGTTGTTCAACGCCGGACGCAGCACGAACAGCACCAGGATCAGGATGAACAGCGCGCCCAGCCCCTGTTTCAGCAGGTCCCAGAACCAAGGCTGCTGGTAGAACGCGATTTCGTCGACAGGTTCGCTGCTGTCTCCGATGAATGGCGTGTTGATCACGCTGACGCTGTCCCCGCGGCTGGCATCGAAGCCCACCGCGTCCTGCACCAGGCGGGTGAAGCGGGCGATCTCGTCAGCGGTCCAGGGCACGTGGCTGGTTTCGCCGTTGGTGCCCAGCTTGACCTGGTCGTCCAGCACCACCGCCACCGACAGCCGGCGCAGGCGACCCTGCTGCTGCTTGGTGTAGCTGATGGACCGGTCCAGCTCGAAGTTGCGGGTGGCCTGCTCGCGCTTGTCGCTGGGGTACGGCGCCAGCAGCGGCTTGCCGGTGGCCGGGTCGATGATCTGCTGGCCAGCATCGTTGAGGATCGGCTGGCCGGGGGCTACACCCGCCGGCGCAGCGGCGGCTGCGGCCTGCTGCGGCGCGCTGGCGGCGCCCGGCGGCTGGTTCGACAGAGCCCCCGGTACACCTTGCGGGCCCTGGCCGTTCTGCCGCTCCTCGCTGACCTTCTGCTCGCTGCGCAGCGCCGGCTGGTCCGGGTTGAACATCTCGGCGGTGGACTCCACCGCGCTGAAATCCACGTCGGCGGACACTTCCGCCTTGTAGCGGCCGTTGCCCAGCACCGGTTGCAAAATGCTGTGTACGCGCTGGGTGAGCAGGCCTTCCATGCGCCGGGTGTAGTCGTATTGCTTGCCGGCCATGGTCAGTTCGGACAGTTCCTGCTGGTCGGACAGCAGGTTGCCCTTCTGGTCCACCACGGCCACCTGGGCCTTGTTCAGCTCGGGCACGCTGGAGGCCACCAGGTTGACGATGGCCATTACCTGGCTGGGCTCAAGGTTGCGCCCGGGGTACAGCTCCACCAGGACCGAGGCGCTGGGCTTGCGCTCGTCGCGAACGAATACCGAGCTCTTCGGGATGGCCAGGTGCACACGGGCACCCTTGACGTTGTTCAGGCTGGAAATGGTGCGGGCCAGCTCGCCTTCCAGGCCGCGCCGGTAATTCGCCGCTTCCATGAACTGGCTGGTGCCCAGCGCCGGTTCCTTGTCGAGGATTTCGAAGCCGACGTTGCCGTCGGTGGGGGCGATGCCGGCGCCGGCCAGCTTCAGCCGTGCCCGCGCCACGTCCTCGGACTTCACCAGCAGTGCGCCGGTGTTGGGCTCGATCTTGTAGGGGATGTCGGCCATGGTCAGGGCGTCCATCACCTGGTTGGCGTCCATCCCGGCAAGGCTGCCATAGAGCGGGCGGTAATCCGGCTGCTGGGACCAGAGCACCACGGCGAAGCCGATGGCCACGCTGGCGGCGAGGCCGACCAGCAGGCCGATCTGCCGCAGCATCGACATCTCGGAGAGGTTTTCCAGGAACGCCAGCCCGAACAGCGGCTTCTTCGGCTGGTCGGCATCCCCGGTGGTGACGGGAACGTTGGTGGCTACAGCGGCTTCGGCCATTTTCTCACCTCACCTCAAACCGGCATCTGCATGATGTCTTGATAGGCCTGGACCAGCTTGTTGCGCACCTGGGTCACGGCCTGGAACGACACGCTGGCTTTCTGCGACGCGATCATCACGTCGGTGAGATCGACGCCGCTTTGGCCGATCTCGAAGGCGTTGGCCAACTGGCCAGCCACCTGCTGGGTCTCGTTCACCTTGTTCACGGCCTGGCCGAGCATCTCGGCGAAGTTCGGCGCACTCACCTCGGGCGTGCTGGGCGCGGCGGGCTTCGGACGCGCCAGGGCATCCATCTGCATGGCACGCATTTCCAACATCAGGCGATTGAATTCGACACCCTGGCTCATGACCCTTTGCCTCCAGCTGACCGCGGTTTTTTGACGATACGCGGTGTTTGCAAGGGTATTTGCAACTAGGGTGCCAATCAGGGAATGCGAGGGCGTGATAGCCGCCAGGCCGCGCCAGCCGTGGGCTCTGGCGCGTCGGGGACGATGAGGGCGCGGTGTATCGAAGGGTGGCCACGCCAAGACCCGGGCGAGACCGCCGGGCGCCGGACGGCACCCGGGGCGGGGAAACTCAACTGGCGTAGAGATAGGCCTCCACGTCCAGGCCGGCATCGCGCATCTGCGCAAGCTTGTAGCGCAGCGTCCGCGGGCTGATGCCCAGGCGTTCGGCCGCTTCCTTGCGCCGCCCCCGCTCGGCCCGCAGGGTATCGATGATCATCTGGAACTCGTGGCGGCGCATGTCTTCCCCGAGCGCACCGGCGTCGGCCACCGGCAAGGGCGGCGTCGCCACCGGTACCGCCGCGGTACTGCGGGGCGGGGAAACGGCCGGCGGCGACAGGCCGATGGGTGTCCCCAGGCACAGGTCCTCCGGCTGGATCGAACCGCCCTGCTGGAGGATCAGCGCCCGCTGGATCGCGTTGTCCAGCTCGCGCACGTTGCCCGGCCAGGGATAAGCCACCAGGCTGGCCCGCGCCGCCTCGGAGAACTGCACCGAGCCGTGGTTCATCTTGCGGGCATGCTTGGCCAGCAGGCGCTCGGCCAGAGGCAGGATGTCCGCCGGCCGCTCGCGCAAGGCGCGCCAGGCCAGGGGGAACACCGACAGCCGGTAGTAGAGGTCTTCACGGAAGCGGCCGGCGGCGACCTCCCCGGCCAGGTCACGGTTGGTGGTGGCCAGCACCCGGATATCCAGGGCAATGGGCTTGCGCGCCCCGACCCGTTCCACCTCGCGCTCCTGCAACACCCTGAGCAGCTTGGCCTGCAAGCCCAGGGGCATCTCGGAAATCTCGTCCAGCAGCAGCGTGCCGCCATCGGCCAGTTCGAACTTGCCGGGCTGGGCCGCGATGGCGCCGGTGAAGGCCCCCTTCTCGTGGCCGAACAGGGTGGCCTCCAGCATGTTGTCCGGGATCGCCGCGCAATTGATGGCGATGAAGGGCTTGTCCGCCCGCGCGGATTGCTGGTGGATGTAGCGGGCCAGCACCTCCTTGCCAGTGCCGGACTCGCCGGAAATCAGCACGGTGGAGTCGCTGCGGGCAACCCGGGCCGCCAGCTCCAGCAGGTGCCGGCTGGAGGGGTCGGCGGCCACCGGGCCCTCCTCCTCGCCCAGGCGGCCCAGGGCGTGGCGGTCCACCAGTTCCAGCAGGGTCCGCGGCTCGAAAGGCTTGACCAGGTAATCCGCCGCGCCCTGACGGATCGCATCCACCGCCCGTTCCACGGTGCCGTGGGCAGTCATCAGCAGCACCGGCAGGTGGGGATGACGCGCGCGCACCGCGGCCAGCAGGCGATGTCCGTCCATCCCGGGCATGTTCACGTCGCTGACCACCAGGCTGAAGCTGGCCTTGGACAGCGCCTCCAAGGCCGCTTCCGCGGAGGCCACGGCCTGGAAGCGGTGGCCCGCGAGGCACAGGGTATCGGCCAGCGCCTCGCGCAGCGCGTGATCGTCTTCCACCAGCAGAACGTTGGCAGCCATGGTTGTCACTCCTGGTTGGCCGACGCGTCCACCGCGGGCAGCAGCGGCAGCGTCAGGATGGCACAGGTGCCGCGTCCGACTCGCGAACGCAGTTGCAGGTCGCCCTGGTGGGCCCGGGCGACGGCCTTCACCACGGCGACGCCCAGGCCGGTGCCGGCGGTACGGGTGGTGAAGAACGGCTCGCCCAGGCGGGCCAGGGTCTGCGGCTCGATGCCGGGGCCGTCGTCGCTCACGCACAGCCGCAGCTCATTACCGCGCCCGTACAGGTGGACCTTGAGCCTAACCTCGCGCCCGGCCGCCTGGATCGCGTTGTGGACCAGGTTCAGCACGGCGCCCACCAATGTGTCCCGGTTGCACAGCAGTTCACCCTGGTGGACGTCGCACTGCCAGCGAATCGACAGGCCGCTCACGTGGGGTTCGGCGGCCCGGCGCAGAGCTTCGAACCAGAGCCTCGGCGACAGACGATCCGGCAGGGGCAGTTCGCCTCGTGCGAATACCAGCATGTCGCGCACCTGGTGTTCCAAGTCGTGCAGGCGCTCCTTCAAGCGACCGGCGAAGCGCTGCTGTTGTTCCACCGGCAGGGCCTGTTCGTGGAGATGACTGGCATACAGCAGCGCGGCGGACAGCGGCGTGCGTATCTGGTGGGCCAGGGAAGCCATCATGCGGCCGAGGGCCGACAGGCGTTCGCTTCGCGACAGCTGGTCCTGCAGGCGGCGGGTTTCCGTGAGGTCGGTAAGAAGCACCAGTTGCCCGGGTTCGCCATGCAGGGAGCGGGTGGCGATGGACAGCCGACGACCATCCTTGAGAGAAATTTCGTGACCATCATCCTCACGGGGCGAGAAGCAGCGGGCGATCACCTGACGCCAGAGCATGCCGACCAGGGGCTGGCCCAGCAGGTGCCGGGCAACCGGGTTGGCTTCGCGCACCACCCCCTGCCCGTCCAGGACGATCACGCCACCGGGCAGCAGGTCCAGCAGGCTCTGCAGGCGATGGGCCAGGCGTTCCTTTTCCGCAAGCTCCTGCATGCGCTGCGCGCTGACCAGCGCCAGTTGCCCCTTCAACTCGCTCACCCGCGCTTCCAGCAAGTTGTAGGACTCGCTGAGCTGGGTAGACATCTGGTTGAACAACGCCAGGGTATGTTCCAGCCCGTTGGAGGCGGAGTCGTCGGCGGCGCTGCGGTCGGCGGACATGGGCTTGGCGGCTTGCTTCATGATTCTCTCTCGCGGCGAACGTCAGAAGACGGTCGGGATGCGAGAGACTTAGCAAGCGCCGTGCCTAGAATTAAAGTCCTTATTTTTCAACGGATTGCATAATACCAAATGCGGGGGCGTCAAGACGCCGGCTCATTCGCCGGCGCCCTCCTCGTCATCCCGGCGGCTCATGCCGTACTTGCGCATCTTCTCCACCAGGGTGGTGCGGCGGATGCGCAGACGCTCGGCTGCTCGGGCCACCACGCCATTGGCGTCGTCCAGGGCCTGCTGGATCAACCCCTGCTCGAGGTTGCCCAGGTAGTCCTTTAGGTCGAGCCCCTCGGGGGGCAGCATCGCGGTGTTGGCGCTGACCGTGCTGGCCAGGCTCGAGGTGATGACGGTGCGCTCCTCCAGTTCCTCCCGGAGGGTGGCGGCCAGCTGCTCGTCCTCATCCTCGATGTGCCGGAATTTCCCTGGCAGCTCGGTCACGCCGATCACCCCATAGGGGTGCATGATCGCCATGCGCTCCACCAGGTTGGCGAGTTCGCGCACGTTGCCGGCCCAGTCGTGCTGGCACAGCGAAAAGATGGCGGCGGAGTTGAAGCGGATCGAGCCGCGCTTCTCGTGCTCCATGCGGGAGATCAATTCGTTGATCAGCAGCGGGATGTCTTCGCTGCGCTCCCGGAGCGGCGCCATCTCGATGGGGAATACGTTGAGGCGGTAATACAGGTCCTCGCGGAAACTGCCCTCCTCGATCATCTTCTCCAGGTTCTTGTGGGTGGCCGCGATGATCCGCACGTCGACGTTCTGGGTCTTGTTGCTGCCGACCCGCTCGAAGGTGCGCTCCTGCAGTACCCGCAGCAGCTTGACCTGCATCGGCAGCGGCATGTCGCCAATCTCGTCGAGGAACAGCGTGCCGCCGTTGGCCAGTTCGAAACGCCCGGCCCGACTGGTGATGGCGCCGGTGAAGGCGCCCTTCTCATGGCCGAACAGCTCGCTCTCCAGCAATTCCGCCGGGATCGCGCCGCAGTTGACCGGTACGAAGGGTCCCTCGCGGCGCTTGGAGTGGTAATGGAGGTTACGGGCGACCACTTCCTTGCCGGTGCCCGACTCGCCGAGGATCAGCACGCTGGCGTCGGTATCGGCCACCTGCTGCATCATCTGCCGGACCTGCTGGATCGCACGGCTGGTGCCCACCAGGCTGCGGAACAGGTTGGGCTCGCGCTGGCGACCCCGCTCCCGGGCCTGGTCGTACATCTCGCGGTAGACCTGGGCACGGTGGAGCAGATCCAGCAGCTTGCTGTAGCTGGGCGGGATGACCAGGTTGCCTAGGATGCGTCGACGTACGTCCTCCGGCCAGTCCGAGGAAGCCGGCTCGCCGATCAGCAACAGTGGCAGGAATTCGTCCCAGGCCGCCAGTTGCTTGAGCACCTCCGCCTGCCCCCCCTTGAGGGTGACGTCGCCCAGCAGCACCGCGAGGATGTCACGGCTCGAGCTGAGGGCGGCGGCTTGGGTCTGCCAGTCGCTGCTGGAACACGACAGGTGATCTTCGCCGAGGAAATTGAAGATGATCGTCAGCTCGCGGCGGCGCTCGCTGTCGTCATCGATCAGAAGGAGTTTGGTTTCACGCCACATCGTAACTCGGACTCGCAGCCGGTCGCCCTTGGGGCAATCACGTTCAACCGAACCTCGGTGAACGCCAGTAATAGGCCACCAGTAAAGTCAAAAGTTTGCGATTAGTCAATTTTATGACGGGGATTTGCCCGTGGCGGAACAACGCAGGCCTCGGGGCGGGCGCCCCGATCAGCCGAAGAGTTGGTAAACCTTGGCGCCGTGACTGGCTTTTTGCAGTGCCACCAGTTCGCTGGCGACTTCTTCCCGGGCATCGATGCAGGCCTTAGTGAGCTGCCGATACACGTCCATCAGCATTTCCAGCTGCGTGCGCAGGGCTTCTTCCTGCCCGGCGCTGGCGACCAGTGCATCTTCCACTTGGCGCCGGCAGAGCTGGTCGAGATCACCGATGCGATCCCAGTCGGAGCGGTCCAGGGCCTCGGTGAGGGCAAGGCGCGTTTCTTCAATGTGTTGCACAGAGGTGTCCATCCGAAGGCTCCCAAGGCTCACGATGCGATCCCATCCCAGCCGGTCTTCACTTCGCGCAGCAAGCCCGAGACTTCTTCGAGCAGAGCGGGATCGTTGACCCGGTTGGCTTCCAGCAGACGAGCGATCATGTAGTCGTACAGAGCATCGAGGTTGGCAGCCAGCTCGCCACCTTTGCCCAGGTCCAGCGCTTCGCGCAGGCCACCGATGATGCTGATGGACTTGCCGATCAGCTCGCCTTTCAGGGCGCCCTGACCGCGTTGCAGGGCACCTTGTGCCTGGGCCAGACGTTCCAGACCGCCCTGCATGAGCATCTGGATCAACCGGTGCGGGGTGGCTTCGGCGACCTGCGCCTGTACACCAACTTGTTGGTATTGCTTGATAGCCATCATCGCGCTCATTTCCCGCCCCTTGTGGTTGGCCGCTGCAATTTCGATATTCCAGATATCGGCCGTACCGTGAGGAGCTTTAAGGGTTTTTTGGAAGATTCACGGAAAGTGACGATCGGTAAAAATGAGAAAACGCGAGGCGGCAAAAGTGCCGGCTCGCGTCGGGTGAAGTCCCTGGCGGATTAGCTTTTCACGACGCCTGGCAGTGCCGCGAGGGAGGATGCCAGGCTGGACGAGGTCGACGTCAGCTTGGAGATCAACGAGTCCATGGTGTTGTACTTTTCGTAGAGCCGCGCGCTGAGGGCCGTCATGCGCGTGTTCAGGTCCTTGAGCTCCGCATCGGCGCTCTTGAGATTATTCTGCAGAATGGTGGTGCGCTGATCGATCACCCCGTTTGTGGAAGTGAACGGTGAAAGCTTGTCGGTCAGCCGGCTGGCCAGGCCGTTGTCGCCGGTGAAATAGCTGGCCACCCCAGCGAAGTCCTTGCTGATCGCAGCATCGAGCTTGTCGCTGTCCAGGGATAGCTTGCCATCGGCCTTGGTAGTAATGCCCAACTGAGCCAGTGCAGTGAAGGTCCCCTTGCCTTGGGAGGCCACCAGTTCGTTACGCACGGTGCTGACCAGGGTACGCGCAGTGGCGTCACCCACCAGTGCGCCGACCACGGGGGTGCTATTGGCGACCGTGGTCACCTTGGTCTGTGTATTCACCACGTCGATCATGGCGTTGTAGGCGTCCACGAACTTCTGCACGTTGGTTTTGACGGTGCCGGTGTCCTGGGCAACGGTCAGCGTCAACGGAGTGTTCTCCGCCGTGGTGGCCTTCAGGTTGAGGCTCACGCCGTCCAGTGCAGTGGTGACCGTGTTGCTGTCGCTCACCACCGGCAGCCCGTCGATGGTCAACTTGGCACTCTGGGCGGAGGACAACGTCTTGCCCCCTTTCGCCACCGCTGCATCGTAGCTGGCCTTGGCGGCGTTGTAGTCATCGGTGGAGGCGTAGTCGCCGGCATTGGGCGCCGTCGGCGTGGTACCGGGGAACGTCAGGCTTTCCAGTGAAGTATCGGTGCCCGAAGTGCTGGTGCCGGTGACCGTGATGTCCTTGCCCTCGCCCATCTTGTTGCTGCTCAGCACCAGGCGTGCGCCCTGGCTGTCGGTCACGATGGTGGCGGTGATGCCTTGGGAACTGCCCTGCTTGTTGATGGCATCGCGCATGCCAGCCAGGGTGTTGTTAGTGCTGTCCACCGCGACGCTGATGGCCTCGGTGCCGCCCACGTCGATCTTCAGCGTGCCTTCGTTGAATTTGGTCGCGCTGGACGCAACGGCGCTCAAGGCCACCTTGCTGCTGGAAGCCAGTTGGCTGACCTGGATCTTGTAGGAGCCCGCCACGGCGCTCTGAGTGGCATCGGCGGTCAATGACGTCGTGTTGGACGACGTGGCAGTCCGAGCGAGGAACGAACTCGGGCTGTTGAGCGCGGAGAGCGCGGTCTGGAACGTGCTGATAGCGCTCTTGAGCGTACCCAGGGCCGTCAGCTTGGTGGTGGATTGCGACTGGACCTTGGTGATCTGGTTGTACTTGGGCGCCTTCTCGGCCGCTACGGACGCCGACACGATGCTGTCGATGTCGATGCCCGAGCCACCCAATCCACTGATACCAGCCATGATTCACCTCCGTCAGGATTTTGTCTTCGTCAGCCGTCACTGGCGTCGTAGGACGAAAACATCAATAAGCGTGCCAATCAAGCTTTTGTTTCGAACATCAGGCTGCGAACGTCATCGAGACGCTCCGCGAGCCGGAGGACCTCTTCCGAGGGAATCTGTCGGATCAACTGTCCGGAATCGGCATCCATGACCTTCACGACGATATCGCCACTGGACTCGTCCACGTTGAAGGCGAGGTAGCGGTTGACGTTCTGTACGAACGACTGGATATCGGCGACGGCGCCCTTCACTTCTTCCTGGGACGCATCGCGCTTGGACGATCCATCCTGTGACTTGAGGCCGGCATCCGTCTGGCCGGGCGTCAGCGAAAGGCCGGTCGCAACGGGTAACGTCGGAGTCGAGGCCTTGAACGTAGAGAGACCGGTGATATTCGCAACGTCCATTTTCTTCTACCTCAGAATGACCAAAAGAGGGGGAAGAGTTTCCCCTTCCCCCTTGGCTTCAGGCGAGTCGCGAGCCCTTATCTCAGGAGGCTCAGGACCGACTGCGGCAACTGGTTGGCCTGGGCCAGGATCGCCGTGCCAGCTTGTTGCAGCACTTGGTTTTTCGACAGGGTAGCGGTTTCTGCTGCGAAGTCGGTGTCTTTGATCCGACTACGAGCGGCGTCCGCGTTCTGCGCGATGTTGGTCAAGTTGTCGATGGTGTTGGTGAACCGGTTCTGTACCGCACCGAGGTCCGCCCTTTGTGAGTCGATCCCCGCCAAGGCCTGGTCGATCACCGCGATGGCGGACTGAGCACCGGCAGCAGTGGAGATGTCCACTTTGTCGACGGTGTTCTTGGTCGCTGCGCTGTTACCGAACAGTTCGGTGGCACCGGAAACCGAGTAGGAGGACGACGAGTTCAGCTGCACGGTCCCGACGATGGTGTTGGTACCCGAGGACAGGGCTGCACCGCTGGTCATCGCTTTGCCGTCGGCACCTTGCACCGCCACGCTCACGCTGGTCGCACCGCCACCACCAATCTGGACGTTCTCGCCCGAGCTGGAAGTGATGGTCAGCGTGCCTTTGCTGTCCAGGTTGGCGGTGAGGCCGAGCTTGGACGCGTTGGAGTTCAGCTGATCAGCCAGATCGGAAGTCGAGGTGATGCCCGACAGGTTGATTTCGTCACGATCGCCCACCTTGATGGTCAGGTCGATCGGCGTACCGGACGCCGAGCCGGAAACCGACGCGGTGAACACGGTGCGCGCGGTAGCGCTCAGGCCCTGCACGGAACCATCGAGCAGCTTGGCAGCATCCTTGGCGCTGGTGGCCGAGGTCAGGTCGACGCTCTGGGTCTTGCCGCCACCGGTCACGGTCACGCCGCTGGCACCGCTGAACAGCGCGCCCGAAGCAGTGGTCACGCTACCGGCAACCGAACCGGACGATGCGCCGCTGGCGGAACCCAGTTGATAGGAACCGATGGCGGTGGAGGACGCATCCTTCAGGCTGACGTCGATGGTTTCATAGGCATTGGAACCCACTTGGAAGCTCGAAGTACCGAAGGAACCGTCCAGCAGCTTGCGACCACCGAAGGTGGTGGTATCGGCGATACGGGTCAGCTCGGCCTGCTGGGCAGACACTTCTTTTTGCAGCGCGGCACGGTCGGTGTCGCTGTTGGAACCGTTGGCCGACTGGATGGACAGGTCACGGATCCGCTGCAGGATGTTGGTGGACTGCTGCAGAGCACCTTCAGCGGTTTGCGCCAGGGAGATACCGTCGTTGGCGTTGCGCGAAGCGATGTTCAGGCCGCTGATCTGGTTGGACAGACGGTTGGAGATCTGCAGACCGGCCGCGTCGTCCTTGGCACTGTTGATACGGCTACCGGTGGACAGGCGCTGCAGCGAGGTGGCCAGCGAGTTCGACGAGGTAGTCAGGTTGCGCTGAGTGTTCAGCGAGGAGATGTTCGTGTTGACTGTCAAGGCCATGATGATGTCCTCCGAAGGACCGAGCTGGTTGCCTGAGCTTGCGACCCCGGGCCTGTTGCTCAGGCGCACCTAGAGTTCGCATTCGTAGTCTTTATCGGCGTTCTCCCAGGGACCTTTAGGGCTCCTGGGAGATTTTTTTCACCGTCCCGCCTTGACAAGCGAAGCGGTGAAAACCGTCGTCCAAGACTATCGACCCGAAACCACACAACTTTAGTTCCAGACCGTAAATCTTCTGATTTCTGGCGCCACCGTTCCGACGCTCTCTTAATCCGGCAGCCAGCCGCGCCGCCAGCGTTGCAGGTTTTCGCCGGCAAGCATCCAGTCCCGGTACACCGCCTCGCGTAGCGCGAGGCCCTGGCGGGCGGATGCCTCGGGGTCGGCGAGATGGGCCTGGATCGCGTCCATCCACTCCTTGAAGCGGTTCTTCACCCGGGTCACCGGCAGGTCGCCGCGGAAGCAGCGCACGTCGCTGCACACCACCGGGTAGGCGCAGGCGCCATATTCCAGGAGCCGCAGGTTGCTCTTGCACTCGTTGAACAGGTTCTGTTCGAGCGGCGCCAGGGCCAGGTCCAGGTTGAGGCTGGCGAGCTTGGCCGGGTAGGCCTCGATGGACACGCCTTCGTGGTACTCCTTCACGTAAGGCCGCAGTTTGGGCGGGCACATGCCGAAGAACACCCAGTCCACCCGGTCGGCCAGGTCCCGCACCACGTCGAAGATCAGCTCGAGATCGCCGGTGTGGCTGGCGCCGCCGCCCCAGCCGACCCGCGGCCGCGGGCCCACGCCGCGCTGGCTTTGCAGGTGCCCCCACCAGGGCACCGGCAGGGTGTTGTGGACGACGCGGATCATCGGGTGCAGGTCGGAGAAGCTTTCCGCCAGCGCCTCGGTGGACACTACCAGGCGATCGCTCAGGGCCAACGCGCGGCGCAGGGACTTGACGATGTCCTTGGGCATGGTCGCCCGGTGAACGCTCTTCAGTGGCAGGTTGGGCAGGTAATCGTCCAGCTCGAACACCTTGAAGGCCCGGGAGAACTCGCCGGCCTCGGCGATGCCCTTGATGTTCTCGTCGCCGATCTGCCGCTGCAGCAGCAGGACATCCGGCTGGAAGCGCTCCAGTTCGACGATGGTGTGGTAGCGGTCGCTGATCCGCCCCTGGGCCAAACCCTCGGCCTGCAGGGCCTTCAGCGGCTGGATGACCCGGTAGTGGCCGCAGCCGAAATGGTCCGCCGGGTAAGCCAGTACCCGCGGCAGCCCGGCGATGGGCAGCGGGTCCCAGCTGCGGTCCCGGCCGTGGTCGAAGTCGAAGCCGCTGCCCAGCAGCGACAGGTTGCGGTTATAGGCCGGGTCGCTGGCCAGCAGGGGCAGCCAGCGCTGGTACATCAGCGCGCCTTCCCGCTCCATGCGTTCGCGGGTCTCGTCGGACCAGTCGTCCGGCGACTCCTGGCGCAGCCCGGCCTCGGTAACCACCACGCAATAGGGTGTCCAGACCGTGAGAAAGCCGGCATCCCGCGCCCGCAGGCACAGGTCCGCATCGCGGCGCTCGTCGGTCAGCGCGGTGTCCAGGCCGCCCAACTGGTCGAACAGGCTGCGGCGGATGACCAGGCAGCTGGTGCTCACCGCGCTGTAGTCCTGGTCCACTTCCAGCCGCTGCATGTAGCCCGGGGTTTCCAGCGGCTCGCCGACGAAGGGCCGGCCCACCGGGCCATTGAGCCCCAGGACTAGGCCGGCCTGCTGCACGCGGCCATCGGACGTCAGCACCTTGCCACCGACGATCCCCACCTCGGGCCGCTGAGCATGGTTGACCAGTTGCTGCAGCCAGTGCCCGTGGAGCACGATGCCGTCCCCCGTCAGCAGCACCAGGTAGTCGCCCCGCGCCTCGCGGGCGCCCTGGTTCACCGCGGCGGAGAAGGACGGACCCTCGCCGGCGGCCACGACCCGTACCTGGTCGCTGCCCAGCCCGGCGATGCCGCCCAGCCATTCGTCCCGGTCCGCCTCCCGGGTGCCGTCGGCCGCTTCGCCCGGATCAACCAGGAGCAGCTCGAAGCAGGGGTACTCGGTTTTCTCCAGGACGCTCTCGACGCACTGCCGCAAGGCCGCCAGGGGCTTATCGGCGACCACCAGGACGGATACCAGCGGCGTATCGCCGTGGTGGTAGTCGATGCGGTAGCGGCCGGGCCGCTCGCTGAGCACGTCGGCCTGATAGCCGCGTGCGTCCAGGTGGCGCTGGATGGCGCGGCGCTCGGCCGGGCTGTCCACCAGGCGCGGCGCCTCGGTGTTGAGCAGCACCTCGTCCACGTGGCCCAGCCCCACCAGGCCGCCCTGCTCCACCAGGCGCAGGATCACGTCCAGTTCGGCCGCTTCGCCGTAGTCCGCGTCGAAGCCGCCCAGGCCTGTCAGCAGGTCGCGGCGGAACAGCCAGTGGCGGGCGTGGGCGCCGGGGAAACTCAGCAGCAGGTCGAGGTTGAATCCCGGGCGGAACGCCGCGCCGACGAAGCCTTCGCCACCGCGATGGAATTCGTCGGCGAACACCGCCCGGCAATCCGGCGCCTGGGTGAGCTCCACCGCGACCAGTTGCAGGCCGCTGGGGGTAAAGCGATCACCGGCACGGGCAACCATCAGCCACTCGTCCTCGCTGGAGGCCGCCGCGACGTTGAGCGCCGGCAGCGGGTCCGCGCCATCCCAGGGGATCACGCGGATCGCCAGAGGGCTCGCGGGAATCGCCAGGCCGGGCCCGGCCAGCAGGTGCACGGTGGGCGAGTAATGGCTCTGCTCCAGGCTCTCCAGGGTATCGGCCAATGCCGTGGCGTCCTCGGCGCGGGCCGGCAGCAGGATGCCGATCCGCGGCGCGTCGCCGGGGCGCAGCAGGTGGCGCTCGATCAGCCGCTGCTGGTCCGCCGACGGCTCCCGGGACGCCAGCCAGCGCTGGAGATTGCGCTGGAAGCGCATCTGCTTGCCGTGGCGGGCGTACTCGGCAGCCGCAGCCTGGGTGGTCTCGATGAAATGGTCCAGCTGCGGCCAGAACGCCCGTGCCTCGCTTTCCAGCTTTTCCCGCAGCAGCGGCAGGGTTTCCCGGGCGCGCTGGAGTTCATGCGCAGCGAGCCCCCAGGCCAGGCCGTACATGCCGGTCTCGTCGGGCGCGATGAGGTGCGGCGCGGCGGTGTTGGGCACGATCACCCCGAGGCAGCCGCACAGCGCGGCTTCCACCACCAGGCCCGAGGCCTCGCCGCAATAGAGGTACTCGCACTGCTGGAACAATTCTGCCAGCCCTTCCCAGGAATCCGGCCACTGCGGGGTGATCTGCACCGCGTCCGGCGGCAACAGCGCCGGGTCGATCTCGGCATGGCCGCGGCGGCCCAGGTAGTAGCAGACCTTGCCCGGGATGCGGGTCGCCGGGTCCTTGGGCGGCTGGAATACCCGCAGGTCCACCGCAGGCAGGTACAGCACGTTGCGCGGGTCGGCGCAGTACTGCAGCAGGCCCTTGGCGTAGGCGAACAGCAGGTCGTCCGGGCCGTACACCCCGCTGCCCTGGATGAAGCCTGGCTTGTTCAGCAGGTAGCGCACCACCACGTTGGCATCCAGCGGGTTGCCGTCGACGATCTCCGGGTAGATCACGATGGGCTCGACGCCAGCGGTCTTGTGCAGCTCCACCACCAAGTCGGTGAGGCGCGGGGTCATCAGCTCCGGGCTCATCACCTGGGCGTAGATGTAGGCCTCGTGGCCGGAGCGGATCAGCGCATCGCAGAGCATGTGCAGGACGCGGATGCCGGCGGAGTTGCGCCGGTAGTCGGCGGCGATGATGTAGTACGGGTGGGGGCGTCTGGCGAACAACGCGCGGTGGGGAGTGGGCGGGGTGACCGGGACGGAATGATCCATGAAGGCGCTCGCTAGTCGGAAGATTGACGCTCAAATCACTATAGCAACCCTCATGCCCGGCTTCGGTCGGGCTGGGCTTCGCGCCACCACTGGGCGGTGGACAGGATCGCCTGGTCCAGGCCGGTCCAGACGTCCAGGCCCAGCCCCCGGGCCTTGTCGATGGCCGGAATGTAGCGGGAGCGTAGCCCCGCCTCGCCCGCCTCGGCGATCCGGACCGGCAGGTCCGGCGCCAGCAGCGCCGCCACCCGGTGGGCCAGGTCGGCCACGCTCAGGGCCGCGTCGGACCCCACGTTGTAGGCCTCGCCGGGCACGCCGCGCAGCAGCAGGGTCAGCAGCCAGCCGGCCAGGTCGGCGCCATAGAGGTAGCTGCGCAGGGCTTCGCCCCGGGAATTGAGGCGAATGGGCTGGCCCTGCAGCGCATCGCGGATGAAGTTGCCGATGGCGAAGTGTCCATCCATGGGCAACCCGGGGCCGGCGAAGGCGAAGCAGCGGGCGTGCGTCATGGCGAACCCGTGACGGCGGGCATACAGCGCGCCCAGGGTTTCCGCGGCGCGCTTGGCCTCGCCGTAGGCGCTATCGGCGGATTCGCTGGCGCAGGCGAAGCCGGCCTGCTCGGAAATCCGCGCCACGTCGTCCGGCTGGCGCCCGTACTGAGCGCCGGAGCCCACCAGCAGTACCCGGCGGACGCTGCCGGCCACGGCCGCATCCAGCAGATTGCGGGTGCCCTGCAGGATGCTGTCGTAGACGGTCAGCAGGTCGCGGTGAGCGGCCGCCGAGGTATCGGTCCCCGCGTGCAGCAGCAGGTCGAAGGGGCGGCCGCCGAGGTCCACCCCGCGCATGTCCCCGGCGCACCAGTCCAGCCAGCCGGCGCCGCGGTAATGGGGCTCGTCCGCCAGGAACCGACCGGGATCGCGGGAAATGACCGTGACCGCCACCTCGATCCCGTCCCGGCGCAGGCCGTCCAGGGTCGCCAGCAGCCAGCGGCCGAAGAAGCCGGTGCCGCCGCTCAGCAGCAGGCGCTGCCCGTGCAGCAGGCGCAGGTCCGGCAGGCGCCGGCACAGCACCTCCACATCGGCGGCGATCTGCGGGCTGGCGAGGGACAGGGTCGGCATCAGAGGCCGCGGCGTTTGATCACGTCGCGCATGCCGGCGTTGATGAAGGGGCCTTCCACCTGCTCCAGGGTCAGTGCGCCATCCTGCGGCAGGGTCTGGGACAGGGTCAGCCCGTTGAGCACCTCGCGGCAGGACAGTTGCCCCTTCTGCAGCGGGATCGCCAAGTAGAAATCCTCGTTGAAGTTGGCGTGGTCCACCACGTAGCCCTCCTCCAGCTCACGCCGGGCGTAGACGCCGCGCACCAGCTTGTCCAGGTATTCCACCTCGCGGGTGGGCAGCACCCGGCGCTGGGAACCGGCGCCGCCGCACATCTCCCGGGCCTTGTGGTAGGCACGGAACCACTCGTCCACCTGGTGCGGCTGGGAGCAGTACGACGATACCGGGATGCCGTCGGCGTCGATGTCGATGTGCCGTTCCCAGGTGCGTGCGCCCTTGCCGTAGGAGATCAGCATGGAACTGGTCCAGTCGTGGTACTCGTGGGTGGAGAAACCGATCACGTGGCCCGGGTAGCGGTTGCGCAGGAAGTCGATCTGGTTCAGCTCCAGCTCGTGGTCCTCCGACGGGTAGAGGGACACGCAGTGGTTGATGGCCAGGGGGATGTCGCGGTTCTCGAAGAACAGCACCAGGTCGTCGAGGTTCTTCTGGCTGGCGCCGCCGGACGAGGCGATCACCGGGCGACGGGTATGAGCGATGCGCTCGATCAGCGGC
Source organism: Pseudomonas mangiferae (assembly GCF_007109405.1). Taxonomy (GTDB): domain Bacteria; phylum Pseudomonadota; class Gammaproteobacteria; order Pseudomonadales; family Pseudomonadaceae; genus Pseudomonas_T; species Pseudomonas_T mangiferae. The sequence goes on from NZ_VJOY01000008.1 coordinate 169,715, forward strand.
CAGTCGTTGATGTCCGAGCTGGCCATCTTGATGATCGGGAAATTGAATTTCTCGCACAGCTCCACCGACTGCTCGTCGAACGGCGTGGCCATGGGGATACAGCCGGACTTGGCGATGGCGTCCACCAGCACACCGAAGTCTTCCTCGCTGAGCTTGGTGTCCAGGGTCTTCTTGACGTAGCGGATGTCGGCGCGGTCCTGGAAATCCTTGTGGACGAAGCGCTCCACGTCGCGGAACTGCAGCTTGATGGCCGCCCGCACGTTGTTGAAGCGCACCGGGTGGGAGAACTGCTGGACGATCCGCAGGCCACGGTCGAGGCGGCCCCAATGGTTGTTAGCCAGTTCCAGGACGAACAGGTCTTCGAAGATTTCGTTTGGATTGCGCATGGGATCTTCCTGTCTTTGATTCGTCACCGGCACGCGGCGAGGGGCCCGGACATCGACGAAACGGCGTCAGTGGTAGGCATAGAACACCGATTCGAAGGAATTCGTTTCGTGCAGCTTGAGCGATACCTTATAGCCCAGGCCAAGACCGTGGATGAACGCGGGGATACGCCAGAGATCGTCCCAGCGGTGGTAGGCGGCGATGGCCAGGAACGGCCGCTGGCTGGCGATCAGCCGGCGCGCGCCCTCCAGGGCCGGCATCTCGTTGCCCTCGATGTCCAGCTTGAGAAAGTCCACCCGCTCGTGGACCAGCAGGTCGTCCAGCCGCGTCACCTGGATCGTCGAGTCGCCCTGGGGATCGAGGCTGCTGCCCTCCCCCGCGCCGGCGTTGAAGCGCAGGAACGCGTTGCTGTCGGACAACCCCATGGGCAGGCACACCGCCGGCAGCGGCTGCCGTGCCAGGTCGGCGGCGAGCCGCGCATAGTTGTCCGGGTCGGGCTCGAAGGCGTACACCCGCCCCAGGTCCAGCAGCGCAGCAGCCTGGCGGATGCTGTCGCCGTCGTAGGCGCCGCCGTCCAGGTAGACGCAGCCGGCGGCCACATAGCGGCGCAGAGACGCCGGGAAGTACTGCAATTCCGGGCTCGGCATCAGGGGGCGCTCCAGCGCCAGAGCGCGACGGAAGTCCAGCATCGCGGCGAAGGTGGCACGGCTCTCGTCGTCCGCGAGAATGCCATACGCCGTCTCGATGGCCGCCTGCGCACCGGCGTAGGCCTGCAGCGGCGCCAGCCAGAAGCGCCAGCCCATGGCCTCGGCGACCCAGCCGAAATACTCCTGGGGAACCCGCACCTCGTCGAAGCCGGCGGCCAGGCCGGCCTGGCGCAGGGCGGTCAGCTCGGCGTCGGCGCCGCGGTTGTAGACGCCGATCCACAGCGGCGATCGCCGAAGCGCCGCCGGCACGTCGGCCAGGGCGCTCACCGGTACGCCATCGACCTCGGCGGTGGTCGGCGCGGCGCTGACCGCGAAATGCCGCACCGGGATGCCCTGCCCTTCACAGGCTCGGCGCAGCGCCCGGGCGAAGTTGCCGGCGCCATGGATCACCACGCCATCGCGGCGCGCGCGCGCCAGGGCGTCCTGCAGGCGTTCGGCGCGATCGTCGGGTTCGGGGCGATAGACCATGGCGGCCTCCTGTTCAGCGCCGGGCACGGATGGCGGCCGCTTCGGCGCGCACCGCGGCCAGCTGCTGCGGGTCGAGGAAAGGGAACATGTCATCCAGCTCGGGCGTCTGGAACTTGCCGTCCTCGCCGATCCGCGACTTGATCCGCGGCTCGAAGGACTGCGCCGGGTCCACCTCGATCTGCACCAGCCGCGGCCCGTCGGCGGCGAGGGCCTGGTCCAGGCGCTCCAGGTCGGCCTCGCAGGTGACCGACAGCGTCGGCAGCCCGTAGGCGTCTGCCAGCCGGGCGAAGTCCGGGCAGTCCACCCCGGACGCCGGATCGGCGCCCACCACCCGGCCGAAGAAGTTCTCGTGGGTCTGCTTGATGGACAGGTAGCCCTCGTTGGCCAGTACCAGCACCAGCACGTTCAGGCCCAGGGTGCGCAGGGTCTGCAGTTCCTGCACGTTCATCTGCAGGCTGCCGTCGCCGGCGAAGCACACCACCCGCCGCGCCGACGCCCCCCGCGCCGCGCCCAGGGCGGCGGGCAGGTCGTAGCCCATGGACGCGGAGCCGGAGTTGCTGAACAGCCGCTGGCCGGCCCGCAGCCGGCCCACCTGGAACGGCAGGATGCAGGCCGAGGCATTGCCGCAGACCACGATGTCGTCGTCCCGCAGGGCTTCGAAGACCCGGTGGACGATGGCGTAGGGGTTGAGCCGAGGCGCCAGGGCGTGGTGCGCCTGCAGCACCGGGAAGCGCTGCTGCAGGCCGTGGGCCCAGCCGCTCCAGGGGGAGAAATCCGGCAGCGATGCGCCTTCCAGGGCCTGTGCCAGGCCGGCGAGGAAGTCCCCGGCATCCGCGTGCACCGGCAAGTCGGCATGCACCAGGGGCTTGTCCAGTTCGTGGGGATCGATGTCCACCTGCACCACGTAGGCGCGATTGGCGAAGGACGCCCAGTTGTAGCTGACCTGGCGGACGTTCAGCCGCGAGCCGATGACGATCACCAGGTCGGCGTTCTGCAGGGCGAAATTGCCGGCGCGAGTGCCGATGGTGCCCGGCCGGCCGGCAAACAGTGGGTGATCGCTGGCGATCAGGTCATGGGTCCAGGCGGTGGCCACGGGAATGCCGAAACGTTCGGCGAACGCCAGCAACGCCTGCTCAGCCTTGCCCAGGCGTACCCCGGTGCCGGCCAGGATCAACGGCCGGTCGGCCTGGGCCAGGCGCGCCGCCACGGCAGCGCAGGCCTCGCCGAGGGCCGCCCGTGGCGTGGCGGCCGGTGCCGGCGCCGCGGCGAAGCGCACCGCCACCGGGGCGGACTGCACGTCCAGGGGAATGTCCAGCCAGACCGGGCCGGGGCGGCCGGCGGTGGCCAGGGCGAACAGCCGCGGCAGCGCCTCGCCCAAGTGCTCGGGGCTGCCGATGGCTTCGGCCGCCTTGCACACCGGCGCCGCCATGGCGACGATGGGCGCTTCCTGGTCGCCCAGCTGGCGCAGGCCCGGCACCGGGGTGTGGTCCAGGCTGGTCTCGCGCTTCACCTGGCCGGACAGCACCAGCATCGGGATCGAATCGGTGAAGGCGCCGAATACCCCATTGAGGGCGTTGATCCCGCCGGGGCCGGTGGTGACGTTGACCACCGCCGGCTTGCCGCTGATGCGCGCGTAGCCCTCGGCGGCCATGGCGCAGGCCTGCTCGTGGTGCATGAAGGTGCAGGTCAGCCCGGGGTGGCTGGCCAGCGCCTGGTTGAGAAACATGGCACCCCCGCCGGTCACCGCGAAGACCTGCTCGATCCCCTGGGCCACCAGCCAGTCGGCTATCTGTTCGGCTGTCGTTTTCATGGATGTCCTGAATCGTCTTTCGTCGGTAGACGTGGCGCGCTCGCGCCACGCGGATCGGGCGGCGCTCAGCGGGGATGTTCCAGGAAGGCCCGCAGGCAGTCCGCCATGTAGTCCAGGTGGCTGTCCTCCAGGCCCGGCCAGACGCCGATCCAGAAGGTGTCGTGGAGGATGCGGTCGGTGCGCGGCAGGTCTTCCGCGACCCGGTAGCGCCGCCCCTGCATGTAGGGCTGGCGGATCAGGTTGCCGGCGAACAGCAGGCGCGTGCCCACCTTGTGGGCATCCAGGTGCTTGAGCAGGTCGACCCGGTCGAAGCCGCAGCCCGGCTGCAGGGTGATGGGGAAGCCGAACCAGGACGGATCGCTGCCCGGGGTCGCCCTCGGCAGCAGCAGGCGCTCCTGGCAGTCCGCCAGACGCTCGTGGAGGCCGGCGAAGTTGCGCTTGCGCTTCGCGATGAACCCGTCGAGCCGGTCCAGCTGGGCCAGGCCGCAGGCCGCCTGCATGTCGGTGATCTTCAGGTTGTAGCCCAGATGGGAGTAGGTGTACTTGTGGTCGTAGCCGGCGGGTAGCTGCCCCAGTTGCCAGCCGAAGCGCTTGCCGCAGGTGTTGTCCACCCCGGGTGCGCAATAACAGTCGCGTCCCCAGTCGCGGAAGGATTCGAGGATGCGCTTGAGCTTCGGGCTGTCGGTGAACACCGCGCCGCCCTCGCCCATGGTCACGTGGTGCGCCGGGTAGAAGCTCAGGGTGCCGATGTCGCCGAAGGTGCCCACCAGCCGGTCCTGGTAGGTGGACCCCAGGGCGTCGCAGCAGTCCTCGATCAGCCACAGGCCGTACCGGTCGCACAGCGCACGGATCACCCCCAGGTCGAAGGGGTTGCCCAGGGTGTGGGCGAGCATGATGGCCTTGGTCTTCGGCGTGATCGCCGCTTCCACCTTGGCCGGGTCGATGTTGTAGGTGCCCAGTTCGACATCGACGAACACCGGCACCGCGCCGAACTGCAGGATCGGGTTCACCGTGGTGGGGAAGCCCGCGGCCACACCGATCACTTCGTCACCGGGGCGGATCGCCCGATCCTCCAGGCGCTCGGAGGTGAGCGCGGAGAATGCCAGCAGGTTGGCCGAGGAGCCGGAGTTGGTGGTGAGCACGTTGCGCACCCCCAGGTAGCGGGCCAGGCGCTTCTCGAAGGCCTCGTTGAAGCGCCCGGTGGTCAGCCAGCCGTCCAGCGCTGCTTCGGTCATCGCCTGCAGCTCGCCGGCGCCGAGCACCTTGCCCGACGGCGGGACGCTGGCGACTCCCGGCTGGAACGGCCGCTCGGCATACTGCAGCGCCGCGTACTCGGCGACCAGCTCGCCGATCTGCTGACGCAATGCCTGTGCTTTCGAATCGGTCATTGCACCTCACCTTGGTAATCATCGATCTGACGCTGGCTGAATGCCTGCATGTCCTGTCCGTCCAGCCAGGCGCGCTGCCACGCGCAGGTCCGCCGCAGAGCCTCATCCAGGTTCCAGCGTGGCACCCAGCCCAGTTGCGTCCGGGCCAGGCTGGAGTCGAGGGTCAGGCGGGTCGCCTCGTGCAGCGTGCCGTCGGCCTCTACCCGCCAGGGCGCGGCCGCTGGCCAATGCGTGGCGAGGCCTTCCACCACCTCGCCGACGCTGCGCACGCCACCGGCGTCGGGACCGAAGTTCCAGGCCCGGGCGTGCTCCGCGGGAGAGGTCCAGAGGGCTTCGGCCAGGCCCAGGTAGCCGGCCAGGGGGTCCAGCACGTGCTGCCAGGGACGCGTCGCGCCGGGGTGGCGCAACACCACCTCGCGGCCTTGGCTCCAGGCGTGCAGCGCGTCGGGCACCAGGCGATCCGCGGACCAGTCGCCGCCGCCGATGACGTTGCCGGCCCGGGCCGTGGCCAGGCCGACCGAGCGGGCGGCGAGAAACGAGGTGCGGTAGGCCGCGCAGACCAGTTCGGCGCAGGCCTTGCTGCTGCTGTAGGGGTCATGGCCGCCAAGGGCATCGGTTTCCCGGTAGGGCCAGAGCCATTCGCGGTTCTCGTAGCATTTGTCGGTGGTGACCACCACCACGGCGCGCACCTCCGGGCAGGCCCGCACCGCTTCCAGCAGGTTCGCGGTGCCCATCACGTTGGTGGAGTAGGTGTCCAGCGGCTCGCGGTAGGAGGCCCGTACCAGGGGCTGCGCCGCCAGGTGGAAGACGATTTCCGGGCGCGCCTTGCAGAGGCTCTGCCGCAGGCGCTGCGAATCGCGGATGTCGGCGATGCGGCTGTCCAGCAGCGGCTCCAGGGCCGTGGCCCGCCACAGGGAAGACTCGCCCTCAGCCTCAAGGGCGTAGCCATGGACCCGGGCACCCAGCCGGTGCAGCCAGAGGGCCAGCCAGCCGCCCTTGAAGCCGGTGTGGCCAGTGAGGAAGACCCGGCGGTCGCGCCAGAAATCCGGATTCACCGCCATAGGTGCCAGTCCGCGCGGCCGCTTTGCCAGCGCTCTTCCAGCATGACCTTGTCCCTCAGGGTGTCCATGGGCTGCCAGAAGCCCCGGTGCAGGTAGCTCATCAGTTGGCCGTCGTCGGCCAAGTCCACCATCGGCTCCTGTTCCCAGGTGGTGGCATCGCCTTCGATGTAGTCGAAGATGCCTGGCTCCAGCACGAAGAAACCGCCATTGATCCAGCCGCCGTCGCCCTGGGGTTTCTCCTGGAAGCCGGCGACCCGGTCGTCGATGATGGACAGCGCCCCGTAGCGCCCCGGGGGTTGCACCGCGGTGACGGTGGCCAGCTTGCCGTGGGCCTCGTGGAAGGTCAGCAGGGCCGGCAGGTCCAGGTCAGCCACGCCGTCGCCGTAGGTGAAGCAGAAGCGCTGGTCCTCGACGTGCTCGCGGATGCGCTTGAGGCGGCCGCCGGTGGCGGTGACTTCGCCGGTATCCACCAGGGTCACCCGCCAGGGCTCGGCGTGGCGGCGGTGGATGTGCATGGAGTTCTCCGCCATGTCGAAGGTGACGTCGGACATGTGCAGGAAATAGTTGGCGAAGTACTCCTTGATGACGTAGCCCTTGTAGCCCAGGCAGATCACGAAATCGTTGATCCCGAAGTGGGAGTAGATCTTCATGACGTGCCAGATGATCGGACGTCCGCCGATCTCGATCATGGGCTTCGGCTTGAGGTGCGACTCTTCGCTGATCCGCGTGCCCAGCCCACCCGCCAGGATGACTGCCTTCATCGTATGTCCTCGATACGTCGGAACCCGTCGCCGTCAACATTCTGGCAACGTCATGTTCCATTGAAGACGCTAAGCAAAATATCCGCCAAGTCGCGGGCGAAAAGCGTGGAAACGGGAAGGTCCGGCGCGGCCTGTCATGGCCGTGCCGGGAATGGCATCAGAGGTAATTGAACAGGCTCAGCCCGCTGATCTTCACATAGCTCTGCTGAGCCGCCTGGAGCACGGTGGACTGCATGGCCAGGCTGGAAATCGCTGCGGCGTAGTCCAGATCTTCCAGGCCGGACTGTACGGACTTGTTCACCAGGCTGACGTCGCTGATGAAGTTGGTGGTGGTTTCCAGGGTGTTCAGCCGGGCGCCGATGGAGCCTTGGGCACCCAGTACCTTGACGCTCACCGCATCGAGGTTGGAAACCGCCGCCGCCACCTGGTCGCGGATCTTCAGCGCGCCTTCGTTGGAGCCGTCGCCGTTCTGCAGGGCCTTGCGCAGGTCCGAGACCACGTTGAGCAGGCCGCGTTTTTCCTCGTCCGGCTTGCGGGTGACGGCGTAGTCGTCGCCCTTCTGCGGGATGCCGTCGATCTGCACCTTCACGCCGCCGTAGGTGATGTAGTCGGAGGTGTCCGGGTTGCTGTCCACCGCGCCGGTGCTCAGCTGGCCGGCGGGCGGGGTGTTCGGGTCGTAGGTGTTCCAGTCGTAGCCGGCCGGCAGGGTCGCCGGGTTATACACCACGTAATTGCGCGAATCGAGGAAATGAATGCCGATGCCATCGGTGGCCACCGGCGGCGAGCTGGCAGGAAAGGTGTTGTCGTAGGCGGTCTTGTCGGTCACCAGGCCCAGGGAAATCCGCCCGGTGCTGACGGTGCCGTCGGCGCCCGTGCCGGTGCTGGTCTTCGCGGTGCTGACGCGGTTGGCGTTGAAGACGTTCTCGAACAGGTCCTTGCCATTGTCCCCCAGGGCGATGAAGGTGCTGCTGGCGATCTGCACGTTCTGCCGGCCTTCGTCGCCGCTGTAGGAATAGGTGCCGTCGGGGTTGCGGTTGAACGGCTGCACGCCACTGGTGGACCCGGAGAACAGGTACTGGCCGTTGGCGTCCTTGGTGTTGAGCAGGCTCATCAGCTCGTCTTCGCGCTGCGCCAGTTCAGTGCCCAGGGAGGCCCGGTCGGTGGGGTCGAGGCCGCCGCCGCCCGCCTGGATGGCGATCTCGCGGACGCGCTGCATGACGGTGTTGACCGAGGTGAGGATGGCGTCCTCGGATTGCAGGCTGTTGGTGGCGGCGATGCCGTTGGAGGTGTACTGGGCGTTCAGCGACTCTTCCTGGCTCAGCTGGAGCAGGCGCACCGAGGCGACCGGATCGTCCGCCGGGGTGAGGATGCGCTTGCCGGTACTGATCTGCTGCTGCGTGCGAGTGACGTTCTCGTAGTTCTTCTGCAGGCCACTGACCGAGTTGTTGAAAGCCTGGATCGTGGAAATGCGCATGATGGCGTCACTCAGCTGAAGGCGTTAATCAGGGTATCGAACAAAGACTGCGCAACTTTAATCACCTGGGCCGATGCGTTGTAGTACTGCTGGAACTGGATCAGGTTGGCAGCCTCTTCGTCCAGGTTCACCCCGGCCAGGGAATCGCGGTTGTCCTGGGCCTGCTTGAGCACGGCTTCGCTGGACGCGCTGTTGGTACGGACCTGGTCGGTGAGGGAGCCGACCCGCTCCACCAGGGCGCCGTAGGCGCTGTTGTAGGTGGTCTGGGTGTTGCCCACGTTCACCGTCGGCTTGGTCTGCAACGCCACCAGGGCCAAGGCGTTGCGGTTGTCGGACACCCCGGTGGAATTGAAGGCCAGGGAGAAGCTGTCGCCGCTCTGGGGAATGCCGCTCAGGGTGAATTCGTAGGTGTAGGCGTTGCTGGTGACCGGGTCGGTGTAGTTCAGCCGCAGGGTGTTGTTCTGCCCGGGCACCAGGGCCGTGGTGGACGGCGACACGTAGCTCAGGGTCGCGCCGGCCGGCAGGTTGCCGGTGTTCAACGTGTTGGTGGTGGCATCGAAGCTCATGGACACGCCGTTGGCGCCGAACAGCCGCTGCAGGTCGGCGGTGTTCACCGGCGACGGGCCAGTGACCATGGACGGCTGGCCGATGGTACCGGTGCCCCGGTTGTTGGTGGTGGCCTGGGCGTTCACCGTCCCGGAGAAGGCCAGCTGGTCCGGGTGGGTCAACACGCTGGAAATGGTGCTGGCGCCGCGCCGGGTGGGCTGCAGGCTGAAACTGTCGTTGGCCGCCGGCAGGCTGTTCAGCTGCACCTGGAAGCCCTGGTCGACTCCGGCTGCATCCTTGAAGGTCAGGTTATAGGGCGAGGTGCCGGACACCGTGACGGTCATGGGCGCGTTATCGCTCACGCGGCGCGCGGTGAAGTTAGTGCCGTCGTAATCCAGGCGGTAGTCGCTGCTGGTCAGCTTGGCGGTATCAGTGATGTTCAGCACGCCGCTGACGTTGCTGGTGTTGTTGGTGTTGGGCAGCACCCGCAGGGAGGCCGCCTGGGCCTCGTTGATGTCGCTGAACAGGTTGGTGCCGGGTCGCCCGGACAGGTCGAGGCCCTGGCCCAGCTGCTTGTTGATGGTGTCCGAAACGGTCAGCGCCACCTGCCCCAGGGTGTTGTAGGACTTGTCCAGCACGGTGTCGCGGTAGGCCAGCAGCCCACCGATTTCCCCGCCACCGATCTGGCTGGTGATGTTCTGCGCCACGCCATTGGTGACCATCTGGATCTGGAAGCGCGAGGGGTCGTCCTGGCCGGCAGTCGCTTGCAACTGGGAGGGAGTGGACCCCACCACCAGCGGCTGGCCGGTGCCGATGAACAGGTTGACGCTGCCGTCGTTCTGGGCAACGGACTGCACGCCGATCATTTCCGACAGGCGGCGTACCACTTCGTCGCGGGCGTCCAGCAGATCGTTGGGCTCGGAGCCGTTGGCCCGGGCGGCAGCGATGGACTGGTTGTAGTTCGCCACGCTGGTGGCCATGGAATTGACCTGGCCGGTCAGGGCGCCCAGCTGCTGGTTGATCAGCGAGTTCTGCTTGTCCAGTTGGTCGTAGAGGGTGTTGAAGGAACTGGCCAGATTCTGCGACGCGGTCAGCACGGCCTCGCGGCCGGCGACCAGCGACGGGTTCTGCGCCGCGGTCTGCAGGGAGGTGAAGAACGCCTGCAGCGACGGGCTGATCCCGGTGGTGGTGCTGGACAGCAGCGAGTCGAGCTGCTCGATCTGCCCGAGGAAGGCCTGGGATTCGCTGTTCTGGCTGGTGGCCGAACGCAGCTGGGAGGTGAGGAATTCGCTCGCCAGACGGCGTACGTCCACCACCTGGCTGCCGGTGCCGATGTAGCCCGCGCCCGTGGCCTGGGGCAGATTGGTCTGCTGCACCGACTGCTGCCGCGAATACCCGGGGGTGTTCACGTTGGAAATGTTGTGCCCGGTCGTGGCCAGCGCGACCTGGGTCGCTTTGAGGCCGGACAGCCCGATGGAAAGTAGGTCAGCCATGGTTCAACCTCACGACCGCGTTACCGTACCGGCTGCGGCAACGGTCTGGTAGGTTTGCATCTGCTTCGCGATCTGCCCGATCTTGCGTGCGTAGTTCGGGTCGGTCGCGTAGCCGGCGTTCTGCAATTCGCGCACGAAGCGTTCTGGTTTATCGGCCACGTCCAGCGCATCTTGATAGCGGGCGTTGCCCTGCAGAAAACTCACGTAATCCTGGAAGCTCTGCTCGAACGAGGAGTAGGCGCGGAATTCCGCTGCTTCTTTGACCGCCTTGCCGTCGGTGTATTCCGTGGTCAATGCGCGAGCCGACGCACCGTTCCAGCTGCCGTGGGCCTTGATGCCGAACAGGTTGTGGCTGGTGGTGCCGTCCTGCTGGCGGATGATGGACTTGCCCCAGCCGGTCTCCAGGGCCGCCTGGGCCACCAGGTAGCGGGCATCCACGCCGATGCGCTTGGCCGCTGATTCCGCCATAGGCAGCATGGTGGAAACGAAATCTTCCGCCGACGCGAACGCGGACTTGGCCGGCGCCAGGGGCGGCTGGGCGATGCGTCGACCGACGGTCGCCTCGGCACCCGCCACGTTCAGGCTTTTGTCCTGGGGCGCCGCGTAACTCTGCGCGGCGTCCCAGTCGGTACCCGCCAGGTTCTTGGCATCCGCGAAGGTGTCGCTGGCGCTCGGCACGATGCCGGCCAGCAGCCGGTCGGCCAGCTTGCCCGGCAGGGCCAGGCGACGGCGATTCAGCTGGGCGGAGTCGTCACGCCCCTCCTCCGGCACCGGCAGGCGCTTGGCCGCGCCACTGGCAGGCCACGTGGCCTGCTGGGTCTCGCCCACCTGGGCGAACGGGTCGCGCTTGGCGGCTGCATGTTTCGGGCTCAGCTGGCGCACCAGCACGTCCGCCAGGCCGACGCCGCCGGCCTGCTTGGACAGGCTGACGGACAGCTGCTGGTCGTACATGTCCTGGTACTGCTTGGTGGTCTCGCTGTTCATGAAGTTGCCCTCCCCCAGCGCCTCGTTGGCCGAGCGCATGGACTTGAGCATCTCGTTGAGGAACAGCGACTCGAACTCCTGGGCCACCTTGCGGATGTTGCCCTCGCTGTCGCGCTGCTTGCCCACCTTGAGCTGGGACAGGCGGTTCAGGTCGGTGTAGGCGCCGCTGTCGACGGGCGTGCCGCCGGATGTGCCCATGAGTCGGTCCATGGTGGCGTCCTCAGATCACGATCAGATCGGCCTGGAGCGCGCCGGCCTGCTTCAGCGCTTCCAGGATGGCCATGAGGTCGGACGGCGCCGCCCCCACCTGGTTCACCGCCCGGACGATCTGATCGAGGGTGGTCCCCGGGCCGAACTTGAACATCGGCTTGGCCTCCTGGTCGGCGCTCACCCGGGAGCGCGGCACCACTGCGGTCTGGCCGCCGGACAGGGCATCCGGCTGGCTCACCACCGGGTCTTCGGTGATGGTCACGGTCAGGCTGCCGTGGGTCACCGCGGCGGGCTGCACCTTGACGTTCTGGCCGATCACGATGGTGCCGGTGCGGGAGTTGATGATGACCTTGGCCACCGCCTGCCCGGCTTCCACCTCGAGGTTTTCCAGCACCGACATGTAGTCGACGCGCTGGCTCGGGTCCAGCGGCGCGCTGACCTGGATCGAGCCGCCGTCCAGGGCATGGGCCACGCCTGGGCCGAGCATTTCGTTGAGCTTGTCGACGATGTTCTTGGCGGTGGTGAAGTCCGGGCGGTTGAGGTTCAGGGTCAGGGTGTTGCCCTGGTCGAAACCGCTGGGCACCGGACGTTCCACCGTGGCGCCGGCGGGAATGCGCCCCGCCGACGGTACGTTGACGGTGATCTTCGAGCCGTCCGCGCCGGAGGCGTCGAAGCCGCCCACCACCAGGTTGCCCTGGGCGATGGCGTAGACGTTGCCGTCGATCCCCTTCATCGGGGTCAGCAGCAGGCTGCCGCCGCGCAGGCTCTTGGAGTTGCCGATGGACGAGATGGTCACGTCGATGGTCTGCCCGGGCTTGGCGAACGGCGGCAGCTCGGCGTGCACCGATACCGCGGCGACGTTCTTCAGCTGTACGTTGCCGCCCCCCGCCGGCACCTTGATGCCGAACTGCGCCAGCATGTTGTTGAAGGTCTGCAGGGTGAACGGCGTCTGGGTGGTCTGGTCACCCGTGCCGTTCAGCCCCACCACCAGGCCGTAGCCGATCAGCTGGTTGGTGCGCACGCCCTGGATGCTGGCCAGGTCCTTGAGCCGCTCCGCCTGGGCGACGCCGACGAACAGCAGCAGCGACAGCAGGATACTCAGACGTTTCATGGATCGGCTCCTGCTAGAACGGGAACAGCGGGCTGATGAAGAAGCGGTCGAACCAGCCCGGCTGGTTGGCGTCGGCGAACGACCCGGTGCCCGAGTAGGTGATACGGGCGTCGGCGATCCGCGTGGAGGACACGGTGTTGTCGGTACCGATGTCGTCGGACCGCACCAGCCCGGCGATGCGCACCAGCTCGTCGCCGGTGTTCAGCGTCATCCACTTCTCGCCCCGCACCGCCAGGATACCGTTGGGCAGTACCTCGGCCACGGTGACGGTCACCGAACCCGACAGGCTGTTGCCCTGGGCCGCCTGGCTCTTGCCGACGGCGTTGCGCGAGCCGCTGTAGCCGGCGTCCAGGGTCAGGTCGCCGCTGCCCAGGGGGTTGTTGGTGTTCACCCCGCCGCCGAACAGGGAGGTCAGGCCCATGTTGGTCTTGCTGGTCTTGGCGATGTTGGAGTTGGCGTTCTTGCTGGCCTGGGTCCGCTCGTTCAGGGCGATGGTGATGATGTCGCCTACCCGGTAAGCCTTGCGGTCGTCGTAGAGGTTACGCTCGAAGCCGGCCTGGTAGATGGAGCCGTTGTTGGCGGCGGCGGGCATCGGCGTGCGCGGCAGCACCGGCGCGTAGTAGGGATCGTTCGGCTTCGGCGGCGGGCTCACGCAACCGGCCAGAACAGAGAAGGCGAACAGGGGGCAGAGCACGTTCAGCCGTTTCATCACGACGTACCTCACACAAAGAACCCGGAACCACGAGTGCGGACGGCGCCTCGCCAGGCGCCGGCGTTACAGGTTCTGCGTTACGAAAGAAAGCATCTGGTCGGCGGTGGAGATGACCTTGGAGTTCATCTCGTAGGCGCGCTGGGTGGTGATCATGTTCACCAGCTCCTCGACGACGCTGACGTTGGAGTTCTCCAGGGTGCGCTGCTCCACCGTGCCCAGGCCGTTGAGCCCCGGCGTCCCCACCTGGGGCGCACCGCTGGCAGCGGTCTCCAGGAACAGGTTCTTGCCGATGGACTGCAGGCCGGCCGGGTTGATGAAGTCGGAGGTCTGGATATTGCCGATGATCTGCGGCTGGGCGTTGCCCTGGGTGGTGATGGACACCGTGCCGTCCTGGCCGACGGTGAAGGTCAGGGTGTCGGCCGGGACCACGATGGCCGGCTCCAGCGCCATGCCGTTGGCGGTGACGATCTGCCCGTCGGAGTTCAGGTGGAAGCTGCCGTCGCGGGTGTAGGAAACCGTGCCGTCCGGCTGCAGGACCTGGAAGAAGCCGCGCCCGTTGACCGCCATGTCCAGGGGCTGGTCGGTGGTCTGCAGGCTGCCTTCGCTGAAGTTCTTCTGGGTGCCGACGATCCGCACACCGGTACCCAGCTGCAGACCGGATGGCAACTGGCTGTCCTGGGTCGACTGGGCGCCCGGCTGCCGGTGGATCTGGTACAGCAGGTCCTCGAACTCCGCGCGGTCGCGCTTGAAGCCGGTGGTGGACACGTTGGCGAGGTTGTTGGAAATGGTGGTCAGGTTCATGTCCTGGGCGGACAGACCGGTTTTACTCACCCACAGGGCCGGAAGCATGTCGTTCTCCTGGGCGCCGGTATCTCGGCGTCACCTGACTGGTTGTTAGCTGATCTGCAAGACACGGGCCACGGAGGCGGCGTCATCTTCGGCGGTGCGCATCATCTTCACCTGCAACTCGAACTGCCGGGACAGGGAGAGGATCGAGGTCATCTCCGCCACCGCATTGACGTTGCTGGCCTCAAGGAAACCCGAGGTGACCCGCACGGCGGCATCCGCCTCGGCCGGCTGGCCCTTGTGGTGGATCAGGCCATCCGTGCGCTTTTCCATCTCCTTGGGATCGGGGTTGACCAGCTTGATCCGGTCCACCTCGGCGACCACGTTGGGCGCTTCGCCCAGGGCGCGGATGCTGATGGTGCCGTCCTGGCCGATCTCGATTTTCTCGTCCGGCGGCACCGCGATGGGCCCGCCGTTGCCGAGCACCGGCAAGCCGTCGCCGGTGCGCAGCATGCCCAGGGCGTCGATCTGCAGGCTGCCGGTGCGCACGTAGGCCTCGCTGCCGTCCGGGGCCTGCACGGCGATCCAGCCGTTACCCTCCACCGCCACGTCCAGGTCGCGCCCGGTCTCCTGCAGGGCGCCGGGCGTAAAGTCGGTGGCCGGGCGCTCGCTCATGGCGTACACCCGGGCCGGGAAGGTCTCGCCGAACACCTGCATGGAGCGCGCCTGCTCGTAGTCGCGGCGGAAGCCACTGGTGGAAATGTTCGCCAGGTTGTTGGCGTGGGCCCGCTGCGCCAGGGTGTTCTGGCTGGCGCCGGTCATCGCCACATAAAGCATCTTGTCCATTGGTCCCTCCGAGACGGTTCTCTGTCGCCCGTCGTTCGCTTACCGGAGGTATAGCAAGCCATGTGCCAATGCCGATACCAATCGGCAAGTGGCTGTTCTGTAAGGGGTTATCGAACGGAAAAAGCCCGGAACGGGCTTTTTGGAGGGCAGGCCGGCGAAAAGTTGCCGGCGCCGGCAAGTGGCCGGCCGGGTGGCGGGCCGTCCCCGGGCGGGGACGGCGCCGACGTCATCAACGCAGGTTGATGATGGTCTGGGTGACCGCGTTCTCGGTCTCGATGGTCTTGGCGTTGGCCTGGTAGTTGCGCTGGGCGACGATCAGGTTCACCAGTTCGTTGGACAGGTCCACGTTGGAGGACTCCAGGGAGCTGGACTGCAACGCCCCCAGGGTGCCGGAACGCGGCGTGCCGAGGACCGCCTCGCCGGAGGACGACGACTGCACCCAGGCGGTCTTGCCGATGGGGGTCAGGCCCTGGGTATTGGCGAAGCTCGCCAGCACCACCTGGCCCTGGATCTTCGACTGGCCGTTGGTGTAGCGGGCGAAGACCACCCCGGTATCGTCCACTTCCAGGCTGGCCAGCTGGCCGGTGGTGTAGCCGTCCTGGTTCTGACTGTTGACCGCGAACGTGCTGGAGTACTGGGTGGTGCCGCGCAGGTCGAAGGTCACCCCGCCCGGGTTGGCCGCGGCGCCGTTGGCCTCCCACACCGGCGGGGTGGCGCCGTTGGACTTGGCCGGCGTCCAGTTGGTGAGGGTCAGGGTGCCGTCGGCGTTGGCGGTGAAATCGGTGGAGGTCAGCGGCAGGTTCAGCTGGCCGCCGGCGGTGAAGGTCATGCCTACCGAATACGGCGTGGTGGTGGTCGGGTCCGCCGGGTTGCGGCCGTCGATCAGCACGTTCATGGTCCAGGCATTGGGCCCGGTCTTCACGAAGTACTGGGTCATGGCGTGCTCGTTGCCCTGGGTGTCGTAGACCTTCACCGAGGTGGAGTTGTTGTAGGTGGTCGGGTCCGCCGGGTTGAACGGCGTGGTGGTGGGCGGCGTCAGGGACGAGTTGAGGTTCACCGTCTCCAGGATCTTGCTGGTGGCCTTGGGCGCCTGGTTGGCGCTCTGCACCTGCAGGTTGGTGACCACCCCGCTCTGCAGCAGGCCGTTGGCGTCCACCGAATAGCCCTGCAGGTTGTAGCCGTTGTTGTCGACGATGTAGCCGTTCTTGTCGGTGCCGAAGTAACCGGCACGGGTGTAGGACATCGCCCCGTTGTTGCTGGTGACGAAGAAGCCGTTGCCGTTGATGGCCATGTCCAGGGCGTTGTTGGTGGCGGTGACGTTGCCCTGGTTGAACAGCTGGGCGACGTTGGCCAGCAGCACGCCGCTGCCCTGCTGGTTGCGACCGGTGCCCAGCACCGAGGCCGAGTAGACGTCCTGGAACTCCGCCCGCGACTGCTTGAAGCCGGTGGTGCCGACGTTGGCGATGTTGTTGCCGGTGATGTTGAGGTCGCTGGAGGCCGCCTTGATACCGCTGAGCCCGATGTTGAACGACATGTGACTTCTCCTGCGCGCCGGTGAGGCGGCTGTTACTGACCGATGACCTGGACCTTGGACAGCGCGATGCTGCCAAGACCGGCGAGATTGAGCGCCATTTCGCCACCGTTCTGCCCCAGCGTGACGCTGTCGACGTTGGCCGGCAGGTTGGTGGTCATGGCGGTGCTCTGGCCATCTACCGAGGCCTGCGCCTCGAAGGTGTAGGTGCCAGGCGCGGCGGTGGCGCCGCTGGAGTCCTTGCCGTCCCACATGAAACTGATCTGGCCGGCGCTCTGGGCGCCGAGGTTGATCCGGTTCACCTGGGCGCCGGTGCTGTCGTAGACGTTGACGTAGACGTTCTCGCTGGGCGAAGTCAGGTTGACGCTGCCCTTGAGGGTCTGGCTGGTGTCGACGACCGCCGTATTGGTGGTGACCACCACCTTGCGCCCCACCAGGGACGAGGCCTGCAGGGCCTGGGACGACTGGGTGTTGGCCAGCAGCGAAGACATGCTGGTGTTCAGGTTGCTGATGCCCTCGACCGTACTGAACTGCGCCAGCTGCGCGACGAACTCGCTGTTGTCCTGGGGGTTCAGCGGGTTCTGGTTGTTCATCTGGGTCACCAGCAGTTGCAGGAACTGGTCCTTGCCCAGCTGACTCCCGGTGGGGGTCTTGCTGGAATTGTCCTTCAAGCCGTAGTTGGCAAGGACGGACGACGCGCCGTCGACGGTGGTATCTGCCATGGTGTTCGCTCCGGCCTTACTGACCCAGGGTCAGGACTTTCTGCATCATTTGCTTGGCGGTGTTCATCAACTCCGTGTTGGTCTGGAACGCCCGGCTGGCGGAGATCATGTCGGCCATCTCCTCCACCACGTTGACGTTCGGGTAGTACACGTAGCCATTGGCATCCGCCGCCGGGTGGTTGGGCTCGTAGCGCGGCATCAGCGGGCTCTGGTCCTCCACCACGCCCAGCACCTGCACGCCGGCACCGGAGCGATCCTCGGTGGCGAACAGCGAGCCCTGGTCGCCGGTGCTGGCGTTGGCGCCCTGCATCACGGTGGCGAACACCGGGTGGCGTGCCCGATAGGTCTTGTCGACGCTGGACGACACGGTCTCGGCGTTGGCGATGTTGCTGGAGATGGTGTTCAGACGGGTGGTCTGGGCACTCATGCCGGTACCGGCAATGTTGAAGACGCTGGAGAGGGACATGGCGAGGCTCCTGGATTATTCGCCGCGCAGTGCGCCGACGAGCCCTTTGAACTTGCTGTTGAGCAGCGTGAAGCTGGCCTGGAACTGCACGGTGTTCTCGCCGTACTTCGCCTGCTCCACCTGGGAATCCACGGTGTTCTGATCCAGCGAGGGCTGGAACGGGATGCGGTAGAGCAGGTCGCCGTCACCCGCCTGCATGCCTTCCGCGGCGATGTGCTTGGTGTTGGTCACCGCCAGGTTGAAGGCGCCGCGGTTGGCCTTGTCGGTCTCCGCCTGCAGCACGCTGGAGAAGTCCAGGTCCCGGGCCTTGTAGTTGGGGGTGTCGGCGTTGGCGATGTTGTTGGCCAGCACTTCCGAGCGCTGGGAACGGAAGCTCAGCGCTTTCTCATGGATGCCGAGGGCATTTTCGAAACTGATGCTCATGTCAGGAACCTTGCCGCGAGGGGCTTCCCGTGGGTCTTGCCGGATGATTAGCAAGCCCTGTGCCACCTGAGCAGAACCCAGCAATATCAAGGGCTTGGCAAAAGCACGCGGGCGCCGGCGCCGGAAAAGCGGCAAGGGCTTACCGCCCCGGGCCAGGCAAAGCGGCAAGGGGCCACGACAGTGGCAAAGCGGGGAGCGGCAAAGAAAGCCGCGGGCCGAACGGCCCGCGGCCGTTACACGGCGATGGGTTCGACGTCCTGGCAGAGCTGCTTGGCGAGCATGCCGAGGGTCATGACGGCGCGCTCCGCCTCGCGGTTCCAGGGCACCCCGCAGGTCAGGCGCAGGCAGTGGTTGAACTGCTCGGTGTTGCTGAAGATCAGCCCCGGGGCGACGCTGATCCCCTGGCGCAGGGCCCGCAGGTGCAGGTCCTTGGTGTTGACCTTGGCCGGCAGGCTGACCCAGAGGATGAAGCCGCCGTTGGGCCGGGTCATCTGGGTACCCTCCGGGAAGTACTGCTGCACCGCCAGCTGGAACGCGGTGAGGTTCTTCCGGTACTCCTGGCGGATGTAGCGCAGGTGACGGTCGTAGCCGCCATTCTCCAGGTACGCCGCCACCCCCATCTGGGTGACGCTGCAGGCGGAGTGGGTGGTGAAGGTCTGCAGGCGTTGCACATCCTCCTGGTGCTTGCCGGCGATGATCCAGCCGATGCGCACCCCCGGCGAGAGGGTCTTGGTGAAGCTGGAGCAGTACACCACCCGGCCGTTGCGGTCATGGGATTTGAGCGCCTTCACCGGCCCCTGCTCGAACATCAGCTCGCCGTAGATATCGTCCTCGATGATCTGGATGTTGTAGTCGGTGGCCAGCTTGATCAGCTGCTTCTGGCGCTCGTCCGGCATGCTGCCCCCCAGAGGGTTGCTCAGCCGCGCGGTGAGCACCAGGGCCTTGATCGGCCACTGGTTGGCGGCCAGCTGCAAGGCTTCCAGGCTCATGCCGGTGGTGGGGTCGCTGGGGATCTCGATGACCTTCAGGCCCAGCAGGTCGGCCAGTTGCAGCAGCCCGTAGTAGGCCGGCGACTCGGTGGCGATCAGGTCGCCGGGCCGGGTCACCACCCGCAGGATCATGTTGATGGCATCGACGCAGCCGTGGGTGATCACCACTTCCGACGGGTCCACCGCCACCCCGGCGTCGCGCATGCGGATCGCCACCTGGCGACGCAGCGGCTCGAAACCGGGGCTGAACATGTAGCTGAACGCCCGCGGGCTGTGGAAGCGGGTGACCTTGGCCAGTTGCTGGTGCAGCGCGCGCACCGGCAGGTAGTCGATGTGGGGCGCGGCGGCGCCCAGCGGGAACACCCCTTCGCGGCGGGTGGCGGTGAGAATCTGCTGGATGATGCTGCCGCGGGTCACCATGCCGGGCCGCTCGACCCGGGCGATGTCCGGGGTGGACGCGGTGAGCGCCGGGGTCTGGTGCACGTAGAAGCCGGACTGGGGCCGGGCGCGGATCAGGCCCTGGTCCTCCAGGTTGGCGTAGGCCTGCAACACCGTGGCATGGCTGACATTGAGCTGGGCGCTCATCTTGCGTACCGACGGCACGCGCTCGCCCGGCTGGTACACACCCCGACGGATATCGTCGGCCAGCTGCTGGGCGATGCGTTGGTAGAGCAACAGATTGGTCATGGCGGCGCTTCCCCGGATAACTGGACCACAACAGTATCGAAGCGACCTGGCGAGCCAGCAGTACAGTTGCGGCATTGTCGGCGAAAGCGCAGGCGAGCGCCAGCACCGTCTGGGGAGCGAGGGAATGAAAAAGCCGCGATCAGCTGGCCTTGAGCAACGCCGTGTCCAGCACCTCGGAGGCACCGCCCATCAGGCTCTCGCTGACCTGGACCAGGTCCGCGGTGCTCACCCGGTCCAGCCGCATCAGGCCACGGGCCAGATCGTCCAGGGAGTAGCGCTGCTGGCTGCGGGTGCGGATCTCCTTGTCCAGGTCCTGCAGCAGCAACACCGCGCGGGCGGTGACCGGGCCGCTGCTGCGCTCGCCGCGCAGGCTCTTGACACCCTTGCTCCACTGCCGCAGGTCGGCACGGATGCGGTGGTAGCGGTCCTCGCTGAGGCCGCCGGCGCGGCGCATCAGCTCGATGGCGTAGTACTCGGCAAGGCCTTCGCTGACCCAGTCGCTGGCATCGGTGTCGTGGATGCGGCTGAACACGTGGACCAGCTCATGGAGCAGCGAACTGGTGCCGTTCTCGCTCACCAGCGGCCGGCCGGCGTGGAGAAACAGCGAGTTGGGCGCGGACAGCCCGCCGCGCCACATGGGGTCGCCGGCGCCGACGATGAGCAGCTTGGCCGGGTCCCGGGGGAACACCGCCTGCACCTGGGGCCAGACGAAGGTCAGCAGGGTCAGCACGTCCATGCGCCGCATGCCCTCGCCCACCGGCGCGCTGACCGTGACGTCAGTGTTGCCCAGCTTGGCGCGGCGGCTGCCCAGGTGCCCGGCGAGCATCCAGCCGGTGGGCCGGTCGAACACCCGCTCCGGGTCGTCGATGCGGAAGCGGTTCTTGCCGATCCGCGGCCAGCCGGTCTCCACAGTCTTCCAGCCCTCGGGCAGCTCGACGGTCATCCGCGCCACCAGCTCCACCCGCTCGTCGAGGCGCACCTCCACCGCCGGCACCAGGTCGTCCCCCCGTAGCAGCGCCCAGTTCGGCGTGATGCGGGCGTCGAAGCGGTCGTTGCCGCGGGGGTGGCTGATCTTCACCCGATAGCTCAGGCGCGCCTTGCCGGCCGGCGGCTGCCAGCGGCCGTGGCGGGGATCGTCCTGCTGCCACTGGCCGTCGGCCTGGAAATCGCTATAGGCGCCGCGGGAGCCCAGGTCCGCCTCGAAACCATGGATCGCCTTGCCATCCTCGACCGTCAGCACCACCTCGGCCTGGTCGCTCTGGGGCAGGAAGCGCACGTGGTAGTCCAGGTCCACGCGCTTGGCCGCCCAGGTGGGCAGGCTCAGCAACAGCAGGGCGGAACACAGCAGGCGTGGACGGTTCGGGAGCACGGACAATTCCTTCGTAGGGGGACGCGGTGACATATGACCCGTACCGCGGGCCGACGATCCGCGGGTTTCGCCGTCGGCTCAGCCGGCGCGGAAGATCATGTAGTCTTCCCAGTCGTCCTCGGCCACCCGGGTCTCGCTGAGCATCCGGCCGGCCTGGGAGATGCCCGCCTTGTGCACCGCCTGGGGGTCGCCGCAGACCAGCGGGTGCCAGGGCGGCAAATCCTTCTGCTCGCTCACCAGGCGGTAGCCGCAGGTGGGTGGCAGCCACTTGAATTCATCGGCCTGGGCCGGGGTGAGCTGGATGCAATCCGGTACCGAGCGGCGGCGCTCGGCGTACTGGCTGCAGCGGCAGGTGTCCAGGTCCAGCAGCTTGCAGGCAACCCGGGTGTAATAGACGCTGCCGTCCTCCTCGTCCTCCAGCTTCTGCAGGCAGCACAGCCCGCAGCCGTCGCACAGCGACTCCCATTCCTCGGGGTCGAGCTGGTCGAGGGTTTTGCGTTTCCAGAACGGTTCGACTTTGGCGGCCATGGCGGATCGGAGGGGGTCGACGAGGGCGCGACAGTCTAGTCGCCGGGCCCGCGCCGGCCAAGCCCGGCCGACGGAGCGTGGCGCGGCTCAGTAGCCGCGCTGAAAGTCCAGCTCGCCGCGCAGGGCTTCGTCTCGGCGGAAACGCCCCAGGTTGTCGAGGAACAGCCTTGCCACCGGGCCGCGTAGGGTGGGCGCCGCACTGTGGCCGGTGAGCAGCAGCCGCGGCGCGGTCCACAGCGGATGCCCCGGTGGCAACGGTTCCACCCGGCAGACGTCCAGCACCGCACCGGCCAGGTGTCCGGCTTCCAGGGCGGCGACCAGGTCGGCGTCCACTACCGAGCTGCCGCGACCGGCGTTGATGAACAGCGCTGTGGGCTTCATTCGGGCGAACAGCGCGGCGTCGTAGAGATCGCAGGTCTGCGGGGTGTCCGGCAGCAGGTTGAGCACGTAGTCCGCCCGCGCCGCCAGGCGGGGCAGCTCGTCCAGCCCGGCCACTTCGGCGAAACCCGGCAGCGGCCGCGGCTCCCGGGCGACGCCGTCCAGCACCAGGCCGAACGGCGCCAGGAACTCGGCGACGCTGCGGCCGATATCGCCGACCCCGACGATCAGCAGCCGCCGCCCGCCCAGGCTCGGCGGCTGGCGGTTGTCCCAGCGCTGCTCCACCTGGCTGGCCAGGCGCGACAGCACCTGGCGCTCGTGCAGCAGTAGGTAGGTCAGCGCGTATTCCGCCATCACCTGACCAAACACCCCCACCGCCCGGCTGAGGCGGTAGTCCCGGGGCAGGTCGTCGGCCAGCAGCGGCGCGATGCCCGCCCAGGTGGACTGCACCCAACGCGGCCGGCCACCGCGGCGCAGCAGCGCGGCGATCAGGTCGGGCTGGCCGAACCAGACCGGGCAGTCCCGCGCCACCTCGGCCAGGGTCTCGGGGTCGGGCCCGGCATGCAGGACCAGGCCCGGCTCGGCCTGCGCCAGGGCGTCCGCGTAGTCCGCATGGTAGCGCTCGACGATCAGGACGTTCATCAGACGGGGTCGTTCAGGCGCAGCAGTTCATCGGGCAGGTGCTCGATGTACTCGTCCGTGGGGGGCGGCATCTGCAGGTGGTAGCCCTGGCGGTCGAGGTTTTCCAGCACCGCGTGGATGTCCTCCCGGGCCAGTTGGCGTTCCTCGCTGAGCACCAGGTCGAAGGCGTGGACCGGGGCGCCGAAGGCCGCCAGCAGGCCTTCCGGCACCCGTTGCAGCGCATCGCGCTTGAGTACGTACAGGTACATCTCGGCCTTGCGCGGGCTGCGGTAGATCGAACAGATACGCTTCATGGGGTTTCCTTGGGGGCCAGAGCGTCCAGCAGGCGCTGCCCCATCAGTTGCCGGCGCCAGCCGCGCAAGGCGTCCGGCAGACGGTACGGCCCAGCCGGGTAGCCGGTGCGCAACATGGCCTCCAGGGACTTCTTGCGCAGCATCAGCTCGGGGGCGATCTGCAGCCGCTCCGCCTCGGCCTGGCCCACCGCCCGCAATGCCTTGAGCAGCGTCGCCGAATCCGCCGGCAGCGGCTCGGAGAGGGGCTCGGGCCAGGTGTCGGGTTCGCTGGCGGCGGCCTCGCGGATCAGCCGGATGATCTGCTCGCCGTCCTGGCGCACGGTCCGCGGGTGCATATCCTCGATGCGCGCCAGGCTCACGGGGTTGTCCGGCTGGAAGCGCGCCAGGGGCCACAGGGAATGCTCGCGCAGGATGCGGTTGCGCGGCAGGTTGCGCTGGCGCGCCTCGCGCTCACGCCAGGCGTACAGGGCGCGCAGCACCGCCAGTTGCTGGCGGGACAGCTTCCAGCCCAGCTTGGCGTCCCGGTAAAGCAGTTGGGGATCGGTTTCCCGGCGCAGGCCGGCCACCAGTTCGGCGCCATCCTCCAGCAGCCAGGCACGCTTGTCGTCGCTGAGCCGGGCATCCAGCTCGCGATAGACCTCGGCCAGGTGGTGGGCGTCCTCCGCGGCGTACTGCACCTGCAGCTCGCTCAGGGGGCGCTGCAACCAGTCGGAACGGGTCTCGCCCTTGGGCAGCTCGATGCCCAGCACCGCCTGCACCAGCCGCGAGTAGCCCATGGAAAAGCCCAGGTTGAGGTAGCCGGCGGCCAGCTGGGTGTCGAACAACGGCGTCGGCAGGCTGCCGGCCAGGCGCTGGAAGACTTCCAGGTCCTCGCTGCAGGCGTGCAGCACCTTGACCACGGTCGGGGTTTCCAGCAGCTCGGCGAAGGGCCCCCAGGTACGGATGGCCAGGGGGTCCAGCAGGTAGACCCGCTCGCCGTCGCAGACCTGCAGCAGCCCGGCGATGGGGTAGAAGGTGTCGACCCGCATGAATTCGGTGTCGAGCGCCACGAACGGCAGGCGCTTCCAGTCCTCGCAATGGCGCGCCAGCGCCTCGTCGTCGCGAATCCAGTGAATGTCGATAGTCACGCGGTGCTCCCTCGATGATCGGGGGAGTATATATCGCGCCTGCCGTTCGTCGCGCGCCCGGCTGCCGGGAGGCCCGGTTTCCGCCGCTCCGACACATCGGGCAACCGATTGCGCGACGAGAACGCTGAACTGCCCGTCGTCCTCTCGCCTCCTATCCAGTAGGCATGTCACACGAGGAAAGACCATGCAGATTCAGGTCAACAGCGACAATCACATCGAAGGCGGCGTCCGCCTGGAAGAATGGATCCGTGCCACCCTGGAGCAGAGCCTCGAGCGCTTCGACGACCAGCTCACCCGTATCGAAGTCCACCTGGGCGACGAGAACGGCGAGAAGTCCGGTGCCCAGGACAAGCGCTGCCAGCTGGAGGCCCGGCCCAAGGGGCTGCAACCGGTCTCCGTGACCCACAAGGCGGAAGCCCTGGACCTGGCGGTGGAAGGCGCCACCGAGAAACTCCTGCACGCCCTCGACCACCTGTTCGGCAAGCTGCAGACCAAGCGCCTGCACGGCAACCAGCAGACCACCGCGCCGGAGCCCGGCCCGGTGAGCGAACGGGATGCCCTGCTGCAGGAGGAATTCCTCGAGCGCGAGGAAACCCTGCGCTCCTGATCCCGAGGCGCGGCGGCCCGCCGTCGCGCCCTCCCCCGCTCCACCCGTCTGCGCCGCTGGCGCCCCGCTCCATCGCCGCGCTATACCTCTGGTCTCTTCCGCCAAGCAGGGACCCGCCATGGCGATCATCCGCGACCTATCCCAGTTGGACGCCCTTTATGGGCGCGCCGACGAACTCTCCGAAGCCGCCACCGTCAAGGTCGCCACCCGCATCACCCCGCTCTACCGCAAGTACCTGGAACGCGCGCCGTTCCTCGCCCTGGCCACGGTCGGCCCCGAAGGCCTGGACTGCTCGCCCCGGGGTGACGTACCCGGTTTCGTCCGGGTCGCCGCGCCGGACACGCTGCTGTTGCCGGACCGCCACGGCAACAACCGGGTCGACAGCCTGCGCAACATCGTCCGCGATCCGCGGGTGAGCCTGATGTTCCTGATCCCCGGCATCGGCAATGCGATCCGGGTCAACGGCCGCGCCCAGCTGGACACCGACCCGGCGCTATTGGCGTCCTTCGCCGTGGACGGCCGGGCGCCGCGCTCGGTGATGGTGATCCGGGTGGACCAGGTGTACTTCCAGTGCGCCCGGGCTATCGTCCGCTCCGGCCTGTGGGACCCGGAGCGCCGGGTAGACCCGGCGAGCCTGCCGACCCCGGGGGAGATCCTCGCCGAACTCAGCCGCGGCCGGGTGGGGGGCGAGGACTACGACCGCACCTGGCCGGAGCGGGCCCAGCAGACACTCTGGTGAACCCGGCGCGGCGCGCCCTCCGATGATCGACCGGGTCGAGCCGGGGCGCCGAGCGATCGAGTCCGGCTCCCCCCATCCGGCGGCCGGGCCTGGCTGGCCGGGCGGCGCGACGCGAGGGCGAAGCACGCCTATGATGCGGACATCCCGTTCGCACCTGGAACCCGCCATGAGCCACGCCCGCCTGATCGACTCCGCCACCCTGCACGCTCGTCTCGACGCGCCCGGGCTGCTGATCCTGGATTGCCGCTTCGCCCTGGACGACCCCGCCCAGGGCCAGCGCCAGTACGCCGAGGGCCACCTGCCCGGGGCCCACTTCGCCGACCTGGAACGGGACCTGTCGGGGCCGATCCAGCCGGGGGTCACCGGCCGCCACCCGCTGCCCGACCCGGACCGCCTGGCACAGACCCTGCGCCGCTGGGGCCTCGATGACGACAGCCAGGTGATCCTCTACGACGACGGCCCCGGCGCCTTCGCCGCCCGGGCCTGGTGGTTGCTGGCCTGGCTGGGCAAGCGCGACGGAGTGTATCTGCTGGATGGCGGCTTCGCCGCCTGGCGCGACGCCGGCCTGCCACTGCAGCGGGAGAAGCAGCCGGCCGTGACCCCCGGTGACTTCGAGGGGCGCCCGGACGCCAGCCTGGTGCTGGACGCCGCAGGGCTTCGGCAGCGCCTGGGCGAGGAGAACCTGACCCTGCTGGATGCCCGCGCCAAGCCGCGCTTTCGCGGCGACGTGGAGCCCCTGGACCCGGTGGCCGGCCACATCCCCGGTGCCCAGTGCGCCGCCTTCACCGACAACCTCGGCGCCGATGGCCGCTTCCTGCCCGCCGACGCCCTGCGCCAGCGCTTCGCCGCGCTGATCGGCGACCGTCCCGCCCAGGACGTGGTGGCCTACTGCGGCTCCGGGGTGACCGCCTGCCACAACCTGTTCGCCCTGGGCCTCGCCGGCTACCCCCTGGTGCCGCTCTATGCCGGGTCCTGGAGCGAATGGATCACCGACCCCTCGCGCCCGGTGGCCACCGGCGACTGACGCTCAGGTCACGACCAAAGCGCCGGCCCGCTGCTGCAGGCGCCAGGCCACGGCGACCGCCAGCACCGCCAGCGCCACGCCGGCGAGGAACCCGCCGGCGTAGCCGATCTGCGCGGTGAGGGACACCAGCAGCGACGACGCCAGCATCTCCCCCAGGTCGCGGGTGCTCTGCACCGCGGTCACGTCGGTGCCGGCCTGGTCGCCGCGGCCGGCGAAGCCCATGGCGGCAGTGAGGATCGCCACCGAAGTGATGCCGGTGGCCAGGGCACCCAGCAACACCCCGCCCCAGGCCAGCTCCACCCGCAGCGGCCAGAGCCCGGCCGCCTGGCCGTACCAGAGGGCGGCCGAGGCGCCGGCCAGGGCCGCGCCCAGGGCGAAGCTGCGCCAGGTTCCCAGCCGTCGCACCAGCCAGGCGCCACCGCCGCAGCCCAGCACCACCGTCAGCACGCCACCGGCCATGCCCAGGCGGCCGATGTCTTCCAGAGCCCAGCCGGCGTCGTTCAGGTACAGCTTGAAAAGGCCGAAGCCGGACACCGCGGTCATCGCCGACAGCAGGGCAAGAGCCAGCAGCGACGGCGCCAGCGGCCGCCGCAGGAAACGCGCCAGGCTGGCCCGTGGCGCCGCCACGAGCGGGCGCTTGCGGGCATCGGGGCGACCCAGAGCAAGCACCCCGGCCAGGCTCAGCAGCGGCACCGCCAGCAGCGCGAGGACCGCCACCCGCGGGCCGAACTGCCCGGCGAGGTACAGCCCGCCGGCGCCGCCGGCGAAGAACCCCACCATCACCCCGGCCACCTGAATGGCGTTGACCCGTGCCAGCAGGTCGCCCTCGAAGTGTTCGGCGGCCATGCCGTCGGTGGCAATGTCCTGGGTCGCGCTGGCCAGGGACGCCAGGGCCAGCAGGCCCACGGCCCAGGCGCCACCATCCGCGAGGCCGAGGGCCGCCAGGGCCAGCAGGCAGGCGATCACCACCCCCTGCATCGGCACGATCCAGCTGCGTCGGCGGCCCAGGCGCGCGCCGCCATGGTTGTCCACCAGCGGCGCCCAGAGGAACTTCGCCACCCAGGGCAGCCCCACCAGGGGCAGGAACGCCAGCGCCTGCAGCGGCGCGCCCGCATGGCGCAACAGGGTCGGCAGCGCATCCATGGCGAGGCCGATGGGAATGCCCTGGGACAGGTACAGCAGCGCCAGGACCACGACCAGGCGACGGTGACGAAACAGCTCACGCATGACGATCTCCAACGGGAATGGAAAAAGGGGAAGCGGCGCCGGGCGAATGACCGGTACGCCAGGCGAGACCGGTACAGGCGAGGCCGGCCAGCAGCAGCGACAGATCCACCGGCCAGGCGACGGCCCCGCCCTGCCCGGCCTGGGCCAGCAGGTGCGAGGCGGCCGCCAGCATGCAGGCCAGTGCGGTCAGCGCTGCGCCCGCGCGGCAACAGCTGCGCAGCGGCACGCACCAAGGCAGCGCCAGGCTGGCGCCCCAGAGGCCGAGGAAGACGCGCCCGGGCACCGCGTCCGGCAGCCAGCCCCGCACCTGCAGCTGAACGGCCAGCAGCAACCCGGCCGTCGCCAGCAGCAGGCCGCCGTCCAGCCCCAGGGCCAGGCGGGCGAGCCAGCGGGCCCGGCGCTCACCCTGCCGGCGCTGCAGCCAGAGCCACAGGCCGCTGGCCACCAGGGCACAGGCCGCCAGGCCCATGGCCAGGTGCAGGCCGGCCAGCAGCCCCGACCACCCGCCCAGCCAGTCATAGCGGGCGAAGTGCAGCGGCTGCACGGCGATGAACGCCCGCACCCAGGCGCCACGGCTGCGGGCAGTGGCATCCGTCAGCCAGGTGCCATCGGCGCGATACAGGTGGCGCTCGAAGAGCGGCGTGCTGGGCACACCCAGGGTGAAGCCAGCGATCTCCACGCTGGCGCCAGCGTCCCCGGCATGGTGCAGGCGCACCTCCCGGGGCAGGAAACCCGGCACCCGCGCGGCGTCCCGGCGCAGCAGCTCGTCCAGGTCCACCCGCTGCGCCGCCGGTTCGCCGCGGGCGGGCGGCGGCAGGGGCGCCATCAGCTCGGCGAAAACCCGTTGGGGCTGCTGCGGGTAGACCACCGGCGCCAGCAGCAGCGTGCCCAGGGCGCCCAGCCCGGACAGCGCACCGGTGACGCCGAATAGCACCAGCCAGGGCAGGCTCCAGCCGCCCAGCAGGCCGTGCAGCACCCGCGCGCGCCCCGCGCCCCGCAGCCGTACCAGGCTGGCTAGGCGCCGGCGCTGCAGCAGCAGGCCGCTGAGGACCATCACCAGCAGCAGAAGGCCGAACAGGCTCACCAGTACCCGCCCGGGAAAGCCCATGAAGGCGGTCTTGTGCAGGCGCCTCGGCAGGTCCAGGGCGGAAAGCGTATCCAGGGGTCGACCGTCCCGGGCATCCAGGCGCCACGGGCAGCCCTCGCGGCCGGTGCAGATGTCCAATGTCGGCCGGGCGGCGCTGGGCAGGATCAGGCTCAGTTCGTCGAGGCCCGCGGTCTGCCCGGTCGCCCGCGCCAGCAGCCGCTCCAGGGGCAGCAGGTCCGCGGCAGCCCCCGCCGGCGGCTGCGCCCAGTCCTGCAGCGATGCGTAGCCCAGGCTCCAGGCGCCGCTGAACAGCACCATCCAGAGCAGCACGCCGAACGCCGCCCCGGCGCTGCCGTGAAGCAGGCCCAGCCGCGCGCGGTCGAGCCCCACCTCAGGCGTCCAGCCAGAGGCCGAGGGCCAGCGCCGGCAGCCAGGCGCAGGCGCGCCAGGCCATCGACGCCGGGCTGCGTCCCAGCCCTGACCAGACCAGCGACGCCGTGCCGCCGGCCAGGGCCAGGAAGATCGCAGCGTAGAGACGCTCCAGCGGCTGCGTCAGGGGCAGGTCGCGGGCCAGCCACCAGGCGCCGAGGACCGCGCTGCCCAGGCTGCCTGCCAGCGCCAGGGCGGCACCTGCCAGCGCGGAGCGCATCAGAAGCGGCCCCGCAGGCTGAGGGTCAGGTTGCGCGGTTCGCCGTAGCGGTTGTTCCAGCCGGGGTTGGACAGGCTCTGGTAGTAGGTGCGGTCGAACAGGTTGCCGACGTTGGCCGCCACGCTCCAGTGGGCGTCCACCCGGTAGCCCAGGCTCAGGTTGACCAGGGCGTAGCCGCCCTGGCGCAGGGTCACGTCGCGGTAGTCGACGCTGTAGTCGCTCTGGGCCTGGACCCCGGCGCCGACGCTCCAGCGGCGGTCCTGCCAGGGCAGGTCGTAATGGCTCCACAGGCGCAGCATGTGCCGCGGGGTGAAGCTGGAGTAGCGGCTGCCCGAGGCGGCCACGCTGTCCTTGAGGTACTCGGTGGTGGTGTAGGTGTAGCCGGCGGACAGGCTCCAGTCCGGGGTCACGTAGCCGGTGCCCTCCAGCTCGAAGCCCTCGCTGCGCACCTTGCCGCCGCTCACGTAGTAGGTGGTGGGCCCGGCGCCGGGATGGTCGGGGTCCACCTGGGGATTGTTCTCCAGGTCGATGCGGAAGGCCGCCAGTGAGACGTTCAGCGCGCCGCCCGCCAGTTCGGTCTTCACCCCGCTCTCGTAACTCTTGCCCTCCACCGGGGCCAGGGGCTCGCCGCTCCAGGTCTGGCGGTCCTGGGGCTGGTAGACCTCGGCGTAGCTGGCGTACCAGGACCAGCCCTCGGCGAAGTCCCAGATCAGCCCGCCATAGGGGGTGAATTGCCGCCCGGGCTTGAAGTCGCGACTCGGGGTGTCCTGTTCCCACCAGCTCTCGCGGCCGCCCAGCACCAGGGTCAGGGGCTCCATCAGCTTGATCCGGCCCAGGGCATAGAGGCCCTTCTGGGTCGTGGTGGTGGTCCCCGGCGAGGTGTAGGGGCCGAACGCCGGGCGCGGCACGCCGTGGGGGTCCCAGCGGTAGACGTTGATCGGCACGTTCAGCGGCGTGCGCGGGGAGGCGCTTTCCTGGCGGGTCTCGCCCTGGGCGTAGCTGACGCCGCCCAGCAGTTCGTGGTCGAGGCCGAACAGGTGCAGCGGGCCGTTCAGGTTCGCGTCGAGGCTGCGCTGGATGTTCTTGAACCTGTACGCGGCGCTCATCAGCATGCCGCCGTCGCCGGTCTGCGGGTCGATGGCGCCATAGGCGCCGGCGTAGCGCATATGCGAGTCGCTGTCCTGGTACTCGGCGCTGACCTTGCCCTTCCAGCCGCCGGCCAGTTGCTGCTCCAGGGCGCCGAACACCCGGTAGGTGTCCCACACGAAGCGGTCCCAGTCCACGTCCAGGTAGGTGTCCCGGGAAAGGCCCAGGTCCGAGCCGTCACGGCCCATGGGCACCCCGGCCATGTTGGTCACCGAGTCGATGTGCTGGTACTGGGCGCCTACGCTGAGCAGGGTGTCCGGGGTCAGGTCGAACTCGGTGGTGCCGTAGAGCAGGCGGGTGTCCTGGTCGCCGATGTCGTAGAAATAGTCGCGGTCCTCGTAGGCGGCCACCGCGCGCCCGCGCACGTTGCCGCTGTCGGTCAGCGGCCCGCCCACATCCACCTCGCCGCGGTAGCGGTCCCAACGCCCGGCGCTGAGAGTGGTGCTGGCGGCGAAGGCCCGCTGCGGGCGCTTGCGCACCAGGTTGACGGTGGCCGCCGGGTTGCCGGTGCCGTGCAGCAGGCCGTTGGCGCCGCGGAGGATTTCCACCCGCTCGTAGACCGCCATGTCCTGGGGCGGCGCGGCAGTGTCCCCCAGGGGCAGCGGCACGCCGTCCAGCTCGAAGGCATCCACCTTGAAGCCCCGCACGTAGTAGCCGGTGGTCAGCAGCTGGAACGGCTGGACGGTGACGCCGGTGGCCTGCTGCAGGGCCTCTTCCAGGCTGAACAGGTTCTGCTGGTCCAGCCGCTCCCGCTCGATGCTGCTCACCGACTGGGGCATTTCCCGGGGCGTCAAGCCCAGCTTGCTCAGGCTACGGGCAGCGGACGGTGCGTCCGCATCCGCCTCGCCGCGGCGGTCGCTGCTGACCAGCGTGGCAGGCAGTTCGGTGGGGGCCGAGCCGGCGTCGGCGACGGCACTCGCCAGGGGACAGAGGGCCAGCAGCACCCCCAGGCCCAGGCGGGAAGGACGGCGCCCGGCGTGGGGCGGGCAGGACAACGGCGAGCGGAACGGAACGGCAGTCTTCACGCGAGGGCCTCGTACAAAATGGCATTTGATAATGCTTATCATTGTGAACGAAGCGGATCGGCCTCACTTTCGATCCCGGACCTTTCTCTATCGATGGCCGACCGATGCGGGAACATCGGCGCGGCCTCGGCGTCCGCGGCGACGAAGGCGGCGTACCAGGCGTCCCGCTGACGCAGCAGCGAATCGGCGCCAACCGCCCGGACACGCCCGCCCTCCAGCACCATCACCTGGTCCGCCAGCCGCGCCAGGGCCGGCCGGTGGGTCACCACGATCACCGTGCGCCGCCCCCGCAGCGCCGCCAGGCTGTCCAGCACCCGCGCCTCGGCCGCGGCATCGAGGCTGGCGGTGGGCTCGTCCAGCAACAGCAGCGGTGCTGGCGAGAGAAGGGCGCGGGCCAGGCAGATCCGCTGCCGCTGGCCGCCGGACAGGCGCTGCCCGCCGGGCCCCACCTCGGTGTCCCAGCCATCCGGCCAGCCGGCCAGGTCGGGGGCCAGCCCCGCCTGCTCCGCCGCCGCCCGCAGCGCGGCCTCGTCCGCCTCCGGCCGGGCCATGCGCAGGTTCCAGGCGACGCTGCCGTGGAACAGGTGGTTGTCCTGGAACACCAGGTTGCGGCTCGCCGCCAGGGTGGTTTCGCTGAGCTGCCGCAGGTCGACACCCCCTAGGCTGACCGCGCCGCGGTCCGGGTCGAACGACCGGCCCAGCAGGGCCAGCAAGGTGCTCTTGCCGGCTCCGGAGGGCCCGACGATGGCCACCAGGGAGCCGGCCGGCACCCGCAGGTCCACCTCCGCCAGCAGGTCGTCCGCCCCCTCTCCTGCATAGCCCAGGCGGGTGGCGGTCAGTCCGGCGTCCACCGGCTGCCCGCCCTGGGCCGGGCTTGTCAGGGGCGGCAGGCGCAACACCGCCAGCCAGGTGTCCAGGGCCCGCCAGGCGCTGCGCAGGGCCTGGTCCAGGTGGGTCAGCTGGGACAGCGGTTCGAGGAAGCGCGCCAGCAGGATCAGCACCGCCACCAGGCGCGGGCCGTCCAGGGCCTGGTGCTGCACCGCCCACAGGCCTGCCAGCAACACCAGGGCAAAGGCCCCCTGGACGCTGGCGGACAGCGCCAGCCCGGCGGGCAGCGAGCGTCGCAGTAAGTGTCGGGTCTGCCGATGCAGGTCGTGCAGGGCCTGGTCCAGCCGGTCATGGGCGGCGCTGGCCCGGCCCGCCGCGCGCAGCAGGGCCTGGTGCTCGGCGAAGGCGCGGACCTGCTCCGCGACGCGGTGCTCGGCGGCGTTGCGGGCAGCCTCGCTGGCACGGGTATGGCGGGCGCCGGCCCGCAGCGCCAGGGCCATGGGCAGGGCCATGAGCAGCAGGCCGGCGGCGATCCACGGGTCGATCCAGGCCAGGCCGGCCAGCACCGTGAGCGGGGTCACCAGGGCAGCCACCAGCGGACCCAGCAGGTGCGCCGGCAGGCCCATGCTCTGCAACACCGGGCCGCGCAGCAGCCCTTCCGGTGCGGCCACCGCCCGCACCCGGGGTGGCGCCAGCCGGGGCAGGTGGCGCACCAGGCCGCGCACCGCGTCCGCCGCCAGGCCACCGCCCGCGCGGTAGCCGGCGCGCAGGGCGCCATAGAGCACCGCGGCTTGGAGCAGGGTCAGGCCCAGCAACAACGCAAGTGTCCCGCCCAGGGTCGGCGCCGCGTGGGCCCAGGCCAGCACCAGCGGCACCAGGGCCAGGCCGCACAGGCCGTCCAGCACCGCCGCCAAGGCGCTCCACCCCAGGGCCCGGCGCAACAGGCGGCGGCTGTCGGCCGGCAACGACCGCAGACGGTCGAGGCCCGTCATGGGCGTTCTCCCGCCGACCCCTGCTGGTCCCGCCACAGCCGGGCGTACAGGCCGTCGGCAGCCAGCAGGTCGGCGTGGCGGCCGCGTTCGACGATCCGCCCGGCCTCCAGCACCAGGATCTGCTCGGCGTCGACGATGCCAGCCAGTTGGTGGGCAACGATCAGCCGGGTGCGGCCGGCACCGCTCTCGCGCATCGCCCGGTGCAGGGCCTGCGCGGTCTGCGGGTCGAGGGCCGAGGTGGGCTCGTCCAGCAGCAACAGCGGCGCCGGCGACAGCAGCGCCCGGGCCAGGGCCAGGCGCTGGGCCTCGCCGCCGGACAGCGCCAGGTCACGGCCCGGCACGCTGGCGTAGCCCTGCGGCAGCGCCAGGATGCGGCTGTCCAGGCAGGCCGCCCGGGCCGCCTCGCGGATGCGCGCCAGCGACGCCCCCGGGTCGAACAGCGCGATGTTTTCCGCCAGGGACACCGCCAATGGCGGGGCCTGTTGGAGCACCACCGCCAGGTGCCGGTGCAGCACATTGGCGGGCAGATCCCGCAGTTCCACCCCGCCCAGATGGATCGATCCGGCGTCCGGGTCCATGTAGCGGGCCAGCAGGTGCAGCAGCGTGGTCTTGCCGCTTCCGGAACGGCCCACCAGCGCCGTGGTGGTGCCCGGCGCCAGGTCGAAGTCGACGTCCGCCAGCACCGGCTGGCCGTCATGGGCGAACGCCAGGCCGCGTACCGCCAGGGTCGCGTCCCGGGGTTCCGCGGTGGAGCGGCCTTCCGCCAGGGGCGGCAGGTCCAGTACCGCCTGCAGGCGCTGGGCGGCCGCCCGGGCCGCCAGCAGGGCATCGCCGCCGTGGCCCAGGGCCTGGACCGGTGCGGCCAGGGCGCGTACCAGCAGGAAGAAGGCGCAGAGCGCGCCCAGGGTCGGCGCCCCGGCCGGCGACAGGCCGCCCGGCCAGCACAGCGCGCCCAGCGCTACCCAGGCCAGCAGCCAGGGCGTTCCCAGGAGTACCTGGATCAGCGCCCCCAGGTGCCCGACCCGCCCCACCCAGGCGCCGAACGCCGCCTCGAAGGCACCCGCCGAGGCCTCCACCCGCGCCTGCAGGCCGCCGCCCGGGTACTGCCGGGCCAGCAGCGGGTCGTGGGCGAACTCCCCGTAGTCGCCGGACAGCCGTTCCAGGGCCGCGTCGCGCTGGGCGAACACCGGCCGGTAGCGCGCCGAGCGCAGCCAGGCGAACCCGGCCAGGGCCAGCAGCGGCGGCACCAGGGCGAACACCGCCAGGGCCGGGTCCAGCCAGGCCAGGCAGCCCAGTACCGCCAGGGGCACCACCAGCAGCTGGGCGACGTCGGTGGGGGCATGGGCCACCAGTTGGTGCAGGGCGCGCACGTCCTGCTCCACCAGCCGCGCCACACCGTCGCCGCCGCGGCCCATGAACCAGGCCAGGGGCAGGCGCTGCAGGTGGGCCAGCAGGCGCCGACGCAGGGTGTCGCAGAGGTCGGCATCGACCCCGTGGGCGACGTGGGCGGCCAGGGCCTGGCCACCCAGCCAGGCCAGCACCCCCAGCAGGATCATGGCGATCCACCCCGGGGCCAGCGGCTCGCCCCGGGCCAGCGGACCGGCGAGTGCCGCCAGGGCCAGCCAGGGCAGCAGCGAACACAGGCCGGCCACCGCCTGCAGCCCCATGGCCAGGGCCAGCCGGCCCCGGTACGGTCGCAGCACCGTGCCCAGGGCCGCCCTCACCGGGACGCCTCCAGCAGCGTCTCCAGGCGCGCGGGGCGCAGGTCCGACGGCGGCAGGTCGGGAAAGCCCAGGCGCTCGCCCAGCACCTGCCAGAGGGGCATCAGGTCCAGGCTGCGCTGGTTGCAGCGGTCCACCGCGTCGGCATCGTCCAGCAGCGCCAGGGCGTCGGCGGCCGCGGCCGGCCAGGTCCGTCGGTGCAGGGTCGCCCAGTCGGTCTCGTCCCCGTGCCAGGCCTGCACGGCGGGCACCGCCTCGGCAGCGTCGGACTCGTCGCCGAACAGCGGGTAGAGCCCCTCGGCATCCTCCTGCGGCACCGCCAGCGCCGGCGTCCACAGCAGCGGCCCATGGGGGCTGGCCAGGGTCCAGGTGCCGCGGTCGGTGGTCAGGTCGATGCGCTGCAGGAGCGTCATGCGGCCGTCGTCGGCGGGCGCCAGTTCGTTGAGCACCCGCAGCGACACCGGCACGCCCGCCATCACCAGGGCGACCTCGTGCAACGGCGATGCCGAGGGCCGCTCGTCCTCCACGGACCAGGGGCCGACGCCCTCCAGCAGCGCGGCGACGATGTCCAGGGCGGCGAAGCCCACCTGCACCCCGCAGGCCAGGTCGACGTGGCGGATGCCTCGCGTCCGCTGCAACTGCCGTCCCACCTCGATGAAGCGGGCGACTGCCGGCAGGTGCGGGTAGAAGGTATTGAGCAGGCAGCGCCGTCCCAGGCGCGCGGCGCTGCGCAGCAGGTCCTGCCACTCCCGGGGCAGCAGCGGGTGTTCGATCACTACGTCGAGGCCACGGGCCATCAGCGCCTCGGCCAGGGCCGGGCCCTGCTCGCCGCGGGCCGCGCCGCCCACCGCGACGCAGGCCCGCTCCAGGCCCTCGGGCAGCGCCTCGACGTCGAGCCAGAGCGGCACGTCCAGGCGAGCCGCCAGGGCCTGGCTGCGCCGGCTGCCCTGGCCGAGCAGGCCACCCAGGACGAAGCGCGGATCGGCCGCTACCCCGGCGGCATAGAACTGGCCGAACCGGGACCCGGCGACCACGACGGAACGGGCGCGACTCATGGCCGGGACTCCTTCAGCAGATGGGCGGCGAGGGCCGGCCCCAGGCAATCGAAATGCCCGCCGGGCACGGCTTGCGCGGTGCAGCCGGCGAGGGCCCGCGCCTGCCAGTCGTCCTGCAGGGCGCTGCGGTGGTGGGGGATCAACGGGCTGCCCCGTTCGGGGATGAACAGCCGGAGCGCGCCGATGTAGGGGGTCGTCTCGGCGTACTGGCTGGCCCACACCGAATGGGCGAACACCCGGTAGAGCGTCTCCCGGGCCTCCAGCGGCTGCCCGCCGGCGCAGGCCGCGGCCAGCACCCGCTGGCGCAGGGCCTCCACGTCCTCCAGGGGCGCCAGCGGCTCGCCCAGGTCCGCCAGGGCATCGCGTAGCGCCGATTCGCCCAGGTGCCCGGGCGTCCGGGCCAGTGCCGAGGCCAGGGCTTCGCCCAGGCGTTCGGCACGAGGGAAGCCCAGGGGCTCGGTGGCCAGGCCCAGGGTCGCGGCGAAGGTGTAGAGGACTAGGCGCTCATCGTCGATGCGGTAGGGAATGCGGTAGCTGGAGACGATGTCCAGGCCGCGCACCCGTACGCCGCGCTGCACCAGCGCCTTGGCGGTTTCCAGGGCCAGCAGCCCGCCCGAGCAATAGCCCAGCAGGTCCAGCTGGCGGTGGCCGGCCCGCCACAGGGCCTCGGCGTAATGCCGGCCCAGGGCGGCGTTGAGGTGCGCGGCCGGCGTGTCCAGGTAGGCCTGGCTGTCGTGCACGGCCAGGCCCAGCAGCGGACGCTCGCGGCCCAGGGCCTCCTGCAGCGGACGGTAGGCCAGCAGCGTGCCGAGGCCCTCGTGGACCAACACCCGCGGGATGCCGCTCCCCGGCACCAGGGTCACCAGGGGGTCGCCGAGGCACCGCCCTGCCCCACAGGGCGCGCGCACCTTCGCTGTTCGCGGCCGGCCGGCGGGCGCCGTGCCCGCCGTGGGCGGGGCGACGGGCACATCGGCGACCGCCGTCTCCGCCTCCCGCAGGCGCCGGGCCAGGGCGGCCGGGGTCGGCTGGCTTAGGGCCCAGCGCAGCAGGCGGTCGAAGGGATGCGGGCGCGCCAGGGGCTGGCTTTCCCGCAGCCGGGCGATCAACTGGGCGATCAGCAGCGAGTCGCCGCCCGCGGCGAAGAAGTCCTGCTCGGCGTCCAGCCCGCTTCGGTCCAGCACCTGTTCCCAGAGCGCCACCAGGGCGGCCTCCAGGCTGTCCGGCGCGTGAGCGTCACGGCGCCCACGCGGCGGCGACGGCTCCCGCAGCTGGGCGATCTCTGCCAGGGTCCGGCGGTCCACCTTGCCGTTGGCGGTGACCGGCAGCGCCTCCAGGGCCCGCACCTGGGCAGGCAGCATGTAGGACGGCAGGCGGGTCTCCAGGAAGCCGGTGAGGGCCGGCAGGTCCAGGGGCGCCTGGTCGGTCTTGCAGCGCGCCAGCAGGACATCGTAGCCCAGCAGGTCGAGGGCGCTGCCCGGCTCCGCCAGGGCGACGGCCCGGTCGCCGGGCGCCTGCCCGAGCCACGCCAGCCACTGGTCGCGGTGGACGAACAGGGTGTCCTGCCGCTGCCGCAGGTCCCGGGGGTTTTCCATCATCAGGCTCTGGCTGATGCCGATCTCGTTGTGCTCGCGGGTCAGTTCCTGGATCACCAGCCAGGCATCCGCCCCCAGCAGCCGCCGCAGCCCCTGAAGCAGGTGCGGCGTGTCCAGGGCGTTGTTGAGGGCACCGGAGCTGAGCAGCAGGTCCACCGAATGGGGCGCCACGCCCTGGGCCAGCGGGTCGGCGTTCAGGTCAAAACGCAGGAAGCGCACCCAGGGATGGGCGGCGAAGCGCGTGCGGGCCGCCGCCAGGAAGTAGCTGGAAACGTCGCTGAACAGGTAGTCCACCGCGACGCCCTGCTCCACCAGGGGCGCCAGGGCCTCGATCACCGCGCGGCTGGCGGCGGCGGTGCCGGCGCCCAGTTCCAAGAGGCGCCAGCGGCGCTGCGGCTGGCGCCGGACGATGGTCGCCACCGCCGCCGCCATGGCCTGGTGCAGCGCGCGGGCATGCAGGCCGTCGCTGTACATGGCCTCGGCGATGTGGGTCGAGCCCTGGGGGAACATCAGCGATGCCGGGGTCACCCGGCCCGCCAGTTGCTCCGCCAGGCACAGGGCGCTGTCGCGGAAGTAGGCCACCAGGTCGGCCGGCCAGAACGCCGCGGGCGCCTGGGCGGCGAAGGCCGCCCAGGCCTCGTCCGGGGCGATGGGGTCAGCGTCCGGGCAGGCCATCCATCCCGCCTCGCTACGGGTCACGTAGCCGCCCTCGGCCAACTGTCGCAGCCAGTGGCGCAGCAGGCGCTGCCGCTCCGCCGGTATCTGCAGGCGCCGGCCCAGTTCCTCCTCGGTCAGAGGCGTCGCCTGGCGGAACAGGCCGCTTCCCGCCAGCCAGGCGGCCAGGGAGGCCAGGCAGGCGCGGTCCAGGGCGGCTACCGCGGCCCGCAACGCGTCCAGGTCGCCCCAGTCCTGCGGCAGGGCCTGGCGCGCCTGCTGGCGCACCGGCTCCAGGCCGTCGTCGGCCGGCGGGTCCACCGGGTGCAGCACCACGAAGCTCGCCAGGCTGCGGGCCTGGGCGTCCCCCAGCACCACCGTGGCCGCCTGGGCGACGCCGGGCCCGGCCAGCAGCGCGGCATCGACCTCCGCCAGTTCGATGCGATGGCCGCGGATCTTCACCTGGTCGTCCTGGCGCCCGAGGAATTCGATGGAGCCGTCCTCCAGGTAACGGCCCAGGTCGCCGGTGCGGTACAGCCGGCGTCCGTCGGGGTGGCGGACGAAGCGCTCGGCGGTGCGCGCGGGGTCCTCGGCGTAGCCCAGCGCCAGCCCGACCCCGCCGATGTGGATTTCCCCCCGCACGCCGGGCGGGCAGCGCCGGCCCAGGCTGTCCAGCGCCTCGACGCTCTGGCCGCGGAGGGCGCGCCCGTAGGGGATGCTGGGCAACGCGGTGTGGGCCGGTTCGATGGGCTGCTCGATGGACCAGATGGCCGCCTCGGTGGCGCCGCCCAGGCTGAACAGCCGGCTGTCCGGCCAGCGGCGCCACCAGCGGGTCGGCAGCCCGGTGGGTATCCAGTCGCCGGACCACAGCACGCAGCGCGGCCCGGGCACGTCCAGGGCGGGCTCGCGCTCCAGGTAGTCCATCAGCATCTGCCCCTGGGCCGGCACCGAATTCCACAGGCTCACCCGGTGGCGCGCCATCAGCTCGGCCCAGTGGGACGGGTCGCTGCCCCGGTCGGGGTCCGGCAGCACCACCCGGGCACCGGCGGCGGTGGCGCCGAAGAAGTCGTACACCGACAGGTCGAAGCTCAGCTCCGCCAGCCCCAGCAACACGTCGTCGGAGCCGACCCGGTAGCGATCGTTGATGTCCAGCAGGGTGTTGCGTACGGCGCCATGGCTGAGCATCACCCCCTTGGGCGTACCGGTGGAACCGGAGGTGTAGATCACGTAGGCCAGGTCGTCGGCCGCCACCGGCCGGGGCGCGGGCGGTGGCCAGCGGTCGTCGGCGGCCAGCCGGTCGAGGGCCAGCCGCGGCAGCGGCGTCTCGAAGGCCTCGGCGTCCAGGCAGACCAGCGCGGCGGCCCCGGCACTGTCGAGGATGGCGCGGCGGCGCAGGGCCGGCTGGCGGATGTCCAGGGGCACGTAGGCGGCGCCGGCGCGCAGGATGCCCAGCACCGCCACCAGTTGCCCGGCACTCTTCGGCAGCATCACCGCGACCCGCTGGCCGGGTCTCACCCCCAGGCGTTCCAACGCCTCGGCTACCGCGACGGCCCGCTGGGCGACGGCGCGGTAGCGATACTCGCCGTCGCGGTCCACCAGCACCACGGCATCCGGGGTACGCAGGGCCCGTTCGGCGAAGCCGTCGGCGATCCCGCGACGGTGCTCGGCGAGGGGCGGCGCCAGCGTCACCGGCGGCTCGGGGAAAAGCACGGCGCCGGCCCGCCACAGGTCCGGCTCACCCGCCAGGCGCTGCAACAGCGTCTGGTAGGCGGCGAACATCGCCTCGGGCAGGCCGTCGGGGAACAGCCCCTGGCGGACGTCCCAGCCGATCTCCAGGCCGCCGAACTGGTCGGTCACCTGGCAGTCGAGCCACACCTGGGGTGTCTGGCTGAGCATGTACTGGGGGGCGTCCACCCGGGCCTCGGCGTTGGCCAGCAGGCGCTGGACGCTGCCGATACCGCTGGTGAACACCACCGGCATCAGGTCGGCGCCGCGCCCCCGCTGGCGCGCCAGTTCCCGCAGCAGCTCGACGCCGCTGAAGGCGCGGTGATCGAGGTCGTCGAACATCTGCGAACCGATCCGCCGCGCCCGCTCGGCGAAGCCGTCGCCGGCGCGCACGTCCACCGCCAGCAGGCTGAGGGCGGTGAAGTCGCCCAGCACCGCGCCGATCTGCGGGTGCACCGGCGGCCGATCGAGAACGGTCAGGTTCAGGCAGAAGGTCGGCGCCTGGCTCCAGCGCCCCACCACCTCGGCGAAGGCCGCCAGGGCCACGCCCGCCGGGCTCAGGCCGAATTCGCCGGCGAGCTGGCAGAGGGTCTCCCAGGTGGCCGGGTCGAGGCGGCCGTGCAGGTGGCGGAACCGCCCGCGGTCCTCCGGCGCGGCGCGAAGCGGCAGGTCGGGCCGCCCCGGCAGGTCCGGCAGGCGCTGCAGCCACCAGTCGCGGTCACGCTGCCAGGCGGCGGAGGCCCGACGCCGACCCTCGAAGGCCACGTAGTCGCGGAAGGTCGCCTCCAGCGGCTGCGGAGGCTCGTCCGGCCGGGCATAGCGCTGCCGCCATTCCCCCAGCAGCAGCTGCAGGCTGGCGTAGTCCACCAGGGTGAAGTCCACCGAACAGTGCAGGATCGCCCGGTCCGGGCCGAGGCTCAGCTCCGGACGCAGGATCGGCCACTGGTCCAGGGCCGGGCAGGCGTGATCGAGGCGCTGGCGCACCTGGTCCAGGTGGGCGGCGAAAGCCGGCCCGTCCAGGTCGCGACCATCGTGCAGCGCCAGGGTCTGCCAGGGCACGTCGGGCAGCACCCGCTGCCAGGCGCTGTCCTCCACCACCGCCCGCAGCATCGGGTGGCGGGCGACCAGGACGTTCCAGGCCGCTTCCAGGCGCTGCGGGTCGGTGTCCGCCAGCCAGCGGTACTCCACGTAGAGATGGCAGGCGTTGCCGCCGTAGTCGAAGGCCGGGTTGCGACCCAGCACGTAGGCCGCCTGCACCGGCGTGAGGGGGAAGCGCTGGTGGGCGGCGTCGGGCTCGGCGCGCCAGCCATGGGCATCCGCCAAGTGCGCCAGCAGCGCGTCGCGCTGGGTCCGCAGGCGCGTCGCCAGGTCCGCGTCGAGGGCGCCCGCCGGAGCCCGGTAGCGCAGCGAGTCCGCCTCCCGCCACAGTTCGATGTGACGCGCACGGCAGGTGTCCAGCAGGTCCGCCAGGCTCATAGCACGCCCTCCTCCAGGATCGCGTCGCGGACCGGCGCGGCGCTCGCGGGGGCCGCTCGCCGCAGCAGGGCTGCGAGGCCGGCCAGGGTCGGCTGCCGGTAGAAGTCGGCCATGCCCACTTGCGTCGCGAAGCGCTCGCGCACCAGGGCCAGCAGGCGGGTGGCCAGCAGGCTGTCACCGCCGAGGCTGAAGAAGCTCGCCTCGCGCTGCTGCACCGGACGCCGCAGGACCTGCTCCCAGCAGTCGGCGAGGCACCGTTCGTGGGCATCCAGGGGGTCGGCCGGAGCGGCGGGCGCCACGACGACGTCGCGGGCG
This sequence comes from Pseudomonas mangiferae, assembly GCF_007109405.1. Classification (GTDB taxonomy): domain Bacteria; phylum Pseudomonadota; class Gammaproteobacteria; order Pseudomonadales; family Pseudomonadaceae; genus Pseudomonas_T; species Pseudomonas_T mangiferae. The sequence goes on from NZ_VJOY01000008.1 coordinate 211,473, forward strand.
GCGCTCATCAGGGCCGCCAGGCGGCGCCGGTCCAGCTTGCCATTGGCGTTCAGCGGGAGCCCCGGGAGGCACCAGAGGTGGTCGGGGCGCATGGCCGCCGGCAAGCGCTCGGCCAGGCCGACCTGAAGTGCCGCCGGGCCGGGCAAGGCACCGACGGCGTCGGCCTCCAGCAGCAGCACCCGTTCGCTGCGCCAGGAACAGCGGGCCGCCAGGCCGACCGCCGCGCAGGCGTCCAGCAGGGCCTGGGGCGGGGCCAGTTGCAGCGGCGCGTCGCTCAACAGCGCCGCGCCCAGCAACGCCAGGGGCGACCCCTGGACCAGGTCCGCCAGCAGCAGGCGCCCGCCCGGGCGCAGCAGGGCCGCAGCCAGGCGCAGGCCCTGGCGGGGGTCCGGGTAGGTGTGCAGCGCGGCGAAGCTGATGACGCAGTCGAAACGGCCCAGTTCATCCAAGCGCAGCATGCCCTCCGCCAGCACCTGCAGGGCCGGACGCCTCGGCAAGTCCTCGGCCGCACGTTCCAGCAGGGCGCCGTTGCGGTCCAGCAACGTCAGCTCGATGCCGGAGTGGGACAGAGCCTCCCGCCCCGCCTCCAGCCAGAACCCGGCGCGTACGTCCAGCACCGCTACCCGCAGGGACGCGCCCGTCGCGAGGCGGGGCAGTGCGGCGAACAACCGCTGCAGCGCCTCGCGGCCATCCGGCAGGCGCGCCGCCATGGCGTCGGGCGCCAGCCAAGGGCCCAGCAGCAGGCCCGCGGCCGCGCCCGCCTCTTCCAGCGGCAGCGCGCGCAGCGCCTCGACGAGGGCGTCCGGTGCGTCCGGCGCCCACTCCAGGGCGTCCAGGGCATGAGCCAGGGGCGGCGTATCCGGGGCGTCCGCCTGCCAGCGCGCCCAGCGCTGGCGCAGTCCTGGCTCGAGCACCGCGTCGGAATCCAGCAGCGTCTCCAGCACCCGGCGCACGACCGCCGCTTCCGCCGCGCCGGTGTCCAGCGGCGCCGGCGCCGGCAAGGCTGGGAGGGGTTGGGCCAGGGCCTGCCGCTCCAGCACCAGGGCCGCCCCCAGGGCGGGCGTCTCGCCGTCCAGCACCGCCGCGCAGGCAGCCGCGACCGCGGGCTGGGCAGCCAGGGCGGCTTCCACCTCGCCCAGTTCGATGCGCTGGCCGCGCACCTTTACCTGTTGGTCGACCCGGCCGAGGAACTCCAGGGTGCCATCGGCCCAGAAACGCCCGCGGTCGCCGGTGCGGTACCAGCGGCCCTGGCCGTCGAGGATGAAGCGCCGGGCGGTGAGCGCCGGGTCGTTCCGGTAGCCCCGCGCCAGGCTGTCGCCACCGATCAGCAGCTCGCCCACCACGCCGTCCGGCACATCCCGCAGCGCGACGTCCACCACCCGGTAGGCCTGGCCCGGCAAGGGCCGGCCATAGGGGATGGAGCGCCAGTGGGACGGCACGTCGGCCACCTCCTGGCGGTTCGACCAGACCCCCGCCTCGGTGGCCCCACCCAGCACCTGCAAGCGGCACGGGCAGCGCTGGCGCAGGCGCGCCGGCAGGTCCAGCGCCACCCAGTCGCCGGACAGCAGCACCGCCCGCAGGCTGCGGTAGTCGGCCTGCTCCGGCGGCAGGCTGAGGGCCATCTCCAGCAGCGCCGGCGCCGAGTTCCACAGGGTCACGCCGTGGCTGGCGATGGCCCGGGCCCAGCCGGCGGCGTCCCGGGCCTGCTCCTGGGTGGGCAGCACCAGGCTGGCGCCCGCGCCCAGCACGCCGAACAGGTCGAACACCGACAGATCGAAATCCAGCGCGGACACCGCCAGCAGGCGATCGCCCTCGCCCAGCGCCAGGTCCTCGCGCACCGCGTCCAGGGTGTTAAGCGCAGCGGCGTGGCTGACCTCGACCCCCTTGGGCACCCCGGTGGACCCGGAGGTGTAGATCACGTAGGCGCTGGCCCGGGGCGCCACCGGCAGCGGCTGCGCCAGGGGCGGATGGGCCAGCAGGGCCTCCACATCCAGCCGCGGCGGCACCGCCTCAGTGTCGCCCTGGTCACCCAGCACCGCACGGATACCAGCCGCCGTCTCGATCAGCCGCCGCCGCGCTGGCGGCTGGTCGATGTCCACGGGGACGTAGCAGGCGCCAGCCGCCAGCACACCGAACACCGCCGCCACCTGCAGGGGCCCGCGGGGCAGGCTCACTTCCACCGCATCGCCCAGGCCGATGCCGGCGGTGCGCAGGCCGGCGGCGATGCGCAGGGCCTGCTCGGCCAGCTCGCCCCGGCCGATGGCCTGGCCGCGGTACCACAGCGCCGGGGCAGCGGGTTCGGCCCGGGCCCTGGCGAAGAAATCCTCGTGCAGCCCGCGGGGCCGGGTCAGCGGCGCCAGGGCATTCTGCGCCGCCCGCCGCGCCTGCTGCGCCCAGGGCAGGGGCAGGCAGGCGGGTTGCGTCCAGTCGCTGTCCGCCAGGTTCTGTAGAAGTCCCACGTAGGCGTCGAACAGGGTCTCCAGCAGCCCGGGGGCGAACAGTTGCTCAACCGCGTCCCAGGCCAGCAGGATGCCGTCCCCGACCCGGTACAGCTGATGGTCGAGCCAGACCTGGGGCGTCTGGGACAGCATGCCGTGGAGATCGCCGAACGCCTCGCAAAAGACCGCCGGGACGAACCCGCCCTCCCCCAGGTTGCTGGAGAACACCACCGGCGCGCTGCGAGGCTGGCCCCGGCGCCGGCACTCCCGCAGCACCTCCAGGGCCGGGAACGCGGCATGGTCGATGGCGGCGTGCAGGCCGCCCTGGAAGGCGCTCACCGCCTGCTGGAACGGAGCCTCGGGATCGACCCGGCACTCCAGCAGCACCAGGGTGGTGAAGTCGGCGATCACCCGCCCCAGGTCCGGATGCTCGCCATGGCGGTCGAACAGCGGCACGTTGAGCAGGAACGCCGGTTCCTCGCTCCAGCGCGCCAATACGCAGGCGAATGCGCAGCCGAACACGCTGGACAGGGTCACCCCCTGGCGCGACGCCTGGCGTTCCAGGCACGCGCACTCGTCGGCGCCCAGGCGGTGGGACAGCCGCCGCCAGCGCGGCTCACGCACCTGCTCGGGCGCGCAGGCCAGGGGCAGGCGGGGCGCATCCGGCAGCTGTGCCAGCCGGTCGAACCAATGCGCCCGGGCGCGGGCCCGGTCCGCCTGGCGGGCGGCCTGGCGCTGCGCCAGGTAGTCGGCGAAATGCAGGGTCGGCGCCGGCGCCAGGTCCTCCGGCGCGGCATAGGCCTGGCCTAGCTCGGCCAACAGCAGGCGCAGGCTTTCCACGTCCGCCGCCAGCAGGTCGAGGCTCAACCACACGCGGTCCTCGCCCGCCGGCAGGCGCGCCAGGCCCAGCTGGAACACCTGCCCCTGCTCCACCGCTAGGCATTCGTGGGAATACCGGGCCCATAGCGCCTGCCACGCCGCCTCGGCCTCGGCGGACGAACGCCCGCGCCAGTCGACGCAGACGAAGGCCGGCAACGACGGCGCGTCCAGGACCTGCTGGGCGCCGTCGACGAAGCATGCCCTCAGCATCGGATGGCGCGCCTGCACCCGCGCCACCGCCGCCTCCAGGCGCTGCGGGTCGACGTCCCGGCTGCGGAACTCCAGGAAAGCGTGGCAGCTGACGTTGCCCAGCACTTCGTCGGCGCTGCGCCCCAGCCAGTAGGCCTGCTGCACCGGCGTCAGGTCGAAGGGGCGGTCGGGGGCGACCGGCGCGACGGCGGGCCTCGCTTCCGCCACCCGGGTCGTCCGCGCCAGCCAGTCGAGCCAGGCACCCAGGCAGGGCGCCTGGGCCAGCAGGGCGAAGTCCGCAGGGTAGCCCAGGCCACGCAGCCGCTCCTGCAGGTACATCAGGCGGATCGAGTCCAACCCGCAGCCCAGCAGGTCGTCGTCGTCCGCGAGGGCCTCGACGTCCGCCAGGGGTTCGGCGAGCAGCTCGGCGAGCTGCGCCACCAGCCAGCGACGGTGGGCGGGGCGGGATTCGGGCAGGGTCATGGAAACTCCGGAAAGCGGTCGAAGGTCAGTCGTCGCCCATGGCAACGGTTATCAAATGCGACCTTATCTCAACTTCCCGGAGGTCCCGGACGCCGATCCTTTAGGCGCCCGGACTGTTTCGTTAGACGGCGGGACGGGCGGCGCGGCCGGCAGCGGGACGGCGCCACCGCACGCGCCCGCCGGCGGACTCAGCGGATCTCGCGGGGCGAGATGCCGTAGCGCTTGCGGAAGGCGATGGAGAAGTGCGCCGGGCTGTAGCCCACCCGGTAGGCCACCGTGGACACGTTGGCCTCCTCATCGCAGAGCATGCGGTGAGCCTCCCGCAGGCGGTACTCCTGCAGGTAGGCGTACACACTGGTGCCGAACACCTTGCGGAAGCCGGCGGTGAGCTTGCGCGGGTTCAGGCCCACCCGCGCCGCCAGCACGTCCAGGGACGGCGGCTCCTGCAACGCGCCCACCAGCAGGTCGCGGGCGGTGTGGATGCGCTCCACGTCGGGACAGGTGATGCGCGGCTGGTCCCGGGCCGGCCCCTGGCTGAGGAACTGGGCGCTGAGGGCCGCCAGTTCCAGGGCCTTGCCGCCCAGGTAGAGGTCCCGGGTCGGGCCGCTCATGGGGCAGGTGGCGATCTGCGAGGCCAGGGCCTGCATGGCCCGCGGCGCCGGGCAGCTCATGATCCGCGGGTCGCCGCCGGGGCGTCGCATCAGCCGTTCCGGCAGCCAGCCGAGGCGACTGTCCAGGGCCTCCATGCCCAGTTGCACGATGGTGTAGCGCAGCGGTGTGTCGGTGCCGTAGACCTGCGCGGAGGTGAAGTCGCCGTCGTTGGCGATGGTGCACAGGCTCGGCCCTTCGATCAGGTGTTCTGGCTGGCCCGGGATGCGGCAGCGCAGGCGGCCGCTCTGCACCAGGATCAGCCGCAGGCCACGTTCCAGCGGCTCCTCGAACCAGTCCTCGCTGTTCGAGCGAAAGGTGCCGGTGACCAGCTTCATGTGGGGGTCGATGTGCGCGATGCCGGGGCGGTTGCCCGGTTCCCGCGCGGCGGCGTCCGCCGCCGGAGGGGCGATGATGGTGATGGTCATCAGGTTTTCCTGTAGCCCGGGCGCCACGCGGGCGGTGGCGCCATCCTCGATACGGATGCGGGGGCATGCGAAGGCCCCGTTCTAGCGGAGCCGACGAGCCGGGCGTACGCCGCAGCCCTGCAGCAAATGAAAAATCCCCGCGATCGAAAGCCCCCGACTTGCAGCGCCGGTGGCTTCCTGCCATTGATAATAAATCTCATTTCCATCCCCTGGCAATCGACCGTATCCCCGGAGATTCGCATGAAGTCCCCCGCTGTCCCTGCCTTGCACCCCGCCTCCGACGCCGACGCGCCAGACTGGCCGGAATCCTTCGTCCAGCGCTACCGCGCCGCCGGCTACTGGGGCGAACGCACCTTCGCCGAGGCCCTGGCCGCGCAGGCCGCGCGCACGCCCCGGCGCATCGCCCTGTGCGAGGGCGATCGTCAGCTGACCTACGCCGGGCTGCTGGACCGCTGTCGCCGGCTGGCCGCGGGCCTGCGCCACCATGGCCTGCGCGCCGGCGACAACGTGGTGGTGCACCTGCCCAACGGGATCGCCTTCGTGGAGGTCTGCTTCGCCCTGTTCCAGTTGGGCGTGCGACCGGTGCTGGCGTTGCCCGCGCACCGCCAGCACGAGATCGAGGGCTTCTGCCGCTTCGCCGAGGCCAGCGCCTACCTCACCGCGGAACGCCTGGACGACTTCGACCCGCGGCCTCTGGCGCGTTGCCTGCTGGAGAGTGGCGCCTGCCCCCGGGCATTCGTCGTCGGCGAAGCCGAGGCGCCGCTGCAGGCGCTGGCCCCGCTGTACGATGCGCCGCCCCTGGAGGACTGCGTACCCGAGGCGGCGGACATCGCCTGCTTCCAGCTGTCCGGCGGCACCACCGGCACGCCCAAGCTGATTCCCCGCCGGCACCGGGAATACCTCTACAACGCCACCGCCAGCGCACGCCTGTGCGGCCTCGACGAGCAGACGGTCTACCTGGCCGGGCTGCCCATGGCCCACAACTTCACCCTCTGTTGCCCCGGGGTGGTGGGCACCCTGCTCAGCGGCGGGCGGGTGGTGGTGGCCCCGCGCCCGGACCCGGACAGCTGCTTCCCGCTGATCGCCCGGGAACGCGTCAGCCACGTGGCGCTGGTGCCGCCCCTGGCGATGCTCTGGCTCGATGCCCAGGCCGAGCGCCAGGCCGACCTGTCCAGCCTGCGCCTGTTGCAGGTGGGCGGCTCGCGCCTGGGCAGCAGCGCGGCGCAACGGGTCCTGCCGGTGCTGGGTTGCCGCCTGCAGCAGGTGTTGGGCATGGCCGAGGGCCTGCTCTGCTACACCCGCCTGGACGACCCGCCGGACGTGGTGCTGCACACCCAGGGCCGCCCGCTCTGCGCGGACGACGAGGTGCGCGTGGTGGATGACGACGGCCAGCCGGTGGCGGACGGCGAGGTGGGCGAACTGCAGGTCCGTGGCCCCTACACCATCCGCGGCTACTACCGCCTGCCGGCCCACAACGCCACGGCCTTCACCGCCGACGGCTTCTACCGCACCGGTGACCGCGTGCGTCGCAGCGCCGATGGCTACCTGGTGGTGGAAGGCCGCGACAAGGACCAGATCAACCGGGGTGGCGAGAAAGTGGCCGCGGAAGAGGTGGAGAACCTGCTCATCGACCACCCCCAGGTGCACGATGCCACGGTGGTGGCGATGCCCGACCCGCTCTTGGGCGAACGGACCTGCGCCTTCGTCATCCCCCGCGACCCGCCGCCTTCGTCCCTCGCCCTGAAGCGTTACCTGCATGACCGGGGCCTGGCGGCGTTCAAGGTCCCGGACCGCATCGAACTGGTGCCGGCATTCCCCCAGACCGGCATCGGCAAGATCAGCAAGAAGGCGCTGCGCGAGCAGCTGCGCCGGGGCCTGGAGGCACGCCCATGAGCCCCTCCGACGCGCGCTGGCTGCGCGCCTACCGCCTGACCCCGATGCCGCGCCTGCGCCTGGCCTGCTTCCCCCACGCCGGGGGCAGCGCCAGTTTCTTCCGCGACTGGGCTGCGCACCTGCCGGCGGACATCGACCTGCTGGCGGTGCAGTACCCCGGGCGCGAGGAGCGTTTCGACGAACCGCCGTCGCCCTCCCTGGAGGCCATGGCCGAAGCCATCGCCCCGGCCTTGCTGGACTACGCCGACGCGCCCCTGGCGCTGTTCGGCCACAGCCTGGGCGCGGCCCTGGCCTACGAGACTGCCCGGGTCCTGGAGCGCCACGGGGTCGTCCCGCTGCGCCTGTTCGCCTCGGCCCACCCGGCGCCGCACCTGCAGCGAGGTGGCCGCCTGCACGCCGCTCCGGACCGGGCCCTGCTGGACGACGTGGCCCGGCTGGACGCGGGCAACGCCGTGCGCCTGGCCGACCCGGAACTGCGCGCCCTGGTGCTGCCGGCCCTGCGCAGCGACTACCGGCTGATCGAGACCTACCGACGCGCCCCGCCGCTGCCCCTGGCAAGCCCTATTGAAGTGCTGCTGCCCACTGCCGACCGCGAGGTGGACCGGGCGGAAGCCGAGGGCTGGCAGGCCGCGACGCAGCGACCACTGACCCTGACCCGGGTCGAGGGCGGCCACTTCTACCTGATCGAACAGCGCCAGCCCCTGCTGGAGCACCTCGGCCGCTGCCTGTCCCCTTCCCTTTCCCGCGAGGTCGCCTGATGAAGTCCCCCGAACGCTGTACCGGTCTGCCCGATATCCGCGAGGCCATCGACCGGATCGACCTGGAGATCGTCCAGGCCCTCGGCCGGCGCATGCAGTACGTCAAGGCCGCTTCCCGCTTCAAGCCCGACGAGGCCAGCATCGCCGCCCCGGAACGTGTCGCTGCGATGCTGCCGGAGCGCGCCCGCTGGGCGGCGGAGAACGGCCTCGACGCCACGTTCGTCGAGGCGCTGTTCGCCCAGGTGATCCACTGGTACATCGCCGAGCAAATCGCCTACTGGCGGCAGACCCGGGGCGCCGCATGAGCCGGGTCGCGCCGCTCAGCGGCTACCTGCATGAGCTGCGCCGCACCTTCGCCCGGGCGGCTCGCCAGGCACGGGCCTGCGGCCATCCCGTGCTGGCGGCGGCCTCGTTTCCCCTGGAAGGCGTGGACCCCTTCCGGGTCTTCACCGCCTGGGACGACGGCGCCACACCCTGCCTGTACTGGGAAAGCCACGCACCCGCCAGCCGCTTCTTCGCCTGGGGCTGCGCCCTGGAACTCAGCGCCCACGGCGACCGGCGTTTCGCCCAGCTCCAGGCGAGCTGGCACACGCTGCTGGACAGCGCGGTAACGGACGGCCCGGTGGCGCCGCGGGCCTGCGGCGGCTTTCGCTTCGACACCCGCGGCGAGCGGCACCCCCACTGGGCGGATTTTGCCGACGCCAGCCTGATGCTGGCGAACCTCACCGTGCTGCACAACGCCGACGGCGGCCAGGTGCTGTGTCAGCACCTGGTGGACGCCGAGGACGACCCACTGGCCCTGGCCACCTATTACTGCACCCTGCTGCTGCGGCTGAACCGGGTACCGGCCGCGGATGCCGGGGCGCCCTCCCTCCTCTCGCACCGGCCCGACGATCCGGGCGCCTGGCAGGCCCGGGCCGCCAGTGCGGTGGACGCCATCCGCGCGGGACGCCTGGGCAAGGTGGTGCTGGCCCGCGACCAGCGCTACGAGGCGACGGCATTGCCGGCGGCCTGGCAGCTCCTCGACGGCCTGCGGCAGCAAAGTGGCAGCGCGCACCTGTTCGCCTGCCGACGCGGGTCCGCCTGCTTCCTGGGCGCGACCCCGGAACGCCTGGTGCGGGTGAACGGTGGCGAGCTGCAGACCCACGCCATGGCCGGCACCACCGCCCGGGACGACGACCCGCAGCGGGACGCCGCGCTGGCCGAGGCGCTCCTGGCCAGCCCGAAGGAGCGCCAGGAACACGGCCTGGTGGTGGACGCTATCCGCCAGGCACTGCACCCGCTCTGCCAGCACCTCGAGATCGCCGCAGAGCCGGAGCTCCACCGACTGTCACGGGTGCAGCACCTGTGCACGCCGATCCGCGGCCGGCCATCCCACGGCGTGGACCTGCTGGATCTGGTGGAGGCCCTGCATCCGACGCCGGCGGTGGGCGGCCACCCCCGGGACGCCGCCCTGGATTACATCCGCCATCACGAGGCGCTGGACCGGGGCTGGTACGCCGGCCCCCTGGGCTGGCTGGATGCCGAGGGCAACGGGGATTTCCTGGTGGCGCTGCGCTCGGCCCTGCTCACCACGGACGAGGCCCGGCTGTTCGCCGGCTGTGGCCTGGTGGCCGACTCCGACCCCGCCCGGGAGTACCGGGAGACCTGCCTGAAGCTGGCCGCCATGCAGGCCGCCTTGCACATCGGCGAGCCGCTCCCGGAGGCACGCCCCCGCCGGGAAGCGCGCCCCTTATAAAGGAAGGCAGGGTCGGCGGCGGCAAGCGGCCCCCGCAACCCGTTAACGCCCGGCCCTTTCACACGGGCCGGGCGATTCACCGGCAGGTCCGTCATCGACCATTCAGTCAGTTATATGCGCGAGGGCTTTTCACCTCGTTTGCCGCAGTCTGATGCGTCTATCTCGCCGCTTCCCGAACTTTTTCACGGTGACAATGGTCACGGTTTCTTGGTAGTTTCCCGCACCACGTAACGCTGTCCAGGAGTTCACCCGTGATAACAATGACAAGAATCTTCAAGACCAGCCTGGCCCTGGCCATTACCGCTGCCTCCAGCCAGACCTTCGCCAACGGTCTCGCCATCAACGAACAGAGCGCCAGCGGCATGGGCACCGCCTTCGCCGGCCGCTCCTCGTCCGCCCAGGACGCCTCCACCGTCTTCGGCAACCCGGCGGGCCTGTCCAAGCTGAAGCAGAACGAAGTCAGCGGCGGTTTCGCGGTGGTCGACGCCAACGTCGACATCCACGACGAGCAAAGCGCTGCCACCGGCACCAACAAGGGTGACATGGTGCCCCTGGCCTCCGTGCCGTTCGGCTACCTGGCCATGCCCCTCAACGAGGACTGGCACTTCGGCCTCGGCGTCTACGTGCCCTTCGGTGTGATCAGCGACTACGAGAAGAGCTTCCAGGGCCGCTACAAGGGCCTGTACAGCAAGGTTCAGGTGATCACCGTCCAGCCCACCCTGAGCTACAAGATCAACGACCGGGTGTCCGTCGGCTTCGGCCCGACCTTCAACCGCATCGACGGCAAGCTGACCAACAACCTGGCCACCAACGGCCTGCTGGGCAGCGAAGGCGACACCAAGCTGAACATCAAGGGCGACGACACCGCGGTCGGCTACAACGTCGGCGTGCTGGTGGACGTCACCGACGACACCACCTGGGGCCTGACCTACCACTCCAAGGTGGACTACACCCTGGAAGGCCATACCAAGGTCACCAACGCACCGTCTCCCCTGGGCCTGAACGGCAAGTACGACGCCAAGCTGGACATCACCATGCCGGAGTCGGTGGATACCTCCATCACCCACAAGCTGAACGACCAGTGGACCCTTTACGGCGGTGCCACCTGGACCCGCTGGAGCCGCCTGGAAAAAATCGCGGTGGAGAACGAAGGCGTGCCGGCCCTCGGCCAGGCCCTGGGCTTCGGCACCCTCACCGAGCAGCTGAAGTGGAAGGACACCTGGTCCTACGCCATCGGCGCCGCCTACCAGCTCAACCCCGAATGGGTGCTGCGCACCGGCTTCGCCATCGACGGCGCACCGACCACTAACGAGCACCGCAACGTGCGCATCCCGGTGGGTAACCGCAAGATCCTCTCCCTGGGTGCCGGCTGGACGCCGAGCCCGGAAGTGACCATCGACGTGGCCTATTCCTACCTGCGCGAGAACGAAGCGCCCATCAATCAGGAAGAGTCGGCGTTCCAGCCGGCCTACCACGCCAAGTACCGCAACAGCGCCCACGGCCTGGGTGCCCAGGTCACCTACCGCTTCTAAGCGTCTCCCGCGTGGCTCGCCCGGGCCACGCGGTTTCCCCTCTCCCCTCGCGTTTCTTTTCTTCCTCCGCCTCGGCGAGGCTTCGTCACGCCCACGCGCCAGCCTCCCAGGGAAAGATGGGTGACGGACGGGTTCACGCTTTCGGCCCGGAAAGGCCTGGGAGAAGACAGCGGGACGCCGCCGGGGCGCCCCGCCTTGAGGATCAGCGCTTGCGCAGGATCACGCTGCCAATGGAATAGCCGGCGCCAAAGGAACTGAGCACGCCGAGGGCGCCCTTGGGCAGATCGTCCTGGTATTTGTGCAGGGCGATCACCGAACCGGCCGAACTGGTGTTGGCGTAGGTGTCGAGGATCACCGGCGCTTCCTCGAGGGTGGCATCCCGGCCCAGCAGCTTGCGCACGATCAGCAGGTTCATGTTGAGGTTGGCCTGATGCAGCCAGAAGCGCTGCACATCGTTCACCTCGAGGGCATTCTCCTGCAGGTGCGCGCCGATCAGCTCGGCAACCATCGGGCAGACGTCCTTGAACACCTTGCGGCCTTCCTGCACGAACAACTTGTCGTCGGTGCCTGGGCCCTCTTCCGCCGCGCGGTTGAGGAAGCCGAAGTTGTTGCGGATGTTGTTGGAGAACTGGGTCAGCAGCTTGGTGCTGACGATGTCGAAGCAGTGGGCCGAGGTGGCCAGGTCGGCACGCTCGATGATCACCGCGGTGGCGGCGTCGCCGAAGATGAAGTGACTGTCGCGATCGCGGAAGTTCAGATGCCCGGTGCAGATTTCCGGGTCCACCAGCAGGATCGCTTTGGCCTGGCCCACCTGGATGGCGTTGCAGGCGGCCTGCAGGCCGAAGGTGGCCGAAGAACAGGCCACGTTCATGTCGTAGCCCCAGCCCTGGATGCCCAGCGCGGCCTGGACCTCGATGGCCACCGCCGGGTAGGCGCGCTGCAGGTTGGAACAGGCGACGATCACCCCGTCGATGTCCGCCGGCGTGCGGCCGGCGCGGGCCAGGGCCTCGCGGGCGGCGGCGACCGCCATCTCGCAGAGGATGCCCCACTCGTCGTTGGAGCGCTCGGGAATGCGCGGGATCATGCGGGCCGGGTCGAGGATGCCGGCCTTGTCCACCACGAACCGACTCTTGATGCCGGAGGCCTTCTCGATGAAGGCGACGCTGGATTCGCTCAGGGCCTCGACCTCGCCCCGGGCGATGGCCTCGGCGTGCTCGGCGTTGAAGGTCCGGACGTACGTATTGAAGGACTCGACCAGTTCTTCATTGGAGATGCTGTAGGCAGGGGTGAAAAGACCTGTGCCACTGATGACGGCCTGGTGCACGCGTGATCCTCTTCTCGATACGGGGCTTCGACTAAGCGGCTATTGTGCCGCGCGATGGACGCATTCTCCACCTGTCCTCGGACAGCGCGCCAGGCACTGTTCACCGGGAGACAGCTCCGGCGCGTTCCGCGTCACACCGGGAAGGTCCCGTCCGCGGCCTGGCCGGCGGTTGCCAGGGAGCGCCACAGCGCCTACCCTGCGCCTTCGATTCCTCCAGGAGCGTTCGTCCGATGCGCCAGTGATGCCGTTGCCTGCCTTGGCGACCCGAGACTCGCCCGCCTCGTGCGGTGGCCCCCTCACGGCATTTCCTGGAGCTTCCATGACCCTCCCCGCCCTGCTCGCGCTCGACGCGCTGACGTTCCTGCTGCCCGACGGCAGCCCGCTGTTCGAAGACCTGACCGAACGCCTCGATGCCCGCCCTACCGGCCTGGTAGGGCGCAACGGTGTCGGCAAGAGCGTGCTCGCCCGCCTGCTGGCCGGCCAATTGCCACCCAGCCGCGGACGCATCGATCGCTGGACGACGGTCCGCTACCTGCCCCAGACCCTCGACCCCGGGCACTTGCCCAGCGTCGCCCACCTGGCCGGGTTCGGGGCCGTGTTCGAGGCGCTGCGCCGGCTGCAGGACGGCTCCCTGCATCAGGCGGACTTCGACCTGCTGGACGGCCGCTGGGACCTGCCCGAGCGGCTGCAGGCCGCGTTGGACGAGGCCGGTCTGGGGCACGTGCGCAGCGATACCCCCAGCGCCCACCTGAGCGGCGGGCAGCGCATGGCCGTGGCCCTGGCCGGGCTGTTTCTCGATGGACCGGCCTTCCTGCTGCTGGATGAACCCACCAACCACCTGGACGCCGAAGCACGCCAGGTCCTGCAGCGACGCTTGGCGGACTGGCGCCACGGCGCCTTGGTGATCAGCCACGACCGGGCACTGCTGGACACCCTGCCCTGCACCCTGGCGCTGGGCCCCGGGGGCTTGCGTCGCTATGGCGGCGGCCACGCCTTCTACGAACGCAGCCGCCAGCGCGAAGCCCAGGCCGCCGAAGCCGAGCTACACCATGCCCGCCTGGCCCGCAGCCGTGGCGAACGCCAGTTGCGCCAGCAGCGGGAACGTCAGGCCCAGCGCAGTGCCCACGGCCAGCAACGGGCCCGGGACGGCAACCAGGCGAAGATCCTGCTGGACGCGCAGAAGGAACGCAGCCAGGGCAGCGCCGCGCGCCTCGACACGCGCCAGGCCCAGGCCCTTGAACAGCTGGACCAGGCCGTGCGCGAGGCGGCGCGGCGGGTGGCGCCGGCGCTGCCGGTGCACCTCTACGCAGAGGCCGACCGGGTCGCCCCCGGGCAAGGCGTGCTGCACGTCGAAGGGTTGCGGATGCCCCATTCCCTGCCTGGCTTCGCCCCCTTGGACCTGCATCTCGCCGGCCCCTGCCGCCTGGTGGTGAGCGGCCCCAACGGCTGCGGCAAGTCCACCCTGCTGCAGGTGCTGGCCGGCCACCTGGCGCCGGACTCGGGCGACTGCCGTCGGCCGCTGCCCCTGGCCTACATGGACCAGCACGGCACCCGCCTCGATCCCCAGCGCAGCGCCCTGGAGCAGTTGCGGGAGGCCAACCCGGCCCTCGACGAAGGCACGGCGCGCACGCGCCTGGTCCATGCCGGCCTGGTGGGTGATCGGGCGCTGCTGCCCTGTGGCGACCTGAGTGGCGGCGAACGCTTGAAGGTGGCCCTGGCCTGCGTGCTGGATGCGCGGCCCGCCGCACGCTTGCTGATGCTGGACGAGCCGCAGAACCACATCGACCTGGATTCGCTGCGGGAACTGGAGGCGGTGCTGGCCGGTTTCCCGGGCGCGCTGATCGTGGTGGCCCACGACGAGCGCTTCCTGGCGGCCCTGGCCCCCACCGAGCGGCTGCGCTGGACGCCCGCAGGCTGGCGCCACGAGTCCTGGCGGCCAGGGCTGGACTGACCGATCGCCGATCAGCCCAGCCGGTTCGCCCTCAACGGCCGCCCCGACTCAGCTCCTCCAGGCGCGCCGCGGCCTGCTGCACGGCGCGACCGAGGGCGTTGAGGTTCACCGCGTCCCGGGCGTTCTCCTCGCTGGCCGAGTGGATGCGCACCGCCAGTTCGTTGATCTCCTGGGTCACGTGGCTCTGCTCCTGGGCCGCCACGGCGATCTGCTGGGCGCGCTGGGAGATGTCCTCGAAGCTGTTCACCGTGCTGGACAGGGTGGTGGCCGCGCCCTCGGACTCCTCCACCGCCTGGCGGGTGCGCGCCTCGCCGCTCTGCATGGCCTGCACCGCCTGGCGCGACGCCTGCTGCAGGTTGGCGATCATGCCGCTGATCTCGTTGGCCGAGCTCTGGGTCTTGCCGGCCAGGGAACGCACCTCGTCGGCCACCACGGCGAAACCGCGGCCCTGCTCGCCGGCCCGGGCCGCCTCGATGGCGGCGTTCAGGGCCAGCAGGTTGGTCTGCTCGGAAATCGCCTTGATCACGTCCAGCACCGCGCCCACCTGCTGGCTGTCCTGCTCCAGCTTGGCGATGACCCCCGCCGCGCTGGCCATTTCCCCCGCCAGGGCCTGGATGGAGCGGCTGTTGGCCGCCACCTTGTCCTGGCCCTCGCGGACCACGCCCTGGGAACGCTGGGCGGTGTCGGCGCAGTCGTTGGTGTTCTGCGCCACTTCCTGGGCACTGGAAGACATCTCGGTAATGGCGGTGGCCAGCTGGGTGTTCTCCTGGCGCTGCTGCTCGGCCCGCTCCAGCAGGGCGCTGCTGAGGCCGCCCAGGCGACCGGCCTCGTCCAGCAGTCGCTGGGACTCCTCGCCGATCACCTGCAGCATGCCTTGCAGGCGCCCGGCGTACTGATTGACCGCGCGGCGCAGGCTGCCGATCTCGTCCTGGCGCAGGATGGTCAGGGCACCGCCCTGGCCTTGGCCGCTGCCCAGGGCATCGATCTGCACGGTGGTCTCGTCCAGTTGCTCCAGCAGCTTGCGCCCGGCCAGCCAGACGAAGAACAGCAACAGCCCCAGCAGCGGCAGGAGGAAGGCCAGCAGCTCGTAGGTGATGGCCCGGGCCAGACGGGTGGCGTTGGCCTGGGGCGTCACCAGGCCGACGATCCAGCCGGTCTGGGGCATGCGGAACAGGTTGGCCTGGCCGGGCTCGCCCAGCAGCGCGTCCTCGTCCAGGGAGGCGCTGGCGCTGCCATTGGAGGCCGCCTTCTGCCGGGCGTCCAGCAGTGGCTTCAGCCAGGCCTGGCGGCCGGCCAGGTCGTCGAACTTCTGCATGGCTGCGTCCTTGCCGCCCTCGCCCAGGGGGAAGAACAGCACGTTGCCGGACTGGTCCAGGGCGAAGGCATAGCCGCCGGTGACCTTGCCCTGCTCCTGGAGGAAGCGGGCGAGATCGTCCAGGCGCAGGTCGATGGTGCTGACCCCGGCGAAGCGCCCTTGCAGCGCGTAGGGCACACTGCAGGTGACCATGGGCACCTTGCTCACCGGGTCCTGGTAGGCCTCGGACCAGACGCAGGCAGTGCCCTTGGCGCCGCGCGCCCCGGTGTACCACGCGTCGTTGTGGTAACCAGGGCCGTCGGGCGTGTTGTAGTCGTCGGAATAGTCCAGGGCGCCGCTGCCGCCCCGCGCCCAGAAGAAGCTGCGCCGCTCGACGCCGCTGGCGAAGGCGCCGGGCTCCGGCCAGATGCCGCCGCCGGCGATGGCGGCGTCGCCGCCGTTGTCGATCAGGCGGGGGTAGGTGTCCCGGTACAGGGCCTCGTCCCGGGGCAGCACCTCGGCCAGGTGGGCCATGCTCACCGCGAGGCCCTCGATACCGGTGAGCTTGAGGCCGAGCTGGCGGACGATGGAGGTGCCCGTCTGCTCGATTAGGGCGTTGCTCTCCGCCACGACCCGGGGCTGGCCACGGAACACCATCACGGCGAACACGGCCAGTGCGGTGAGTACCAGGAGGAGGACGGCGCCCAGGGTCAGGCGGGTGGAAATGCGTTCTGGCAGCATAGACATCAGTACTCCTCGGATCCGGCTGGAAAGTGAGTCCTCGCAATGCATCCCTGAGACTAGCAGGCGTGTCCATGAGGCGCGGCGCGCCCGGCGCGCGAAAGTGCCTGAACGGCTATCGACCGTCCCTGGCGTTTCTACAGGGGCCATGCGGCAAGGTGATGTCAGCGGGTCCCGCGACGAACGCCCCCAGGCGCCCGCATGCCCCTCGTCCGCCTAGCGCAGGCTGAAGCGCCGCAGGGCCAGGGCCAGGATGCGGGTGTCGGCGCTGTTGGGGGCGTGGGCGTCCGGCAGGCGCAGCACCAGGCTGTTCAAGCCTTCGTGGAGCACGCCGGGCGGCACGCTGAAGGCGAGGGCCTGCTCGCCTCCGGGCAACTCGCCGGCGTACACCGGCTGGTCGTTGAGCAGCAGCGTCAGGCGCTGGCGGTCGAGGATCATCGCCGTCAGCCGTGCCTCGCCGGCCAGCGCCTGCCGGCCGAGGACGAAGCTTAGGCGCGCCTCCCGGCCATCGCTCCAGCGGAAGCCGTCCTCGGCGAAGTGGAAGTGGTCGAAGGCCGCCGCCGGGCTGTCGTAGGGGATGTCCACCGCCGCCTCGAAGGGTGGCAGGGTCTTCGCCCGGAATGCGTCCAGGCGATGGGCATGCTGGCGTTCGGAATGCAGGAACGGTGGATGGCGCCAGTCGAAGATGTACTCCGGGTAGCGGTCGATGTTGGGCTCGGCGTTCCAGCGCTTGCTGTAGGGGTTGTACAGGCCCTGGACGGCGTTGAAGAAAATCCCCACCAGCCCACCCACCGCCAC
>NZ_VJOY01000009.1 GCF_007109405.1 Pseudomonas mangiferae
AGGCCCTGTCGGTGGGCCAGGAGCTGGGCTGGGACGCGGCCAAGGTCAACGTCAACGGCGGCGCCATCGCCCTGGGCCACCCCATCGGGGCGTCCGGCTGCCGGGTGCTGGTGAGCCTGCTCCACGAGATGATCCGCCGCGACGCGAAGAAGGGCCTGGCGACCCTGTGCATCGGCGGCGGCCAGGGCGTGGCCCTGGCCATCGAACGCTGAGTCGCGGCCTGCTAGACTGCGCGGCCCTCCTGCCCGAGCTGCCGCGCATGTCCACGCTCCACCAGGCGCTGCGCGCCGCCCTCCTCGCCCGTCGCCCGCTGCTCGCCGAGCTGCATGGCCAGGGCACCGATTGCTACCGGCTGTTCCATGGCAGCCAGGAGGGCGCGCCGGGCCTGACCGTGGATCGCTACGGCCGGCAACTGCTGGTGCAGAGCTTCCACCAGCCCCTGGAGCCGGACGACCTGGCCGGCGTGGCCAGCCTCTGCGACGAGGCGCTGGGCTTCGCCAGCCTGCTGGTCTACAACGACCGCTCCCGGGGTAATTCCCGCATCGACCGGCGCGATCCGATCCATATGCCATCGGCAGACGCCCTGGCCGACTTGGTGGGCCGGGAGTGGGGCCTGAACTACCGGGTGCGCGGCCGTCACCCCGGCCAGGACCCGCTGCTGTTCCTCGATCTGCGCAACGCCCGCGGCTGGGTGAAGCGGCACAGCGCCGGCCGCCGAGTACTCAACCTGTTCGCCTACACCTGCGGCGTCGGCCTCTGTGCCGCCGCCGGCGGTGCCCAGGAGGTGTGGAACCTGGATTTCGCCGAGGGCAACCTGGCGGTGGGCCGGGAGAACGCCCGCCTGAACCCCGACCTGCCGCCCATGCATTTCGTCCAGTCCGATTACTTCCCGGCGATCCGCCAGCTGGCCGGGCTGCCCATCGCCCGCCGGCACGGGCAGAAGCTTCCTGCCTACCCGCGCCTGGAGCCGAGGGACTTCGACCTGGTGGTGCTGGACCCGCCGGCCTGGGCCAAGAGCGCCTTCGGCACCGTGGATCTGGCCCGGGACTACCAGAGCCTGCTCAAGCCGGCGCTGCTGTGCACGGCCGAGGGCGGCACCCTGGTTTGCTGCAACAACCTGGCGAAGGTGGACCTGGAGACTTGGCGCGAGCAGGTGCTGCGCTGCGCCGAGCGGCTCGGCCGCCCGGTACGGGACGTGCAGGTGCTGGCCCCGGCCGCCGATTTCCCCTCCCAGGACGGCCGCCCGCCCCTGAAGACCCTGGTCCTGCAGCTCTGATGGCCCGGCGCCGCCTCGGCCGCTGACAGCGTGTCGGCGGCGGTGTAGGCTGCCGCCTTTCCCCTCTCGGATGGCCGCCCCGGTGAAACTGTCGCTTCTCTTGAGCCTGCCGCTGTCGCTGGCGGCCTTTTCCGCCCAGGCCTCCTCGACCATGCGCTGCGAGAGCAGGCTGGTCAGCGTCGACGCCACCACCCAGGAAGTGGCCGCCAAGTGCGGCGCACCGGCCAGCCAGCAGTCCCTGGGCTTTCGCCAGGTGGTCGACTACTACGGCATGGTCAGCGACGTTCCGGTGGAGGAATGGGTGTACGGGCCGATGCGCGGTGGCATGACCTATTACCTGCGCTTCGAAGGCGGTCGCCTGGTCAACGTCGACAGCAAGCGCAACTGATCCCGCCACGGAACACGCCCCCATATGGTCATCCTGCCCGCCGAGCAGGCGCTGGACTGGAAGCGCCCGCCTCTGGTCACCCTGCTGCTGATCCTGCTCAACACACTGATCTACCTGGGTTACCAGGGCGGCGACGCGCACCGCCTGGAAAGCGCGGTGCAGGCCTACCTGAACGCCGGCCTGCTGGACCGCGAACGGCCGCTGTACCAGGAACGCCCCGAGGCACCCGCCGGACGAGACATGCCGGCCCGCCTGCCCCGAGAGGCGCAGGCCGCCCTGATCCTCCAGGACCTGGCCTTCGAAGCGCGCCTGCATCGCGACCCGGGTTACCTGGCCGACCCCGCCTGGGGCCAGGCGCGGCAACGGGTGGAACAGGTGCGGGACACCCTCAGCGTGTTCCGCTTCGGCTTCATCCCGGCCCGCTTCACCCTGCAGGGGCTGTTCGGCGCGATGTTCCTCCACGGCAGCTTCGACCACCTGCTGGGCAACATGGTGTTCCTGTTCGTCTGCGGCTTCGCGGTAGAGTTGGCCCTGGGCCGCTGGACCTACCTGGCGCTGTACCTGGGAGGCGGCCTGGCCTCGCACCTGCTGTGGTGGCTGTGCGATCCCTCCTGGCTGCCGGGCATCGGCGCGTCCGGCGCGGTGGCCGGGGTGATGGGCATGTACCTGGGCCTGTACCGGCTGCGGCGTATCCGCTTCTTCTGCTGGCTGGGGCCGATGATCGGCTACTTCCGGGCGCCGGCGCTATGGATTCTCCCGGTGTGGATGGGCAAGGAGCTGTACGGGCTGCTGCGAGCGGCGGATCACGTCAACTACTACGCGCACCTGGGCGGCCTGGCCTTCGGTTGCCTGGCGGTACTGGCCCTGCGCGGCAGCGGCCGCCAGCGGGTGGATGACGCCTACCTGGAGAAGGTCGACCCGGATGCCGCGTTCAAGCGTGAACTGGCCGGCCTCGACGGGCTGATCGGCACGTTCGAACTGGATCGCGCCACCGAGCGCGGCACTGCCCTGCTGGAACGCTATCCCCATCGCCTGCCACTGCTGGAGCGTCTGTACGGAGTCGCCAAGGGTCGGGGCGATCGTGTGCTGATGGGCACCGTGCTGAAGCAGGTGTTCGCACTGGCGCCCAGCGAGGGAGCGACGCTTCTGCGCCGCCTGGCGGATGATGGCGACGGTTCTCAGCAGGCGCTGGCGCGACACCCGGCCATCCAGCAACGACTGTTGCCCGCGCTCCTGCGTCTGGAGGACACCACCCGGGCGCTTTCCGTCTGGCGGCGGCTGGCGAAGCAGCAGCAGTTACCTGCAGACATGCCTCAACTGACCTTGCGCCTGGCGCGCCAGCTGGCGCAGCGGCAAGACGCACGCAGTGTAGCGGAGTTGAATCAATCCATGCGCACCCACTGTCCCGACAGCGAAGCGGCCAACCAGGTGGCGATTCTCCACCAGCACCTGTCGGGATGACGTCTAGCTCCTGAATGTAAAAAGCCCCGGCGATCCTGGCCGGGGCTTTCGTGCGGGGTCGGCGTCCTGCCGGTCCATCATTTCGGCAACACGCTCAGAGTGTGCTGCTGAAATTCCGGACTTCTTCCTTGGCCTTGTCCTTGGTCCAGCCGTAACGCTCCTGAAGCTTGCCTTCCAGATAGTCGGTGTGACCTTCGGCCACGTCGAGATCATCGTTGGTCAGGTCTCCCCAGCGTTCCTTCATCTTGCCGGTGAGCTGCTTCCATTTACCTTTGATCACATCGGAATTCATCGTGTCTTCTCCGTTATCCGCGTTCACGGGCCGCCCTATCCACGGGCTTAGCCTCCTTGAAAAACGCGCTGGGCAGTAGCAGCGATTCCCGGCTCAGCGCGTTTGCAGCGAATCAGTCAGCGGACTTCAGGCCATCGGCGGAAACGGCTTTCACGCCTTTGATGGTCTTGGTCTTGGCAACGGCCAGTTCGCGCTGAGCGTCGGTGGCCACGGTGCCGGACAGGGAAACCACGCCTTTGTTGGTCTCGACCTTGATGTCCAGGGCGCTAAGGTCTTTCTCGGCCAGGAAAGTGGATTTCACTTTGCTGGTGATCCAGGTGTCGGACACAGCTTCTTCAGTCTTGTCGACGGTGTTGGCGGCGACAACCATGGGCGCCTGGGTGTTCTGTTGAGCAGCGAACGCGCCGTTGGCGGAAAGGGTCAGGGCAGCGGCAGTCGCAAGGGCAAAGATGTTGAAGGTCTTAGTCATGGTCGTACTCCTGTGATGTCCTAAGTGCTGCGCCGTCTGGCGGCAGGCTCCCCGGTATGATCGCAAGCGGTGTGCCAGACTCGGTTTAGAAATAAATCCTTTTAAATCAATAGCTTGAAATCGAACTAGCGTTTTACTTTCGTGCAACTTGCATGTTCACGAGGTAAATCGCATGCAAGTTGCACGCTGTAATCAGGTTTCAGGGGCCAAGCGCGTCAGCAGCGCTTCCAGCTGACGCGCCTCTGGGGACTGGACGTTGCGCGGGTAGCGCGCCTGGACAAATGCGAGCAGCTTGCGCGCCTGCTCCACGTCCCCCGGGCCTTCCGCTAATAGGCGCGCGGCCAATAGGTAAGCGCGGGCCAGGAATGGATAGTCCGGGGCGCGCCGGTGCAGGTTGCGCAGCAGGCTGAGGGCCTCGCGGTGCTTGTGCCGCTCGCTCAGGGACACCGCCAGCGCCTCGCAAACCGCCGGGTCGTCCGGCAGGTAGTCGGCCTGCAGCGCCCGGCCATTGAGGAAGGCAGTGGCCGCCTGGGCGGGGTTTGCACGTACCGCCAGGGGCAGGTAGTGAGCCAGGTGGCGCAGGCAACGCTCCCGGGCCCGCAGGGCGAAGAGCAGGCGATGGAAGCGCTCGTTGAGCTGAAAGTCCTCCGGGGTCCGCTCCAGCGCACTGGCCAGCGTGTCCAGCGCACTGTCGCCCTGCCCTTCCTTCAGCCGTACTTCCGCCTCGATTAGCGCCACCCGCCGCCGCCATTCGGCCTCCGGGTAGGCATCTGCCCCGTCTTCGGTGGCGACGATGTAGCCCAGCGGGCCCTGGTACTGGAACACGGCATAGCCCATCAGGGCGCACATCACCACGCTGAAATAGCCGGAGAAGAACAGCATCACCGGCAGCAGCACCGCCTTGGGCACCCCCTCGCCGAGGAAGAAGGCGAGGTAGGCCGGGGATTGCCAGAGGGCGAAGAGAAAGGCGAAGAGGATCAGGTAGCGCCAGCCCATGGCACCGATCACCTGCCCTACCTGCACGGGGCTCAGGGCCGCCGACAGCTCCTTGTCCAGGGCCAGGCGGATGATACTGGCGGGAAGCACCAGCATGATCGCCAGGTCCACGAGCAAGTACAGGGTCTCGCTGCCCCGCGCCAGCCACAGGGGGATGGCGGCGACGAGCAGCACCACCAGTTGCTTGAAGAACAGGCTGTAGCCCTCGCCGAAAAAGGCGCTGGTCAGGCTCGGGGCCCGGCTTTCCGCCTGGCTGCAGGCTTCGATCACGCCGTACAGGTACTTGGTGGCCAGGCTGAACAGCAGGAACCACAGCAGCAGCGAAGACGGCATGAACATCCCGGCCAGCGCCAGCACGGCACACAAACTCAGGGGTCCGGGTTGCAGGCCGTAGCGGAAGAAGCTTGGCAGGCGCTCCCAGAATGGCTGCGCGCTGTTTGCCGCGCCGAGGAAGGTCAGCTCGCGCCGACACAGTGGGCAACCGGGCGTCTGATCGGGCGCGTCGGCATTCAGCGGCACGCAGCAGTCGCCGTATGGCCGCCGGCAGGGTGCGCAGTGCCAGGTAGCCGGCTCGGCAGGGTGATAGTGGCAGTGAGTGATATCCATGACCGGGGGTATCCAGGGCGAACGCGACGAGCGGGCCGGCGGCCCGGGGCGATGGTACGTCACGCGGCGGGGGGACCGCGCGAGGCACCGCCGGAACCGCCGATCCGCGGCACGAACGGCAGTCCCGCGGGCAAAAAAAGAGGGCCCCCGCAGGGGCCCTCCTTGTACGACCGTCGAGGGATCAGACGCCGGAGCTTTCCGCGGCGGCGACGTCCTTGATGGAGAGCTTGATGCGGCCGCGGTTGTCCACGTCCAGCACCAGGACCTTCACTTCCTGGCCTTCCTTGAGCACGTCGGTGACCTTCTCGATGCGTTGGTCGCTGATCTGCGAGATGTGCACCAGGCCGTCCTTGCCCGGCAGGATGTTGACGAACGCGCCGAAGTCGACGATCCGCTCCACCTTGCCGACGTAGATCTTGCCGACCTCGGCTTCGGCGGTGATGCCCAGCACGCGCTGGCGGGCCGCCTCGGCCGCTTCCTTGGTCTCGCCGAAGATCTTGATGCTGCCGTCGTCCTCGATGTCGATGGACGCCTTGGTCTCTTCGCAGATGGAGCGGATGGTGGCGCCACCCTTGCCGATGACGTCGCGGATCTTGTCCTGATCGATGCGCATGGCCAGCATGGTCGGGGCGTTTTCCGACAGCTCGCTGCGGGACTGGGCGATCACCTGGTTCATCTGGCCGAGGATATTCAGACGCGCGTCCAGGGCCTGGTTCAGCGCGATCTCCATGATCTCTTCGGTGATGCCGTTGATCTTGATGTCCATCTGCAGCGCGGTGACGCCCTTGGCGGTACCGGCCACCTTGAAGTCCATGTCGCCCAGGTGGTCTTCGTCACCGAGGATATCGGTGAGGACGGCGAACTTCTCGCCTTCCTTGACCAGGCCCATGGCGATACCGGCCACCGGCGCTTTCATCGGCACGCCGGCGTCCATCAGTGCGAGGGACGCGCCGCACACCGAGGCCATGGAGCTGGAGCCGTTGGACTCGGTGATCTCCGACACCACGCGAACGGTGTAGGGGAATTCGTCGCCGGTCGGCAGCATCGCCTGCACGCCACGACGGGCCAGGCGGCCGTGGCCGATTTCGCGGCGACCGGCGCTGCCCATGCGGCCGCACTCGCCCACCGAGAACGGCGGGAAGTTGTAGTGCAGCATGAAGCCGTCTTTCTTCTCGCCTTCGAGGGTATCCAGCAGTTGCGCGTCGCGGGCGGTGCCCAGGGTGGCGACCACCAGGGCCTGGGTTTCGCCGCGGGTGAACAGCGCGGAACCGTGAGTCTTGGGCAGCACGCCGACTTCGATCTTCAGCGGGCGCACGGTGCGGGTGTCACGGCCGTCGATGCGCGACTTGCCGTTGACGATGTTTTCGCGAACGGTGCGGTACTCGATCTCGCCGAAGGCGTCCTTCACCTCGGCCAGGCTCGGCAGCCCTTCCGGGTTGGCGAACTTGGCGACCACCTGCTCGCGCAGCTCGTCCAGGCGGCCGTAGCGCTCATGCTTGAGAGTGATGGTGTAGGCCTGGGAAATGGCCTCGCCGAACTCGCTCTTGATGGAGGACAGCAGCGCGGTGTTCTCGGCCGGCGCGCTCCAGTTCCAGGTCGGCTTGCCGGCTTCGGCGGCGAGTTCCTTGACGGCCTTGATCACCACCTGGAATTCATCGTGGGCGAACAGCACGGCGCCCAGCATCTGGTCTTCGGTGAGCTCCTTGGCTTCCGATTCCACCATCAGCACGGCGGTCTCGGTACCGGCCACGACCATGTCCAGGCTGGAGGCCTTGAGCTGTTCGTAGGTGGGGTTGAGCAGGTAGCCGGTGCTCTCGTGGAAGGCAACGCGGGCAGCGCCGATGGGGCCTTCGAAGGGAATGCCGGAGATGGCCAGGGCGGCCGAGGTGCCGATCATGGCGGCGATGTCCGGATCGGTCTTCTTGCTGGTGGACAGCACGGTGCAGACCACCTGCACTTCATTCATGAAGCCGGACGGGAACAGCGGGCGGATCGGGCGATCGATCAGGCGGGATGTCAGGGTTTCCTTCTCGGAAGGACGGCCCTCGCGCTTGAAGAAACCGCCGGGGATGCGGCCGGCGGCGTAGGTTTTTTCCTGGTAGTGCACGGACAGGGGGAAGAAGCCCTTGCCCGGGTCGGCCTGCTTGGCGCCGACCACGGTGACCAGCACGCTGACGTCGTTGTCGACGCTGACCAGCACGGCGCCGGATGCCTGGCGGGCGATGCGGCCCGTCTCGAGGGTGACCGTCGACTGGCCGAACTGGAATTTCTTGATGACCGGGTTCACGGTGTCTTTACCTTCTCTGTTGCCTTGGGGAAATGGTCAGGAACGCGGGTATCGGACCCGGGCCTATTCCTGAAAAGCTCGAAGCTGGCAGCCCGACGCGGGGAACCGGTACTTGACCGACTCTCCGCTCCGAACTGCCAGCTTCTCGCTTCAAGCGGCGTGGCGCGAGCGTCTTAGCGACGCAGGCCCAGACGGCCGATGAGGGCGCTGTAACGAGTGGTGTCCTTACCCTTGAGGTAATCCAGCAGCTTGCGGCGCTGGTTGACCATACGGATCAGGCCGCGGCGGGAATGGTGATCCTTGCCGTTGGCCTTGAAGTGATCCTGCAGCTTGTTGATGTTGGCGGACAGCAGTGCAACCTGCACTTCCGGGGAACCGGTGTCGCCTTCGGCTTGCTTGTACTCGTTGACGATCTGGGCTTTTTCTTGAGCGCTGAGTGCCATGGTGGCTTTCCTCTATCGAACAGGCCAGGAATCGCTTCCCGTGTTTGGAGAAGAGGTATGACCGTGCCTGCCGACAGCCACCCTCGTAGCGCGATCCGCGCACCTGCGCGGACCTGCATTCACTGATCGTTGCCGACCGAATTCGTTGTATACCTTACTGCGCCCGAATCAGGCGCTTGGGCGCGACGAGCCCATCCTCGCTGACCTCGCCGATGCCGATGAAGCGGCCTTCATGGTCCTGCACCCGCACCATGCCGAAGCGCGGTGCATCCGGTGCGCGGACCGGCTGGCCGTGCAGCCAGTAGTAGGCGCTGTGTTCGGAGAAGCGCAGCAGG
This sequence comes from Pseudomonas mangiferae, assembly GCF_007109405.1. Classification (GTDB taxonomy): domain Bacteria; phylum Pseudomonadota; class Gammaproteobacteria; order Pseudomonadales; family Pseudomonadaceae; genus Pseudomonas_T; species Pseudomonas_T mangiferae. The sequence goes on from NZ_VJOY01000009.1 coordinate 8,554, forward strand.
GGCCAGTGCTCCAGGCCGCTGTCCACCGGCAGCAGGAACGGGTCCAGTGCCTCGCAGCCGCCTTCCGCATGGGCCTGCTCCAGAGCCTCGAGGCTCACCGAGCGCGCGATCCCAAAGGGACCGGCCTGCACCCGGCGCAGCTCCGCGACGTGGGCGCCGCAACCGAGTAGCGCGCCGAGGTCCTCCACCAGGGTCCGGATGTAGGTCCCCTTGCTGCAGGCCACGGCCAGCCTGGCCTGGGTCTCGTCCCAGGCCAGCAGTTCCAGGCGCGCAATAGTAACAGAACGCGGCGCCCGCTCCACTACTTCGCCGGCGCGTGCCAGCTTGTACAGCGGCTGCCCGTCCTTCTTCAGCGCCGAGTACATCGGCGGCACCTGCTGGATCTCGCCGCGGAAACGCGGCAGCAGCGCCTCCAGGTCTTCACGACCGACGGTCACCGGGCGCCGCTCCAATATCTCGCCCTCAGCATCGCCGGTGGCGGTGGTGACACCGAGCTGCATCAGGGTCTCGTAGGCCTTGTCCGCGTCCAGCAGGTACTGGGAGAACTTGGTCGCCTCGCCGAAGCACAGCGGCAGCACGCCGGTGGCCAGGGGATCGAGGCTGCCGGTGTGGCCAGCCTTCTCCGCGTTCAGCAGCCAGCGCACCTTCTGCAAGGCCGCGTTGGAGGTCAGTCCCCGGGGCTTGTCCAGCAGCAGCAGGCCATTCACCGGGCGACGAATGCGTTTTACCTGGGCCACGGATCAGTCCTCGGCATCGTTCTGATGCTTGCGGTCTTCGGCCACGGCCCGCTCGATCAGCGCCGACAGCTCGGCGCCGCGGCGGATGCTGGCGTCATAGTGGAAATGCAGGTTCGGCACGCTGCGCAGCTTCATCGACTTGCCCAGTTGCATGCGCAGGAAACCCGCCGCGTCCTGGAGGATGTCCAGGTTCTGGGCGATGTGCTCGCGGTCGTCGTCGCGGCCCATGACGGTGATGTACACCTTGGCATGGGACAGGTCGCGGCTCACGTCGACGGCGGTAATGGTGATCAGGCCCAGACGGGGGTCCTTGATTTCACGCTGGATCAGTTGCGACAGCTCGCGCTGCATCTGATCGCCGATGCGTTGGGTACGGCTGAATTCTTTGGCCATTTCGTCACTCGCTCCGGCCCGCACGAAAAGGGCCGGAAAAGGAAATAAGCAGAAAAGCGAACGGCAAGCCCGGGCGGAACGCTAGCGTTCGCCCGAGGCCTGCCGCCTGGTAGCGTGGAGCGTCGCTTACAGCGAACGCGCCACCTGGACCTTCTCGTAGACTTCGATCTTGTCGCCGACCTTGACGTCGTTGTAGCTCTTCACGCCGATACCGCACTCCATGCCGGCCCGCACTTCGGACATGTCGTCCTTGAAGCGGCGCAGGGATTCCAGTTCGCCTTCGAAGATCACCACGTCCTCGCGCAGCACGCGGATCGGACGGTTGCGGTGGACGATACCCTCGACCACCATGCAACCGGCGATCGCGCCGAACTTCGGCGAACGGAACACGTCGCGGACCTCGGCCACGCCCAGGATGTTCTCCCGCACGTCGCTGCCGAGCATGCCGGTGAGCGCTTTCTTGACGTCTTCGATGATGTCGTAGATGACGTTGTAGTAGCGCATGTCCAGGCCTTCCTGCTCGACGATCTTCCGCGCGCCGGCATCCGCCCGCACGTTGAAGCCGAACAGTACGGCATTGGAGGCCAGGGCCAGGTTGGCGTCGCTCTCGGTGATGCCACCGACCCCGCCGCCGACCACGCGCACCTGCACTTCGTCGTTGCCCAGTCCGGACAGCGAGCCCTGCAGTGCTTCCAGGGAACCCCGCACATCGGACTTGAGCACGATGTTGAGGGTCTTCTTCTCGTCCTGGCCCATGCTCTCGAAGATGTTCTCGAGCTTGCCGGCCTGAGCACGCGCCAGCTTGACCTCGCGGAACTTGCCCTGACGGAACAGCGCGACTTCGCGGGCTTTCTTCTCGTCGGTCACCACGCTCAGCTCGTCACCCGCATCCGGGGTCCCGTCGAGACCGAGGATCTCCACCGGGATCGACGGACCGGCTTCCTTGACCGGCTTGCCGTTCTCGTCGAGCATCGCACGGACACGGCCGTAGTTGACGCCGACCAGCACCATGTCGCCTTGACGCAGGGTACCGTCCTGAACCAGCACGGTGGCCACCGGACCGCGGCCCTTGTCGAGGCGCGACTCCACCACGACGCCGCGACCGGGCGCGGTCGGCATGGCGGTCAGTTCGAGCACCTCGGCCTGCAGCAGCACGGCCTCCAGCAGCTCGTCGATACCGGTCCCCACCTTCGCCGACACCGGGACGAACTGGGTGTTGCCACCCCACTCTTCCGGGATCACGTCGCGTGCGGCCAGGTCGTTCTTGATCCGGTCGAGGTCGGCACCCTGCTTGTCGATCTTGTTGATCGCCACGACCACCGGTACGCCTGCCGCACGAGCGTGCTGGATGGCTTCCTCGGTCTGGGGCATGACGCCGTCGTCGGCCGCCACCACCAGGATGACGATGTCGGTCGCCTTGGCACCCCGGGCACGCATCGCGGTGAACGCGGCGTGACCGGGGGTATCGAGGAAGGTGACCATGCCGCGGTCGGTTTCCACGTGGTAGGCGCCGATGTGCTGGGTGATCCCGCCGGCTTCGCCTGCGGCGACCTTGGCGCGACGGATGTAGTCCAGCAGCGAGGTCTTGCCGTGGTCGACGTGACCCATGACGGTCACCACCGGCGCGCGGTGGATTGCCTCGCCCTCGAACTTCAGGGATTCGGCCAGTTGATCTTCCAGGGCGTTCTCGTTGACCAGCTTGACCTTGTGGCCGAGCTCTTCGGCGACCAGTTGGGCGGTGTCGCGGTCGAGCACCTGGTTGATGGTGACGGGCGTGCCCATCTTGAACATGAATTTGACGACTTCAGCGCCTTTCACTGCCATCTGCTGGGCCAGTTCGGCCACCGTGATGGTTTCGCCAATGCTGACTTCGCGCACGATAGGTCCTGTCGGGTTCTGGAACCCGTGCTGGTTGCGTTTCTTCAGCTTCGATTTGCCGCCACGACCACCGCGGCGGTAGCTGTCGCTCTCGTCCTCGGTGCTGCGCGGGGCCACGCGAGGAGCCGGCGCGCGCTCCTTCTCCTTGACGGAGGGACGGTGCTGGGCATGCTTGCGATCGCGGCGATCGTCTTCGTCGCGGGCCTTGTCGGGACGACGCGGCTCTTCCTTCTTGCGATCGGCAGTGGCCGGCGCAGGGGCGGCAACCGCAGCCTCGGGCGTCTCGACGACGCCGGCCGGAGCAGACTCGACGGCCGGCTTGACGGCCGCAGCCGCGGCTTCCTGGCGCTTGGCGTCTTCCTCGGCACGACGCCGGGCTTCTTCCTCGACCTTCAGCCGCGCCGCTTCCTCGGCCACTCGCTGCTCTTCCAGCTCACGCTGACGCTCGGCCTCGATCTCGTCCGGGCTGCGCTTGACGTAGGTCTTCTTCTTGCGCACTTCGACACTGATGGTCTTGCTGCCAGCCACCCGCAGGGTGGTGGTGGTCTTGCGCTGCAAGGTGATCTTGCGGGGTTCTTCCAATTTCTCGCCGTGGCTGCTCTTCAGGTGGGCCAGCAGCGCCTGTTTCTCGCTATCGGTCACCGCTTGATCGGCGCTCGTATGCGGTAGGCCAGCCTCACGCATCTGCTGCAGCAGGCGCTCCACCGGTGTGTCGACCACTTTGGCCAGTTCTTTCACCGTGACTTGCGTCATCCACTTCTCTCCTCAGGCCGCGATGTTTACTCGAACCAATGGGCTCGGGCGGCCATGATCAGCTTGCCGGCACGCTCTTCATCCATGCCGTCGATGTCGAGCAGGTCGTCGATGGACTGCTCTGCCAGGTCTTCGCGGTTCACCACGCCCCGCACGGCCAGTTCCACGGCCAGGTCCTTGTCCATGCCTTCCAGGGAAAGCAGGTCTTCGGCAGGCTGGGCGTCGGCCAGTTTTTCTTCGGTGGCGATGGCTTTGGTCAACAGACGATCCTTGGCGCGTGCCCGCAGCTCGTTGACGATGTCTTCGTCGAAACCGTCGATGTTGAGCATCTCTTCCATCGGTACGTAGGCGATCTCTTCCAGGCTGGTAAAGCCCTCGTCTACCAGTACCTGGGCCAACTCTTCGTCGACATCCAGCTCGTCGATGAAGCCCTGGAGAATGTCGCCAGTCTCCGCCTGTTGCTTGGCCTGGATGTCCGCCTCGGTCATCACGTTCAGCGTCCAACCGGTCAGCTGGCTGGCCAGGCGCACGTTCTGGCCACCACGGCCGATGGCCTGGGCCAGGTTGTCTTCGCCGACCGCGATGTCCATGGCATGGGCATCCTCGTCGACGATGATCGCCGCCACTTCCGCGGGCGACATGGCATTGATGACGAACTGGGCCGGGTTGTCGTCCCACAGCACGATGTCGACGCGCTCGCCACCCAGTTCACCGGACACGGCCTGGACCCGCGAGCCGCGCATGCCGATGCAGGCGCCCTGGGGGTCGATGCGCTTATCCTTGGACCGCACGGCGATCTTCGCCCGTGAACCCGGGTCGCGGGAGGCAGCCATCACTTCGATGAGCTCTTCGGCGATCTCCGGGACTTCGATGCGGAACAGCTCGATCAGCATCTGCGGCGCGGTGCGCGACAGGATCAACTGCGGGCCGCGGTTCTCGGTGCGGATTTCCTTCAGCAGGGCGCGGACGCGGGCACCGACGCGGAAGGTCTCGCGGGGGATGATGTCTTCCCGGGCCAGCAGCGCCTCGGCATTGTTGCCCAGGTCGACGATCACGCTGTCGCGGGTAACTTTCTTCACTGTGCCGGAAATGATGTCGCCCAGCCGCTCTCGGTAGGCGTCCACCACCTGGGCGCGCTCAGCCTCGCGCACCTTCTGCACGATGACCTGCTTGGCGGTCTGGGCGGCGATGCGACCGAACTCGATGGATTCGATGCGCTCCTCGACCACGTCACCGACCTTCGCACCGTCCTGCTTTTCCTGGGCCTGTTCAACGGTCAGTTGGGCGGCCGGATTCTCGAGGTCGTCCTCGTCCACCACGGTCCAGCAGCGGAAGCTGTCGTAGCTGCCGCTGTTCCGGTTGATCTGCACGCGCAGATCAACGTCGTCTTCGTAACGCTTTTTGGTAGCGGTGGCCAAGGCCAGTTCCAGCGCCTCGAAAATCACGCTGGCCGGTACGCCCTTCTCGTTGGATACCGACTCCACAACCAGCAATACTTCTTTGCTCATCGTACGCCTCGCCTTTCGCAATCCATTGGATCCGCGGGATCCGCGTCTCAGTCAAAACGGGGAATGATGTTGGCTTTGTCGATCGAGTCGATCGGCAACAGGTACTCGTGGTCTTCCATCAGGATCACCACGTCCTGCTCCTCCACCCCGCGGAGAAGGCCCTGGAAATTGCGCCGCCCTTCGTAAGGCGCCCGCAGCTTGATCTTCACTTGCTCACCGATATGGCGAACGAACTGATCGAGCGTGAACAATGGCCGATCCATGCCCGGCGACGACACCTCCAGGGTGTACTCGCTGCTGATCGGATCTTCCACGTCCAGCACGCCACTGACCTGGCGGCTGACTTTCTCGCAGTCCTCCACCAGGATTCCGTTGGCATGATCGATATAGACGCGAAGCAGCGAATGCCGCCCTTGAGACAGGAACTCGACGCCCCAGCATTCGTAGCCAAGGGCCTCGACCACTGGGGCCAGCAAGGCCTGCAACTGTTCTAGCTTGCTCGACACCTGGGACCCCCTCGCGTATGCCGTACAAATAAAAAATGGGCGAAACGCCCATCATCAATGCCAATCGACAGACGTCGTCGGCGACTGTCCAGCCAGCAAAAAGCCCCTAATAAGGGGCTCCGCTAAAACTGGTTGCGGGGGCTGGATTTGAACCAACGACCTTCGGGTTATGAGCCCGACGAGCTACCAAGCTGCTCCACCCCGCGTCAAAGCTGGAGCGGAAGTATACGGCCAGCCCATCCAAGGGGTCAACCGAACGCTTCCTGAAGAAGAAGGCCCGCTAATGCGGGCCTTCTTGTATGGTACCGAGGAGGGGACTCGAACCCCTACAGCCTATGGCCACTACCACCTCAAGGTAGCGTGTCTACCAATTCCACCACCTCGGCAAAACTTGCTCTTTTACTTCTGCTCCGCAGGCGCTTGCGCCGGAGCATCCTGAGGAACATCACCTGCCTTGTCCGCAGGCTTCTGCTCTTCGAGAACAGGCACATCACTTGCTGCCGGCTTGGGCTGCTGGACCTCGATTGCGGCGGGGTCTGGCAAACCAACCTGGCTCATCGCGCTAGATTTCTCTTTAGCGAGGTAGCCTAAACCCAAGCTGGTCAAGAAAAAAACCGTGGCGAGTATAGCAGTAAAACGACTCAGGAAGGTAGAGGAACCTTGGCTTCCGAAGACAGTGGCCGAAGCGCCCGAACCGAACGAGGCCCCTGCGTCCGCACCTTTCCCCTGCTGCAGCAAAACCAGGGCAACGACCCCGATGGCAACCAGCAAGTGGACTACGATAATGACGGTTTCCAGCATCTCAACACCCTGCAGCGCGACAGATCGCACCGAAATCATCTGCGTTCAGAGAGGCACCACCAATCAGCCCCCCATCGATATCTGGCATACCGAACAGCTCCGCGGCGCTGGACGGCTTGACACTACCGCCGTACAGGATCCGCATAGCGCCCGCCACACTTTGGCTCTTCGACGCAAGCTGCGCACGAATGGCCGCATGTACTTCCTGGGCCTGCTCTGCCGTAGCGGAGAGCCCGGACCCAATAGCCCACACCGGCTCGTAAGCGATCACGGCGCGGGCAAAATTCTCGACACCCACTTCATCGAGCACTCGCTCGACCTGGCGACCGACGACGGCCAGGGTCTCGCCAGCTTCACGCTCCTGCAGGGTTTCGCCGACACACAACACCGGCACCAGCCCCCCTTGCAAGGCCGCGGCAAACTTACCCGCGACAACGGCATCAGATTCCCCCAACAGGGAACGACGCTCGGAGTGCCCTACCAGCACCCACCTGCACTGCATGTCCGCCAACTGGCTGGCCGACACCTCACCCGTGCGCGCTGCCTGCCCCGCCTCGACGGAACAATCCTGGGCACCCACTTCGACCCGTGAACCCCGGAGCCCCGCCTCGACTGCTGCGAGATGAACGAAGGACGGCATCACTGCCACTTCTACCGCATCCGACAGCTGCAATTGGCGAAGGCCTTCGACGAGCTCAGCGACGCTGGCGCAGGTACCGTGCATTTTCCAGTTACCGGCAACCAAGGGGCGACGCATGGGATACCTCGTCGATCAAAGTGGGCGCAGATATTACCCAAGGGCCTGAGGACTGGCAAGCCAAATCAAGCACATACCTCAGTCACGACCTTGGCCAGCTCTTCGGCGTACCCGCGCACCTGGGTCTCGTCATCGCCTTCCACCATCACCCGCACCAACGGCTCGGTGCCGGACTTGCGCAGCAGGACGCGACCGCGGCCAGCCATATGGGCATTCACCCGCTCGCAGGCGTCCTGGACGGCCGGATGGGACACGGGATCCCGGCCCCCGGCAAAGCGCACATTGACCAGTACCTGAGGGCACTTGCGCATGCCTTGGCGCGCCTCGGCGAGGCTCTGGCCTCGGCGTTTCAGCGCCATCAGCACCTGCAGTGCCGCGATGATCGCGTCACCGGTGGTGGTGTATTGGCAGCAGACGATATGCCCGGAATTCTCCCCACCCAGCTGCCAGCCTCGGGAAGCCAGCTCGGACATGACGTAACGGTCCCCGACCCGGGCGCGGACGAAGGGAATGTCCAGCTCCTGGAGGGCGAGTTCGAGCCCCAGGTTGCTCATCAGCGTACCGACCACGCCGCCCTTCAGGAGGCCCTGCTCCTGCAGATCCCGGGCAATCAGGAAAAGCAGCTCGTCGCCATCCACCACCGCGCCGGTATGGTCGACCATCAGCACCCGATCGCCATCGCCATCGAACGCGATGCCTAGGTCAGCCTGCTGGGCGATGACCTCCGCCTGCAGGCTTTCCACATGGGTAGAGCCACACTCATCGTTGATGTTGAGCCCGTTAGGCTGGGCGGCCAGCACGGACACCTGGGCACCCAGCTCACGGAAGACGTTGGGCGCTACCTTGTAGGTCGCGCCGTGGGCGCAATCCACCACCAGCTTCAGCCCGGCGAAGCTAGTACTCGACGGCACGCTGCTCTTGCAGAACTCGATGTAGCGGCCCGCAGCATCGTTGATCCGCGACACTTTGCCCAGTTGCGCGGACTCCACCACCGTCATGGACTGGTCGAGTAGCTCCTCGATCATCAGTTCCACTTCGTCCGGGAGCTTGGTGCCCTGGCCCGAGAAGAACTTGATGCCATTGTCGTAGTGAGGATTATGGGACGCGCTGATGACGATCCCCGCCTCGGCGTGGAAGGTGCGCGTGAGGTAAGCGATCGCCGGGGTCGGCATCGGGCCCAGCAACATGACATCCGCACCGGCAGCGGAGAGGCCTGCCTCCAGCGCGGACTCGAACATGTAACCGGAGATACGCGTGTCCTTGCCGACCAGGATGCGGCACTTGCCCTGCTTGCGGAACGCCATACCGGCGGCCCAGCCAAGCTTCAGCATGAAATCGGGGGTAATGGGAAACTGACCGACCTGACCGCGGATGCCGTCGGTACCGAAATACTTCCTACTCATAGCAGACCTTCTATTTCGCCGTCTCGACCGCGGCGATCATTCGAACCACATCGACTGTTTCGGCCACGTCATGCACGCGCAGGATACGGGCCCCTTTGGTAATGGCCAACGCGGCCAGTGCCAGGCTGCCGGAAAGACGCTCATTCACGTCGCGCTGCAGCACCTGGCCGATCATGCTCTTGCGGGAAACGCCGACCAACAAGGGTCGACCGAAGGCCAGCAACTCGGGCATATGCCTGAACAGGCCGAGATTATGCTCCAGGTTCTTGGCGAAGCCGAAACCCGGATCGAGGATTATACGCTCGACGGGCACGCCTGCCGATGCACACGCCTCGACGCGCTCGGCGAGAAAGGCACGAACCTCGCCCAGCAAGTCATCGTAATGGGGATTCTGCTGCATGGTCCCGGGCTCGTCGCGCATATGCATCAGGCAAACCGGAAGCGCGCTCTGCGCCGCCGCCTCCAGCGCGCCGGGCCGTCGCAATGCACGAACATCGTTGATCAGGCCGGCGCCCAGGCGAGCGGTTTCACGCATGACTTCCGGCGTGGAGGTATCCACCGAAACGATCACGTCCAAACGGCTGGCGATCGCCTCGACCACGGGCGCCACACGCTCCAGTTCCTGCTGGGGGGTGACCGGTTGCGCGCCGGGGCGCGTGGACTCCCCCCCTACATCGACGAGCGACGCCCCCGCCGCCCACATGGCCTCTGCATGGCGCAGCGCAGCGTCGCACGCCGCGAAGCGACCGCCATCGGAGAAGGAATCCGGGGTGACATTGAGAATACCCATGACATGGGTATGGGATAAATCAAGAACCCGGTTGCCGCAAGGCAACCGGGTCTGGTCAGGAAGGCAGGACATCCCGGATTCAGTGCTCGCCGGCTGGCCCACCGATAGGCGTTTCGGGGCGTCCCGGGCTTTCGCCAGTGACTGGAGTCCCGTTGCCCGGGCCACCTGAGCCCGACCAATCGCGCGGTTCGCGAGGCTCACGGCCGGCCATGATGTCGCTGATCTGGTCGGCGTCGATGGTTTCGAACTTCATCAGCGCGTCGGCCATCATGTCCAGCTTGTCGCGATTCTCGACCAGAATCTTCTTCGCCGTCTCGTAGCAGTGATCGATGATGCTGCGCACTTCCTCGTCGATCAGCTTCGCCGTTTCGGCCGACACGTTGGAATGCTGGCCGCCCGCGCTACGACCGAGGAAGACTTCACCCTCTTCTTCCGCGTACATCAGCGGGCCGAGCTTTTCCGACAGGCCCCACTTGGTCACCATGTTCCGGGCGATCTGGGTCGCCCGCATGATGTCGTTGGAAGCCCCGGTAGTGACACCGTCGAAGCCCAGGGTCATCTCTTCCGCGATGCGCCCGCCAAAAAGCGAACATACCTGGCTGATCAGGGCGCGCTTGGACAGGCTGTAGCGGTCCTCTTCCGGCAGGAACATGGTCACGCCCAACGCGCGGCCGCGAGGAATGATGGAAACCTTGTAGACGGGATCATGCTCCGGAACCAGGCGTCCTACGATGGCGTGGCCCGCCTCGTGGTAAGCCGTGTTCAGCTTCTCCTTCTCGGACATGACCATGGTCTTGCGCTCGGCGCCCATCATGATCTTGTCCTTGGCCAGCTCGAACTCGCGCATCTCGACGATGCGCTTGTTCGCACGGGCTGCGAACAGGGAAGCTTCGTTGACCAGGTTCGCCAGATCAGCACCGGAAAATCCCGGCGTACCGCGGGCGATCACGGCCGGCTCGACGTTGTCGCTGACCGGCACCTTGCGCATGTGGACCTTGAGAATCTGCTCGCGACCCCGGATATCCGGCAGACCGACCACGACCTGGCGGTCGAAACGGCCCGGACGCAACAAGGCCGGGTCCAGCACATCGGGACGGTTGGTAGCGGCGATGACGATGATGCCGTCATTCATCTCGAAGCCATCCATCTCCACCAGTAGCTGGTTGAGGGTCTGCTCACGCTCGTCATGACCGCCGCCAAGGCCGGCGCCACGATGGCGGCCCACGGCGTCGATCTCGTCGATAAAGATGATGCAGGGTGCGTGCTTCTTGGCCTGCTCGAACATATCGCGGACACGGCTGGCACCGACGCCCACGAACATTTCCACGAAATCGGAACCGGAGATGGTGAAGAACGGTACTTTGGCTTCGCCAGCGATGGCTTTCGCCAGGAGCGTCTTGCCGGTCCCGGGTGGGCCGACCATCAGCACGCCGCGAGGAATCCGGCCACCCAACCGCTGGAACTTGCCAGGATCGCGCAGGAATTCGACCAGTTCGCCGACCTCTTCCTTCGCCTCGTCGCAACCCGCTACGTCGGCCAGAGTCGTCTTGACCTGGTCCTCGGACAGCAGGCGCGCCTTGCTCTTGCCGAAGCTCATGGGCCCGCCGCGACCGCCGGAGCCTCCTTGCATCTGGCGCATGAAGAACATGAACACCGCGATGATCACGAGAATCGGGAAGCTGGCCACCAGCAACTGGGTCCAGATGCTCTGCTGTTCGGGTTTCTTGCCTTCGACGATGACCTTGTTGTCGATCAGGTCGCCCATCAGGCCACGATCCTCGATCATCGGCCGGACCGTGGTGAAGGTGGTGCCGTCGGAACGCTTGCCGGCGATGGTGTAGCCTTCGACCGAGACGCGCTCGACACGCCCTTCCTTGACCTGCTCGATGAACTCGGAATAGTTCAGCGCCTGCGACTCGCTCGGGCTGGAGAAGTTGTTCATCACGGTGACCAGAACCGCCGCGATGATCAGCCACAGGATCAGGTTCTTTGCCATATCGTTCAATTAGCTACCCTCTGAAGCAGACCCCGTCCCGGAACGTGCTTCGCATACGGCTGGTTGAATACCGGCCTAACTTACTACACAAGCCCCTGCCCCTGGCAGGCGCCGTCTGTAACCCTTTGCTACCCTTGTGACTTCATTCCTGCAGTGTAGCCCCGCGGAATCCGCGTGCGAGCAGGTACTGCTCCCGGGAGCGATCCCGCGACGACTGGGGCTTGCGCATCAGCACCTTGTCGTACTGCTCGCGGACCAGCTTGTGGTACTCGTCGAAGCCTTCGCCCTGGAAGATCTTGATCAGGAAATCGCCACCGGGCTTCAACACCCGACCCGCAAGATCCAGCGCCAGTTCACACAGATACATGGCGCGCGGCTGATCGGCCGATTTCACCCCACTCATATTGGGGGCCATGTCGGAAATCACAAGGTCTACCGGCTTGTCGCCGATGGCCGCCAGAATCTGCTCGAACACCGCATCCTCGGTGAAATCGCCCTGGATGAAGGTCACGTCTGGAATGCTGTCCATCGGCAGGATGTCGGACGCGATCAAACGCCCCTTGTCGCCGATCAGACGGCTGGTCACCTGGGACCAGCCGCCCGGCGCGGACCCCAGGTCCACCACGGTCATCCCGGGGCGCAGGATGCGATCCCGCTCCTGAAGCTCCAGCAGCTTGTAGCTGGCGCGCGAGCGGTAACCGTCCTTCTGCGCCATTTTGACGTAGGGGTCATCGAAATGTTCTTTCAGCCATCGCGGGCTGGTCTTGGAACGGGCCACAGGTACCTCGGATAACGGTCGGGATTGGCTGGGCGCGGCTTGAAACGCCGAGTAAACTACGCCACTTTTTTCAAACGGATCGGACAGGGGTCGGATTATGGCGCTCAATCAAGAGCAGAAGAAGCAGTACAAATCTATCGGCCACCACCTGAAGCCCGTATTGATCGTGGCCGAGAACGGCCTGACCGAGGGGGTGCTGGCCGAACTGGATCGTGCGCTGAACGACCACGAGCTGATCAAGGTGCAGTTCCGCGTGACCGAACGGGACGATCGCCGCGCCCTGATCGAGGCGCTCTGCAACAGCGCTCGCTGCGAACTGATCCAGACCATCGGCAAGATGGCCCTGGTGTATCGCAAGAACCCCAAGCCGAACAAGAATCTGTCTAACATCAGCCGCTTCAGCGGGCTTTGATGCCTTCGGCCCCGGTCCGCGCCGAACCCGGCTCGGCACCGGGCGTCTCGCGGATCGCCAGCAGCGCACCGGCGAACGCCGCCACCAGATAGCAGAAGCGGGTCGCGTATTCGGCGCCCGGAAGCACCTGCCGCACGGCGAAGAACACCAACACGGCCGCCAGGCAGATCATCACCAGTTGCCCGCGGGAATCCTGCCACAGGGCGCGTCGTCCCCCGAGCAGTACCAGCAGGCCGCCCTGCACCACGGCACAGGCACCGGCGAACGCCATCAGCAGCGGCCGCAGACCGCCAGCGATATCGTCCACCAGCAACGATGCCAGGCCGAAGCGCTCCAACCCCGGCAGCACGACGAAGTGCAGCAACCAGAGGCCGCCGACCCAGAACACCAGGGCCAGCCGCCAGGCGCATGCCACCAGGGATGGGCGGCAGTCAGATGTGACGGACTTCGACAATCTCGTACTCGACCAGTCCGCTGGGGGTCTTCACCGGCACCACGTCACCCTCTTCCTTGCCGATCAGGGCACGGGCGATGGGCGAATTGACGGATAGCTTGCCTCGCTTGATATCGGCCTCGTCGTCACCAACGATCTGGTAGGTCACGCTTTCGTCGGTCTCGACGTTGGCGATCTCCACGGTGGTGCCGAAGATCACTTTCCCCGTATGAGGGATGCTGGTGACGTCGATGATCTGGGCGTTCTGCAGACGACCCTCGATGTCGCGGATACGCGCCTCGACCATCCCCTGCTGCTCGCGCGCGGCGTGGTATTCGGCGTTTTCCTTGAGGTCGCCCAATTCACGTGCGGTGCCGATGTCCTGGCTCAACTTGGGCCGGACCACCTTGGTCAGATGAGCGTGTTCTTCCTCGAGGGCGCGGGCGCCCTGGACGGTCATGGGGTATTTAGTCATGCCTCGATTCCTGCATGGAGATCCTGCAACCGGCGCACGGTCTTCTCGGGGCCGTATTTGAGCGCTTCGCAGATCGCCTGGCCACCCGCGATGGTGGTGGTGCAGCAGATCTTGTGTTGCAGAGCGTTACGACGGATGGAATAAGAGTCGGCAATGGACTGCCGGCCCTCGGTGGTGTTGATGATCAGGGTGACCTCGTCGTTCTTGATCATGTCGACCACATGAGGACGCCCCTCGGTCACCTTGTTGACGCGACGCACCGGCAGGCCGGCCGCTTCGATCACCTTGGCGGTACCCACCGTGGCTACCACTTCGAAGCCCAGGCCTACCAGGTCGCGGGCGATGTCGGCGGCGAACGGCTTGTCGTCTTCACGCACGCTGATGAACGCGCAGCCGGCAATGGGCAGGATTTCGCTGGCGCCCAGCTGGGCCTTGGCGAAGGCCTCGGCAAAGCTGTCGCCCACGCCCATCACCTCGCCGGTGGATTTCATCTCCGGGCCAAGGATCGGGTCGACGCCGGGGAACTTGGCGAACGGGAACACCGCTTCCTTGACGCTGAAGTACGGCGGGATCACTTCCCGGGTCAGACCGGTTTCCTTGAGGGTCTTGCCGGCCATGACCCGCGCCGCCACCTTCGCCAGGGACTGGCCGATGCACTTGGAGACGAAAGGCACGGTACGCGAGGCGCGCGGGTTCACTTCCAGGACGTAGATGTCCTCGCCCTGCACCGCCATCTGCACGTTCATCAGGCCGACGACGCCCAGCTCCAGGGCCATCTTCTTCACCTGGGCGCGGATTTCATCCTGGATCGCCATGGGCAGCGAATAGGGCGGCAGGGAGCACGCCGAGTCACCGGAGTGCACGCCAGCCTGCTCGATGTGCTGCATGATCGCGCCGATCACCACGTCCTCGCCGTCGCACACCGCATCCACGTCCACCTCGATGGCGCAGTTGAGAAAGTGGTCCAGCAGCACCGGACTGTCGTTGGAGACCTGCACCGCTTCGCGCATGTAGCGCTTGAGTTCGTCCTCTTCGTAGACGATCTCCATGGCGCGCCCGCCCAGCACGTAGGACGGGCGCACCACCAGGGGGTAGCCGATGCGCTTGGCGCCGGCGATGGCTTCTTCCTCGCTGCGCGCCGTGGCGTTCGGCGGCTGGCGCAGGTTCAGGCGCTCGACCATTTGCTGGAAGCGCTCGCGGTCTTCGGCGCGGTCGATGGCGTCGGGGCTGGTGCCGATGATGGGCACGCCGGCCTCTTCCAGGGCGCGGCAGATCTTCAGCGGGGTCTGCCCGCCGTACTGGACGATGACACCCTTGGGCTGCTCGACGCGGACGATCTCCAGCACATCCTCCAGGGTGACCGGCTCGAAATACAGGCGGTCGGAGGTGTCGTAGTCGGTGGAGACGGTCTCCGGGTTGCAGTTGACCATGATGGTCTCGTAGCCGTCTTCGCGCATGGCCAGCGCCGCGTGTACGCAGCAGTAGTCGAACTCGATGCCCTGACCGATGCGGTTGGGCCCGCCGCCAAGGATCATGATCTTGTCGCGGCCGGACGGATTGGCCTCGCACTCTTCCTCGTAGGTGGAATAGAGGTAGGCGGTATCGGTGGCGAATTCCGCGGCGCAGGTGTCGACGCGCTTGTACACCGGCAGCACCTTGAGCTTGTGCCGGTGGCTGCGCAGGTTCTTCTCGGTGACGCCCAGCAGCTTGGCCAGGCGCGCGTCGGAGAAGCCCTTGCGCTTCAGGCGGCGCATTAGGTCGTAGTCGACGCCGGACAGGCCGAGGGTCTTGATCTGCTCCTCTTCCTTGATCAGGTCTTCGATCTGCACCAGGAACCAGGGGTCGATGCGGGTCAGCTCGAACACCTGCTCGATGCTGTAGCCGCTGCGGAAGGCATCGCCGACGAACCAGATGCGATCGGCTCCCGGCACGGTGAGCTCGCGCTTGAGGGCGCTTTCCGCCTCCGGGTTGCCCGGGTCCAGCTTCGGATCGAAGCCGGTGGCGCCGACCTCGAGCCCGCGCAGGGCCTTCTGCACCGACTCCTGGAAGGTCCGGCCGATGGCCATGACCTCACCCACGGACTTCATCTGGGTGGTCAGGCGCGCGTCGGCCTTGGGGAATTTCTCGAAGGCGAAGCGTGGGATCTTGGTGACGACGTAGTCGATGGCCGGCTCGAAGGACGCCGGGGTGCGGCCACCGGTGATGTCGTTCTGCAGCTCGTCCAGGGTGTAGCCGACGGCCAGCTTGGCAGCGATCTTGGCGATGGGGAAGCCGGTGGCCTTGGAGGCCAGGGCGGACGACCGGGAGACCCGCGGGTTCATCTCGATCACCACCATGCGCCCGGTGTCCGGGCAGATACCGAACTGCACGTTGGAGCCGCCGGTTTCCACGCCGATCTCGCGCAGCACCGCCAGGGAGGCGTTGCGCAGGATCTGGTATTCCTTGTCGGTGAGGGTCTGGGCCGGAGCCACGGTGATGGAGTCACCGGTGTGCACGCCCATGGGGTCGAAGTTCTCGATGGAGCAGACGATGATGCAGTTGTCCTTCTTGTCGCGGACCACCTCCATCTCGTATTCCTTCCAGCCGATCAGGGATTCGTCGATCAGCAGCTCGTTGGTCGGCGACAGGTCCAGCCCGCGGGCGCAGATTTCCTCGAACTCCTCGCGGTTGTAGGCGATGCCGCCACCGGTGCCGCCCATGGTGAAGGACGGCCGGATGATGCACGGGAAACCCACCTTCTCCAGCACGCCGTAGGCATCTTCCATGCTATGGGCGATGCCCGAGACCGGGCAGGCCAGGCCGATGTCCTTCATCGCCTTGTCGAAGCGCGAGCGGTCTTCGGCCTTGTCGATGGTGTCGGCATTGGCGCCGATCATTTCCACGCCGAACTTTTCCAGAACGCCATGGCGCTCCAGGTCCAGGGCGCAGTTCAGCGCGGTCTGCCCGCCCATGGTGGGCAGCAGCGCGTCAGGGCGCTCCTTCTCGATGATCTTGGCCACCGTGGACCACTTGATCGGCTCGATGTAGGTGGCATCGGCCATGGCCGGGTCGGTCATGATGGTGGCCGGGTTGGAATTCACCAGAATGACGCGGAAACCCTCTTCCTTGAGGGCCTTGCAGGCTTGGGCGCCGGAATAGTCGAACTCGCAGGCCTGGCCGATGACGATGGGGCCTGCACCGAGGATCAGGATGCTCTTTATGTCTGTACGCTTGGGCATGGGACTCTCGTTGCGATATCGGACGTGTCAGGAAAGGGTGGCGGTCGCCAGCTTGACGCCAAAGCCGACGAACAGCGCCCCGACGCCGGTGGTGGCCCCGGCGGTCAGGCGACGGCGCCGGCGGAACCACTCCGCCAGGCGCGCGCCGGTGAAAATCAGGAAGCTCAGGTATAAGGCACTCACGACTTCGAGGATGCTCCCCAGCACCAGGAACGACAGGCCCGTGTGCGCATAGGCCGGGTCGACGAACTGAATGAAGAAGGAGATGAAGAACAGAATCGCCTTGGGGTTCGACAGGCTGAGCAGCAGCGCCTTGCGGAACGGCTGGTGGATGTCGTCGCGCGTGACGCTCGCCGTCTCCGGTTGCGGGTTCCGCAGGTTGTGCCAGGCGCCGCGGAGCATGCCGATGCCCAGGTAGAACAGGTAGGCCGCCCCCAGGTACTTGAGCCCGACGAACAGCATCGGCTCGGCCTTGAGCAGCGAGGCGATGCCCAGGGCGGACAGCAGCATCAGCACCGCGTCGCCGAGGAAGACCCCGCAGGCGGCGCGATAGCCGGGCACCACGCCGCGCTGGGCGGCGGTGGCCAGGACGAACAGCGAATTCGGCCCCGGCAGCAGCACCACGAACAGCACACCCAGGACATAGGTCCAGAGGTCGACTACACCTACGCTCGTCATCGACGCCACCTCAGCGGCGCGCGGCCATCGCCGCGATGAACCGGTCGAACAACGGGGCGACGTCGTGAGGGCCCGGACTGGCCTCGGGGTGGCCCTGGAAGCTGAAGGCCGCCTTGTCGGTGCGCTCAATGCCTTGCAGGGTGCCATCGAACAGCGACTTGTGGGTGGCGCGGACATTCGCCGGCAGGCTCGCCTCGTCTACCGCGAAGCCATGGTTCTGGCTGGTGATCATCACCACGCCGGTCTGCAGGTCCTGCACCGGATGGTTGGCGCCGTGGTGGCCGTTGGGCATCTTCACCGTCTTGGCGCCCGAGGCCAGGGCCAGCAGCTGGTGGCCGAGGCAGATGCCGAAGACCGGCACCTCGGTTTCCAGCACCTGCTGGATCGCCTCGATGGCGTAGTCGCACGGCTCCGGGTCCCCCGGGCCGTTGGCCAGGAACACCCCATCCGGGTTCAGCGCCAGGACTTCGCTGGCAGGGGCCTGGGCCGGCAGCACGGTGATCCGGCAACCGCGCGCCACCAGCATGCGCAGGATGTTGGTTTTCACGCCGTAGTCGTAGGCCACCACGTGGTAGGGCAACTGCTCGGCGGGGATTTCCGGGTGGCTGTCGCTCGCCAGGTCCCAGACGCTGGACCGCCACTCGTAGCGATCCTTGACGCTGACCACCTTCGCCAGGTCCATCCCCTTGAGGCCGGGGAAGCCTCGCGCCAACTCCAGGGCACGCGCCTCGGTGGCGTCTTCGCCAGCGAGGATGCAGCCATTCTGGGCGCCTTTCTCGCGCAGGATGCGGGTCAGTCGGCGGGTATCGATACCGGCGATGGCGACGGTACCGTTGGCCTTCAGATAATCAGGGAGGGACTGCTTGTTGCGCCAGTTGCTGGCAAGCAGCGGCAGGTCGCGGATCACCAGGCCGGCGGCCCATACTTGGCGGGCCTCGGCGTCTTCCGGCGTGGTGCCGGTGTTGCCGATGTGGGGGTAGGTCAGGGTGACGATCTGCTGGGCGTAGGAAGGATCGGTGAGGATTTCCTGGTAGCCGGTCATGGCGGTGTTGAACACCACCTCGCCAACGGTATGACCGTCGGCTCCAATGGCTTCGCCGCGAAAAATGCTGCCATCGGCAAGGGCGAGTATGGCTGGCTTGGTCAAGCAGGACCTCCCGTAGATCAAGGCTGAAGCAAACGCAGGTTGTAAAAAAGCGGGATGACGTTCGAACCGTCACCCCGCTTTTTTATTAGGCCATTCTGCGTAACTTTTAGTGGACACACTAAAGCTGCATCATACAGGAACGGAACTTTACGGTCCACCACCACCCCCACTGAGCAGACCGGAAAGCGGACCGATGTCCACGATCAGCGCAGGCCGAGCACGTCCTGCATGTCGTAGAGGCCAGGCGCCTTCCCTTCCAGCCAGAGCGCCGCGCGGACCGCGCCCCGGGCGAAGGTCATGCGGCTCGACGCCTTGTGGGTGATCTCCACCCGCTCGCCGTCGGCGGCGAACAGCACGGTGTGATCGCCCACCACGTCGCCGGCCCGCACGGTGGCGAAGCCGATGGTGTCCCGCGCACGGGCGCCGGTCTGGCCCTCACGGCCATAGACGGCGACCTGCCGGAGGTCGCGCCCCAGCGCATCGGCGATCACTTCACCCATACGCAGCGCGGTACCAGACGGTGCGTCCACCTTGTGCCGGTGGTGCGCCTCGATGATCTCGATGTCCACCTCGTCGCCCAGGACCCGAGCGGCGGTATCCAGCAGCCTCAGGCAGAGGTTGACGCCGACGCTGAAGTTGGCGGCGAAGACGATGGGGATCTGCCGGGCCGCTTCGGCCAGACGCTGCTTTTCCTCGGCGGAAAACCCGGTGGTACCGATCACCATGGCGCGACCGGCCTGGCGGCAGACCTCCAGGTTCTTCAGGGTCACCGACGGGTGGGTGAAGTCGATCAGGACGTCGAATTCGTCCAGCACCCGCCCCAGGTCGCCGGACAGCGGCACACCGATCCGGCCGAGGGCGGCCAGCTCTCCTGCATCGGCTCCCACCAGGGTGCTGTCCGGGCGATCCACCGCGGCGGTGAGGCCGGCGCCCGGCGCCTGCTGAACCGCCTCGATCAGGGTTTTTCCCATGCGCCCGGCGGCGCCCATCACTGCTATACGTCGCATACACTCAGCTCCAAGCCGCAAGGGCTTCGGGCGGCGCGCCGCACGGGTCATGCCGCGCAGGTCGCGCCACGGTCACTCAAAGATCGCCGAAGAAGCGCTTCATCCCCTCGAACCAGTTGCTCGCCTTGGGCGAATGGGACCCGTCGCTCTGCAGGGTCCGGCGAAACTCCTCGAGGAGCTCGCGCTGGCGCTTATCCAGGTTGACCGGGGTTTCCACCGCGACCCGGCACATCAAGTCGCCGGCGCCACCGCCGCGCACCGGCGCCACACCCTTGCCGCGCAGGCGGAACAGCTTGCCGGTCTGGGTCGCCTCGGGAATCTTCAGCTTGACCCGACCATCCAGGGTCGGCACTTCCAGCTCGCCGCCCAGCGCCGCGTCGGCGAAGCTGATGGGCACCTCGCAGTACAGGTGCTTGCCGTCACGCTGGAAGATCGGGTGTTCGCGGACGTTCACCACCACGTACAGGTCGCCCGGCGGGCCGCCCAGGGTGCCGGCCTCGCCCTCGCCGGACAGACGGATGCGGTCGCCGGTGTCCACGCCCGCCGGCACCTTCACCGACAGGGTCTTGTGTTCCTCGACGCGCCCCTGGCCGTGGCAAGTACCACAGGGGTCGGCGATCATCTTGCCGGTACCGTGGCAGCGCGGGCAGGTCTGCTGCACGGAGAAGAAGCCCTGCTGCATGCGCACTTGGCCGATGCCACCGCAGGTGGTGCAGGTGACCGGCGCGGTGCCCTTCTTCGCCCCGCTGCCGTCGCAGGTCTTGCAGGCCACCAGGGTCGGCACGCGGATGGTGACGGTGGTGCCGCGCACCGCTTCTTCCAGGTCCAGCTCAAGGGTGTAGCGCAGGTCGCTGCCCCGCTGGGCACCACCCCGGGAACCGCCACGAGCACCCCCGAAGAAGTCGCTGAAGACGTCGCCGAAGATATCCGAGAAGCTCGCGCCACCCCCGCCGAAGCCCGCTCCGCCGCCGCCCATGCTGGGGTCGACGCCGGCATGGCCGTACTGGTCGTAGGCCGCGCGCTTGCTGGCGTCGGACAGCACTTCGTAGGCCTCGTTGGCCTCCTTGAACTGTTCCTCGGCGGACTTATCGTCGGGGTTGCGATCGGGGTGGTACTTCATGGCCAGGCGTCGGTAGGCCTTCTTCAGCTCCGACTCGCTGGCGCCGCGCTCCACACCGAGCACTTCGTAATAGTCACGTTTAGCCATTCGCTTCATTCACTCTCAAATTCATACCCTCCAGACACGCCGACGCGGGAGCAAGCCCCCGCGTGACGGTCAGGCCCGTCGCGGACGGACCGTGACGGGCTGGAGCGGAAGCAAGCGTGACGCTTACTTGTTGTCCTTGACCTCTTCGAACTCGGCGTCGACCACATCGTCGGCGCCGCCCTTGGCTTCGCTAGCGCCTTGGGCATGGGCATCGCCACCCTGCTGGGCCTGCGGCTGCTCGGCGTACATCTTCTGAGCCAGCGGGGCCGAAGCCTGGCTCACGGCAGTGACCTTGGCCTCGATCTCGGCCTTGTCGTCACCCTTGAGCGCCGCTTCCAGCTCACCCAGCGCCTTCTCGATGGCGGCCTTCTCTTCCGCGGTGGCCTTGTCGCCCGCCTCGGTGATCATCTTGCGGGTCGCGTGGACCAGCGCATCACCCTGGTTGCGGGCGGCGGCCAGCTCCTCGAACTTGCGATCCTCCTCGGCATTCGCCTCGGCGTCGCGGACCATCTGCTGGATTTCCTCCTCGGACAGACCCGAGTTGGCTTTGATCACGATGGACTGCTGCTTGCCGGTGGCCTTGTCCTTGGCGGAGACGTGCAGGATGCCGTTGGCGTCGATGTCGAAGGTCACCTCGATCTGCGGCACGCCACGGGGCGCCGGCGGAATCTCGGCCAGGTCGAACTTGCCCAGGGACTTGTTCTGCGTGGCCTGCTTGCGCTCGCCTTGCAGCACATGGATGGTCACCGCCGACTGGTTGTCGTCCGCCGTGGAGAACACCTGGGACTTCTTGGTCGGGATGGTGGTGTTCTTCTCGATCAGCGAAGTCATGACGCCACCCAGGGTCTCGATGCCCAGGGTCAGCGGGGAAACGTCCAGCAGCAGCACATCCTTCACGTCACCGGCCAGCACGGCACCCTGGATGGCAGCGCCGATGGCGACGGCCTCGTCCGGGTTGACGTCCTTACGCGCTTCCTTGCCGAAGAAGTCGGCGACTTTCTTCTGCACCAGCGGCATGCGGGTCTGGCCACCCACCAGGATCACCTCGTCGATGCTGGACACGTCGATGCCGGCATCCTTCAGGGCCACGCGGCAAGGCTCGATGGTGCGCTCCACCAGGTCTTCCACCAAGGATTCCAGCTTGGCGCGGGAAATCTTCACATTCAGGTGCTTCGGACCGGTCTGGTCGGCCGTGATGTACGGCAGGTTGACGTCGGTCTGCTGGCTGGAGGACAGCTCGATCTTGGCCTTCTCGGCGGCTTCCTTCAGGCGCTGCATGGCCAGGGGGTCGCCCTTGAGGTCCATGCCGGTCTCTTTCTTGAACTCGTCGACGAGGTAGTCGATCAGGCGGATGTCGAAGTCCTCGCCACCCAGGAAGGTGTCGCCGTTGGTGGCCAGCACTTCGAACTGGTGCTCGCCGTCCACTTCGGCGATCTCGATCACCGACACGTCGAAGGTACCGCCACCCAGGTCATAGACGATGACGGTGTGGTCGCCCTTGGCCTTGTCCATGCCATACGCCAGCGCAGCCGCGGTCGGCTCGTTGATGATGCGCTTGACGTCGAGGCCGGCGATGCGGCCGGCGTCCTTGGTGGCCTGGCGCTGGCTGTCGTTGAAGTAGGCCGGCACGGTGATCACCGCCTCGGTGACTGCCTCGCCCAGGTAGTCCTCGGCGGTCTTCTTCATCTTCTTCAGCACTTCCGCGGAAATCTGCGGCGGTGCCATCTTCTGACCCTTCACGTCCACCCAGGCGTCACCGTTGTCGGCCTTGGCGATTTTGTAGGGGACCATCTTGATGTCTTTCTGCACGACGTCTTCTTCGAAGCGCCGACCGATCAGGCGCTTAACCGCGTACAGGGTGTTGTGGGGGTTGGTCACCGCCTGGCGCTTGGCGGACTGGCCCACCAGGGTCTCGCCGTCGTTGGTATAGGCGATGATCGAGGGGGTGGTACGCGCGCCTTCGGCATTCTCGATGACCTTGACGTTGCCGTTTTCCAGGATGGCGACGCAGGAGTTGGTGGTTCCCAGGTCGATACCAATGATTTTGCCCATGCTTCTATCTCTCCCGAAACTTTGAATTCGTCGAAGCCCGCCTTACGCGCTTCGGCAGCTTATGTACGCTTGACTCAACAGATGGGGACGCGTCGTCCGTTTTCAAGCCTGCTCGTCGATGCTGGGCGGCGCTTCCGCCGGCGCTTTGCTGACCACCACCATGGCCGGACGCAGCAGTCGGCCGTTGAGCAGGTAGCCTTTCTGGAACACCTTCAGCACGCTGCCAGGCTCGACATGGGTGCTCTCCTCCATGGCCATGGCCTGGTGGTGCTCCGGGTTGAACGGCGCGCCGTGGGGATCGACCTGCTCCAGCTGATGACGCTTGAGGGTGTCGAGGAACAGCTTGAGGGTGAGTTCCATGCCCTCGCGAATGGCCTTGCTGGAGGCATCGTCGGAGCTGGTGACCTCCAGGCCGCGCTCCAGGCTGTCCACCACCGCCAACAGGTCGCCGGCGAATTTCTCCAGGGCGAACTTGTGGGCCTTTTCCACGTCCTGCTCGGCGCGCCGGCGGATGTTCTGCAGCTCGGCGGCGACGCGCAGGGACTGGTCCTGGGCCGCCGCCAGTTGCTCCTCGAGCACCTGCACGCGGGTCGCCAGATCGTCGCTCGCACCGGTGTCCGGGGTCGCCTCGGGGTTCTGGTTGTCCAGGATCTGTTCGTCAGCCATGCCTTCCTCCTCTCGAACGGGTGCGGCGCGCTCCGCCGCTTCTGCCCGCCTATATGGGGACGAATCCACAGGCTTCAAGGGGCCTTGCACAGCACCCAGGCCAGGGGCGAGCGACAACGGGACCGGGCGTTCCGTCGGGGGCGGTTGACGACGCCAGGCAACACTGTATAAATACCCAGCAACACGCGAAATGGAGTGCCGTCATGCTGGTTCATCTCTCCGTTCACAACTACGCCATCGTCGAGCACCTGGACCTGGAGCTGTCCAGCGGCATGACGGTGATCACCGGCGAGACCGGCGCGGGCAAGTCCATCATGCTCGACGCCCTCGGGCTGACCCTCGGCGGCCGCGCCGACAGCGGCGCGGTCCGCCCCGGCGCCGACAAGGCGGACATCCTGGCCAGCTTCGACCTGAGCGCCATCCCCGAGGCCCGGGCCTGGCTGAGCGAACGCGACCTGGATGGCGACGGCCCGTGCATCCTGCGCCGGGTGATCACCGCGGAAGGGCGCTCCCGCGCCTACATCAATGGCGCCCCCTGCCCCCAGGGCGACCTTCGCAGCCTCGGCGAGCTGCTCATCGATATCCACAGCCAGCATGAACACCAGTCGCTGCTCAAGCCGGAGACCCACCGGCGCCTGCTGGACGAATTCGCCGGCGCCAGCGAACTCGCCCGCCAGGTCCACCTGGCGGCACAGCGCTGGCGCCAGACCCGCCAGGAGCTGGAGCGCCTGTCCAGCGCGGGCGACGAGCAGCGCGCCCGCCACCAGTTGCTCAGCTACCAACTGGACGAGCTGGAGAACCTGGGCCTGGGCGAGAACGAACTGGTTCGTCTGGAACAGGAACACAAGACCCTCACCCAGTCCGGCCAGGTACTCGGTGCCTGCCGGCAGGTATTGGACCTGTGCAGCGAGAGCGACGCGGGCAATGTCCTGTCGGTGCTTGGCTCCAGCCTGCAGCGCCTGAGCACCTTCCAGGACCAGCCCGGCGCGCTCGGCGAGGCCTTCGGCCTGCTCACCAGCGCGCAGATCCAGGTGGAGGAAGCCGTCAGCGAGCTCAATCGCTTCGTCGACGGCTTCGAGGCCGACCCCCAGCGCCAGATGCAGGTGGAGGAACGCCTCGACGCCCTCTATACCCTCGCCCGCAAGCATCGCGTCCAGCCCGACGAGCTGGGGGAATTGCAGAAACGCCTGCAGGCCGAACTGGAAACCCTGAACGCCGACGACCAGGCCGCCGAACGCCTGGCCGACGAACTCATCGCCTACGAACGCCACTACCGGGAAAAAGCCGGCGAACTCAGCGCCCTGCGCCAGGAGGCCGCGGCTCGGCTGGCCTCCGCCGTGGAGCAGGAAATGCAACACCTGGGCATGCCGGGCGGCCGCCTGAGCATCGAGCTGCGTGAACTGCCGGGCGGCGATCCCCAGCCCCAGGGCCTGGAGAACGTCGAGTTCCTGGTCAGCGCCAACCCCGGGCAACCCCTCAAGGGGCTGGCCAAGGTCGCGTCGGGAGGCGAGCTGTCGCGCATCAGCCTGGCCATCCAGGTGATCACCGCGCAGACCTCCCGGGTTCCGACCCTGGTGTTCGACGAGGTGGACGTCGGCATCGGCGGGCCGACCGCCGAGGTGGTCGGGCAACTGCTGCGCCGCCTGGGCGAACGCGGCCAGGTGCTCACCGTGACCCACCTGCCCCAGGTCGCCGCACAGGGCCATCACCACCTGTTCGTGCACAAGGAGCGTGGCAGCGCGGAGACCCGCACTGCTGTCGCGTCGCTCAAGGACGGGGCACGGGTGGAAGAGATCGCCCGCATGCTCGGTGGCGTGGACATGACCCGCGAATCCCTGGCCCACGCCCGCAAGATGGTGGCCAGCGCCAGCATTTGAATGGGCAATCGCGCATGAAAAACGGCGACCGAGGTCGCCGTTTTTCATGATCCGAAGGAAAGCATCACTTGCGCTTGCGGACGTACAGCACGAGATTGTGATCCACCAGCTCGAAGCCGTGCTCCTTGACGATTTCCCGCTGGCGCTTTTCGATCTCCGTGTCGAAGAATTCGATCACCTCGCCACTGTCGACGCACACCATATGGTCGTGGTGGCCGCCGTCCGCCAGCTCGAACACCGCGTGGCCGCCATCGAAGTTGTGACGAACCACCAGGCCGGCTGCCTCGAATTGGGTGAGCACCCGGTAGACGGTGGCCAAGCCCACGTCCTCGCCCGCATCCATCAGCGCCTTGTAGACGTCCTCCGCGCTCATGTGGCGTTGTTCGGTGGAGTCCAGCATCTGCAGGATCTTGACCCGTGGCAGGGTCACCTTGAGGCCGGCTTTACGCAGTTCGTTATTTTCAACCATGGTCAGCTTTCTCATGGAAGGCGGCTTTCGCAGCTTCCCTCAATACGGGTATGATCGGGCTTTAATTTGCCCAGCCAAGATAGTGGAAGTCACCCACCGATGCAAAACACCAAGCTCCTGCTGGCCAGCCTGACCTTCACCGGTCTGGTCGCACTTGCCGGTTGCTCGTTCCCCGGCGTTTACAAGATCGACATCCAGCAGGGCAACGTCGTGACGCAGGACATGATAGACCAGTTGAAGCCTGGAATGACCCGCCGGCAAGTGCGGTTTATCATGGGCAACCCGCTGATCACCGACACCTTCCACGCCAACCGCTGGGACTACCTCTACAGCATCCAGCCGGGTGGCGGTAAGCGGCAGCAGGAACGCGTCAGCCTGATGTTCGACGGAAACGACCAGTTGGTCGGCCTCAATGGCGATTTCATGCCAGGCGTCAGCCGCGACGAAGCGATCCTCGGCGAAGACAATGGCACCAGCGTGTCCCCGCCGCAGCATCAGGATCAGCAGAAGCCCGAAGAGCCCGCCAAGCCTGGCTCGTTGCTGGACCAGATCCAGCGCGATGTGGACGACGTGAAGCCGGTGCCGATCCCGACGCCCGAGCCACTGGAAACCAGCCCGCAGTAAACAGAAAACCCGGCCACTCGCCGGGTTTTTCGTTTCCACCATCCGCCAGGTTCGCTGCGAACCGCGTCGTTACCGCCTGGCCTCGGCCGCTCGCGCGGCGCGCTGCTTGCGCACGTCCTTGGGATCCGCGAGCAGTGGCCGGTACAGCTCTACCCGTTCCCCTGCCTGCAGCACCCGCTCCTCCGGCTTGGCCACACGCTTGCCATGGATGCCGAGAGGGCATGCCGAAGGGTCGAGATCGGGCGCCTGCATTGTCAGTCCGGCGAGCACGGCCGCCTGCCGCGCGGTGGTACCGGGCGGGACGTCGAGGGCGACCAGCCACTGGCGATCCGGCAGGGCATAGGCCACCTCGATGGCCAGCCCGGGCTTAGCCATAGAGCTGCTTGGCCCGCTGGCAGAAGGCGTCGACCATGGTATTGGCGGCCTGGGTGAACAACGGCCCGAGGGTCGCCTTGACCAGGGTCCCGGCGTAATCGAAATCCAGATCGAGGCTGATCTTGCAGGCTTTCTCGCCCAGGGACTTGAACTGCCACTGCCCCTGGAAGTGGGTGAACGGGCCTTCGTCCAGGTTTAGGGTGATGGCGCTGCCCGGCACGAGGGTGTTGCGGGTGATGAAACGCTGGCTGATCCCGGCCTTGCCCACGGTGAGGCTGGCGCGCATGTGCTCGGGGCTCGACTCCAGCACTTCGCTGGCGGAACACCAGGGCAGGAATTCCGGGTAGCGCGCCACGTCGTTGACCAGGTCGTACAGCGCTTGCGCCGGATAGGGCAGCAGCGCCGAACGCTGGATATGCGTGCTCATAAGGCTTCTCCTCGCTCGTGCGGCGCGCGCCGGAGCGGCGGGACGACCGCAGCCCGCGAGCTGCTACCCGCCAACGCAAAGCAGGCATTGTCCGGGATTCACCGGACGCGCTCAAGGTATAACGCCACCGTAGCCGCGTCGCAGGCGACTCCCTATAATGCGGCGCCTATGGCCAAGCAAAAGAAAGCCCCGCAGGGCAACATCGCGCAAAACAAGAAAGCGCTGCATGACTACTTCGTCGAGCAGAAATTCGAGGCGGGCATGGCCCTGGCCGGCTGGGAAGTGAAAAGCCTCCGCGCCGGCAAGGCACAGCTGGTGGACAGCTACGTCCTGCTCAAGGACGGCGAAGCCTGGCTCATGGGCTGCCACATCACGCCCCTGACCACCGCCAGCACCCACGTCATCGCCGACCCCATCCGCACCCGCAAGCTGCTGCTCAACAAGCGCGAACTGGGCAAGCTATTCGGCGCCGTGCAGCAGAAGGGCTACACCTGCATCGCCCTATCGCTGTACTGGAAGAAGCACCTGATCAAGTGCGAGATCGCCCTGGGCAAGGGCAAGAAGGAATTCGACAAGCGTCACACCGAGAAAGAGCGTGACGCCGACCGCGAAGTCCAGCGCGCCATGCGCAAGGAAAAGGCCTGATCCTTCCGCGGCCGCCCTCACGCGACCGCCGCCCCTGGCGTCAGAGCCCCTGACGCCGCTGGGAGCGTGCCATCCGCAGCGCCTCCTCCTGCACCTCCGCCAACACCTCCTGCACGTAGTCGATGTGACGCTGGGAAATCACTCGCGCCTCTTCCGCCCGCCCCTCGATGATGGCGTCGAACAGCGCCCGGTGCTGGCGCAGCAGCATGTCCCGGGTCTCGCTGCGCTGCTCGTACATGCCGCCGATATTGGTCACCACGTTGCGCTTGAGCAGGTCGAACAACCCGCGGATGGTGTGCAGCAGCACCGCGTTGTGGCTGGCCTCGGCGATGGCCAGGTGGAAGCGAGCATCGGCCGCGCCCTCCTCCGCCCGGGTGACCTCGCCCTGCCGCTCGTAACAGGCCTGCAACGCCTCGAAGGCCTCGCGCAGGCGCTGGTGGTCCACCGGCGTCGCCCGCAAGGCGGCGTAGTAGGCGCAGGACCCCTCCAGGGTATGGCGAAATTCCAGCAGGTCGCGCTGAGCCTCCGGGCTGCCTTCCAGCAAGTGCAGCAGCGGGTCGCTGAAGCTGGCCCCCAGGGAGGCGGCGACGTAGTTGCCCCCGCCCTGCCGGCTGACCAGCAACCCCTTGGCCACCAGTTTCTGGATCGCCTCCCGCAGCGACGGCCGCGAGACGCCGAACTGTTCCGCCAGCGCTCGCTCCGCCGGTAGCCGCTCGCCGGGCTTCAGCGTGCCCTCGAGGATCATCGCTTCTAGCTGCGTAACGATGTCATCCGACAGACGGCGCTGACGAATCTGGTCGAACCCCATGCGTATTCCTCTTCCCTGCGCGAACCCCGCGCCCCTCTCTGGATTGGTCTTCTCGGCCCCCGTCAGCCAGCACTGTCTGCGCACACCCCAGCCCTCAAGGGAACGGGCGTGAGACCAAAGTCGTAGTGCGGCAATTTGACAGCCATGGACCTGACTCTTACTCTGAGCCGTCGCCATTGTAAATTGGTCTTACCAATTTATTCAATAGCCGGATGGCACACGATGCCGTCCCGACAGGCATTCCAACAACAATCAGGAGCCTCCCTCCATGCAAGCCTGGCAACAGTTGTATGCACCGCTTGGCAGCCTCGGCCTCTCCGCACTGGTCGCCGTCATCCCGATCGTCTTCTTCTTCCTGGCGCTGGCGGTGTTCCGCATGAAGGGCTACCTCGCCGGCACCCTGACTCTGGCACTGGCCCTGGGCGTCGCCATCGTCGCCTTCGGCATGCCGGCCGACATGGCGCTGGCGGCCGCCGGCTACGGCTTCGCCTACGGCCTGTGGCCCATCGCGTGGATCATCGTCGCCGCGGTGTTCCTCTACAAACTCACGGTCAAGAGCGGCCAGTTCGAAGTGATCCGCAGCTCGGTGCTGTCCATCACCGGCGACCAGCGCCTGCAGGTGCTGCTGATCGGCTTTTCCTTCGGCGCTTTCCTCGAAGGTGCGGCCGGCTTCGGCGCCCCCGTGGCGATCACCGCCGCGCTGCTGGTGGGCCTGGGCTTCAACCCGCTGTACGCGGCCGGGCTCTGTCTGATCGCCAATACCGCGCCGGTGGCCTTCGGCGCCCTGGGCATCCCGATCATCGTCGCCGGCCAGGTGACCGGCATCGACGCCTTCAAGATCGGCGCCATGACCGGTCGCCAGTTGCCGCTGCTGTCGATCATCGTGCCGTTCTGGCTGGTCGCCATGATGGACGGCTGGCGCGGCGTGCGGGAGACCTGGCCGGCCGCCCTGGTGGCGGGCGCCAGCTTCGCGGTGACCCAGTACTTCACCTCCAACTTCATCGGCCCGGAACTGCCGGACATCACCTCGGCCCTGGTCAGCCTGATCTGCCTGGCGCTGTTCCTGAAGGTCTGGCAACCGGCCACCTCCCGCGCCGCCCAGGGCGCCGGCGAAGCCGCGGTGGTCACCGGCGCCACGGCGACACCCTACAGCGTCGGGCAGATCCTCAAGGCCTGGTCGCCGTTCCTGGTGCTCACCGTGCTGGTCATGGTCTGGACCCTGAAGCCGTTCAAGGCGTTGTTCGCCCCCGGCGGCGCGCTGGAGAGCTGGGTGTTCATGTTCGCCATCCCGCACCTGGACCAGTTGGTGCTGAAGGTCGCGCCCATCGCCGCCGCTCCGACGCCCATCGCCGCGGTCTTCAAACTGGACCCGGTCTCCGCCACCGGCACCGCGATCTTCTTATCCGCGGTGGTCTCGATGCTGATCCTGCGCATCACGCCGAAGATTGGTCTGACCACCTTCCGCGACACCCTGGTGGAGCTGAAGCTGCCGATCCTGTCCATCGGCATGGTGCTGGCCTTCGCCTTCGTCACCAACTATTCGGGCATGTCCACCACCCTGGCGCTGGTCCTGGCCGGAACCGGCGTGGCCTTCCCGTTCTTCTCGCCGTTCCTTGGCTGGCTGGGGGTGTTCCTGACCGGATCGGATACCTCGTCCAACGCCCTGTTCAGCTCCCTGCAGGCGACCACCGCGCACCAGATCGGGGTCAACGACACCCTGCTGGTGGCCGCCAACACCAGCGGTGGCGTGACCGGCAAGATGATCTCCCCGCAGTCCATCGCCGTGGCCTGCGCCGCCACCGGCATGGTGGGCAAGGAATCGGACCTGTTCCGCTTCACCCTCAAGCACAGCCTGCTGTTCGCCGCCATGGTGGGCCTGATTACCCTGGCCCAGGCCTACGTGTTCACCGGCATGCTGGTGCATTGAGTCGCCGGCCGGGCACCCCCGCCACGGGTGCCCGGTCGAACCGTTTTCGCCGGCGCCGCCCCGCGGCGCTTCGTTCAACCCGAGCCGCCCCGGGCCGCTCCTCCACTCGGTGTGAATCCCATGATCATCTCGGCCTCTACCGACTACCGCGCCGCTGCGCAGCGCAAGCTGCCGCCGTTCCTGTTCCACTACATCGACGGCGGCGCCTACGCCGAGTACACCCTGCGCCGCAACGTCGAGGACCTGGCCGGCATCGCTTTGCGCCAGCGGGTGCTGCGCAACATGTCGGAGCTGAGCCTGCAGACCCGGCTGTTCGACGAGATCCTGTCGATGCCGGTGGCCCTGGCCCCGGTAGGCCTGACCGGCATGTACGCCCGTCGCGGCGAGGTGCAGGCGGCCAGAGCGGCGGCGGCCAAGGGGATTCCCTTCACCCTGTCCACCGTCTCGGTCTGCCCCATTGAGGAAGTGGCCCCCGCCATCGACCGGCCCATGTGGTTCCAGCTCTACGTGCTCAAGGACCGCGGCTTCATGCGCAACGCCCTGGAGCGGGCCAAGGCCGCCGGGGTGACCACCCTGGTGTTCACCGTGGACATGCCCACCCCCGGTGCCCGCTACCGCGACGCGCATTCCGGCATGAGTGGCCCGAATGCCGCCATGCGCCGCATGCTGCAGGCGATGACACATCCGGCCTGGGCCTGGGATGTGGGCCTGCTGGGGCGCCCCCACGACCTGGGCAACATCTCCACCTACCGCGGCAACCCCACTGGCCTCGAGGACTACATTGGCTGGCTGGCGACCAACTTCGACCCGTCCATTTCCTGGAAGGATCTGGAGTGGATCCGCGACTTCTGGCAGGGGCCGATGGTCATCAAGGGCATCCTCGACCCCGAGGACGCCCGGGACGCGGTGAAATTCGGCGCCGACGGCATCGTGGTCTCCAACCACGGCGGCCGCCAGCTGGACGGCGTGCTGTCCAGCGCCCGGGCGCTGCCGGCCATCGCCGACGCGGTGAAGGGCGACCTGAAGATCCTCGCTGACTCGGGCATCCGCACCGGCCTGGACGTGGTGCGGATGATCGCCCTGGGCGCCGATACCGTGCTGCTGGGCCGTGCGTTCGTCTACGCCCTGGCTGCGGCCGGCGGCGCCGGCGTGGCCAACCTGCTGGACCTGATCGAGAAGGAAATGCGCGTGGCCATGGTGCTCACCGGCGCCAAGTCCATCGCCGAGATCAGCGCCGAATCGCTGGTCCGCGAACTGCCCGTCGCCCAGCCCGCCTAGGGCGACCCGAGACACCCCCGACGGGCCGCTCGAACGGCCCGCGGCAACCGATGATGACTGGAGCCCGCATGAGCCTGCCCGCCGCCTTCCTGCTGGCCGTCGAACGCCTGATCCCGCGCGAGCGGCGCTTCGATGACCCCTTGTCCACCCTGGCCTTCGGCACCGACGCCAGCTTCTACCGGCTGATCCCGAAACTGGTGGTGCGGGTGGAGTCCGAGGCGGAAGTGGCCGAGCTGCTGAGCCTGGCCCACGCCGAGCGCGTGCCGGTGACCTTCCGCGCCGCCGGCACCAGCCTCTCCGGCCAGGCCATCAGCGACTCGGTACTGATCGTCCTGGGCGACGCCTGGAACGGCCGCGACATCCGCGATGACGGCGCGCGCATCCGCCTGCAGTCCGGGGTCATCGGCGCCCAGGCCAATGCCTGGCTCGCCCCCTACGGCCGCAAGATCGGGCCGGACCCGGCCTCCATCAACGCGGCGAAGATCGGCGGCATCGTCGCCAACAACTCCAGCGGCATGTGCTGCGGCACGGCGCAGAACACCTACCACACCCTGGCCGGCATGCGCCTACTGCTGGCCGACGGCACCCTGCTGGACACCGAGGACCGCGCCAGCGTGACGGCCTTCCGCGCCCGCCATGGCGCCCTGCTGGCGCAGCTGGCCGCCCTCGGCCGGCAGACCCGCGCCGACGAGGCCCTGGCCCAGCGCATCCGCCACAAGTACCGGCTGAAGAACACCACCGGCCTGTCCCTGAACGCCCTGGTGGACTACGAGGAGCCCCTGGACATCCTCACCCACCTGATGGTGGGCTCCGAGGGCACCCTGGGCTTCATCAGCGCGGTGACCTACGACACCGTGCCAGAGCATCCTCACAAAGCCACCGCCCTGGTGGTGTTCCCCGACGTGGAGACCTGCTGCCAGGCGGTGCCGGTGCTCAAGCGCCAGCCAGTGTCGGCAGTGGAGCTGCTGGACCGCCGCAGCCTGCGCTCGGTGCAGGCCATGCAGGGCATGCCGGCCTGGGTGCGGGAACTGTCGGCGGGCGCCTGCGCCCTGCTGATCGAGTCCCGGGCCGCCACGGCCGACGACCTGGATGCCCAGCTGGCGGCCATCCGCGCCAGCCTGGCGGCGTTCCCGGTGGAGAAGCAGGTGGACTTCAGCCAGGACCCGGCGGTGTACAACCAGCTCTGGCGGATTCGCAAGGACACCTTTCCGGCGGTGGGCGCGGTGCGCGAGACCGGCACCACGGTGATCATCGAGGACGTGACCTTCCCGGTGGAGCGACTGGCCGACGGCGTCAACCGGCTGATCGAGCTGTTCGAGCGGCATCGCTACGACGAGGCGATCATTTTCGGCCACGCCCTGGAAGGCAACCTGCACTTCGTCTTCACCCAGGGCTTCGACAGCCCGGAGCAGGTACGGCGCTACCAGGCCTTCATGGACGACGTGGCGCAGCTGGTAGCGGTGGAGTTCGGCGGCTCGCTGAAGGCCGAGCACGGCACCGGGCGCAACATGGCGCCCTTCGTCGAGCTGGAGTGGGGCCATGACGCCTACCAGCTGATGTGGACCCTCAAGCGCCTCCTGGACCCGCGCGGCATCCTCAACCCGGACGTGGTGCTCTCGGAAGACCCGCAGATCCACCTGAAGAACCTCAAGCCATTGCCGGCCGCCGACCCCATCGTCGACAAGTGCATCGAGTGCGGCTTCTGCGAGCCGGTCTGCCCGTCCAACGGGCTGACCCTGACGCCGCGCCAGCGCATCGTCATGTGGCGCGACCTGCAGGCGCGCACCCGTCGCGGCGAGGACACCGGCGCGCTGCACGAGGCCTACCGCTACCAGGGCCTGGAGACCTGCGCCGCCACCGGCCTGTGCGCCCAGCGCTGCCCGGTGGGCATCAACACCGGCGAACTGGTGCGCAAGCTGCGCGGCCAGGACGCCCACCACGCCGGCGCCGCCGACTGGTTCGCCGGGCACTTCGCCACGACCCTGCGCGGCGCCCGCCTGACCCTGCGCGCCGCCGACAGCGCCCGGCGGCTCCTGGGCGCCCCCCGCCTGGCGCGCACCAGCGCGGCGTTGCGGCGACTCTCCGGCAACCGCCTGCCCCAGTGGTCGCCGGCCATGCCCCAGGCCACCCAGCCGCTGCGTCTCCAGCCTCTACCGGCCACCGATGCGCGGCCGCGGGTGGTCTACCTGGCCGCCTGCGTGTCCCGGGCCATGGGCCCCGCCGCCGGCGACGCGGAGCGGATGCCGCTGATGGAGAAGACCCGCGCGCTGCTGGAGAAAGGCGGTTACCAGGTGGTGGTGCCGGCCGCCGGCGACGCCCTCTGCTGCGGCCAGCCCTTCGCCTCCAAGGGTTACGCCGACCAGGCCGCGGCCAAGCGCCAGGAACTCGTCGATGCCCTGCTGGAGGCCAGCCGCGGTGGCCTCGACCCGATCTACTGCGACACCAGCCCGTGCACCCTGCGCCTGCTGCAGGAAGGCCTGGACCCGCGGCTGGACCTGTACGACCCGGTGCGGTTCATCCGCACCCATCTGCTGGAGCGCCTGGAGATCGTTCCCGAGGATCGCCCGGTGGCGGTGCACGTCACCTGCAGCACCCAGCACCTGGGCGAAAGCCAGGCGCTGATCGACCTGGCGCGGCGCTGCAGCACCCAGGTAGTGGTCCCGGAAGGCATCCACTGCTGCGGCTTCGCCGGCGACAAGGGGTTCACCACGCCCGAGCTGAACGCCCATGCCCTGCGACGCCTGCGCCAGGCGGTGCAGCACTGCGACGAAGGCATCTCCACCAGCCGCACCTGCGAGATCGGCCTCAGCCAGCACGGCGGCATCGACTACCACGGGCTGGTCTACCTGGTGGATCGGGTCAGCCGCCCCAAAGTGCCAGCATTCGACTGAACCCTCGCCGACGCACGGAAGTCCATTCCAGTAAGCCCGCCCATGCGGCGGGCCCATTCGACTCGGAGGTTTGCGTGCCCTCAGTCCACCGAGAGGACATCCGAGAGCCTGAGGATGAAAAGAGGATCCATGCGATGAAACGTACCGCCCTGCTGATCACCGCCGCGTTGATGGTTTCCCCGGTCTTCGCCGCCGAAGACCTGTGCCGCGTCAACCTGCAGAAGATCGAAGACAACAAGGCCACCAACCCGATCCTGGGTGACCCGCTCAAGCAACAGGTCGCCGATCTGGAAAGCGAGGCCAAGAAATACCAGGCCGCCGGCGACCTGGAGAAATGCGCCAGCTCCGCTCAGCAAGCGCTGACCCTGCTGGAGAAGCAGAACACCGAGGGCGGTGGCGAAGGGACCCAGTAATCGGTTCGTTCGACCCTGCATTCCCGGTTATGAAAAAGGCCAGCCCCTCAGGCTGGCCTTTTTCATTGGGCCGTTTTTTTAAAAAACCGAGCCTGACGGCAATAACGACCGCGAAGCTGTTCGAGCGGGTTAGCCCTTTCCCCGCGCGCCTCGACTCCAATCCCAATCGCCCAGATCAGGCCCGACGTGCCGCTTGGTCTCCCAGCACATGGAGCAAGGCGAAAACGCCGGTCGAGTCGAGGCACAGCCGCACCAGGCGCACATCGCTCCGCCGCGCTACGCCAGTGGTCGATGAAGCCACCGCCCATCACGCACCGCTCGCACGACCTCGACAGTGGGAAGCACGCCCATGTGCGACCGACCCCTCAGGCGAAGCCAACGGGCCTCCCTGCCCTCACCAGGCGCTACCCAGCAGCGACAGCACCAGGCGTCGTATCTGGGCGTGGTCCACCGGCTTGCTCAGGCAGGCGGTGGCGCCCCGCTCCCGGGCCTCGGCGAAGATGTCCTGGGACAGGCTCGAACCGATGACCACCACCGGGATCGACTGGGTGCGCGGCTCCTGGCGCAACCCGTCCAGCAGCGCCAGCGCATCGCCATCCAGCAGGTCCAGGTCCAGCAGCACCAGGTCCGGCGTCAACAGCTGGAGTTCGGTACGGGCGCGGGTGGCACCATCCACGGCGTGCACGTTCACCTGCTCCCGCAGACCCTCCCGCAGGGACTGGGCGCAGGCCAGGCCCGGCTCGACGCACAGCAGGTCGGGCAGGCGCTCCGGCCGCAGGGCGCCGGCCTCGTCGGGTTCCGGGCGCGCCGCGCCCGGCAGCTCGATCCAGAAACGGCTGCCCACGTGGGCGGTGCTGCTGTAGCCCATCTCGCCGCCCATCAGGTCCGCCAGCTCCCGGCAGAGCACCAGGCCGATGCCGGTACCCGGGATGGTGGAGTTCTCTCGCCCGAGGCGCTGGAACGGCTGGAACAGTTGGGCCTGCTGCTCGGCGCTGAGGCCGCTGCCGGTGTCCTCCACCCACAGGCGCACGCCGCTGGGTCGCAGCTCGTAGCCCAGCCGCACCAGCCCCTGCGGGCTGTTGTACTTGATGGCGTTGGACAGCAGGTTCAGTACCACCTGGCGCAGGCGGCGGGCATCGGCCAGGACGTACAGCGGCGGCTCCGGCAGCTCGGTCATCTGCAGGTCGAGCTGGCGCGACTGCAACTCCGGCTGGATCAGCTCGGCGCAGCCGCTGAGCACCGCGCCGATGTCCACCGGCTCCAGCTGCAGCTTCTGCCGGCGGTTCTCGATGCTCGACAGATCGAGGATATCGTCCACCAGCGAAGTCAGGTGGCGGCTGGCCTTGACGATCTCCCGGGCGTATTCCAGCTCCACGCACTCCGCCTGGGGATCGTGCTCCTCGGCCTCCAGGGCGATGAGCTGGGCGAAGCCGTGGATGGCGTTGAGCGGCGTACGCAGCTCGTGGCTCATGCTGGAGAGGAAGCGGCTCTTCGCCTGGCTGGCGGCCTGGGCCTCGCGGGTCGCGCGGCGCAGTTCTTCCTCCACCTGCTTCAGGCGTGTGATGTCCACGTGGGTGCCGGCCACCCGCAGCGCCCGGCCGTAGGCATCCCGCTCCAGCACCTTGCCGCGGCTCAGCAGCCAGGCATAGCGGCCCTGGGCGTCGGCGAAGCGGTATTCCACGTCGAAGTTGCCGTCGCTGCTCTCCATGAACAGCTGCCGCAGGCGACGCACCCGGTCCAGGTCGTCCGGGTGCACCCGCTGGTTGAAGTCATTGAAGGTCAGGGTATCGCTGCCCAGGCCGAAGCGCTTGACGAAGCGCCCGCTGATCTTGAACGCCAGGGTGTTGGCGTCCACCTCCCAGATACTCTCGGTGGTGCTCTCCAGCACCAGTTCCAGGCTGCGTTGCGCCTCGTGCCGCTTCAGCTCGCTGGCTTCGAGCTGCGCACCCGCCAGTTGCACCGCCTCGGCCATGCTGCTCAGTTCATTGATCCGGGTCTGCGGCGCCACCGGCCGGTACTGCCCCTCGCCGATCTGCCGCATCATTTCCACGATCCCGGCGATGGGGTGGGCCAAGGCATCGCTCAGGTGGCGCGAGCGCGCCCACATCCAGGCGAAGAACAGCGCATAGAACAGCACCAGGCCGGCGATCAGCACATAGCCGATCTGCTGGTAGCGCAGCGCCAGGGTGTTGGTCTCGTGGAAGATGTCCGCCTCGTCCACCACCATCAGCAGGCGCCAGCCGGTCTGAGGAATTTCGCTCCAGGCCACCAGTTGCTTGCGCCCGCCGAGCATCACTTCCTGCACATTGTTGTCGCGCTTGGCGGCCATCGCCTGCAGCAAGGGCTGCATACCCTGGCGCCGGCCCAGGTTGAAGTCCTCGGGCTTGAGCACTTCGCGGCGCACCGCCTCGGCGTAGGAATAACTGGTCAGCTCCCGCAGCGCGAAGTCCTGCTCGCCCGCCTCCGGCAGGGCCATGATGTTGTTGTCCCGGCTCACCAGCATCGCGTAGCCCTGCCAGGGCACCGCCAGGTGGCTGATCTCGCTGAGCATCTGCCCGACGGTCAGGTCGAGGCCGGCCACGCCTTCGAGAAAGTCGCCGCGGTAGATCGGCGCGATGGCCGACATCATCCAGCCCTGGCCGGCCGGATCGAGATAGACGTCGGTCCAGACCAGGGAACGCTGCGGGTTGTGCTGGGCGTCAGCGAGATAATAGAAGTTGTAGTTCGGTATCACCATGTCGTGGGGATACTGTTCCAGCGGCGCGAAGAACGGGTAGATGCGGTTGTAGCTGTCCCAGCTGTTGTAATACACCGCCGCCACCAGCGGGTTGGCCGTGCGGATCGAGCGCATCAGCGGGTCCACCTGGGATAGGCGCATGGCCTTGGCGTGGTCCTGCTGGTCCAGGGGTGTGCTGTTGGAATAGAAGGAGGCGGCACGGCCGTCGTCGCTGCGGCTGTAGAACACGCCGTCCGGGCTCTGGGTATGGCGGTAACGCTCGGTCTCGTCAGGCTCGAAACGATGATCCGCCAGGGCCGTGGCGGTGGCATCGCGGTAGATGCGCAGCTGCGCCTCGATGCTCGCCAGCCGCCCGGCGATCACCTGGCCTTCCCGATGCACGGCACCGGCCAGGTCCTGCACGGCGTTGCGCTGCAGGTACTCCAGCTGGGCGTCGCGGATCGCGCCGTTGCTCAGCAGGTAGACGGCGATCAGCACCGATTCCACCAGCACCAAGGGAATCAGCGCACTCTGAACGAAGGCACGCCAGATCCATTGACGCAAAGCTTTACCCGACTTGCGCGGCATCGAAAACGCTCCCCAAGGGCTCGCGAAACAGACCGCAATCATATAGACCAGCGCGGGGAAAGGCAGGGTCGACGTCAGCCTCTCCTTTCGGTACACTCGGGACCGATACGGCCGGAAAAGCCGTGTCGCGGGGCCGATCAGGATTCGACGCCGGTAACAAAACTTGAGGGGCATGCCGAGCTGGTAGCAGAACTCGTAAATTAGCTGCTGCAAACTTATAGTTGCCAACGACGACAACTACGCTCTAGCAGCCTAAGTGCCGCTAGCTGACCCTAGGGGATGCCTGTAAACCCGAAGATCTGGTCAGTCATATAGAACAGGATCGCCGCCAAGTTCGCTGTAGACGTAACGGCTAAAACTCATACAGCTCGCTCCAAGCGCCCTGCCACTCGGGCCGCGAGGAGTTAACTCAATAGAGATGGCTATGCATGTAGAACCAATAGCGGAGAGCTGGCGGACGGGGGTTCAAATCCCCCCGGCTCCACCAAATAAACCCCTAATTTTCCTAGCGAAAATCAGGGGTTTTTCTTTGGGTGTCGAAAAATCGTTTGGCGATGGACGGCTGCTGTATATCCAACACCTCCGCCAGCATTTTCCTGTGACAGCCCACGGGCCTGACGAAGCTCATTCAGGGGCATTTCTGCGAGCAGCTCTTGGGCTTTGGCTTTTACCTTGGCCAGATGGAAGCCTTTGCCGACTGGTGCCGCTCCGAGCAAGGCCCGGGCATCAACGATGCAGGGCAGGTCGACAGGCAAACCCTGCTCGATCACGTCAAGCACCTGCAACAGAAAGTGAGCCAGCGCGACTTGGCCATTGCCACCGCGTAGAACCGGCTTTCCAACGTGAACCGCACCCTGGAGACGATACATGGTGATCGTCAGGTCAGGCTATCCAGCCCGAGCCAGGCGCTGTGCATGCAGGTTGAACGGTAAGAACCGAGCCGCCGATAGGCCAGGATCGTGAGCAACTGCGACCATTACTCCAGGCACTGGATGATCAACAGCAACAGCGTGTCAGCGCCATTCTGATGCTAGCCCGTGAGACCGGCATGCGCCTTCGCGAAGCGATCCTTGCCGACCTGCCCCGCTTGTTTCGCGAGGCGGATCGACACGGGGCGATCAATATTCAGGATGGCACCAAGGGCGGTCGATCAGGGCCTACGCGCCGCGCTGGATCACCGTGACGGATTAGGTTAGAGAAGCACTCAGTGCTGCATGCCCGAGCCTCCCCCACTGGCAGACGCAACTTGCTGAGCCGCGACGAGGAATACAAAACCTTCCTGCAGCAGACCGTAAGCCGGCCCGAGAAACCCTGCACGCCCATGAACTGAAAGGGTTTCGCGAGCTACGGGCGGCCTATGCCTGCGAACGTTACGAGCAACTCACAAGCTACGCCGCCCCGGTAAATGGTGGCGATGGCTATCAGCAAAATCGCGACCTCGATCGCGCTGCCCGCCAACAGATCAGCCTGGAGTTGAGCCACAACCGCATCGACGTCGTCTCGGCCTACATCGGAGGCAGACGATAAGAAAACCCTTCGACATGGAGCTATTTCTGCAGGGCGTACTGACCGGTTCGCACGCCACACGGCAGCGGCATATCAGGCAGGCGAAGGTGATGCAGGCGATTCAGAAACGGTTTGGACGAGACAACCCTTGCCGCTGGCAGCCCAAGCATTTCCGATGGTTCGAGCAGTACTATCTGAAAAATTGCAGCGCGGCGACTAATATTACTACGAACTTACGGTGCGCATCATACAAAGCAGATCAGGTAGGTCTGTACAGGGAGCATAAAAACAGTTCAGCCTCAAATACATGTAGTAATCGTGCCCCTTCAGTAAGTACTGCTTACATCAGCAGAGCGCTCCATAAATGGCTGACTGCCATCTCCACTTACATGAGAGTGCCGATCTCGAATAGCCGAGTAGTTAATTTTTTTGAAAATTAGTCCATGACTAGCTTATAAATATATAGCGAGCTCAGTTCGGATTGCGAAGTTACGACACCTCAAGCTTGGCTAAGGGACTGGCTTTAGCCAGTCCCAGTGAGCGAAGTTAGCGCTTCGTGCGATTTTTATACTGCCGAGCATCTGCGCTGTAGCTTGGAGCAAAATTTAAATTGCGGCTAAGAAAGCACCGGCGGCATTCCATTTTGATTGTGCCGAGAAAGTGGATTACATATC
The DNA here is from genome assembly GCF_007109405.1 of Pseudomonas mangiferae. Classification (GTDB taxonomy): domain Bacteria; phylum Pseudomonadota; class Gammaproteobacteria; order Pseudomonadales; family Pseudomonadaceae; genus Pseudomonas_T; species Pseudomonas_T mangiferae. Next base: position 49,367 of record NZ_VJOY01000009.1, read on the forward strand.
CCATCCACCCAAACTTACCGATGCATAGTTTGGTTTTTCTACCCCGCTTCTTAGCCTCACGCTCACGAATTCTAATTGCTTTTTCATGGCTGACTTTTATAACACTGGCGCGCAGCCAGCTTGCTGCGGAAATCAACCCAATAAAAATTGACGTTACTTTTTAAATAAAAAGAAAGAGTTTCCATGGCTCCGCATTCCTAATGGGCTGTGTATAACTTTTAGATAAGGGGCGCTGCGCTGAGCTTTATCGCGCAGCGTCCAGCCCGAAGGGAGCGGCCTTGACCGCAGTGTTAGGCGTTTGCTTTTTTCGATACAGTTGAGTTGTGAATGGCCAACATCAAAGATTGGAGAAAACCGATATTTGATTGAGTGCTTCTCCCCTCGTGGAAATAGCGCCATTGCTCAAATACTAATTTGTTGTTTTCTAAAAGCATAGAGAAATCTATGTCTTCAGCATCGCCAATAAATTCTAGTGTTTTTGATTCGATTTCTTTTTGAATGTCTGGCGGTAGCTTGCTTAACAATTTGGCTAGGTCGTGACCGCGTGGAGCCTGATCAACTCCAGTGCTAACTATTAGCGTCTTCAGCCCCATTTCAACGGCAAATGCTGTCCAAGCAGGGAGAGCCATAAATGCAATTGCTGCATAATCGGCGTTAATTTCAATAGTCACCGAACTGCACGTTTGGTCTTGAATTCTCGCTTTGGTGGCGGCCTCAGCAACTTGTTTTAGTACAAGCGCGGAAGCAGTGAAAGTCCTAAAGGTATTCTTAATCACAATGAATAATCCGATAGCAAAATGAATGCATAACTATAAATAGAAACCAAGTGGCGGAGAGCTCCCAGGACGGGCGTGGTGTATAATATTCTTTGTTCCTTTGGCTAACCGTGTTTATGCTGAGGCTTTCAGCGTGCAGATGAGCGTATAAAGGAGTTATACACCATGGATGGGCAGCCCCGGTTACTCGACCAAACGTGGGAGCAAATTCGCCTCCGACACTACTCGATCCTCACGGAGCGTGTCTATTGCAGGTTGGTTAAGTCGTGCAGCAGGAATAGGTCCGCTGAGGTCGAGGCAGCTCATGCGAATTTCGCAGTGTGTGGCTACGTCTTAACCAGTACTCAGCACTAGGCGCCACCTGGTCTGATCCTGATCGTCAGCTTTTGGTGGCGGAGCATCTGAGACTCAACGCCTCAGAGTGAACTGTTACCGTCACATTCGCCTCGTGAATTTGGGCTTTCGATATTCCAATTGGTATTCCAGAACCCTTTTTTAAGCAGAGCTTTTTCAACAAAAATAGTGACTTAGCAGATCAATTCAGATCACCCGGCCACAAAAAGCCTTTACAGATTAGTCGCCTAAAGTTTACCGCAAATGCCTTTTGGGCTGTTTCGGCTGGGAATGACAGCTTAACGACAGCCCTCATCATCACTCCCAGGCTCTAGCAGTCCTCTCAAAGAATCAGGACGGCCCAGGCGCCTCGATCCAACCCTGGTCTCTCTGCTTTAGGTATCGGAATGCCTTCATTCCGATTGCATAGGGCGATATTCAGAGCGGGTTCTGCGCACCAGTGCTTCGCCGGTTTGTCGGGTAAGTACCGTACTGACCCGAGGAATGCGCGTTAGAGATCTAGCGTTCCCACACGCCTGCCCTCTTTGACTTTACGCGTCATGTCAAGCAAAGTTGACACCTCCGAACTGCCCCCCGCCAAGCGCTGAGGAGTGTGCCGTGTTCCCCATCGATGTGTTCCTGGCCTATACGGCCGCTTGCATCCTGTTCGTGCTGGCGCCGGGTCCCGATAATTTGCTGGCTGTTGGTCGGGGACTCAGCCAGGGGAGATGGGCCGCGGTCGTGTCCGGCACGGCCTCCGGCGCGGGCATTCTGTTTCACGTGGCAGCGGCGGCGTTGGGTCTGACGCTGTTGATGCAGACGTCGGCGCTGGCGTTCTGGGCAGTGAAAATCGTCGGGGCCGCGTACCTGCTGTGGTTGGGTATAAAAGTCCTGCGCTCGCGCAATCTGATCACCTTCAAGCCCGCGACTCGCCAACCGTTGCCAAGTATTTTCATGACCGGCTTCCTGTCGGCGGCGCTCAATCCGAAGCCCGGCTTTTTCGTGTTGGCCTTCATCCCTCAATTCGTCGATCCCCATCGGGGCTCCGTAACCGTTCAAATGGTCGGATACGGGGTCTGGTTCGCCTTGATGACCGCGACAGGCTTTGCCCTCATGGGGGTGTTCGCTTCTGGACTGTCGCGTTACCTGCAGCGCAGCCCGCGGCTGGTGAATGGCTTGAACGTCGGCGCGGGCTTCACGTTTGTTGCATCTGGCGTATCGGTAGCCGCGCTGAGTCAGCGATAACGGGGCGGATGTGTGAGCGTGCGACTGCCCCTCCCGGGAAGCCCCATGACGTACAGCTGGATCGCGATCATCCTGATCCTTTGCGCCTGCGCCAGCGGTCCCAGCCCTGAACAACGGGCGGAGCAGCGCGTGTGGAAACAGCAGGTGTTCAGCCACCTGAGCCGGCTCAAGTCCTACCCCCGGCAAGCACGAGCGCAGGGGTTGGCGGGTCAGGTGGAGGTGGAGTTCACCGTCGACGCGCAGGGTCGGGTGGTGCGCCAGCGCATCCTCCGCAATACGGGCTCGGCGCTGTTCGTGCAGGCGGTCCAGACCTGGCTGTCCAGCGCCTCGCCCCTGCCCGCGCCGCCGCCCTGGCTGCTCGAAGGGGGAGAAGCCCGCGTTCGCGCGCCCTTCGTGTTCTGCCCGGAGCGACACTGCCCGGAATAGGCCCTGCATCGCCTCCACCGCGCCACGGGCAGGTGAAGCAGATTGCCTCCTGATCGCGCGCGCCTCGGCGCGGGAACGTGAACTCGTATCGAGGGCACGAAAGCGGGCGCCACCGGAACCTCGGAATGAACGAGGCTCGGCCATCGCCTCGTCGAGGAGGCTTCGCCTGGCGAGAAGTGAGGCGAGCAGGCGCCTAGGTCGATAGACTGCGATTCGCCAACCCCCCGGCTGGAGGACAGCCATGATCGTTCCTATCGCCCTGGCCATCGTGTTGGGCCTGACGCTGTGCGCGGTGATCGCCCGGCTGCCGACCCGGCGACTGCGCCTGGCAGTTTCCCTCGTCGTGCTCACCGTGGGGGCGGGGTGGGCGATCCTGTCGCACAGCAACACTGCCTTCGCGCTCGGCATGGCGATGCTCGGTGCGGGGCTCGGCTCGTTGGCGCCTGAGCGGCCCGAGCATCAGAAGGCACCCGAGCCTGACGACGAGCCCGAGTGACCACGACGCGTCGCCGCACTGGCACCCTCCGCTTCCACGCCCCCAGGCTATGACCCGGGACAGGTGATCGAACGCCTGCCGGCCTCGTGCGTGGGCTTGAGCCCTACCCCACCCCGGTCGGCCCATCCAGCACGATCCGCACCTTCTTGGCGAGGTCGGCGGGCATGTAGGGCTTGGAGATGGTGTCGAACTCCGAGCCGCCCAGGTCGGTGCGCTCGATGGAGTTTTCCGCGTAGCCGGTGGTGAGCAGCACCTTCAGCTGGGGACGGCGGCGGCGGGCTTCGCGGGCCAGCATCACGCCGTTCATGCCGCCGGGCATGATGAGGTCGGTGAACAGCAGGTCGAACTCGGCGCCGGTCGCCATGGCGTCCAGGGCCTCCTTGGCGTTGAGGGCGATCTCGGCCACGTAGCCGTAGTCCTCCAGCACCATCCGCGCCAGCTCGGCCACGTCGGGCCGGTCTTCCACCACCAGGATGCGTTCCTTGCCGGCGTGCACCGTCGACGCGGACTCGGGGGCCGTCGCCGCCAGCACGCTGTCGTCCGCCGGGAAGTACAGGCGCAGGGTGGTGCCCACGCCCTCCTCCGAGTAGATGCGCGCCGAGCCGCCCGACTGCTTCACGAAGCCGTAGACCATGGACAGGCCAAGCCCGGTGCCCTTGCCTTCCTCCTTGGTGGTGAAGAACGGGTCCATCACCCGGTCGCGGATGCTGGCCGGCATGCCAGCGCCGTTGTCGGTGATGGCCACGCTCACGTAGCGGCCCGGCATCAGGCCGTCGTAGGACATGGTGGCGAGCGGCTGCACGGTGATGTTGCGCGTCTCGATGCCGACGCTGGGGTTGTCCCGCCCCTGCAGCGCATCGCGGGCATTGAGGAAGATGTTGAGGAGCGCCACTTCCGCCTGGGTGGGGTCGATGCGGCAGTTCCACAGCTCCGGCGCCAGGTCCATCTTCACCTCGATGTCGCCGAGGGTGCGCTCGGCCAGTTCGTCGACGGTGCGCATCAGGGCGTTGAGGTTGAGGACACGCCCCTGGAGCTTCTGCTTGCGGGAGAAGGCCAGCAGCTGCTGGGTCAGGGTACTGGCCCGGTCCGCCGCCGCCCGGGCGTGGGCCGCGCTGCGGCTGATGCGCTCCTGGTCGTAGTGGGGATTGGTGGCGGTGCGCTGGATGATGTCGATGTAGCCCAGCATCACCTGCAGGAGGTTGTTGAAGTCGTGGGCGATGCCCCCGGTAAGCTGGCCCAGGGCTTCCATCTTCTGCGCCTGGCGCAGGGCTTCCTCGGCATCCCGGCGCCGGCTGACGTCCAGCTGCGAGGCGAAGTAGTAGATCAGGTCGCCGCTGTCGTTGTAGACCGGCGAGATGAACAGGGCATTCCAGAAGGAGGAACCGTCCTTGCGGTAGTTGATGATCTCCACCGCGACTTCGACCTGGTTCTCGATGTTTTCCCGGACCACCTTCACCACTTCGGGATCGGTTTCCGGGCCCTGCAGGAAGCGGCAGTTCTTGCCGATGATTTCCTCGGCGGTGTAGCCGGTCATTTCCAGGAACGCGGTGTTGGCGAAGATGATCGGGTTGTCCCACTGGTTGGGGTCCGTGACGATCATCGGCATCCGGGTCATCGCGACGGCTGCGAAGAAGATGTTCTTGCCGGGGTTGGACAGGTTCGCCGTGGCGCTGTCGTCCACGCGGGCGTTTTCGTTTTTCGGGGAATTCGGCACGGAGCACCTGGCAAGCCGCGGGATCGGAAACGAATCTGACCACAGCTTCCGCAAAAAAAGCGAGCGACCTTCGCGGCAATCCCGGGGCAGCCCGCTGGAGCAGTCGCGGCGCCCGCAGGCTTGCCGGAAAGGCCGCTCCGCCCGCCGCCCGGCCCCGTCCGGGCAGGCGGGCGTACAGGCCCTCAGAACACGTTGAGGGGGTATTCGATGATCACCCGCACCTCGTCGTGGTCCGGCCAGCGGGTGCCGCTGGAGGACCGGTGGGTGGACTGGCGGATGCGCAGGCTGAGGTCCTTGGCCTGGCCGGACTGCACCACGTAGCCGACCTCCAGGTTGCGCTCCCATTCCTTGTTGCTGTCGGCGTCCTCGTCGTACTGGCCGATGCGGGTGTAGTACGGGTTGCGGCTGTTGGAGTTGTCCATGCCGTCGCCACGGATGTAGCGCGCCATGAAGCTCAGGCCGGGCACCCCGTAGGCCGCCATGTTGAGGTCGTAGCGCAGTTGCCAGGAGCGTTCGTTGGGTTCGCTGAACGGCACCACCGCGCCAGCGTTGCCCAAATAGAGCGCGCCGCTCTGGGTGCCCTCGAACGCGACCCAGTCGAACGGCTCGTCGCCGTCGATCATCTGGTAGCCCACCGATACCTTGTGACCGCCGAAGGCGTAGCCGGAGAGCAGCGACCAGGCGGTGTTGTCGATGGGCCCGCCCTTGGAGGCGCCATAGTCGTGGGTGTCGAACAGGTTGAAGTTGAATTGCAGCGACTGGTGCGCATCCAGGGGCAGCACGTAGGTGGCGTTGCCGTAGTACTGGCGCCAGATGTCCTTGAGCTGGTCGGCATAGACGGTGAAGCTCAGGCGTTCGTCGACGCGATAGGTGCCGCCCGCGTAGTCGATGGCGCGTGCCGCCGGCAGCACCGTGTAGTCGGTGGTGATCTCACCGTCGCGGTTGGTCGAGTCGGTGCTGGTCACCGAGGTGAAGTGCCCGGCCTGCAGGTTCAGCCCGTCGATCTCGTCGCTGACCAGGCTGAAGCCGGTGGCGGTGGAGGGCAGCAGGCGCACCTGGTTGGAGGCGAACACCGGCACGCTGGGCACCTGCTGCCCGTATTTGAGCACGGTGTTGGAGAAGCGCAGCTTCACCGCGCCGCCGAACTTGGAGTATTCACGCTCCGGGTGCCCGTCGCCGTCCCAGGGCAGCAGGCTGGTGCCGGTGCTGCCACCGCCGCCGTCCAGGCGGACGCCGAGCATGCCGAAGGCATCGACGCCGACGCCGACGGTGCCCTGGGTGTACCCCGAGGTGTAGAAGGCCATCAGGCCCTGGGCCCACTCCTCCCGGTACCCGTTGCGCGCCGAAACCGGCTTGTGGCCGTTGGCGCCCAGGTTGTTGCGCGCGCCGTTGCGCAGGTCCCGGTAGAAATAGAAGTTGCGGTTGAGCAGGTTCAGGTGGCTGTCCTCGATGAACCCCTTGGCGTCCTCCTGGGCAGCGTAGGCGCTGCTGGCGAAGGCCAGGCCGAGGGTGCAGGCGAAGCTGCCGAGGGTACGTCTGGCACAGGTGGGTGCAGCGTGTCGCTGGTGGTTGTTGCGCATGGCCCGTTCACTCTTATTGTTGTTGTGGCTGGGAAAACGCTTCGGTACGGCGGCGTGCGGGTCTTCGGCGGTGCGTGCTCCTTCCGCGGCGGCGGCATGGGGGCGGACGCGAGGGCGCCCGCGGGTTTTTCCGGACGCACGAACCCCGGGCAGCGCGAACGCCGCCGGCAGCGGGGCCGTGACAGGCCGGTGGGAATGGCCCGGCGACCCCGTCGGGGCCAGCCGGGCTAGCGATCAGTAGGCGCGCGGGGCGCGCTGCTCGGCCTCGACGACGTCCAGGCTCATCTCGCCCACCGAGTCGATGGCGATGGTCACCCGGTCGCCCGGGGCGATGGGGCCGACGCCCTCGGGCGTGCCAGTGGCGATGACGTCGCCCGGGCTCAGGGTCAGCACCGAGGACACCAGTTCAATCAGCTCGGCGATGTCGACGATCATGTCGCGGGTGTTGGCGTCCTGCTTCAGCTCGCCGTTGACCCACAGCCGGTTGCCCAGGGCCTGGGGATCGGCGACCTCGTCGGCGGTCACCAGGTAGGGCCCGAGGGGCGTGAAGGTGGCGAAGGACTTGCGCATGGAGCGCTCCTCCTCGGCCACGCCCGGCTCGATGCGCAGGGTGGCGTCGATCAGGCAGGCGTAGCCGAACACGTACTCCATGGCCTGCGCCCGGGGCACGTCGCGGGCGGTGCGGCCGATGATCACCGCCAGCTCGGACTCATGGTCGAAGCGGCGGGTCGAGCCCCGCGGCAGCACGATGCGCTGGCCGGCGCCTACCAAAGAGCCCGGCGCCTTGAGGAAGAAGCCCTGCTCCCGGGCGGTACGGCCCTTGCTGACCGAACGCGCGCCCAGCTCGCCGACGTGCTTGCGGTAGTTGGCCGGCGCAGCGAACAGGTGCGACGGATGCGGGCTGGGCGGCAGCAGCGAGACCTGCGCCACGGGAATCGGCGTGGCATCGCGGCGGCAGGCTTCGACGGCCGGGCGCAGCGCGTCCCACTGGGCGATCAGGTTGTTCATGCGCTGCCGTGGCAGGGCCTGCAGCGTTTCCGGCAAGGCGTCGGTGACGTCGTAGAGGTGCTCGCCCTCCACCACGGCGAGCCGGTAGTCATCGAATACTGCGAGTTTCATTGGTTGTCCCCGTCGGCCCGCAGGCCCTCGTCCGCTTGGAATTCTTCCCGGTAGTAGCCGAGCGCCCGCAGTGCCGGTGCGTCGTCCACCACGAACAGCACCGCGTCCTCGCTGGAGTCGTTGTGGTGCGCGTGCCAGGCCCAGGGCTTCACCGCCAGGAAGTCCCCGGGGCCCCAGTCGTAGCGCTGGCCGTCCACCTCGCTGTAGCCGTGGCCGCGCAGCACGCAATACAGCTTGCTGCCGGTGTGGCGACGGGCGCGGCCATGGAAACCGGGGCGCAGCTTCTGCAGCTGGGTGCCCAGGGTCTTCATCGCCGGGCCGCCTTCCACCGGGTTCTGGTACTCCAGGATCACGTCGTCCCAGGGGTCGCGCTCCAGGCCTTCGGCCCGCTCCAGGGCCTCTTCGGCGGCCGGCCAGGGGTAGGCCAGCAGCGGGTTGATGCCCGGCCGGTGGCGCGCCCGTGGGCTGCGCAGGGTGCCGCTGCCGAAGGCCCGGTAGGAGAACTCCGGCACCGCGCCCACCGGCTGCATCTCGCCCTGGTCGTAGGGCTCGAAGAAAGTGGCGTGCAGCGAGCGGGACAGGCTGATGTCCAGCACGTCGAGCCAGATCATCGGCTCGGCGCCACGGTGCACGTGGTCGTGCCAGGCCATGCTCGGGGTGAGCACCAGGTCGCCCTCGTTCATCTCGTAGCACTCGCCGTCCACGGTGGTGCTGCACCCGGTGCCGCGCAGGATGAAGCGAAAGGCGTTGGCGGTGTGGCGATGCGCCTCGGCCACTTCCCCCGGCAGGATGTACTGGATCGACGCCCAGAACGTGTGGGTGGTGCCGAAGGGCAGGCCCGGGTTGGCCAGGCGCAGGGTGCGCCGTTGCCCGCCGGAGCCGATCCGGATGGCCTCGCCGACCCGCTCCAGCAGCGGCATCAGGTCGTTCCAGCACCACAGCACGGTCTGCATGTCCGAGCGCGGCTCGCGGGTGAACAGCGGCGGGTCGTCCGGCTGGTGGACGCGGCAGTTGAAGCGGGCCAGGTCCTCCTTGAGGGCGCGGCGGGCATCGCCGTCGGCCATGGAGCCAGTCGCTTCGGGGGAAGAGCCGTGAGCATTCATTGTTATTCTGCCCTTTTGGTTAAAAGGTTTAACCATTCTATCATTGAGAAGTCATTTGACAAGCCGGTTCCCGGAAAAACCAGGCCACGCCCTCCCCATCCACCTCGCAGCGCGCTTCGCCACGCCGCAGCAGGTGGTTGAGGTGGGAAACCGCCTCCCCCGTTGCCATGCGCAGCAGCGTCACGTTGCCGGGGTCGATGGGCCGGGCGAACAGCGCCTCGAAGGTGTCCAGCACCCGCCGCGGCTGCACCAGCGCCTCGCGCAGGGCGTCCAGGGCCTGGTCCGTGGACCGCCGCAGTTGCTCCAGCCGCGCGTGCAGGCCGTAGAAGCATTCGTTGTGGGAAGGCAGCACCAGCACGTCGTCGGGCACCTCGCGGCGCAACCGCGCCAGGGAGGCGTACCAGCCGGCCAGGGGGTCGGCGTCCGGCTCGCGGGGGTAGGTGGACAGGTTCGAGGTGATGCGCGGCAGCACTTGGTCGCCGGATACCAGCAGGCCCAGTTCGGGACAGTGCAGGCAGACGTGCTCCGGTGAATGGCCGGTGCCAACGATCACCCGCCAGCGCTGCTCGCCGATGGTGAACGTGTCGCCTTCCACCAGGCGCCGGTAGTGGTCCGGCAGCGGGTGGAACTGCGCCGCGTAGCGGACCTGGCCACGGGCCTGCTCGGCGATGGCCGAGGGGCTCCATCCGGCGCGGTGGTAGAAGGCCGCTGCCTCCGCCGAGGGTGCGCCGGCCTCGGCCACGGTCAGGCGGCTGCCCTGGTATTCCAGGCGGGACATCCACAGCGCGCAGCCGTGGCGCTCGGCGAACCAGCCGGCCAGGCCGACGTGGTCGGCGTGCAGGTGGGTGACGATCACCCGAGTCGGCGGGCGCCGGTCCGGCCAGTGGGCGAACAGCTCGTCCCAGACCGCCAGGCTGGTGGCGCTGCGCACCCCGGTGTCCACCAGGGTCCAGCCCGGGCCGTCCTCCAGGGCCCACAGGTTGATGTGGTCCAGGGCGTAGGGCAGCGGCATGCGGATCCAGTACACCCCCGGCGCCACCGGCAGCAGGCGGCCACGGGGCGGCGGCGCCGGGAACGGGTAGCGCAGCGACCCTTCGCCGGCACCGCTCACCCGCGTGCCCCGAGCCATTCCAGGAGTACGTTCTTCTGCACCTTGAGCGAGGCGCTGCGGGGGAAGCCGTCGAAGCACTCCACCCGTTCCGGCCAGCTGTAGCGGGCCACGCCCTTGGCTTCCAGGTACAGCCGCAGGTCGTCCAGGGACAACGGTGCGCCGTCGCGGGTGATGACGCAGGCGCAGGCGCGTTCCCCCAGGCGCTCGTCCGGCACCCCCACCACCGCCACGTGCTCGATGCGCGGGTGGCCGTAGAGCACCGCCTCCAGGTCCCCCGGTACGATGGTCACGCCGCCGCGGCGGATCATGTCCTTCTCCCGCGCCACGTAGTGCAGGGTGCCCTGGGCGCCCTGGCGGCCCAGGTCGCCGGTGCGAAAGAAGCCCTCGCGGTCGAGGGCCGCGGCGCTCAGGGCGTCGGCGCCGTAGTAGCCGAGGAAGCGGCTCGGGCCGCGCACCAGAATGTGCCCGACCTGCCCCGCCGGCACGGGCGCGCCGGCATCGTCCACCAGCCGCACCTCGGTACCGGGAAAGGGGTGCCCGTCGCTGCCCAGCAGCGCCTCGTCGTCGTCCCCGGGGGTGCAGCTGGCGAAGCCCAGGCACTCGGACATGCCGTAGGCCGGGAACGGATTGGGGCACAGCCGCTGGCGCACATCGAGTCGCCGGGAACGGCTGAGCCCGCCCATGGCGCAGCGCTGGAAGCAGCCGACGTCGGCGTCGGCCAGCAGCGGCGAGGCCAGTACGTCGTGGACGTGGGTCGGCATCAGCAGGCCGTAGGTCACCCGGTGGCGCTCGATCAGCCGCACCGCGTCGTCGCCGCTCCAGCTGCGCATCAGTACGCTGGTGAGCCCCAGCAGCGGCCCGGCCAGCAGGCCGAAGACGATGCTGCCGACGAAGCCGAACTGGGAGGCCACCAGGCTGACGTCGCCGGCGCCAACGCCGTGCATGCGGGCGCGTTGCTCGATGGCGTAGCGCACGGTGTTGGCGCTGTGCATCACGCCCTTGGGCGCGCCGGTGGTGCCGGAGGAGTACACCAGCAGCGCCAGGGCGTCGGCATCCGTCGGCCGCGGTGGCAACGCGCCCTCCCCGCGCAGGCTCGACCAGGTCAGGCAACCGTCCTCGGCCGGGTAATCGTCGGCCACCACCACCTGGGCCCCGCAGGCGGCCAGCCGTACGCCCTCCAAGGCGGCGGCCACCTCGCGCTCGTCCCCCAGGGCCAGCACCAGCCGGGCCCGGGCGTTGCGGCAGATCACGCCCAGTTGCGCGGCGGAGAACATCGGCGGGACCGGCGCCATCACCGCGCCCAGGCAGGCGCAGGCGAGCAGCGCCAGGGTCGCCGGAATGCCGTTGCGGCCATGGATCAGCACCACGTCGCCGGGCTGCACGCCCTGTTGATGCAGCCCGACGGCCACGGCACGGGCCTCGTCCAGCAGGGCGTCGAAACCCAGGCTCCGTTCGCCGTCGATCAGGGCCGGCCGGCCACCCTGGCGCCGGGCCATGGCCTCCAGGGAGGCCCACAGGTCGTCGTCGCGCCAGTAGCCGTCGCGGTAATAGCGGCGCGACCGTTCCGCCGAATCGGGCGCCGTCGGCAACGGGCCGGCCGGCGACCGGCCGGGGTCATCCGGGGTCATCAGGTTCACGTCATGCACTCCAGGGAAGGGCGCTGCGCGTTCCCGGCGCCACGGGACGCCGGGGCCACTCGCAGGGGATCAGGACACCACGGGCGCGGCCGGCTCGCGGACGATGCCGAACTCCGCCAGCACCTCGTCGGTGTGCTGGCCCAGCACCGGCGGCGGCTGGCACGGGCGGATGGCGGTCTCGGACAGGCGGATGGGGTTGTTGATCAGCTTGAAGCGGCCCGCCACCGGGTGGTCCACCTCCACCACCAGGTCGCGCTGCACGCGGGGGTCCTCGAACACCTCGGGGAAGGTCAGTACCGGCGAGAACATCACCCCGGCCGCCAGCAGCTTCTCGTTCCAGTAGGCCATGGGCTGCCGGGCGAACGCCGCGGCGACGCCGGCGTCGACCCGCTCGCGGTGTTCCAGGCGGCCGTTCTTGGTGGCCAGGCGCGGGTCGTCCAGCAGGTCCGGGGCGTCCAGGGCGGTGGCCAGGGCGCGCCAGAACTTGTCGGTGTGGGCGATGATCATGATGTGGCGGTCGTCCGCCGTGCGGTAGGTGTTGTAGGGGACGATCTGCCAGTGGGCGTTGCCGATCCGCCCGGGGGTCTCGCCGGTGGCGAAGTAGTAGGCGTCCCGCGGGATCATGCTGAAGATGGTGGCGTCCAGCATCGACAGGTCGACGCGCTGGCCGCGGCCAGTCTTGTTGCGCGCCTGCAGCGCCGCCAGCAGGCCGATGGTGGACAGCAGCGGGGTGATCAGGTCGGCGTAGGGCATGCCGGTCTTCAGCGGCCCGGTGCTCTCGTCGCCGGTGAGCTGCATGATGCCGGACATGGCCTGCACCACCGGGTCCATGCCCGGCCGGATCGCGTCGGGTCCGACCCGGCCGAAGGCCGAAGTGGAGCAGTAGATCATCCGCTCGTTGAGGGGCTGCAGGGTCTCGTAGTCGATGCCCAGCTTCTTCGCCACGCCGGGGCGGAAGTTCTCCACCACGATGTCCACCTGGGCCACCAGCCGGTGGGCGATGGCGCGGCCTTCCGGGGTGGTCAGGTCCAGCACCACGCTGCGCTTGTTGCGGTTGAGGGTCATGAAGTAGACGGCGTCGTCGCCGAGGAAGGTCTCGCCGGTCTTGCGCATGGTGTCGCCTTCCGGCGGCTCCACCTTGATCACGTCGGCGCCGAAGTCCGCCAGCAGCATGGTGCCGAACGGTCCGTTCATCATCTGCGTGAAATCCAGGACCCGAAGGCCCTCCAGTGCTCCCGACATAGGTCTCTCCTGCAAAGGCTGAGCGCGTTCTTGTTGTTGTATGGTCATCCGGGTATTCATTGGCCCATTGGATGAACCTTTGAAAAATAATCAGCGTTCGACGAGGCCTTGTCAACCGCTGGCGCAGCGAATGGCGAAGTGGGAAAGGGCGAAGAGGATCAGCCGCGGCGCCGCGGCCGTACGCTCACCAGCCGCCGCAGGTCCAGCTCGCAGAGCCCGACCCCGGCCACGGTGAGCAGGCCGCCCACGGCCAGGTTCCAGGTCAGCGGCTCGTGCAGCAGCGGGATCGCCAGGAACACCGCGATCACCGGCGGCAGCAGGGCGAAGGGGACGATGCGGCTGACCGGATGCAGGTTGAGCAGGCTGTACCAGAGGGTGTACCCCACCACCCCGGCGGCCAGCACGATGTAGCTCACCGCGGCCCACCCGGCCGCATCCGCCTCGCGCACCGCCTGCCACTGGCCATGCTCCACCAGCAGCGAGACCGCCAGCAGTTGCGGCGCGGCGAACAGCGCCATCCAGCCGGTCAGCATCAGCGGGTCGAACGGCCCGAAGTGCTTGATCACGCCGTTGGCCACCGCCCAGCAGGCGGCGCCGATGACGATCAGGCCGATGCCCAGGGGGTCGCTGGCAGTGCCGGGCGCCCCGGCGAGCAGGGCCACGCCGGCGAAGGCCAGGGCGATCCCCGCCACCTGGCGCAGGCCGAGCCGCTCCTTGAACAGCAGCGTGGCCAGCAACGCGCTGAACGGTACGCTGAGCTGGGACAGGATCGCGCCGGTGGCCGCCTCGACCCGGGACAGGCCGGTGAACATCGGCCCGAAGTGCAGGCCGCCAAGGGTGAAGGACACCGCCAGGATGCCCGGCAGCATGGCCCGCGTCGGCACCTTGACGAACGGCAGCATCAGCGCCGCCACGCAGGCGAAGCGCATCGCCGCCATGAAGATCGGCGGGAAGGCCTGGGTGGCCAGTTTCAGGGCGATGAAGTTACCGCCCCAGAGCACGGCGACCAGCAGGGCGAGCAGAACCGAACGGGCAGGCATGGGCGATCTCGCAGGCGGCGGGCCGCGACCCCTCGGCCCCGGCGGAACCACCGCCCGGCAGCCCGGGCGGTGGGTGGCGCGGTGGACGGCGCGGTCAGTCCGGCAGCGCGGCCGCCCGGTCGCTGTCGTGCCGGGCGAGGGCGGCGTCGGCGCTGGCCCGCTCGGCGAGGATCAGGTCGGCCATGCGCTCGGCGACCATCATGGTCGGGAAGTTGATGTTGCCGCTGGGCAGCGTCGGGAAGATCGACGCGTCCACCACCCGCAGACCGGACGTGCCCCGCACGCGGCCGGCGGCATCGGTCACCGCGCCCGGATCGTCGTCGGCGCCCATCCGGCAGGTGCAGCCGGGGTGCCAGACCCCCACGCAGGCGCCGCGGATGAAGGTCCGCAGCAGCTCTTCGTCGGCCAGCACCGCCGCCAGGCTGGGGCCGCCGGCCACCAGCTCGCGCATCAGCAGACGGCGCAGGGGCGCCGGGCCGTCCAGCAGGCCGGCGAGGACCCGGGTCAGCACCCGGTTGCGCCGGCTGAGCATGCCCACCTGGCGCACCTTTTCGCTGTAGCTGGCGGGAAACGCCTCGCTGGTGACCGCCGCCATGGCCGCGCTGGCCTGCAACGCGGCCATGCGGTGGAAGCCGTCCACCAGCCGGTCCAGGTCGCGGGGGTCCGACAGCAGGTTCAGCGCCACCGTCGGCGGCGTGCGCCAGTCAGTCGAGGCCAGGCGCACCTGGCCGCTGTCGGAATAGGGCTTGTTGACGTACATGAGCAGCGTACCCACCTGCTCGCCCACCGCGTGCCAGGAGGTCTTGGTGACCGCCGCGACGAACATGTCGCCCGGCGGCGCGCCGTGCAGGTTCGAGGAGTAGCGCCAGCCCAGCAGGATGTGCCGGCGGGTCGCCTGGTTGACCCGGGCCTCCTTGTGGATGAACGACGCCAGGGCGATGGAGGGGTGCTCCATGAGGTTCTGCCCCACCCCGGGCACGTCCGCCACCACCGCGATGCCGTGCTCCTGCAGGTGTGCGGCCGGGCCGACCCCGGAGCGCATCAGCAGCGCCGGGGAATGCAGCGCACCGGCGCAGACGATCACCTGGCGGGCGCGCACCGTGCGCACCTGCCCGGCCAGCACCACCTCGGCGCCGTAGCAGCGGGGGCCCTCGAACAGCAGCCGCGCCACCGGCGCGTCGGGCCAGATCGTCAGGTTCGGCCGGCGCCGGGTCTCGCCGTCCAGGTAGCCCATGGCCGCGGACACCCGCTGCTCGTTCTGGTTGGAGATGGCGATGGGGAAGTAGCCGTCCTCGAAAACCCCGTTCTGGTCCGGCAGGTAGGGGTAGCCGGCCTGCTCCAAGGCCGCGGCGACGGCGCGGGCGTGGCCCGGCCAGTGCTCGGGAAAGATGCGCCGCACCGGGATGCGGCCTTCCTTGCCGTGCAGCGGCCCGTCGAAATCCAGGTCGCGCTCCACCTTGCGAAAGTACGGCAGCACCGCCTCCCAGTTCCAGCCGCCGGCGCCCCGGGCTTCCCATTCCTCGTAGTCGCCGGGCCCGCCACGGTTGAAGAACTGCCCGTTGATGGAAGAACCACCACCCATCACCTTGGCCTGCTCGTACTTGCGCAGGGGCGGCCGGAACGCGTC
The DNA here is from genome assembly GCF_007109405.1 of Pseudomonas mangiferae. GTDB lineage: Bacteria > Pseudomonadota > Gammaproteobacteria > Pseudomonadales > Pseudomonadaceae > Pseudomonas_T > Pseudomonas_T mangiferae. The sequence continues at coordinate 64,816 of NZ_VJOY01000009.1, forward strand.
CCGGGCCGCCTGGGTGGTGACCTGCAGCTCGCGCCAGAGGAAGCGCGGGTCCAGGTAGGCGGTGCCCGGGTAGCTGTCGAGGATCGCCGCCGGCACTTGCCCGTCCGGGGTGTCGACGCCGGCCTCGCACAGCAGCACGCGGTGGCGCGGGTCGCTGGACAGCCGGTGGGCCAGCACCGAGCCGGCCGAGCCGCCGCCGACGATGAGGTAGTCGTACTCGCTCATGGATTCGCTCATCCCAGGTTGATGGCGACGCTTTTCAGCTCGCAATACAGCTCCAGCGCCTCGCGCCCGCGCTCGCGGCCCCAGCCGGACTGCTTGTAGCCGCCGAAGGGCAGCGCCGGGTCGTTGACCATGTGGGCGTTCACCGACACCGAGCCGGCACGGATGCGCCGGGCGAAGCGGTGGGCCAGGGTCAGGTCACGGGTCCAGATGCCGGCGAACAGGCCGTACTCAGTGTCGTTGGCCAGCCCGGCGAGGCGCTCCAGGTCGTCATCGTCGAAGGGCATGGCGCAGAGCACCGGGCCGAAGATTTCCTCGCGCACCACCCGCAGGTCGGCGCGGGTGTCGGCCAGCACCGTGGGCGCCACGAAATGCCCGTGCTCCGGCAGCACCTGGCGCCCGCCCAGCACCTCGACGCCGCTGGCGCGGCCATCCGCCACGTAGGCCTCGACCCGCTCGCGCTGCGGGCGCGAGATCAGCGGGCCGAGGTCGACCCCCTCCTCCAGGCCGTGGCCCAGGCGCAGGCGTTCGCCGTGGGCGGCGATGTCCGCCAGCACCCGGTCGTAGACCCGCCGGTGCACGTACAGCCGCGACCCGGCGGAGCACACCTGGCCGCTGTTGAAGAAGATCGCGTTGGCGGCGCCGGGGATCGCCGCCTCCAGGTCCGCGTCGGGGAAGATGAATACCGGGGACTTGCCGCCCAGCTCCAGGGTCACCCGCTTGAGGTTGCCCAGGGCCGCCTGGACGATGCGCTTGCCGGTCTGGGTCGAGCCGGTGAAGGCCACCTTGTCCACCCCGGGGTGGGCCGCCAGGGCGGCGCCGGCATCGCCGCCGAAGCCGGTGACGATGTTCACCACCCCCGGCGGGAAGCCCGCCTCGAGGATCAGTTCGCCCAGGCGCAGCGCGTTGAGCGGGGTCTGCTCGGCCGGCTTGAGCACCACCGTGCAGCCGGCCGCCAGGGCCGGGGCGAGTTTCCAGATGGCCATGGACAGCGGGAAATTCCAGGGGATGATCTGCCCCACCACGCCCACCGGCTCGTGGGCGGTGTAGGCGTGCCATTCCCCTGGCATCGACAGCGGCACCGCCTCGCCGGTGAGCTTGGTCGCCCAGCCGGCCATGTAGCGGACCATGTCGGCGGTGCCGGCGATGCCGCGCCGCGCCACCGCCAGGGGCTTGCCGTTGTCCAGGGTCTCCAGTTGCGCCAGTTCGTCGCCGTGCTGTTCGAGGAGTTCGGCCAGGCGCAGTAGTAGCCGGGTCCGCTCGGCCGGGCGGCTGGTGGCCCAAGGGCCAGACTCGAAGGCGCGCCGCGCCGCGGCCACCGCCAGGTCGATGTCGGCCGCGGTGCCCTCGGCGACCCGGGCGATGACCGCGCCGGTGCCCGGGTCCTCCACGTCGAAGCGCCGCTCCGAGCGGGGCTCGACCCACTGGCCGTCGATCAGCAGGCGGTGCGGGCGGGCGAGGAACGCGGTGACGTTGGCGCCGAGCCGGGAATACAGGGTGTGCATGAGGTCCTCCGGGAACGGCCTAGGCCGTGGGGGCGGCCGCCGGCGAAGCGGGCAGCAGCGTCTTCAGATCCAACGTGGCGTCGCGCACCTGGGCGGGGGTGACCCGCGCCCCGCTGCTCAGCAGGCGCCGCGCGGCCATGTGGTCGGTGGGCCGCGCCACGGACTCCACCGCCACCAGCTCGCCGCCGCGGAACCGGTAGGCGGAGAACGCCGGCACGGCCGGATCGCCCCGCACCACCACCTCGTCGGCGCCCGTGGAGAGCCCGGCGATCTGCAGCTTGAGGCCGCCCTGGTCGCTCCAGAACCAGGGCACCGCGTCGTAGGCGGCGGCCTGCCCGGTGAGCCGGCGGGCCACGCAACGGGCCTGGTCCATGGCGTTCTGCACCGACTCGATGCGGCAGAAGCCGAGGGCGAAGCGCGACTCGAAGGCCGCGCAGTCGCCGATGGCGGAGATCGCCGGGTCGTCGGTGCCCAGGTGCGCATCGACGAGAATGCCGTTGGCGGTCCGCAGACCGGCCTGCTCGGCCAGCTCGACATTGGGCTGCACGCCGATGCTGACCACCACCAGGTCCGCCACCAGGCTCTCGCCGGTGGACAGCGTCACCCGGGCGCCGCCGTCGGCCGCCTGCAGCGCGGTCAGCGTGGCGCCCAGGCGGAAGGTCACGCCGAGGCCTTCCTGGTGACGGCGGAAGGCGTCGCTCACCTCGCCGCACACCGCGCGGCCCATCAGCCCCGGTCCGGCTTCCACCACGGTCACCCGGGCGCCCTTCTTGGCCGCCACGGCGGCGAACTCCAGGCCGAGGAAGCCGGCGCCGATCACCACGATGTCGGCGGCACTGGCCAGCCGCTCGCGGATCGCCCGGGCGTCATCGAGGCTCCGCAGGTCCAGGGGCACCGGCCCCGCGGGGTCGAGCCCCGGCAGGGTTCGGTTGCGCGCCCCGGTGGCCAGCACCAGGTGCGCGTAGCCCAGCCGTTCGCCGTCCGCGGTCTCCACCTGGCGGGCGGCGCGGTCGATGCGCGTCACGCGGCTGCCCAGGTGCAGGTCGATGCCGCGCCGGGCGTAGTAGTCGCGGGTCTGGAAGCTCAGCCCGTCGGCCTCGCACTCGCCGTTCATGTAGGCCTTGGACAGGGGCGGCCGCTGGTACGGCAGGTGCGCCTCGTCGCCCACCAGGCGGATGCGCCCGGTATAGCCCTCGTCGCGCAGGAAGCCGGCGAGCTGGAAGGCCGCCTGGCCACTGCCGACGATGATGATGCCTTGGTCCATCTGATCCCCCGGGGGCGGCGCGCCACGGCGCCGCGGCTGCTCACTTGTCGACGTGGATGCACAGGGCCGGGCACAGGCGCGCGGCCTCGCGCACGGCGTCGTGCTCCTCCGGCGGCGGGTTCTCGTCGAGGACGATCACCAGGCCGTCGTCCTCGTTCTGGGCGAACACCTTGGGCGCGGCCATCACGCACAGCCCACCGCCGACGCAGCGGGAGTAGTCCACCGAGAAGAAGCTGCCGCCCTTCTTCTTCGAGGCCCACTTCAGCGGCAGGGACTTGATGCCGTAGACAAAGGCGTCGTGGTTGAAGGTGAGGGACTCCAGGGGCACCGCCAGCTCCAGGGTGGGAAAACGCTGGAACAGCGAGGTGAAGACGATCTGCAGCTCCAGGCGCGCCAACTGCTGGCCCAGGCACTGGTGCGGGCCGTAGCTGAAGGCCACGTGGTGGCGCGCCTCGCGGTGGATGTCGAAACGGTCCGGGTCGGGGAACTGCTCGGGGTCGCGGTTGGCCGCGCTGATCATCGCCAGCACGCCCTCGCCCTTGCGGATCAACTGGCCGCCCACCTCCACGTCTTCCAGGGCGACCCGCGGGCCGTTGTAGTGGACGATGGTGTGGAAGCGCAGCATTTCCTCCACGGCGTTCTTCACCAGGGACGGGTCGGCGATCAGCTCGTCCTTCTGGTCCGGGTGGGTCAGCAGCGACAGGGTGCCCAGGGCGATCATGTTGGCGGTGGTCTCGTGGCCACCCATCAGCAGCAGCTCGATGGTGGCCAGGGCCTCCTCGCGGCTCAGGTGGCCGGGCACCACCTGGTTGACGATCAGCCGGCTGATCAGATCGTCGCGGTTGCCGGGGCTCGCCATCTTCTCGGTGAGCAGCTTGTCCAGGTAGGCGCGCATTTCCTCCCCGGCGCGCAGCGGCACCTCGGGGTCGGCGGTGAGGTCCAGCTTGGCCTGGGCGCGCTCCTGGAAGAAGTCGCGGTCCTCGTAGGGCACCCCCAGCAGGTTGGCGATCACCGTGGTGGGCAGCGCCAGGGCGAATTCCTCGGCGAAGTCCACCGGGCCGCCGTCGTGGCTTTCCAGCTGGTCGAGCAGCTCGTCTACCGTCTTCTGCACGAACGGCCGCATCGCCTCCACCTGGGTCAGCATGAATTCCTTGGTGAGCATGCGGCGGTGCTTGGTGTGCTCCGGCGGGTCCAGGCGGATCAGGGTCTTCGGCCGCTCGTTCATCAGCAGCGCGGCGCGCGCCGGGGCGATGAAGGGGTAGCCGGGGGTCGAGGCATCGGTGGAGAAGCGGTTGTCGCCGAGGACCGCCTTGACGTCGTCGTAGCGGGTCAGCAGCCAGGCCTGGGAGCCGTCGGGCATGGTCACCCGGGTGATGGGCGACTCGGCGCGGGCCTGCGCGTATTCGGGCGGCGGCGAGAACGGGCAGCGCTTCATGGGGAAGGCGGGTGGCGTGGAATCGTTGCGATGCATGGGTGTGTTCTCCCTTGTTTTTATTGGTCTGTCCCACGCGCCGGGCAGGGCCCGGCGCCGCGCGGGGCGCTCAGAAACCGATCACGGTCCGGGTCGCCGTGCCGCTGGCGAGCAGCTCGAAGCCCCGGTTGATGTCATCCAGTCCGATGCGATGGGATATCAGCGAATCCAGGGAGATCCGCCCCTCCATGTACAGGTCCACCAGCCCCGGCAACTGGCTGCGGGTCTTCACGTTGCCGAGGTAGGAGCCCATCAGCCGGCGTCCTTCCAGCAGCGCCCGGGGTCGCAGGGCGATCTCCTGGTCGCCGGGCAGCACGCCGATGGTCACCGTGGTGCCCCAGCCCGGCCGGGTGCATTCCACCGCGTCGCGCAGCACACGCTGGCTGCCGACGCACTCGAAGCTGTAGTCCGCGCCGCCGCCGGTCAGCTCGCGCAGGTGGCCGGGCAGGTCGGCGATCGCCCGGGGGTCGACGAACTGATGCACGCCAGCCCGCTGCGCGGCTTCGCGCTTGGACGGGTTGCTGTCGACCCCGACGATCAGCCGGGCGCCGGCCAGGCGCGCGCCTTCCACCACGTTCAGGCCGATCCCGCCCAGGCCGAACACCACCACGCTGCTGCCGGCTTCCACCCGGGCGGTGTACAGCGCCGCGCCGAGGCCGGTGGCGCCGGCGCACCCCAGGCAGCAGACCACGTCGAGGGGCGCGTCGGGGCGGATCTTCGCCACCCGGGTCTCGCGCACCACGATGTGCTCGGCGAAGGTGCCCAGCTCGCAGAAGCCCTTGAACGCCCGGTCGCCCAGGCGGAACGGACGCTGATCGCCGGGGGCGAAGTATTCGTCGCAGAGGTTGGTACGGGTGCTCAGGCAGGCCGGGCAGCCGCCGCACTCCGGCACGCCCACCGGGATCACGTGATCGCCGGGGGCGACACCGGTAACTTCGGCGCCGCAGGCCAGCACCACCCCGGCGCCTTCGTGGCCGAGCACCAGCGGGTAGTCCACGCCGGTGCGCTCGCCGGTGAGGAAGCTCAGGTCGGAATGGCAGATGCCGGCGGCCTTCATCTCGATCAGCACGTCCCGCGGGCCCGGTGGCGCCAGCTCGACGGTCTCCACCACCACCCGGCCCTCCGGCCCGTAGGCCACCGCTGCCCGGGTGCGCATCAGGGCGCCTCCGCCGGCTCGATCTGGGCGTCGTGCTCGCCGATGGCCGGCGGGCCGAAGCGCGGGGTCAGCAGGCGGTCGTCGAACCGTGCCGGGTAGCGGGCCGCGCGCAGCGTGCCCACCGGCGACTCCAGGGGCGCGAACAGGCGGTTGTGGGCGACCTGGGGGTCGTCCAGGAACTGGTCGAAGTCGAACACCGGCGCCGCCGGCACGTCCAGCTCGGCGAAACGCTGCAGCCAGAACGCGGTGGGCTTCTGCTTCACCACCTCGCCGACCCGGCGGAAGAATTCCTCGGCCATGCGCACCGGGTCGGGCATGCGCTTGAAGTCCTCCTTCCACTCCGGCCGCTCCACGGCATTGAGGGTCTTCGACATCTGCGCGCCGTTGGCCGGGGAGATCACCACGTAGCCGTCGGCGGTCTCCAGCACCTGGGACTGCGGCGGCTTCCAGCCGCTGGTGTCGCCCTCGAAGGTGCGGTGCTGGAACATGTCGGGGAAGTTGAAGTAGCCCATCACATCCAGCATCGGCAGTTGCACGTGGGTACCGCGGCCGGTGCGCTCGCGCTCGTAGAGGGCGGCGAGCACCGCCTGGGCGCCGAACGCGCCGGTGACCTTGTCGACCATGTTGAAGGGGGTCACCGCCGGGATGCCGGCGTTGCGCGCTTCCGCCTGCACCAGGCCGCTGCGGCCCTGGATCAGCGAGTCGAAGGCCGGCGCCGCGGCCAGCGGCCCGCTGTCGCCGAAGCCGGTGATGGACAGGCGGATCAGCCGCGGGTTGAGCGCCGTCAGCACGTCCTGGCCCAGCCCCAGGGAGGCGGCGACCCGCGGCCGCCAGTTCTCCACCAGCACGTCGGCCTTGCGCAGCAGGCGCTTGAGGCGCTCCAGGCCGTCCGCGGTCTTCAGGTCGATGACCACGCTGCGCTTGCCGCGGTTGGCGTTGGTCCAGGACGCGCCGAAGCCGCCGCGAGAATGGCCGAACTTGCGGAAGCCATCGCCGCCCGGCGGCTCGACCTTGATCACGTCGGCGCCCAGGTCCGCCAGCATCAGCGTGGCGAACGGGCCGGTGAGAAAGCTCGAGGTCTCCACCACCGTCACTCCGCTGAGCGGCCGTGCCGCGGTGTCCGCGGTCGCGTCGGAAGTCGCCATGCATCCCCCTTTTCTTGTTGGTGGTCCAAAGAACAGGTTTCTTCTTTGGTACATTGGATGAACCTTTGATAAAAGGTTGATCCTTATGCCGTGCCTTGTCAATACCTCGAACAATGCCCGGTGCGGACGGCGAAAAAACACGTACGCTGAATCAATGGATAAACCAATAACCGGTATACTCCATCGCTGTGGATTCGTTAACCCGTTACTTCATGGAATCTCCCAGGACTCTATTGTGGAAAAGAACTCTCAACGCCCGCGGCCTTCCTACATCCCGGTGCAAACCCGCCGGGCCTTCGAAGAGGTCGCGGAACAGATCCGCGATCAGCTCAGCAATGGATTACTGAAGCCAGGCGACCGCCTGCCGCCCGAACGCGAACTGGCCGAGCAGTTCAACCTCAGCCGCAACACTGTGCGTGAAGCGCTGCGGGCCCTGGAGATGTCGGGGCTGTTGGAATTCCGCAAGGGCGCCACCGGCGGCGCCTTCGTCCGCGAAGGCCAGAGCGATGCGGTGGTGGCCGGCTTCTCCGACCTGTTCCGCCTGGGCGTCATCCGCCCGGCGGACCTGATCGAGGCGCGGATGATCGTCGGCGTCGAGGTCACCCGCCTGGCCTGCGCCCGGGCCAGCGACCAGGACTTCGCGGAGCTGGAGGCCAACCTGGACGCCAGCGAGGCGGCCGAGCGCGACAACGCCGCGGACCAGCGCCTGAAGATCAACCTGGACTTCCACGTGATCCTCGCCCGGGCCGCCAACAACCCGGTGCTGCTGATCCTCATCGACGCCCTGACCGGCATCCACCTGAAGCTGCTGCAGACCATGACCCCGGCCGCCAACGCCAAGGTCATCGCCTCGCGGCGCAAGCTGCTGGGCTACCTGCGGGCGCGCAACGAGGAAAAGGCGGTCACCGAGATGAAGCGCCACCTGGCCGCCCTGGGCCACCACTACATGACCCAGTACGAGGAACGCGAGAAGAGCGCCTGACGGCGCCGGTGCCCGCCGCCTACGACGGGCAAAAAAAAGCGGACCGCGGGGGTGTGGCACCCCGCGGTCCGCAACAGGGGACGCTGCCGTTCAGGCGCCGTTGCCGGTCCCTCGAACGGTATCGATCAGGCCATCGACGTCCGCCGGCAGCGCGTCGCCACGCCAGGCCACCTGGCCATCCGGGCGCACCAGCACCAGGGCGCGCTCGTACAGCGCGGCAGCCTCGGGGTTGTCGATGAGCACCGTGCGGAACGGCACCCCGCGCGCCTCGGCCGCCCGCTGCAGCGGCGCGCCGTCCGGCGCTTCGGCGCCGAAGCGCAACAGCACGAACTCGCGGCCGAACAGGTCGATCAGCGATTCGCCCGGCGCCAGCCAGACGTGGGGCGCCCGGGACCCGGGGCGCGCCGTGGGCGTGTAGGTGGAGACCTCGTCCGGCGGCTGTGGCGTCCCATCCGGCACGACGATGGGCGAGCCCTCGAACATATAGCCCAGGTGGATGCCGATGGAGAACCACTCGCGCTTCATCTGTTCGGTGTAGGCATCGCCGAATTCCACCCGAGCCCGGTCGCCCTCCGGCCCCTCCTGGAAGACCGCCGCCGTGGGCGAGCTGACCCGTGGCGAAAGCATGCGCTTGAGGTTGCCGGTGGCCTCGGCGACGTTGCGCAGCGCCACCGGGCGCATCTCGATCTCGTAGGAGTCCAGCAGCGTACGGCCGCCCCAGCCCTGCAGGTAGCCCGCCAGCTTCCAGGACAGGTTCACCGCGTCCTGGATGCCGGTGTTCATGCCGAAGCCGCCGGTGGGCGAGGTCAGGTGCGCGGCGTCGCCGGCGATGAACACCCGGCGGGTGCCGTAGGACTCGGCCACCAGCTGGCGACGCACCCAGGGCAGCATGGAAAGGATCTCGAAGTCGAACTCGCGGCCCACGGCGCGGACGATGGCCTCGCGCATGTAGGCCTCGTCGTGGGTCAGGCGGTTCTCGTCGCCCACCAGGGAGAAGCGCCACTGGTCGCGGCCGTTGATCGCCACCAGGGTCGCCCAGGTGCCTTCCGGCCCGATGAAGATATAGCGGTAGGCCGGCTCCAGGTCGTGCAACGCCTCCAGGCCGTCGCAGCGGAACACCACGTTGGTGGTGTAGGTGAGCGCCGGCTCGCCGGTCATCTGGATGCCCAGGGACTGGCGCACCTGGCTGGCGCCGCCGTCGGTGCCCACCAGGAATTCCGCCTCCACCTCGCGCTCCTCGCCGCTCAGGGTGTCCCGCAGCCGCGCGCGCACGCCGTCCGCGTGCTCCTCGAAGGACACCAGCTCGGTGTTGTACGCCAGGGTCACTCCCGGGAACTGGCCGGCGAAGCGCCGCAGCACCGGGTCGAAGAAATTCTGCGGGCAGCGTTCGCGCTTCTGCGGGCTCTGGGGCGGGCACTTCTCGTCCTTCGGCGAGGGGAAGCGCTCGCGGCCGAACTCGTAGCCGCTGAGGGTGGTGACCCAGGCGCAGTCCTGGGGGTAGTCGCGGTTGTAGCCGGCGCTCTCGACCCAGGGGACGATGCCCCAGCGCCGGCAGAACTCCATGGTACGGATGCCGACCATGTCCATCTTCGGCTGCAGCACGGCGCCGTCGGTGCGCTCGATGAGCAGGCAGTCCACTCCCCGGAACCCCAGGTCACCGGCCAGGGCCAGGCCGATGGGGCCGGCTCCGATAATCAACACGGGCGTTTTCATCGTCAGTCTCCCTCGGGTCGCGACGGGGTCGCGCCCTGTTTCTTGTAGGCCGCGGCGCGGCTGTGGTGTGTGTGGCGATTCAGGACGCGAGCAGGCGACGGCCGATGATCATCCGGTGGATTTCATTGGTGCCTTCGATGATCTGGTTGACCTTGGCGTCGCGCATCATCCGCTCCACCGGGAACTCCCGGGAGTAGCCGTAGGCGCCGAGCACCTGCACCGCCTCGGTGGTGACGGCCATGGCCATGTCGGTGACGAAGCACTTGGTCATGGACGAGAGCAGGGTCATGCGGCCGTGGTCGCCGGCGTCGATGCTTTCCGTGCAGGTGCGCAGCAGCGCCCGCGCCGCCTCGATCTGGATGGCCATGTCGGCCAGCTTGAACTGCATGCCCTGGAACTGCCCCACCGGCTTGCCGAACTGCACCCGCTCCTGGCTGTAGCGCAGCGCCACGTCCAGCGCGCCCTGGGCCAGGCCCAGGGATTGGGCGGCGATGGTCGGGCGGTTCAGGTCGAGCACCTTCATGCAGGCTTTGAAGCCTTCCCCCTCGCGGCCCAGCAGGCAGTCGGCGGGCACCCGCATGTCCTCGAAGAACAGCTCGTGGCTGGGCGAGCCGTGGCGGCCCATCTTGTGTTCCTGGCGACCGACCCGGAAGCCCGGCGTGCGGGTGTCCACCATGAACGCGCTGATGCCGTCGGAGCCGGGCGCGTCGGAGGTACGGGCGAACAGCAGCAGGAAATGCGCGTTGCCGCCCCAGGTGATCCAGCTCTTCTGGCCGTTGATCACGTAGCTGTCGCCGTCGCGCACGGCGCGGGTGCGCAGGGAGGACACGTCAGACCCGGTCTGCGGCTCGGTGATGCCGATGGCCGACACCAGCCGGCCTTCCGCCGCCAGGGGCAGCCAGCGGCGTTTCTGCTCCTCGCTGCCGTAGTGGAGGATCGGCAGGATGAAGGAGATGGAGTTGTTGCCGCACAGGGTCGAGGCGGCCAGGGAGACCTTGGCGATCTCCTCCTTGGCGATGCACACCGTGGTCAGGTCGCCTCCGGGTCCGCCGTATTCCTCAGGTAGCCACAGTTGCAGCAGGCCCATGTCGCCAAAAACCGGTACCAGTTCGTCGGGAAAGCGGTCGGTGCCTTCCAGGGACGGCACCAGGGGCGCCACGTCCCGCGCCACCATGCGGCGAATCGAGTCGCGCAGCATTTCATGTTCTTCATTCACGGCCATCTCGTGCTCCTGGCGGCGTTCAGTAGCTGGGGAAGGACAGGCCGCCGTTGATGCTCAGGGTCGAGCCGGACACCTGGTCGGACTCGGGGCTGGCCAGGTAGAGGATGTACTCGGCCAGGTCGCGGGCGGTGTTCAGGCGGAACTTCACCTTCTGCTCGGCCTTGGTGAAGGCCTTGACGATCACCTCCTGGGAGCCCTGGTCGCGGGCCGCGAGGAAGCGCTCGTGGGCGGGGGTGTCGGTGGTCAGGGTGGTGGCCACCGCGTTGACCCGGATGCCCAGGCCCGCCAGCTCGGCGGCCAGGGCGCGGGTGAGGAACATGATCGAAGCGCCGGCGGCGCCGATCATGGATTCGCTGGGGGTGGGGATGCGCGCCGCGTCGGTGGTCACCAGGATCACCTTGCCGTAGCCCTGGCCGCGCATGTGCTTCACCGCCGCGTGCAGGGCGTTCAGGCGCGGCATCAGGCGGCTCTGCAGGCAGGCGATACCTTCCTCCGGCGTCATCTCGGCGAACAGCTTGGGCCGCGGCTCGCTGGGGCCGCCGCTGGCCACCACCACGTCCACCTTGCCGAAGCGCTGGTGGGCGGCGGCCACCGCCGCCTCGATGCCGGCGTAGGTCAGCAGGTCGCTGGCGACGAACAGCCGCTCGCCAGGGAATTCGGCGCAGGCCCCGATCAAGGCTTCGGCGGCCTCGCGATCGCGCCCCTGGATCACCACGTGGGCGCCGCTCTGGGCCAGCTTGCGCACGCTCTCGCGGCCGATGCCCTTGGTCCCGCCCAGCACCACCGCGACCGAGCCGGTCATGTCTGCGATCATCCTGCGTCTCCTCTTCGTGTCGTTGGGGGCTGGCGCTTCATTCGGGCTGGGCGTCGCCGTCGTAGTGCTTCTCGCGGGTGTGGGCGGCCTGGGTGGTGCCCTTTTCGCGGCGTTCCTTCATGAAGTTCACCTCGTCCGGCTCGTAGCGGATGTTGGTGCCCAGGGCGTGGCCGATGTAGCCGTGGACGAACTGCGAGGTCATGCCCAGGGAGTCCATGGCCAGGTGGGTGGCGGCCTTGCCGATGGCGATGGCGTCGCGGGGCAGGCGGACGATGCGCTCGGCCCATTCCTCGCCGGCGGCGATCAGCTCGTCCGGCGGTACCGCCTTGTTCACCAGGCCGATCCGCGCCGCCTCCTCGCCGTCCACCACCTCGCCCAGCAGCAGCATCTCCCGGGCCTTGCGCGGCCCCATGGCGAGGATGTTCCAGCTGGTGAGGTAGGCCGCGCCGGCCAGGCCCATCTTCTGTTCCGGGTGGCCGATCTTCGCGTCGCTGGCGGCGATGGCCAGGTCGCTGGCCTCGACGATGTACAGCCCGGCCCCCACGCACCAGCCCTGCACCAGGGCCAGGGTCGGCTTCACGCAATAGAACAGCTGGCGGAATTGCTCCACGTGGCGCTTATCGAAGTGCAGCCGCGCGCGCTGGCTCGGCCGGCGCGCCTTGGGGTCCTTGGAGAAGCCGTACTCCGCGCCGCCCACCTGGGCCAGGTCGTGGCCGGTGGAGAAGTCGCGGCCGTCGCCGCGGAACACGATGACCCGCACGTCGTCGTCGCGCTCGGCGCGGTCGATGTGCTCCATCAGCCGGTCGAACATCTCGTAGGTCAGGGCGTTGCGCTTCTCGTCCCGGCAGAAGGTGATGTAGGCCCGGCCATCGCGGGCTTCGTAGCGCACCAGGTCGCGGAGATCTTGTTCCATGTCGGAATCCTTGTTTTAAGGTTCATTGGATGAACCTTTGAAATAATGAGTAGCCACCTTGGCTTTGTCAAGCCGGGGCGCCTGCGCTTTTCGGGCCGCAAGGCCGAGAAATCACGGCATGCAGGCGAGCCGACGCCTGCCCCTGCGGCGAGCGATGAACGACACGACAACGGTGACGAAGGCGGCCCGACCCTCAGCCGGCGCGGCGCTCCCGGGCCACCTGCTCGCCGGCACGCAGGCCGAAGACCAGGGCCTTGGCCAGGCCGCCCACGTAGCCGCTCAGGGGCCCGCCCTCCAGGCCGGCACTGGTGGAACCGGCGGCGAACAGGCCGGGGATCGCCCGGGCATGGCGATCCAGCACGCGGCCGTGGGCGTCGATGGCGACGCCGCCCATGGTGTAGGTGATCCCGGCGCACAGGCGGATCGCCATGAACGGCGCGGTGGTGATCATCGCCGGCGGCCGCCCCAGGGTGCTGGTCCGGGCAGTGCGTGGCGGCGCCAGACTGGCCCCGCGCCCGGTGACGGCCGCCGCGTTGTGGTCGGCCAGGGTCCGCGCCAGGACGTCGGCGGGCATGCCCAGCTGCGCGGCCAGGCGCTCGACGGTGGGCGCGCGGTGGATGCGCACGCCCCGCTCTTCCAGGGTCGGGTTGGGCGGCAGGAGGAACTCCCGGCCGACCCGCTCCCAGATCGGCTCGTCCATGATCACGAAGGTGGACAGCGGGTCCGCCTGGGCGGCGATGGCGTTGGCCAGGGACACGCCACCCAGGCCCTCGTCGGTGAAGCGCCGGCCGCTGCCGTTCACCACCACCGCCACCGAGGCAACCAGGTCGAGGATCGGATAGGGCCACAGGGCATCGTCGGTGAGGGCCTCGGCGGCCTGGACGTGGCCGTAGAAACGGTCCAGGTGGCGCAGCCAGGCGCCGGCCGCCTCGGCCATCAGCAGGCCATCGCCCCGCCCGCTGCCGGCGCCCCGGGCGCAGAGGGCCTCGGGCCGGGGCGACAGGTGGCGCTCCACCAGCGCCGGGTTGCCCTGGAAGCCGCCGTCCGCCAGCAGCACCGCAGCGGCCGGTTGCACCTGCCGGGTGCCGTCCGCGAATTCCACTTCGACGCCCTGGCAGACCCCGTCCGCCATGCACAGGCGGCGCCCGCGGGCGCCGCGCACCACTACACCGCCCTGGCGTTCGATGCGCCGTTCCAGCTCGGCCAGCAGCCGGTCGGCGCCCCGCTCCGGCCAGTGATTGGCCAGGCCCGGCTCGCGCAGGCTGAACGGCTGCAGCATGCAGCCCATGAATGCCAGGGGCCCGCCGCGCCCGAACAGCGCGCCATGGCCCGCCAGCCAGTCCACCGCGCGCCCGGCATCTTCCGCCAGGGCCCGCACCAGCGCCGGCTCGGCGAAACCGCCGGTGGCGGCCAGCAGCGCTTCCTCCAGCAGGGCCGGCGGGGCATGGATGTCCTCGAAGGCGACGTGGAACACCCCGCCGCTGTAGCGGGTATTGGCCGGGTACTTGTGTTCGCGCCCGGCCTCGAAGACGGCGACCCGCAGGCCCAGCTCGGCGGCCCGCAGGGCGCCGGTCAGGCCGGCGAGGCCGGCGCCGATCACGGCCAGGTCCAGGTCCGGCTCCGCTGCCCGCGTCGACTCCGTCGCCTTCACGCGCGGACCTTCAGCTCGGCGGGGTGCTCGCCCAGGTAGGAATGCTGCAGCGCCTCGCTGGCGGCCAGCTCCGCGCCCGTGCCCTGGGCGGTGATGGCGCCGCTGGCCATGACGTAGCCGTAGTCGGCGACCCGCAGGGACTCTTCGGCGTGCTGCTCCACCACCAGCATGGTCAGGCCGCTTTCCCGCAGGGTGCCCAGTACCCCGAACAGCAGCTCCACCACCAGCGGCGCCAGGCCGATGGACGGCTCGTCCAGCAGCAGCAGACGCGGGTCGGCCATCAGCGCCCGGCCCACGGCGACCATGGACTGCTCGCCGCCGCTGAGGGTGATGGCGCGCTGGCCGGCCCGCTCCTGCAGGCGCGGGAACAGGGCGTAGACGTAGTCCAGCCGCTCGCGGAACAGGGCCTTGGCCCCGGGCCGGCCGCTGAGCCGCTGGAAGCCCAGGCTGAGGTTTTCCGCCACGCTCAGCGGGCCGAACAGTTGGCGCCCCTCGGGCACCTGGACGATGCCCAGCTCGACGATTTCCGGCGCCGACAGCCGGGTGATGTCGGTGCCCTCGAAGCGGATGCTGCCGGCGCTGGCGCGGTTCAGCCCGGAGATGGCGTTGACCAGGGTCGACTTGCCCGCGCCATTGGGCCCCAGCAGGGCCACCACGCTGCCCGCCTCGATCCGCATGGAGACCGCGCGGATGGCGTCGGAGCCGTTGTAGCCGGCCCGCAGGCCCTCGATCTCAAGCATGGGACGCCCTCCTGCCCAGGTAGGCCTCGATCACCTTGTCGTCCCGCTGGATCTCCCGGGGGGTGCCCTCGGCGATCTTGCAGCCGTGGTCGAGCACCGCGATGCGGTGGCAGAGGCCCATCATGAAGTCGATGTTGTGCTCCACCAGCAGCACGGTCAGGCCCGAGCGGTTGAGCTGCTGGATCAGCGTGCCCAGGTGGCGGGTCTCGCCGTCGTTGAGGCCGGCAGCCGGTTCGTCCAGCAACAGCAGCCGCGGCTCGCTGGCCAGGGCGCGGGCGATCTCCAGCAGGCGCAGCTGGCCGTGAGGCAGGTGCTCCACCGGCTCGTCCGCCCGCCCCTCCAGGCCGACGAAAGCCAGCAGTTCCCGCGCCCGCTGGCGCAGGGCGCGCTCGGTGCGCAGCACATGGGCAATGCGCAGCAACGACGGCAGGATGCCGTCCACCAGGCGCGGGTGAAAGCCCATCATCACGTTCTCCAGCACGCTCAGCCCGGGGAACACCCGGACGATCTGGAAGGTGCGCGCCATGCCCAGGGCGCTGCGGGTGTGCAGCGGCGCCCGGGACATGGGCCGGCGGTCGAAACCGATCTCGCCGGCGCTGGGGGACAGCACCCCGGTAACCAGGTTGAACAGGGTCGACTTGCCGGCGCCGTTGGGACCGATCAGGCCGAACACGTGGCCCGCGCCCACCTGGAACGACACGTCGTTCACCGCCACCAGCCCGCCGAAGTGCTTGCTGGCGCCCTGGATATCGAGGATCACGTCGGACACTGCGGAGTTCTCCGAAACCATCGCGTTCATGGGCTCACCTTCAGGCGGGGGGCGGGTTTCGCGGCCGCCGGGCGGAACAGGCGCAGGCACAGCGCGCGCAGGAAGCCGGACAGCCCGTGGGGCATGAACAGCAGGAACAGCAGCAGGCAGACCCCGTAGAGCAGCGTTTCCAGGTCGCCGAAGGCGGTCAGGCCCTGGGGCGCCAGCACCACCACGATGGCCCCCAGCAGCGCACCGTAGCGGGTGCCGAGGCCGCCCACCACCGAGACCGTGAGGATGGTCACCAGGATCGGGAATTCGCCGAAGCTGGGGTTCACCTGGCGGCTGACCAGGGCGAAGCCGACGCCGGCCAGGCCCGCCAGCACCGAGCTGAGGACGAACACCCGCAGCTTGTAGGCGGTGACGTTGACCCCCAGGGACTCGGCGGCGGTCTCGTCGCCCCGCAGGGAATACAGCACGCGGCCCAGGTGGGTGCCGACGATGAAGTTCTGCAGCAGCAGCACCGCCACGGCGATCACCACCAGCCCGTAGTACAGCTCGGTGCGGCTGACCAGGTGGCCGGCCACCTTCAGGCTCGGCACCATCATCCCGGCGGTGCCGCCGGTGACGTCGATCCAGCGGCTGGCGACGCCGGCGAAGATCAGCCCGAAGCACAGCGAGGCCATGGCCAGGTAGTGGCTGCGCAGGCGCAGCAGCGGCACGCCGATCACCAGGGTCACCCCCGCGCACACCAGCAGGCTGGCCGGCAGCGCCGCGTAGAACGGCCAGCCGGCCTGGGTCAGCAGCGCATAGGCATAGGCGCCCAGGGCGAAGAACCCCTGCTGGCCCATGGAGATCTGCCCGGCGTAGCCGTAGAGCAGGTTGAAGCCGACGCAGAGGATCGTATAGATGCAGACGATGGACGCCAGGCGCAGGTGGAAGCCGCTGGACAGCAGGTGCGGCACCACCAGGCCCGCCAGCAGGATCAGCAGCGGGATCTGCCAGATACCGGTGCCCAGGGCATGGATGCGGTTCATGTCAGTGCCTCCCGGCTTCGAAGTCGCCCAGCAGACCGTAGGGGCGGAAGAACAGGATCATCAGGATCAGCGCGAAGATGATCGGCTCGGCGTACAGGCTGGAGCCGTAGCCGGCCACCAGCGCCTCCACCAGGGCGATCAGCACGCCCCCGGCGGCAGCGGCGAAGGGGCTGCCGAGGCCGCCGAGGATGGCCGCCATGAAGCCCTTCACCGTGAGGGTCACGCCCATCCCCACCTGGCCGCCCAGCAGCGGCCCCACCAGCAGGCCGACGATGCCGCTGATCAGCGCGCTGAACAGGAAGCCGAAGCGCACGATGCGCCGCGAGCGGATGCCCATCAGCAGCGCCACCCGGGCGTTCACTCCGGTGGCGCGGATACACAGCCCGAAGCGGGTGCGGTACAAGAGGAACCAGGTCAGGGCCAGCAGCGCGGCGAACACCACGATGATGGCGATCTGCTGGGGGTTGGTGATCAGCGGCCCGACCCGCATGGCCTCCAGCGGCAGCACGTTGGGTACGTACAGCTGCAGCGGCCCCCAGACCAGCAGCGCGGCGCCGGTGGCGATGATCGCCGCGGCCAGGGTGCCGATCATGATGGTCAGGGGCGGCGCACCGCGCCGCAGCAGCGGCTGGTAAACGCCGAACTCCAGGGCCAGGGCGGCCACCAGCACCACCCCCAGCACGGCGGCGATGGCCGGCAGCAGCGGCAGCGCGCAGGTGACCATGAACAGGATCGCCGACATGACGCCGAGCATCACGAACTCGCCCTGGGCGAAATTGATGACCCGGTTGGTGCCGTAGATCAGCGAGATGGACAGGCCGACCAGGCCGTAGACGCTGCCATTGGTCAGCCCGGCCAGCAGAATGACTCCGATTTGTTCCATAGCGGCTTACCTGTGGGCGCGACGCCGCGGGCCTCGCGCCGGTGGCGCCCGGTCAGGGCGTGGGCGTGAAGGCGGCGAGATCGGCGTCGACCAGTTGCTTGCCGTTGCCGGTCACCTGGACGAAGACGAACCAGTTGTCGTCCGGCGGGCCGTGGCGCTGGCTCTCGGAGAACTGGTAGGTGGCGCCGGTACGGCCCTGCAGGCCGGCGTAGTGGCCGTTGGCGACGATGGCGTCGCGCAGGGCCACCCGCGCCGCGGCCAGCTCGCCGTCATCCAGGGCCGCCAGCACCTTGGGCTCGGCGAGGGCCTTGAACACCAGCTTCGCCGCGTCGTAGCCCAGCACCGGGTACATGGTGGGCTGCTCCGCGCCGAAGCGCGCCTTGTAGGCCTCGAACAGGCGCTTCACGTCGTCCCGGTGGATATCCACGGTGTTGGGGATCAGCACCCCGTCGCTGGCCGCGCCGGCCAGGTCGCGCAGGGTGCTGAGCAGCGCGCTGCGGGCGACAATCCGCGGCGTCTGCATGCCCAGTTGCTGCAGGGTCCGCAGCACCCGGGCGCCGTCCGCCGCGTAAGGGAACACCAGGACCACGTCGGGCTTGGCGTTGCGCAGGGTGCTCACCTGGGGGGCGAGGTCCGTGGCGTTGATGTCGTAGGTCTGCTGGGCGACCACCTCGATGTTCTTGGCCTTCAGCGCGGCCAGGGCGGCGTGGGCGCTGTCGGTGCCGAACGGCAGCGAGTTGTTGATGATCGCTACCCGCTTGAAGCCCTGGGTGGAGACCAGCCCGGCGATGGCGTTGGCGTCCTGGGAGTTGCGCGGCCCGACGCGGAAATGGAACGGCGCGGGCGCGTCGGTGAGGTTGTCGGTGCCCGCCGACAGCATCAGGTAGGGAATCTCGTACTCGGTGGCGATGGGGATCATTGCCGCCGCCGGCGCCGCCGGGTTGCCGCCGACGATGGCCAGCGCACCGTCGTCCTCGGCGCAGCGGCTGGCGAAGGTGGCCGTCAGTTGCGGGTCGGTCTTGCCGTCGTAGGCCACCGCCTCCACCGGGTGCCCGGCGATACCGCCGGCGGCGTTCACTTCGGCCAGGGCCAGTTGGAAACCGTTGTAGCTCTGGATGCCGGTATCCGCCGCCGCGCCGCTGCGGTCGTCGACGAAACAGACCTTGATGGCGTCCTTCGCCCAGGCCGGCTGGGCCAGCACGGCGCCGGCCAGCACCAGCGCGGCGAACGGCCAGGCAGGCCGGCGCCGGGTTTCGCCGTGCGGATGCGCAGCGCGGGATCGGAGATCGATCGGGTTGTTCATGATTTCTCCTTTCTTGTTTTTATGAGCGAAAGCGGAGACCTCGGTCGCGCCGAAGCGCTAGGTTCATTGGATGAACCTTTGAAAAAGAATGCACAGGGCTTTTTCCCCTGTCAACGAAAAAAGTGAAACAGGCGGATGGCGGACACCGGCGGAACGAAAGGCGGCAACGGGCACCCCGGATGGGGTGCATCGCGCAAGGAAAGGGCGTGGGGTGCCCGGTGATCGCGACGACTCGGCGCCGCCAGGGTGCGGCGGCGAGCCGGCCGGGCAAGCGTTGCGCGTTATCGGGCGCCGCGGCTCACGGCCGCTCCAGCACCAGCCGGCCGGAGGCGCAGCGGGAGACGCAGGTGATGATGAGCCGGCCCTCGGCCTTTTCCGGGTCGGTGAGGTAGCTGTCCCGGTGCAGCGGCTCGCCCTCGACGACCCGCATCAGGCAGGTGCCGCACAGGCCCATCTCGCAGGAGGTCTCCACCGCCACGCCCGCCTCCCGCAGCACCTGGACGATGCTCTTGTCGCCTGGCACCCATAGGACCTCGCCCTGCGCGCCCAGCTGCACGCTGAAGCCGTCGCCACCGGCCTGGGCCGGATCGGCCTGGAAGCGCTCCTCGAAGAACTGCCCGGGCCCGAGGCGGGGTTCCAGGCGCGTGCGCGCCGTGTCGATGAAACCGGCGGGGCCGCAGGCGTAGACCTGGGTGGCGGCGGGCAGCGTCCCGGCCAGCTGCGCCAGCCGTTCGCGGGTCGGCGGGCCCAGGCGCGAGGCGTGCTTCTCGACGCGCTCGCCCCAGCGCGGGTCCAGCAGGTCGTCGAACAGGTGCAGGTCGCGCGCCTCGCGGCAGTAGTAGACGAGCCGGAAGTCGCGCCCGTCCCGGGCCAGCTGGTGGGCCATGGACAGCAACGGCGTGATGCCGATGCCGGCGCCCAGCAGCAGCGTGCTTCCCGGGCCCGGGCGCAGGGGGAAATTGTTCGGTGCCAGGGACACCCGTAGAATCCGCCCCACCTGCAGGCCGTGCATCGCCTCGGAGCCGCCCCGGGACGGGCTCTCGCGCTTCACCGCGATGCGGTAGCGGCCGCGGGTCGCCGGGTCGTCCAGCAGCGAGTAGTGGCGGGTCAGCCCCGGCGCCAGGTGCACCGCCAGGCTGGCCCCGGCCTCGAAGGCCGGCAGGGGCGCCGCGGTGGCCGATTGCAGCTCGAACAAGCGGATGCCATCCGATAGCATGGACGCCGCCGTGAGCCTTACGTCGAAGTCGGTGTCTGCGGTGCGCATCGAAGCGGTTCCCATCGTGGCAAATTCATCGTGTCGAGGAGTTCGTGTGGCAGCGCCAGGGCAGAGAGAAAAGACCAAGAGCCAACGGCGGCTGAAGATCCTCGAAGTGGCGTCCCGGCAGTTCAAGGAACAGGGGTTCGAGAAGACCCGCATCGAGGAGATCGCCCGCCAGGCGGACGTCGCCCCCGGCACCGTCTACAACTACTTCCCCACCAAGGACATCCTCCTGATGGAGCTGGTGGCCTATCACCGGGAACACTCCCCCAAGGCCCTGGCGTCGCTGCTCTCGGCGCCGCCCCTGGAACCCACCCGGGCCTTCCTGCAGTTCTATACGGTCATGGCCGAGGAAAGCCTGCGCTACCTGGACAAGCTGCTGTGGCGCCACGCCCTGGCCGCCTTCGCCGCCGGCAGCTGGCACGAGGCCATGGAGAAGCGCTGGCAGCACGAGCGCGAGCTGATCACCTACCAGGTGGCCATCGCCAAGTCCCTGCAGCACGAGGGCGTGCTGCCCCGGGACCTGGACGTGGCGGCGCTGGTGGAAGTCATCCACGCCTGCGGGTTCTGCTACTGGCAGCAGTTCCTGGTGCGCGACGACTTCGACTTCCCGCTGTTCCTCGACAAGCTGCGGGCCAACCTCGACTTCATCTTCGCCAGCGTGGTACCGCCGGCGCCTCATGCCCCCTCGGCGGGCCAGTAGAAGGCGTCGTCGCCCCCGAACCCCAGGACCACCCGACTGCCCACCGCCGGCACGCGCTCGTCGCGGCGGTGGGTAACCATCAGGCTCTGCCCGCCGTCGAGGGCCACGCACAGCTCCACGTTGGTGCGATTGGCCTGGACCCGGTCCACGCGGCCCTCGACCCGGTTGCGGATCGCCGGGCGAACCGCGTCGTCGGCCAGGGCCAGGCGCTCGGGGCGGATGCCGATCTCCAGGGCGCTGCCCAGGGCGGGTCGCGGCCCCCGGGCCGCCAGGACGATGCGCTGACCATTGCCCAGCTCGGCCTCGACCGGCCCGTCGTCGCGGTGCGCCACGACCCGCCCGGCGAGCCAGTTCACCTCGCCGAGGAATTCCGCGCAGAAGCGCGAGCGTGGCCGGTCGTAGATCCCCAGGGGCGGCCCGTCCTGGATGATCCGCCCCTCGTGCATCAGCACGATGCGGTCGGCCACCACCGCCGCCTCCTCGTGGTCGTGGGTGACGATCACCGTGGTGATGCCCACCTCCCGCAGCACCTGGCGCAATTCCACCTGCAGCTTGCCGCGCACCGAGGCGTCCAGGGCCGACAGGGGCTCGTCCAGCAGCAGCACCGCGGGGTTCGGCCCCAGGGCCCGGGCCAGGGCGACCCGCTGCTTCTGGCCGCCGCTGAGCTGGGCGGGGTAGCGGTCGGCGAAGGCTTCCATGCGCACCAGCCGCAGCAGCTCGTCGACGCGCTCGGCGTGGGGCCGCGCCCGGTAGCGGCGATGCTTCAGGCCGTAGCGGATGTTCTCCGCCACGGTCAGGTGGGGGAACAGCGCGTAGTCCTGGAAGACGATGCCGAAGTCCCGCTCCGGCACCGCCAGGCGGGTGACGTCCTGGCCCTTGATGCGAATCCGCCCGCTGTCCGGGGCGACGAAGCCGCCGATGGCCCGCAGGGTGGTGGTCTTGCCGCAGCCGCTGGGGCCCAGCAGCGCCACGATCTCGCCCTGGTGCAGGTCCATGTCGATGCCATGGAGCACGCCGATGTTGCCGTAGCCCTTGCTGATGCCGCTGAGGCTCAAGGCGACGATGCTGCTGTCGATCATGGGTTTCTCACCTTTTCGTTGTGCCGGTGCCGAACAGCCTGTCGACGCCGATGAGCCACTCCACCAGGACCAGGGCGATGCACGACACGGCGATCATCGCGGTCGAGGCGGCGGCGATGGTCAGGTCGAAGTTGGAGCGCATCATCGACACCAGCGCCAGGGGCAGCGTGGTGCTCTCCGGGTCGGCCAGGAAGATGCCCACCGAGACGTCGTCGAACGACACGGTGAAGGCCAGCACCGCGCCCACCACGATGCCGGGGCGGCACAGCGGCAGGACCACCGTGCGGATCACCGTCCACGGCGAGGCGCCCAGGCTCATGGCGGCTTCCTCCAGGGACGGGCCGAGGCCGGCCAGGGTGGCGGTCACCGAGCGGATCACGTACGGCAGGGTGATCACCCCGTGGGCGATCAGCAACTTGCCCATCCCCGATACCACGCCCAGGGCGGACAGGGTGACCAGCAGGCCGAAGCCGATGACCACCGCCGGCACCACCAGCGGCGCGAGGAAGATCGACACCAGCAGCTGCCGCCCCCGGAAGCGTGCCTTGTGCAGGCCGATGGCCGCGGCCACCCCGAGGCCGACGCTGAGCAGGGTCGACAGCGAGGCCAGCAGCAGGCTGTTGCGCAGGCCGTGCATGTACAGCGGCTCGTCGATGAAGCGCTGGTACCAGTGCCAGGAGAACGCCTGGGGCGGGAAGGCGCCGAGGAAGGTGCGGGCGTCGAAGGACATCATCACCGCGATGGCGATGGGCAGCAGCAGGAAGGCCACCGAGAGGATCACCGTCAGCCCGCCGAAGGCGCCCCACAGGCCGTCGAGCAGGCGTCTCATGCAGACCTCCCGAGGCGGTTGCCCAGCAGCTTGCCCAACAGCCCGACGATGGCCAGGCTGACCGCCAGCAGGACGATGGAGACCGCCGCGCCGCCGGGGTAGTCGGCCATCTCGCCGAAGCGCACGTAGGCCAGGTTGGCGAGGAACAGCACCTTGCCCTGCCCCAGCACCAGCGGGATCACGAAGGAGCTGGCCGCCAGGCTGAAGGCGACGATGAACGCCGAGTACAGCCCGGGCAGGGCCAGGCGCACGGTGGTGTCCAGGTGCGCCCGCCAGCTGGCAACGCCCAGGGAGCGCGCCGCCTCGTAGTACGAGCCGGAGATGCCCTGGAAGGTGCCGATGAGGATCAGGGTGACGATGGGCAGGAGGAAGTGCAAAAAGCCCAGGATCACCACGCACTCGATGTATTCCCGCGACCCCAGGGCGACCCCCAGGCTGCGCAGGAACGCCCCGGCCGGCCCGCCGACGCCGAAGGTCAGGGAGATGGCGTAGACCCGCACCAGCACGCTGAGGAAGGTCAGCCCGAGCATCAGGCCGATCAGCGCCTTGCGTGCCCAGCCGCTGCGGATGCGGGTGATGCGGTAGGCGATCAGCCCGCTCAGCAGCACCGCCGCCAGGGCCGCGCAGGCGCTGATGCGCAGCGTGCCCCAGAGGAAGTTCAGGTAGGACGGCGAAGTGAACAGCAGGTAGTTGCGGTAGCTGAGCGGGCTGTCCGCGGCGGCCCCCACCTGCCCGGGCACATGTTCCAGCAGGCTCTGCCAGGCCAGCACCAGCAGCGGCCCGCAGATGAACAGCAGCGCCGCCACCGATGCCGGCAGCAGGAGGGCCACCGGCAGCAACGGGCGCCCGCCCCGGCGGGGCGGCGCGCATGGCCTGGACGACACGGCGAGTTCCATGGGCCGTCAGGCTCCGGACCGGTCGAGGGTGCGCAGCACGTAGCCGGCGAAGGCGTGCACCAGGCGCTCCTGTTCCTGGTACAGCCCGGGGATGCGCCGGCCGTGGGTGATGCCGCGCTGCTGGATCTCGGTGATCTCGATGTCTTCCTGGCTGACCACATCGAAGCGGCGGAAATAGCGCTCGGCGATGGCCTCGTAGTCCGGGCGCTCGCGGGTGCCCACCGGGAACGCATGGTTGACCACCAGGGTGCTGGTGTTGACGTCGAGGGGCAGCAGGGTGATCCACCAGATGGCATCGACGGTCATGGTCAGCACGGTGTTGGGCAGCAGCGTCACCAGGATGTGCCGGGCCGGCTGGTCCAGGGAGAACCCCGGCATCGGCGGGAAGCCTTCCTCGCCCTTGAGCACGCCGAGGGTGCCGGCGAACTCGGCCCACTGCAGGTAGAAATGTTCGTGGGGCTCGCACTGCCAGGCGGACATCGGCGCCACCGGCTGCAGGCTGCGGGCGTGCACGCTGGCGACGTGGTAGGCCTCGATGGAGTTGTCGATGTAGGACTTCCAGTTGGCCTTGATGGTGTAGGTCTTGGTCCGCGCCAAGCGCATGTCCCCCAGGCGATAGGGCTCGACGATGGGCCCCAGGTCGGCCAGGTCGTCCTCCAGGGACGACGGCGTGTCGCTGAGGTTGATGAAGATGAAGCCCTGCCACACCGCGCAGGAGATGCCCGCCAGGGGGAAGTCGGCCTTGTCGAAATTCGGGTGGCCGTCCATGCCCGGGGCGCCGATCAGGCTGCCGTCCAGGCCGTAGGTCCAGCGGTGGTAGGGGCAGACGAAGGCGCGCTTGTTGCCCTCGCCCTCGGCGATCAGCGCGCCGCGGTGGCGGCAGCTGGGGGAGAACGCACGTACCTGGCCGTCCTCGCCGCGGGCCAGCAGCACGCACTGCCCGGTGACGTGGCAGGTGAAGTAGTCGCCGGCGTTGGGGATCTGCTCGGCGCGGCCCACCACCACCCAGGCGTTGCCGAAGATGCCGGCCTTCTCGCGGGCGTACCAGTCCGGGTCGATGTAGGCCTCGCTGGGCAGCATGTGGGCGTTCTCGAACGCCTCGGTGACACGGGGGTAGAGCAGGTTCAGGGGAGTCTGGACGTTCATGGCGTCTCCGGCATCAGGCGGTTGGCGGCACACTCACAGCAGGTGCGCGATCTCGGTTTCCCAGCGCTGGGTCCACTCGTTCACCCGGGTGGCGAGGTAGGCCCAGTCGGGGAGGTTGGTGTAGGTGCGGGATTCCTCCGGCGAGAACTTCATCTGCTGCATGCTCTCGTCCACCGGCACCTGGCTGCTGGCCGGCACCTCGCCCACCACCGCGCAGTAGGTGGCCAGGTTCTCCGGCTCCAGCGCGTGGTTGAGGAACGCCGCGGTGGCCTCCTTGTGGGTGCTGGTGGGCAGGATCACCCAACCGGTGGTGCTCAGGTACGTGGTGAACCCGGGGCGCTTGGTGAGGTGCACCACCGGCGCGTTCTTCGCCACGTTGGCCCAGGCCGCCAGGTGCCAGAAGGACACCGAGGTCTCCCCCACCGACAGGGAATTGATGAAGTCGACTTCAGTCTGCGCCACCCGGCCGATGTTGCCGGCCTTGGCGATCTCCTTGAGCAGTTTCCAGCCCGGCTCGATGTCGTGCTCGTCGCCACCGGCGTGCCGCGCCAGGGCGACGATGTGCAGCCCGCTCATCTGGGTCGGGTGCGGCCAGCAGATCTGCCCTTTCAGCTTCGGCGACAGCAGGTCGTCGATACGCTCGATCGCCAGCGGTGCGATGTCCGAGCGGTAGCCGAAGTAGAACCCCGACAGCCCGCGGGGCACGACCCGGGCGCGGCCCTGGGCATCCGGCAGGGTCAGGTGGGTGGGGATGTGGCGCAGGTTGGGCACCAGGGCCGGGTCGATGGGCTCGGCCCAGCCCTCGTTGATCATTGCGGTGAACACCGGGTCGTAGGCGGCGATGAAGTCATAGGGCACGTTCGGCCAGTTCGCCTTGAGCTTGCCCAGGATCGCCGCAGCCCCCGAGGCATGCAGCTCCCAGCGCACCTTCACGGCCGACTGGCGTGCCTCGATCTGCTTGAAGGCATCGATGTAGGGCCCGCCCCACTCGACGCCGGACAGGGTGGTCTGGGCGGCCAGGGCGCGGCCGATGAACCCGGGGGTGCCGAGTACGGCGAGGGTAGCCGCGCTGGCGAGGGTGAAGCCACGTCGGGTGATACCGGTCATCTTGATTCTCCTGCTTGCACGCGGGTCGATGTCCGCCGGGTGGCCCCGGCCGGGCCGAGCCGGGTGCGCGCACCTCGGCTCGAATCTTGGCGGCAGAATCAAAAAGCGCAGTCCGCGACGGCGGGTGAGGCCGGTACGTTCTGGCGCGCCTTGTCGGTGTTGTTCTGCGGCGCTTTCTCACGGTTTCCGAGCATTCGCGGCGGCGGCTCGCCGGAAGGCTTCGATCAGGATTGCACCACAGCACTTTTCCCGGCGCAATCTATTTTTGAACTCTACTATAAATTTTTATATGGATTTAACGGGATTCAGGCTGTAGCGTTTTTATTTCCTGTACCTGACTTTATTTTCTGGAGACGACTGCCATGGCCCATTCACCCGACGCCTCGACGCTGCAGGCCCTGCGGGGCTACCGCACCCCGCTGCTCTACGACGCCATCGAGCGGTTCGCCGTGCGCGGCAAGACCGAGGGCTACACCGACGGCTCCATCCGCTGCGTCTTCCCCCAGCTGGGCAGCTTCGTCGGGCATGCGGTCACCGCGAAGATCATCGGCGAATTCCCCCTGGCCGAGGGCGAGGCGCACCTCACCTACCGGGACGTCTGGGAGCACGTGGCCGCGCAGCCGGCCGGCAGCATCATGGTGGTCCAGGACCTGGACACGCCGACCGGGCGCGCCTGCGCCTGGGGCGACGTGGCGGCGACGGTGTTCCAGCGCCTGGGCTGCGTCGGGGTGCTGACCAACGGCAGCGTGCGCGACCTGCCGGACATCCTGCCCCTGGGCTTCGGCCTGTTCGCCGGCAGCGTCAGCGTGGGCCACGGCAACATCCGCTTCGTCACGGTGGGCACGCCGGTGCGGGTCGGCGGGTTGCTTGTGAACCCCGGCGACCTGCTGCACATGGACGAGCACGGCGCCATGATCATCCCGCCCGAGGTGCCCCTGGACGAATTGCGCCGGGTCGCCGACGAGATCATCGCGGCAGAGGCCGGGGTGAAGCGCTACTGCGCCCGGGCGGACTTCGATTTCACCCAACTGGACCATATGCACGCAGCCTCCATGGGCGAGCGCGTGGACGGCGCCTGAGGACCCGGCGGGCGGCACGTTCGCCCGCCGCCCGTTCCTGCCAGGCCGGCCGTGAGCGGCGCCGGCCCGGGTGGCGGGCGAACGTGCCGCCCGCCAGTGCCGCGTTCTCCGCGGCCTAGCGCAGGCCCTCGGCCTTGCGCTCGGCCAGGCGCAGCAACAGGGTGAAGATGATGGTGAGGGTCAGGAACGACAGGCCCACCAGGGTCAGCGGCTCGGTGAAGCGGTAGGTCTCGTTGCCGATGGCCTGGGCCCTGGCCACCAGCTCGAAGACCGAGATGGTGGAGAGCAGCGCCGACTCCTTGAGCATGCCGATGGAGTAGTTGCCCAAGGGCGGCACCATCTTCGGGATGGCCTGGGGCAGGATCACGTGCAGCCAGACCTGCCGGCGGCTCAGGTTGATGGCGGTGGACGCATCCCACTGCCCCCTGTCGACGCTGTCGATGCCGGCGCGGTACACCTCCGCCAGGTAGGCGGAATAGTGCACCCCCAGGCCGATCACCCCGGCGAGGAAGGCCGGCAGCACGATGCCGATGTCCGGCAGGACGAAGAAGATCACGTACAGCTGCACCAGCAGCGGCGTGCCGCGCAGGAACTGCACCACGAAGGCGATGGCGCCGCGCACCAGGCGGTAGCGCGAGTACCCCGCCACGGCGAGCACCGCCCCCAGCAGCAGGGCGATCACGGTGCCAACGACGGTGGCCAGCACGGTGAGCCAGGCGCCCTCCAGCAGGGTGGGCATGAACGACCAGACAAACTGCCAATCCCAGGTCATGTGCATCGCCTTCTTAACGGGGGCTCGTGGAGCCGCGTTTCTCCAGCCACTTCACGGGTGCGGTGAGCACCAGCGAGAGCAGGTAGTAGAGGATCAGGATCGCCAGGTACGGCATCAGCGTGTCGCCGGTGGCCGAGCGAATGGCCTGGGCCTGGGCGGTCAGCTCGTTGATGGTGATCAGCGAGACGATGGCGGTCATCTTCATCAGCTCGACCACGTTGTTGCCGAACGACGGCAGCATCAGCGGCAGGGCCTGGGGCAGGATCACGTAGCGCATGCGCTGCCAGCGGGTCAGGTTGATGGCCACCGCCGCCTCGGACTGCTCCCGGGGCACGGCGAGGATTGCGGCGCGCACCACCTCGGCGGCGTAGCTGCCGACGTTGAGGCCGAGCACGGCGATACCCACCAGCATGGGCGACAGCTCCACCCCCATCTGCGGCAGCACGTAGAACGCCCAGAACAGCTGCACCAGGCTGGAGGTGCCGCGGAAGAACAGGGTGTAGAAACGGCACGCCAGGCGCACCGGCCAGGCCCGCGAGACACCGCCCAGTCCTATGGCGAAGGCCACCAGGGCCGCCAGCAGGCAGCCGGCCACCGTGAGTTGCACGGTGACCCACAGCCCTTGGAGGATCAGGCCGTAATAGCCCAGGGACTCTTGCATACGCATTCTCCCGCGGGGACGCCGCCCGCCGAGTAGGGCCGGCCGCGCCGCCGCGCGACGTCAGGCCGAGGGAACGGGCACGGCGGCGAGGACCGCCGCGCCGGTGCGCGCATCACTCGCGTTCGCACATCTCGTCGCGGGAGGCCTGCAGCGCCGGCTCCACCGGGAAGCCGTAGCGGGTCAGGCTAGCCTGGAACTCGCCGGACGCCTTGAGCTGCTCCAGGGCCTGGTCGTAGGCGTCGCGGAACGACACATCAGCCTTGCGGAACACCGCGCCGGCGCACTGCACGACGGCACCGTCCACTGCCACCACGTCGAAGCCGGCGGACTGCTCGCCGAGGGCGGAGAAGGTGTCGCTGGGGTCGACCCAGACATCCACCCGGCCGCTCTGCAGCAGCTTGAGCTTGCTCTGCACGTCGCTGTTGGTGAGCATCTGGGCGTCCTTGACGCCGGCCGCCTTGGCCGCGCGAACTTCCATTGAACCGGGGGCCATGGTGATCTTCAGGGCCGGGTCGGCGGCCACGTCGGCGAAGGAATGCAGCTTCTTCGGGTTGCCCTTGGGCACCATGAAGGTCTGCGCGCTGCAGGTGTCGGGCTGGGAGAACAGCACCGCGGCGCAACGCTGCTTGTTCATGAACATGCCGGTGCTGACTAGGTCGAAGCGCCGCGCCTGCAGCCCGGGGATCAGCGCGCCCCAGTCCACCACCCGGGCGCGCACGTCGTTGATGCCCATGCGCTTGAGCGCGGCGATGGAGATGTCCGGCGCGGCGCCGGTGGGCTTGCCGTCGGCCCCGACCCCCGCGTAGGGGAAGCCGCCGGAGCCGATGCCGATTTCCACGTAGCCCTTCTTCTGCACGTCGGCCAGGGTGTCGGCCCGGGCGCTGCCGAGCACGGCGCCGGTCAGCACGACGGCGGCCATCAGGGAGGCGAGCAGCGGGCCCGCGCCGGTGGTCACGTTCGGGTGTTGGTTCATGGTCATGTCGAAGCCCCTCATTTTTGGAAGTACGGTTCTTGTAGCGAGGCAGTCATACAGCGGGAATGCACATGGCATGGGCGATGGCGTCCCTGTAGGGAGGTCGCGTCGGCGGCCGTCCGGCAGGGCTCTCGTGGGGTCGCCCGTCCTCTTCAGAGATCCTGGCCGGAGGCGAGGATCTTGCGCAGGAAGGTACGCGTACGCTCTTCCCGCGGTTCACTGAATATCTGTTGCGGTGGGCCCTCCTCGAGGATGCGGCCGCGCTCGAAGAACAGCACGCGGTCGGAGAAATCCCGGGCGAAGTTCATCGCGTGGGTCACCAGCAGCATGGTCATGTCGGTCTCCCGGGCCAGGGTGCGCATCACCGCCAGCACCTCGTCCACCAGCTCCGGGTCCAGCGCCGAGGTCACTTCGTCGAAGAGCATGATCTTCGGCTTCAGCGCCAGGGAGCGGGCGATGGCCACCCGCTGCTTCTGGCCGCCGGACAGCTGGCTGGGCCGGCTGCGGGCCTTGTCCGCCAGGCCGACCATGTCCAGGTAGCGCAGCGCCTGGGCCTCGGCTTCGTCGCGGCTCACGCCCTGGGTCAGCATCGGCCCGAGGGTGATGTTGCGCAGCACGTCCATGTGGGGAAACAGGTTGAAGTGCTGGAACACCATGCCCACCTTGCCGCGGATGCGCTGCAGCCCGCGCTCCGCAGAGCGGGAGAGGCGCTGCTGCTCGCCGGGCACCCGCAACGGCTCGCCCTCGATGCGCACGGTGCCGCCGTCGATGGACTCCAGGGTCATCAGCACCCGCAGGATGGTGGTCTTGCCCGAGCCGCTGGGGCCGATCAGGCTGAGCTTCTCGCCCGGCCGGGCCTGGAAGCTCACGCCATTGAGCACCTGCAAGTCGCCATAGCGCTTGGAGACGTCATGAAATTCGATGCAGGGGGTCTGTAGTCGGGTCATTTTCCACGCTCCTGACGGTCGTCTGGCCGGTTCTGCCGCCAGGCCGGCGGCGACTCGCCTCAGTTCGGCCATTCGCCCTTGACCGTGACCCGGTGCAGGCGGCGGCGCTCGGTGGATTGGAACGGCGTGCGGGCGTGGATGGTGCAGCGGTTGTCCCACACCAGCACGTCGCCGACCTGCCAGCTGTGCTCCCAGATCAGGTGCGGCTGGGTCATGTGCGCCCAGAGCCTCTCCAGCAGGCGGTCGCTGTCCTCGCTGGACAGGCCGACCACGTAGCCGCCGCCCTCGCGCTGCAGGTGCAGGGCCTTGCGCCCGGTCTCCCCGTGGGTGCGCACGATGGGCCACCAGGGGCCGGGCATGCGGCTCTTGTCGAACGCATCGAGGGTAGCACTGGAGCTGTGGAACAGCGTGTTCTTCTGCAGCCCGTAGATGCGGTCGTGGATCGAGGCGCGGCCTTCCACCTGCTCGCGCAGGTCGTCGGGCAGGGTCTCGTAGGCGGTGTACATGTTGCCGAAGCGGGTACGCCCCCCCTGGGACGGGGTTTCCAGGGCGTGCAGGATCAGCGCTGAGTTGGGCACCGGCTGGGTGTCGGTGTGCCACAGGGCCTCGCCGTCCCCCAGGGCGCCGATGGGCTTGCCGTCCACCACCACGTTGGAGATCACGTCGATGCGATCCGGGTATTCGGTGTCGGCGGCGCGGTTGTAGTCCACCGGCCGGTTGTCCGCCAGAACCTCGCCGAAGCACTCGCCGAACTGCAGCAATGCCGGGTCACTCAGGTTCTGCCCGCGGAAGTACAGCACCAGGTGCTCGTGCCAGGCGGCGAGGATCTGCCGCCGGGTGTCGTCGCTCAACGGCTTGGACAGGTCCACGCCGCGGATTTCCGCGCCCAGGGCCGCGCCGCTGGGAATGACTTCGATCGTGCTCATTTCACTGTTCCTCGATTCGCTTCACCGACCCGGGCGGGCGGCGCTGGACGGTTCGCGGCTCACGCCTGGAAAGCCTGGACGGCCTCCTGGTAGCGCTCGCGGATGATCATGGTGTCGGTCATGTAGGTGAGGATCTGCGCGCCCCGGCCCCGCCACTCGCGGGCTTCCTGGGTCGACCAGACGCCGATCTCCAGTTGCTTGCCATGGGCGCGCGCACTGGCCTGCAGGCGCGCCTGGTACTCGCGGATCACCGCCTGTTCCTCGGGCTTCTGGTAGATCCCCAGCTCCTGGGCGAGGTCCGCCGGGCCCATGGCCAGGGCGTCGATCCCGGGCACGCTGGCGATCTCGTCGAGGTTCTCGAAGGCCTCGATGGACTCCAGCATCACGGTCAGGTGGACCTGGCGGTTCAAGGCCGGCAGTTGTGCGCTGGGCTCGCCGGGCTCGCAGTAGTCGTCCTGGGGGCCGGGCTCGAAGGTGCCGCGGTTGCCCAAGGGGGCATAACGCGCCACCTGCACCAGTTGCCGGGCCATCTCGGCGTTGTGGATCTGCGGCACGTAGAGGTTCCACACCCCGGCGTCCAGCAGCCGGTTGACCCAGACCCGCCCGCCATCCGGGGGCCGCACCACCAGGGAAAAATCCAGGGCCCGGGCGAGCAGCGCCATGTCCGCCACGGTCTCCAGGGAGATCGGGGTGTGCTCCATGTCCACCTTGACGAAGTCCAGGCCGGACAGGCGCAGCACGTTCAGCATCGTGGCGTGGCGGGCGCTCATCAGCCAGGTGCCGAGCAGGCAGCGGCCGTCGTTCAGGTCCCGGGTGAAGGGGTTGGGGCGCACAGGCATGGCGGGTTTCTCGTGTAGGTGATGTCGGTACAGCTGCGACCGCTTGCCGCAGCCGTTGGGAATATTGATATCACCAACAAAATTACTGTCAACTATATTTTTATAGTTGATTTCATATTTTTCAGCGCGCATTGTGTCGGGACGATGGGCGATGATCCGCCTGTCCCGCGACGACCCAGGAGAGACCTCGATGACCAGCCGCCCAGAGGCCACCGCTCGGGAGTGGTACCACGTAGATCGCCTCGCCGATGGCGTGACCCACATCCAGGAGCGCTTCATCGACCCGTTCTACCGCTGCAACATCTGGCATGTGCGCGGGCGTGACCGGGACCTGCTGTTCGATTCCGGGATGGGCGTGGTGAGCCTCACGCGGATGCTGCCCTGGCTGCGCCTGAAGCCGCTGATCGCGGTGGCCAGCCATGCCCACTTTGATCACATCGGCTGCCACCACGAGTTCGAGGAACGCGCCTGCCACCGGGCCGAGGCCGCCATCCTCGCCCGCCCCGACGGCCACGAGACCCTGGCCGACCGCTACGCGGTGATCGACATGTTCGAGCGCCTGCCCCCGGGCGGCTACCGCCAGGCGGACTACCACGTGCACAGCGCCCCGGCGACCCGCCTGCTGGAAGCCGGCGACGTGATCGACCTGGGGGATCGCCACTTCGAGGTGCTGCACGTCCCCGGCCACTCCCCCGGCAGCATCGCCCTGTGGGAGGCGCGCAGCGGTATCCTGCTTTCCGGCGACGCGGTCTACGACGGCCCGCTGGTAGACGACGCCCATCACTCGCACCTGCCCGATTACCTGGACACCCTGCACCGCCTGCGGGAAATGCCGGCCAACGTGGTGCACGGCGGCCACTTCCCGAGTTTCGGCCGGGCGCGCATGCAGCAGATAATCGACGAATACCTGGCGGGCAAGCGGGCGGGCGGCTGCCCCTCCGCCTGAGCACCGCGGTCCGCTTCGAACAAGGAAACGAGGGTTATGAGCTTACGAGAACGAAAGCGCCGCGAACGGCAACGGACCATCCTGTTGGCCGCGGCCGATGCGTTCAAGGCCAAGGGCGTGGACGGCGCCCGGCTGGAGGAGATCGCCGAGAAGGCCGACGTCTCCCTCGGCACCATCTACAACTATTTCCCCACCAAGGATGCCCTGCTGCTGGCGCTGGTCACCCTGTACCGCACCGAGGCGCGGGAAGAGCGCCTGCCGCTCATGGAGAACCCGCCGGCGGACGTGTGCGAGACCTTCTGCCAGCTCTATTCCCACCTCATCGACGGTGCCCTGAAATACCTGGACCGGGCGATCTGGCGCCACGGCCAGGTGGTCGGCCTGGTCAGTTCCTGGGAACCCGGCCGCCAGGAATCCTGGGACAACGAGCAGATCCTGATCAAGGACCAGGAGGCCCTGCTGCTGCACTTCCAGGCCCAGGGCCGGCTGCCGGCAGACCTGCAACCCGCCCTGTGGGCCACCACCCTGCACGCCGTCGGCCTGTTCTGGTGGCAGTACTTCCTGGCCAACGATACGTTCAGCGCCGACGAAGCCAAGCAACGGCTGCGGGAGCACTTCCAGGGCCTCTTCGCGCACCTGGTGATACAGCCCGCCTGACGGTCCTCCCGGGGACCACCGCGCCCGGTTTGTCGTCCGATCGAGCCGGGCTACGGCCCCCGCCGCCCTCCCCCATGCCGATGCCGGCTCCGACCGGCCGGCCCGTGCTCGCTTGCCGGTGCGGCCCCCCCTTGTGCCGGGGTCACCCGTGTCCCGGCGACGGGTCCATCGCCTGCCCGCGTGCCTCCAGCAGCCAGTCGCGCACCGTCTCCACCGGCCCGGAGCGGCGATGGCGCGGCATCACCACGTAGAAATCCGCGTCACGGCGCAGGGTGCCGTCGATGGGCTGCACCAGGCGGCCGGCGGCCAGGTCCTGGCTGAGGAAGAAGCGGTTGGCCAGGGTGATGCCTTGCCCGGCGAGGGCCGCGTCGATGGCGTGGGAGGTCTGGTTGAAGCGGATGCCCTTGGCGGTGGCGGAAGAGGCGCTGCCGAGGAAGGTCTCGATGAATTCCGGCCAGAGGTTGTGGGTGTCGTGGAGCAGCACGAAGCCGTCCAGGTCGTCCGCCCGCAGCGGCAGGTCCCGGCCCTGCAGCAGCACCGGGCTGCACACGGCGATGATGTCCTGCTCGAACAGCAGCTCCGCCGTCAGGCCGGGCCCGAACGGCGGGCGCCCGAAGCGCACGGCGATGTCGACGCGGTCGGCGTGGAAACTGGACAGGCGCTCGGTGGCGAGGATGTGCAGCTCCAGTTCCGGGTGCCGCGCCATGAAGTCCGGCAGGCGGGGGATCAGCCATTTCGAGGCGAAGGTGGGCGTCACGCTGATGGTCAGGGGCAGCGGCGCCGGGCGCAGCGCCCGGGTCGCCTCGGCGATGATCCCGAACGCCCGGCCGATATCCGCCTGGTAGGCGCGCCCGGCGCCGGTCAGGACCAGACGGCGGGGCAGCCTGTCGAACAGTTGCATGCCCAGCTCGGCCTCCAGCCCGCGCACCTGCTGGGCCACCGCGCCCTGGGTGACCCCCAGCTCCTCCGCGGCCAGGCGGAAGCTGGAATGACGGGCGGCCGCCTCGAAGGCCCGCAGACCATTGAGGGAGGGAAGACGTCGAGCGGATGGACTCATGGGATAGTTTTTCTACTGCGAAAGAGGATGAAAACTCGTTCGTCGAGTCATGGGCGCGATGATATACCTGATCTACAAGCCCATCACAGCGGGGCCCAGCCCCCTCGGAGATCATCCATGACAGTAGAAAAAGTCGCCATCCTCACCGCCGCCGGCAGCGGCATGGGCGCCGCCGCGGCCGAACGCCTGAGCGCCGACGGCTTCAAGGTGGCGATCCTTTCCTCCTCCGGCAAGGGCGAGGCCCTGGCCAAGCGCCTGGGCGGCCTCGGCGTGACCGGCTCGAACCAGTCCAACGAGGACCTGCAGCGCCTGGTCGACGCGACCCTGGACGCCTGGGGCCGCATCGACGTGCTGGTGAACAGCGCCGGGCACGGCCCACGGGCGCCGATCCTGTCCCTCACCGACGAGGACTGGCACAAGGGGCTGGACACCTACCTGATGAACGTGATCCGCACGGCCCGCCTGGTGACGCCGGTGATGCAGAAGCAGAAGGCCGGGGCGATCATCAACATCTCCACCGCCTGGGCCTTCGAGCCGGACGCGATGTTCCCCACCTCCGGGGTGTTCCGCGCGGGCCTCGCCGCCTATACCAAACTGTTCGCGGACGCCTACGCCGCCGATAACGTGCGCATGAACAACGTCCTGCCCGGCTGGATCGACAGCCTGCCCGGCACCGAAGAACGCGCCCGCCAGGTTCCCCTGCAGCGCTACGGCAAGGCCGAGGAGATCGCCGCCACCATCGCTTTCCTCGCCTCCGAGGGCGCCGGCTACATCACTGGCCAGAACCTCCGGGTCGACGGCGGTCTGGGCCGTTCGGTCTGACCATGGCGCGGCAGACCGCCTACGGCGTCTTCCTCCTGCTGGGGGTGATCTGGGGCAGCAACTTCATCTTCGTGAAGTGGGCCGCCGACTGGATCAGCCCCGCCCAGATCGTGCTGCTGCGGGTGGTCTTCGGCTTCCTCCCGGTGCTCGGTTACGCCCTCGCCACCCGTGCCCTCAGCGTCCGCCACCTGCGGCATGCCCACCATTTCCTGGTGATGTCGCTGCTGGCCACGGCCGTCTACTACGTGGCCTTCGCCCAGGGCACGTCGCTGCTGCCGTCCAGCGTCGCCGGCATGCTCAGCGGCGCGATCCCGCTGTTCACCTTCGTCTGCGCCTGGCTATTCCTGCACGACGAGCCGCTGAACGGCCGCTCGGCCTGCGGCGTGGGGCTGGGCTTCCTCGGGGTGCTGCTGATCGCCCGGCCGTGGTCCGGCGTCGGCGAAACGGTCAACCTGGTCGGCACCCTGTACATGATGGGCGGCTCACTGAGCGTGGGCTGTTCCTTCGTCTACGCCCGCCGCTTCCTCAGCCCGATGAAGCTGCCCGCGGCCGCCCTTACCACCTACCAGATCGGCCTCGCCATCCCCACCCTGCTGCTGGTCACCGACCTGCAGAACCTCGGCGCGGTGTTCGCCGACACCCGGGCCTGGGTCGGGCTGATCGTGGGGCTGGGCCTGCTGGGAACCGGGCTCGCCTACATCCTCTATTACCTGATCGTCGAGACCCTGGGTGCGGTGGTGGCGTCCAGCGCCACCTACCTGCCGCCGGTGGTGGCGCTGCTGATCGGCGTGCTGGTGGCCGGGGAGGCACTGCATCCACTGGACCTGCTGGCCATGGGCCTGATCCTCGCCGGGGTCGCGGTCCTGCAGGGCCGGCGCCGCGCCGAACGCCTCGTCCGGCCCGCATCGCACGGACCGTCGCGGCCCCGCCTGAGCGGAGCAGGCGGCGGCTCGCGCGGCCGACCGGCCAGCGGCCCGTTAATAGGGTTGTAATGGCTTTTCTGGCATAATCGCCGCCCCTTCACGAGTGGGGTCGCATCCCTCATGTTCGAACTATTCGCCGGGCTCGATGCCTGGCTGGCGCTCAGCCTGATCCTGGCGCTGGCCTTCGTGCTTTTCTTCGAGTTCATCAACGGTTTCCACGACACCGCCAATGCCGTGGCCACGGTGATCTACACCAAGGCCATGCCCCCGCAACTGGCGGTGATGCTCTCCGGTATCTTCAACTTCTTCGGGGTCCTGCTGGGCGGCGTCGGCGTCGCCTACGCCATCGTCCACCTGCTGCCGGTGGAGCTGCTGATCGAAGTCAACACCGCCCACGGGCTGGCCATGGTGTTCTCGCTGCTGGCCGCCGCCATCACCTGGAACCTCGGCACCTGGTACCTGGGCATCCCCGCCTCCAGCTCCCACACCCTGATCGGCTCGATCCTCGGCGTCGGCATGGCCAACGCCTTGCTCACCGGCATCCCGGTGGGCGAAGGGATCAACTGGCAGAAAGCCATCGAGATCGCCACCTCCCTGGTGATCTCGCCGGTCGCCGGCTTCCTCTTCGCCGGTCTGCTGCTGCTGGGCCTGAAGGCCTGGCGCCCGCTGTCGAAGATGCACAACACCCCGGAAGACCGCCGCGAGGTGAAGGGCAAGAAGCACCCCCCGTTCTGGAACCGCCTGGTGCTGGTGATCTCCGCCATGGCGGTGAGCTTCGTCCACGGCTCCAACGACGGCCAGAAGGGCATCGGCCTGATCATGCTGGTGCTGATCGGCATCGTGCCGGCGAAGTTCGTCCTCGACCTGGACAGCACCACCTACCAGATCGAGCGCACCCGCGACGCCGCGGTGCACCTGAACGACTTCTACCAGCGCAACGCCCAGGTCCTCGGCGAATACCTGGCACTGGACCGCACCCGGGGCGGCACCGACCTGCCCGAGCAGTTCCACTGCGACCCGAAGCTCACCGTGCCCACCATGGACGCCCTGCACAAAGCCCTGGCCGGGGTCAGCGACTACCGCAACCTCAGTGATGGCACCCGGGCCCAGGTCCGCCGCTACCTGCTTTGCCTGGACGACACGGCGAAGAAGGTGAGCAAGCTGGACAGCCTGGAAGCCCGCGAGCGCGCCGACCTGGAGAAACTGCGCAAGGACCTCACCGCCACCACCGAGTACGCCCCGTTCTGGGTGATCATCGCCGTGGCCCTGGCCCTGGGCGCCGGCACCATGGTGGGCTGGAGGCGCGTGGTGAAGACCGTCGGCGAGAAGATCGGCCGCCAGGGCATGACCTACGCCCAGGGCATGTGCGCGCAGATCACCGCCGCCAGCGCCATCGGCATGGCCAACATCTTCAGCCTGCCGGTCTCCACCACCCACGTGCTGTCCTCCGGCGTGGCCGGCACCATGGTGGCGAACAAGAGCGGGCTGCAGGGCAGCACCGTGCGCGCCATCATGCTGGCCTGGGTGCTGACCCTGCCGGCGGCCATGGCCCTCGCCGCCGGGTTGTTCTGGCTGGCGGTGAAACTGTTCGTCTGACCTCCGGACGAGACACGAAGGGCGCCCACGGGCGCCCTTTTCGTGATCGGCCATTTTCACGGCCCGCCGCCCCGCCGCTTGCCTTCCGGGCGGCTAAAGCTTTACTGAAACCGTGCCGA
Organism: Pseudomonas mangiferae; assembly: GCF_007109405.1. GTDB lineage: Bacteria > Pseudomonadota > Gammaproteobacteria > Pseudomonadales > Pseudomonadaceae > Pseudomonas_T > Pseudomonas_T mangiferae. The sequence continues at coordinate 102,920 of NZ_VJOY01000009.1, forward strand.
CATCTAAGAACGGGCGTCCGCCAACGAGCGGCGCTCCCCAGCAAAGCGTGTTCCCGAACGCAGTCGCCGACCTGACCGGAAGTACCCCGACGATGAACAATCTCAAGTTCAGCCATAAGATCCTGCTGGCGGCCGCCCTGGTGGTGATCGCCGCATTCACCCTGTTCACCCTGTACAACGACTACCTGCAACGCAACGCCATACGCGCGGACCTGGACAACTATCTCGAGGAGATGGGCGGGGTCACGGCGAGCAACATCCAGAACTGGCTGTCGGGGCGGATCCTGCTGGTGGAAAGCACCGCGCAATCCATCGCCAGCGATCCCGATCCCGAGCACGTGAACCGCCTGCTGAAACAAAAGGCCCTCACCTCCACCTTCGGCTTCACCTACTTGGGCACCCAGGAAGGCGTCTTCACCATGTTCCCGGCCAGCGACATGCCGGCGGACTACGACCCGCGTACCCGCCCCTGGTACAAGGACGCCATGAGCGCCGGCGGCTCGACCCTCACCGAGCCCTACGTCGACGCCGCCACCCACGGGCTGGTGATGACCATCGCCACCCCGGCCGACCGCCTCGGCGTAGTGGGCGGCGACCTGGGCCTGGAAACCCTGGTCAACATCATCAACTCGCTGGACTTCAACGGCATCGGTTACGCGTTCCTGGTCAGCGCCGACGGCAAGGTGCTGGTGCACCCGGACAAGAACCTGGTGATGAAGAACCTGTCGGACATCTTCCCGCAGCACACGCCGCGGATCAGCACCGACATCACCGAAGCCGAGCAGAACGGTGACACCCGCATCGTCACCTTCACCCCGGTCAAGGGCCTGCCCTCGGTGAACTGGTACGTGGGCCTGTCCATCGACAAGGACAAGGCCTACTCGATGCTCAGCGAGTTCCGCACCTCGGCGGTGGTCGTCACGCTGATCGCCGTGGTGCTGATCATCCTCCTGCTGGGCATGCTGATCCGCGTGCTGCTGCGCCCGCTGAACCAGATGAGCCGCGCCATGGAAGACATCGCCCAGGGCGAAGGTGACCTGACCAAGCGCCTGGACGTCCAGGGCAAGGACGAGTTCGGCGAGCTGGCCAAGGCCTTCAACCACTTCGTCGGGCGTATCCACACTTCGATCCGCGAGGTGTCCTCCACCACCGCCCAGGTCAACGAAGTCGCCAAGCTGGTGCTCAACGCTTCCAACTCGTCCATGAGCAACTCCGACGAGCAGGCCCAGCGCACCAACAGCGTGGCCGCCGCCATCAACGAGCTGGGCGCTGCCGCCCAGGAGATCGCCCGCAATGCTGCGGATGCCTCGACCCAGGCCTCCGAGGCCCGGGTACAGTCCGAGGACGGCCGCCAGGTGGTGGAGCGGACCATTCGCGCCATGAGCGAGCTGTCGGCGAAGATCAGCGGCTCCTGCGCCAACATCGAGGCCCTCAACAGCAAGACGGTGAACATCGGGCAGATCCTGGAAGTGATCAAGAGCATCTCCCAGCAGACCAACCTGCTGGCGCTCAACGCCGCCATCGAAGCCGCCCGGGCGGGCGAAGCCGGCCGCGGCTTCGCCGTGGTGGCCGACGAGGTGCGCAACCTGGCCCACCGGACCCAGGAGTCGGCCCAGGAAATCCAGAAGATGATCGAGGAGCTGCAGGTGGGTGCCCGGGAAGCGGTCAATACCATGACCGAGAGCCAGCGCTACAGCGAGGAAAGCGTGGAGATCGCCAACCAGGCCGGCGAACGCCTGAGCAGCGTGACCCACCGCATCGGCGAGATCGACGGCATGAACCAGTCCGTGGCCACCGCCACCGAGGAACAGACCTCGGTGATCGAGACCCTGAACATGGACGTCACCGAGATCAACACCCTCAACCAGGAAGGCGTGGAAAACCTCCAGGCCACCCTGCGCGCCTGCGCCGACCTGGAACAGCAAGCCACCCGCCTGAAAGTCCTGGTAGACAGTTTCCGCATCTGACCCCCGCCGGGCCAGGGATGGCCCAACGCCCTGGACGCCCTCGCGCTACCCAGCGGATGGAAAGCGTTCACGGCATCCGCATCAATCCCGTACGCAGACGCTTGATCAACTTCGGGTCCTCAAGGCAATCCAGCGGCCTCAACCCTTCCAGCGCCGGGACCTCCTGCTCGATCCACCAAAGCCCCTCCTCGAGGCCACGCTTGCCGCGAATGATGACCGCCATGTCCAGATTCCCCCCCATGGCCTCGGCCAGGGTGCGGGCGTCGTCGTCGAGGTATTCCGCCTTGTAGTCCCCCACGTGCAACAGCCATTCGGCATCGCCTGGGTAATCGTCTTCGAGCGAATCGTCCATCGTCAGCTCCATCAGATAACAACGAAGGTGTTTGACGCTTTACAGGCGTGTACTGACCTGGAAAAGCCACGTCGAGGCTAACCCTCGTGGGGCTATTCCCGCTCTGCCTCCCGCACCAGATGCCAGGCCCGCTCGACGTCTAGCGGCTCGCCCAATGCCTCCAACAGCCGGGCGGTGGCACGCTCGCGCTGGCAGGCGACGACCGCCTGGACCTGACCGGCCTTCACCAGCAGCGCGATGAAGCGGTGCTGGTCGAGGTGCCCCTCGATCCGCTCCTCATCCCAGTCTTCGGCATGGCCGAGGTACTCGAAGCGCTTGCCGAAGTGGTAGGTCCAGAAGAACGGCACCGCCTCGAAGGCCTGGTCGGCGCCCAGCATGTTAGCGGCCGCGAGGCGTCCGTGCTGCTGGGCCAGCCGCCAGTGTTCCACCCGCAGCCACTGGCCGTCCTGGGGGTAACGGGCGATGTCGCCGCCCGCCCAGAGCCCGTCGGCGGCCCGCAGGCGATCATCGAGACGAAGCCCGCCATCCTTCTCTTTCTCCACGCCCTCGACGAAGTCCGTGGCCGGCTTCACGCCCACCCCGACCACCACCAGGTCGGCCGCCAGGCGGGTGCCGTCCTTCAGCGTCACGCCGTGTACCCGGTCTTCGCCGTCGACCTGGGCCACCTCGGTCGAGTGGAAGACCACGCCATTGTCCTCGTGCAGCGCCCGGAACATGCGCCCCAGCCGCTCGCCGAACTGCTTGGCGAACGGCGTGCCGTGGGGCGCCACCACGTGAACCGCCATGCCCGCCTTGCGCAGGGCGGAAGCGGCCTCCAGGCCGATGAACCCGTTGCCCACCACCACTGCCCGCCCCTCCGGGCGGACATCCGCGAGGATCGCCGCGGCCTGCTCCCGGCTGCGCAGCAGGTGGACGCCCGGCAGGTCGTGGCCCGGCACCTCCAGGGGCTGGGCCTCGCCTCCGCTGGCGAGGAATGCCGCGTCATAGTCCAGTACCCGCCCGTCCGCCAAAGTCGCCTGCCGGGCCCGGGCATCCAGGTGCGTCACCCGCGCGACGACGCGCTCGATGCGCTGGCGCGCCCACCAGTCCGCCGGCCGCAGGGGCGGCACCTCGTCGGGCGGCATGTCGCCGGCGAGGACGAACTTGCTCAGGGCGGTCCGGTCGTAGGGCGCCGAGGGCTCGTCCCCCACCAGCAGCACCCGTCCCGGGAAGCCGTTGTCCCGCAGGGCGGTCACCGCCGCGGTGCCGGCGGCGCCGGCGCCAATCACCAGGAACACGCGGTCGTCGTCGCCGACCGGTTCATCGGCAGGCGCCTGCAATGGCCGGGCGGATACGTACACCTCGCCCTTCTCCACCCGCACCGGGTAGCGGCGCAGTGCATCCAGGGCCGGTGGCTCGCAGAGGGCACCATCCTGGATGCGGAAATTGGCCTTGTGCCAGGGACAGATCAGCCGGCCGGCGCAGACCGCGCCCTGCTCCAGGGGCGCACCGGCATGGGGACAGGTCGCCTGCAGCGCCTGCACCTTCATGCCGTCCCGCACCAGCAGGATCGGTTCGCCGTCCACCTCCACCCGGGTGCCGCGGTCCTGGGGCAGTTCACTGAGGGTGGCGACGCGCGCGAAGTCGGCCATGGGGCATCTCCGGAAAGACTGTAGGGTTTTGGAGCCCCGCCTTCCGGCCAAGGTTTCACGCACGGGAGCCCGCCCCGTCGGGTGCTTTTCCCCGGCCGGCAAAGCCGGTAACGTCGCGCGGTCCCCCTTGCGATGGAACCTGCCATGCCCGCCCCTGCCCTGAGCGGCCCGCGCTACCTCGGCGAAGGCCTGAAACTGATGCTGCGCCCCGGCCTGCGCGCCTTCGTGCTGCTGCCGCTGAGCCTGAACCTGGCGCTGTTCATCGGCCTGGTGAGCTTCGCCGTGCGCCAGTTCCGCCACTGGGTGGAGGTGCTGATGCCGAGCCTGCCGGACTGGCTGAGCTTCCTCGAGTACCTGATGTGGCCGCTGTTCGTGGTACTCGTCCTGGTGCTGATCTACTTCACCTTCACTCTGCTGGCGAACCTGATCGCCGCGCCCTTCAACGGCTTCCTGGCGGAAAAGGTGGAGGTGGTGGCCCGTGGCCGCGACGATTTCCCGCCCTTCAGCTGGGGCGAACTGGCGGCGATGGTCCCGCGCACCCTGCGCCGCGAGCTGCGCAAGCTGGGCTACTTCCTGCCGCGGGCGGCCGGGCTGCTGGTGCTGACCGTCATCCCCGGCGTCAACCTGATCGCCACGCCCCTGTGGGTGCTGTTCGGCATCTGGATGATGGCGGTGCAGTACATTGACTACCCGGCGGACAACCACAAGCTGGCCTTCGACGACATGCTGGCCTGGCTGCGGCGCACCCGCTGGCAGAGCCTGGGTTTCGGCGGCGCGGTGTACGTGGCACTGCTGGTGCCGTTCCTGAACATCCTGATGATGCCCGCCGCCGTGGCCGGCGCCACCCTGTTCTGGGTGCACGAAGGGGGTGAGAGACAGGTGGCGCGGCGGCCCTGAGCCGGGCCTCGCGCATAAAAAAGCCCCGCTGTGCCGGGGCAAAAGTGGAACGGTCACCGCCCGGCCGGAGCCGGGCGGTATGCCTCAGACCAGGCTGGTGAGGGCGTCGCGGCTGAACGGCAGGATGTCCTGCTGGCGGCCGTCGCGGACCTTGCGGGCCCAGTCCGGGTCCACCAGCAGGGCGCGGCCGACCGCCACCAGGTCGAACTCGCCGCGGTCGAGCCGCTCCAGCAGCCCTTCCAGGCCGGCGGGCTGGGCCACCTTGTCGGTCTTGACCATGAACTGCAGGAACTCGCCGTCCAGACCCACACTGCCCACGGTGATGGTGGGCTTGCCGGTGAGCTGGCGGGTCCAGCCGGCCAGGTTGAGGTCCGAGCCGTCGAACTCCGGCTCCCAGAACCGCCGGGTGGAGCAGTGGAAGATGTCGACGCCTGCCTCTGCCAGGGGCACCAGGAAAGCCTTCAGTTCTTCCGGGGTCTGCACCAGGCGGGCGCTGTAGTCCTGCTGCTTCCACTGGGAGAAGCGGAAGATGATCGGGAAATCCGGCCCGACCGCGGCGCGCACCGCGCGGACCAGCTCCAGGGCGAACCGCGACCGGCCGGCCAGGTCGCCGCCGTAGGCGTCGTCCCGAGTGTTGCTCTCGGCCCAGAAGAACTGGTCGATCAGGTAGCCGTGGGCGCCATGGATCTCCACGCCGTCCATGCCGATGGCCTGAGCATCCCGGGCGGCCTGGGCGAAGGCGGCGATGACCGCGTCGATGTCCGCCTGGGTCATGCCGTGGACGACCACCTCGCCGTCCTTGCGCTTCTCCACCGGGCCGTAGCCGGGCACACGGGGGTCCGGCTCGGTGCCCAGGCGGCGCACGTTACCCACGTGCCACAGCTGCGGCACGATGCGGCCGCCCTCGGCGTGCACCGCGTCCACCACCCGTTTCCAGCCGGCCAGGGCATCGGCACCGTGGAAACGCGGCACGTGGGGGTAGCCGTTGGCGGCCAGGTGGCCCACCGTGGTGCCCTCGGTGACGATCAGCCCGACCCCGGCCGCCGCGCGGCGCCGGTAGTACTCCACCACGTTGTCGCCGGGCACGCCGCCCGGTGAGAACGAACGGGTCATGGGCGCCATCACCACGCGGCTCGGCAGGGTCAGCGACCCCAGGCTGAAGGGTTCGAACAGGGCATCGACGGCTGTGCTCATGGGGGTCCTCTGCCGGTGTCCACCGGCGTCTGTGTCGTGGCTGCGGGTGCGCCGAGGCGCGGTCAGGGGGTCAGCAGGCGCTCCAGGCGCCACAGGAATGCGTCGAGGGGCGCGAGGTCGTCCCCCACTTTCAGGCGGGTCAGCACGCCCTGCCAGGCGTCGGCGATGAAGCTCGCGAGGTTCCCGCAGTCCTCGTCGGCGGCCAGCTCACCGGCCGCCCGGGCGTCTTCCAGGCAGGCCTGGAGGATCTCGGCGGCACGTCGCAGGATCGCCTCCACCTGGCCGGTGATGGCAGGCGAATGGTCGGCCATCTCGAAGCCGAGGCTGCCGATGAAGCAGTGGCAGGCCCGGGCCGGGCGGCTGGCGAAGTGGGCCCGCAGATCGCCGTAGTAGGCGAGGATGCGCGCCCGTGGTGAGCGCTGCGGGTCGCCCAGGGCTTGGGCATAGCGCTCCAGGCGCGGGCCGTACAAGTGCTCCAGGGCCTGCAGGGCAAAGTCTTCCTTGCTGGCGAAGTAGTGGTAGAAGGAGCCCTTGGGGATGCAGGCAGCCTCGACGATCTCCTGCACACCGGTGGCGTGGTAGCCGCGGTGAACGATCACCTGGGCACCCCGGGCAAGGATCAGGTCGCGCTTTTCGAGTCGGTCGGGAGTCATGCCGACGAGAATATGACCGGTCGTCTAGCCAACCCCAGCACTATCGACCGGCGTGATGGGCCACCAGAAGCGGGGCTGAGGACAGGAGAGGGAAAAACGCGACGCCGCCCCGGGCGGGGGCGGCAGAAGACTCAGCCGAGGGCTTTCTCGATGGCCTGGATCAGCGCGGGGTCGTCGGGGGCGGTACGCGGCGAGAAACGCGCCAGCACCCTTCCGTCCTGACCCACCAGGAACTTCTCGAAATTCCAGGTGATCTCCCCGGGGAATTCGGCGCCCTCGCCCGCCAGCAGGCGGTACAGGGGGTGGCGGCCGGGGCCGTTGACTTCCAGCTTGCTGCCCATGGGGAAGGTCACCCCGTACTGGGTGTCGCAGAAGGACCGGATGCCCGCTTCATCGTCCGGCTCCTGGCCGGCGAACTGGTTGCACGGCAGCCCGAGTACGCTGAAACCACGGTCGCGGTAGCGCTGGTAGAGGGCTTCCAGGGCGGCGTACTGCGGGGTCAGGCCGCACTTGGATGCGACGTTGACCACCAGCACCACCTGTCCCTTGAGCGGCGCCAGGGGCAGGTCCTGGCCGTCCAGCGCACGCAGGTTGAGGTCGTGAAAGGCACTCATGACGGAACTCCTAGAGAACACGGCGCATTCCGCGCAACGGACGAAAAAGGCGCCCGCAGGCGCCCTTCCGCTTCCACTCCAGCGTAGCAGCCGGACGCTCCGCCGCTAGCGGGGAACGCACGGCGCGCCGGTCAGTGGTGGTGGCCACCTTCGCCATGGACGTGGCCATGGGCGACTTCCTCGGCGCTGGCATCGCGCACATCAACCACCTTGACCTGGAAGTTCAGGCGCTGGCCAGCCAGCGGGTGGTTGCCGTCGACGGTGACTTCGTCGCCTTCGATGTCGCGCACGGTGACGATCTGCATGCCGCCGTTGGGGCCGGAGGCGTGGAACTGCATGCCCACTTCCAGTTCGTCGACGCCTTCGAACATGGAGCGGTCCAGGGTCGCCACCAGCTCGGCGCTGTACTCGCCGTAGGCGTTCTCCGGCTCGATGGACACCTGAAGCTCGTCGCCCGGCTGCTTGCCTTCCAGCGCCTTCTCCAGACCGACGATGATGTTGCCGGCACCGTGCAGGTACACCAGCGGCGCGCCGCCAGCGGAACTGTCGATCACCTCACCGGCGTCATTGGTCAGGGTATAGTCGATGGAGACTGCCTTGTTGGCGGCGATCAGCATGGTGCGAGACCTTTGCAAAAGAATGAAGAAGGGCCAAGTCTACTCGGCGATCTGCCCGAATGCGACCCGAACCCTGACGGACGGGACGCGCCGCGGCCGCGGCTGACGGGCTTCCACCGGGACCCGGAAGGACACTGGGTGGCCGAACTGTCCTGTGGCCACACACAGCACCTGCGCCACCAGCCGCCATGGCAGAATCGCCCGTGGGTGCTCGACCCGCGGCAGCGCGAAAAGCGCCTGGGAGAGCCCTTCGCCTGTGGCTGGTGCGCCCCGCGACATCCATTCAACGAGGAAGACTGATGCCGGCACGGAACATCCTGGTAATCAACTGCGGCAGTTCGTCGATCAAGTTCGCCCTGGTCAACGAGGCCCATTCGCAATTCCCCCTGCATGGCCTGGCCGAGTGCCTGGGCAGCCGCGACGCGGTGCTGCGCTGGCAGCGGGGCGGCGAGAAGGACAGCCTGATGCTTCCCCAGGGCGACCACCGGGCGGCGCTGGCGCAGTTGCTGCCGCTGGTGCAGGGCGCCTCCGGCGGCACCCTCCACGGCATCGGCCACCGGGTGGTGCACGGTGGCGAACGCTTCACCTCGGCGCAACGCCTGACCCCTGAGGTAATCGCCGCGATCCGCGCCATCGCGCCCCTGGCGCCGCTGCACAACCCCGCCAGCCTGCAGGGCATCGACGCCGCCCTGAGCCTGTTCCCGCAGCTGCCCCAGGTGGCGGTGTTCGACACCGCCTTCCATCAGAGCCTGCCGGAGCACGCCTACCGCTACGCGGTGCCGGAGACCCTGTACCGCCAGCACGGCGTGCGCCGCTACGGCTTCCACGGCACCAGCCATCGCTACGTCAGCCGCCGCGCGGCGGAGATGGCCGGCCTGGCGGTGGGCGACAGCAGCTGGCTGGTCGCCCACCTGGGCAACGGCTGCTCCACCTGCGCGGTGGTGGACGGCCAGAGCCGCGACACCAGCATGGGCCTGACGCCCCTGGAAGGGCTGGTGATGGGCACCCGCAGCGGCGACGTCGACCCCAACCTGCACGGCCACCTGGCGCGCACCCTGGGCTGGAGCCTGGAGGAGATCGACCGGATGCTGAACAAGGACAGCGGCCTGCTGGGCCTCTCCGGCCTGTCCAACGACATGCGCAGCCTGGAGCAGGCCCGCGAGCGGGGCCACGCCGGTGCGACCCTGGCCATCGAAGTGTTCTGCTACCGCCTGGCCAAGTCCCTGGCCGCCCTGGGCTGTGCGCTGCCGCAGCTGGACGGCCTGGTGTTCACCGGCGGCATCGGCGAGAACTCGCCCCTGGTGCGCAGCAAGACCGTCGCCCACCTGCGCCTGCTGCACCTGGCCCTGGACAAAGAGGCCAACGCCCGCTGCGTGCGCGGCGTCGGCGGCGCGATCCACGTGCCGGGGCACCCGCGGGTGCTGGTGGTGCCCACCAACGAGGAACGGCAGATCGCCCTGGACACCCTGACCCTGCTGGAAGCCTGACCTCCCCGCCGGCGAGGCGCACAGGCGCTTCCCGGCAGCCGATGCCCGCCATCGGCACCGACACGGCGGAGGCGCCCCTTGCGCCCCGCCCGGCCACACGGGCCGCGTCCCGGCCGCGCCAGCACGGCGCCCGGCGAGCGGCGCACACAGAGGAACGTCGATGCACACTTTCTTCGTCGCCCCCACCGGTTTCGGTGTCGGCCTCACTTCCATCAGCCTGGGCCTGGTCCGCGCCCTGGAGCGCGCCGGGCTGAAGGTCGGCTTCTTCAAGCCCATCGCCCAGCCGCACCCGGGCGACGAGGGCCCGGAGCGCTCCACCGAGCTGATCGCCCGCACCCACGGCCTGACGCCACCGCGCCCGCTGGCCCTGGCCCACGTGGAGCGGATGCTCGGCGAGGGGCAACTGGACGACCTGCTGGAAGAAATCATCAGCCTTTACCAGCAGGCGGCGGTGGACAAGGACGTGGTGGTGGTGGAAGGCATGGTGCCGACCCGCCACGCCAGCTACGCCGCGCGGGTCAACTCGCACCTGGCCAAGAGCCTGGATGCCGAGGTGATGCTGGTCTCGGCGCCGGAAGAGGAAAGCCTCAGCGAGCTGTCGGACCGCATCGAGATCCAGGCCCAGTCGTTCGGCGGGCCGAAGGACCCGAAGGTGGTGGGGCTGATCCTCAACAAGGTCCGCGAGGAAGGCTTCGCCGCACGCCTGCAGGCCCATTCGCCGCTGCTGCGGGGCGAGGGCTTCCGCCTGCTGGGCTGCATTCCCTGGAACGACGCCCTGAACGCGCCGCGCACCCGCGACGTGGCCGACCTGCTGTCCGCCCGGGTGCTCAACGCCGGCGACTACGAACAACGCCGGGTGCAGCAGATCGTGCTGTGCGCCCGGGCGGTGCCCAACACCGTACCGCTGCTCAAGCCCGGGGTGCTGGTGGTGACCCCCGGCGACCGCGACGACATCATCCTCGCCGCCAGCCTGGCCACCATGAACGGCGTGCCCCTGGCCGGCCTGCTGCTGTGCAGCGACTTCCCGCCGGACCCGCGGATCATGGAGCTGTGCCGCGGCGCGCTGCAGGCCGGCCTGCCGGTGCTGACCGTGGCCACCGGCTCCTACGACACCGCCACCAACCTCAACCGGATGAACAAGGAAATCCCGGTGGACGACCGCGAGCGGGCCGAGACGGTCACCGACTTCGTCGCCAGCCACCTGGACCAGGACTGGCTGCGCACCCGCTGCGGCACGCCGCGGGAACTGCGCCTGTCGCCGCCGGCGTTCCGCTACCAGCTGGTGCGCCGCGCCCAGGCGGCGGACAAGCGCATCGTCCTGCCCGAGGGCGCCGAGCCGCGCACGGTGCAGGCCGCCGCCATCTGCCAGGCCCGCGGCATCGCCCGCTGCGTGCTGCTGGCCAAGCCGGAGGAGGTCCACGCGGTGGCCCAGGCCCAGGGCATCGAGCTGCCGCCGGGGCTGGAGATCCTCGACCCGGACCTGATCCGCGAACGCTACGTGGATCCCATGGTGGAACTGCGCAAGGGCAAGGGGCTGAACGCCCCCATGGCCCTGGCCCAACTGGAGGACAGCGTGGTGCTGGGCACCATGATGCTGGCCCTGGACGAGGTGGACGGGCTGGTGTCCGGCGCGGTGCACACCACCGCCAGCACCATCCGCCCGGCACTGCAACTGATCAAGACCGCGCCCGGCTACAACCTGGTGTCCTCGGTGTTCTTCATGCTGCTGCCGGAACAGGTGGTGGTGTACGGCGACTGCGCGGTGAACCCCGACCCCAGCGCTGCCGAGCTGGCGGAGATCGCCCAGCAGAGCGCGGCCTCAGCGGAAGCCTTCGGCATCCCCGCGCGAGTGGCGATGATCAGCTACTCCACCGGCGACTCCGGCAGCGGCGCCGAGGTGGAGAAGGTCCGCGAAGCCACCCGCCTCGCCCGGACGCAGCAGCCGCAGCTGTTGATCGACGGCCCGTTGCAGTACGATGCCGCCGCCATCGAGAGCGTCGGCCGGCAGAAAGCCCCCGCCAGCCCGGTGGCCGGCCGTGCGACGGTCTTCGTGTTCCCCGACCTGAACACCGGCAACACCACCTACAAGGCGGTGCAGCGCAGCGCCCAGGTGATCAGCGTGGGGCCGATGCTGCAGGGCCTGCGCAAGCCGGTGAACGACCTGTCCCGCGGTGCCCTGGTGGACGACATCGTCTACACCATCGCCCTCACCGCGATCCAGGCGGCCTCGCGCGCCTGAATCGCCCTGTGACGATCGGAAGCCCCGCAATGCGGGCGCTTCCGGTGACCGAACGGTCGGTGACAAGGCTTGCAGTCCAGTGAACAAGCGTTAACCATTGCGCCTTTTCCGACCGCCGTGAAGGAGTACGGATGGTCTCCGATTTATCTGGCACGCCACCTGCGCGCCCTTGTGGAGGCTCGATCCGCCCATGCTCAGTTTCCTGCCCGCCGTCCTGCGCGGGATCATCGCCAACCTGTTGCTGTTCGCCAACACGCTGTTCTGGTGCTGGCTGCTGTTCCTCACCGCGCTGGTGAAGCTGTGCCTGCCGTTCCAGCCGGTGCGGCGGGCCTGCAACGCCGTGCTGAACGCCATCGCCGAGTCCTGGATCGCCTGCAACAGTGGCTGGATGCGCCTGACCCAGCGCACCGAGTGGGACCTCCAGGGCCGCGAGCAACTGGGCCAGGACGGCTGGTACCTGGTCACCAGCAACCACCAGAGCTGGGTGGACATCCTGGTGCTGCAGCACACCCTCAACCGGCGCATGCCGTTCTTCAAGTTCTTCCTCAAGCGCGAGCTGATCTGGGTCCCGGTGATCGGGCTGTGCTGGTGGGCCCTGGATTTCCCGTTCATGAAGCGCTACACCAAGGCCTACCTGGCGCGGCACCCGGAAAAGCAGGGCGAGGACATGGCCACCACCCGCCGCGCCTGCGAGAAATTCCGCGACGTGCCGGTGGCGGTGTTCAACTTCCTCGAGGGCACGCGCTTCACCCGGGCGAAGCACGACGAGCAGGGTTCACCGTTCCGCTACCTGCTCAAGCCCAAGGCCGGCGGCATCGCCTTCGTCCTGGACGCCATGGGCAGGCAGCTCAAGTCCATGGTGAACATCACCATCCATTACCCGGACGGGGCACCCAGTTTCTGGGCGTTTCTCAGCGGGCAGGTGCGCAAGGTGGTGGTGCGCTACGAACAACTGGAGATCCCGGCGCAGTTCCTCGGCCGCAACTACAGCACCGACGCGGACTACCGCGCGGAATTCCAGGCCTGGGTGAATCACCTGTGGCAGGAAAAGGACGAGCAGCTGGCGCGGTTGCACCGCGAGTACCCGCCCGCCCTGCCCCGCTGAGCGGGGCGATCAGCTACTGGGCTTGGCCAGGGGCAGACGGGTCCAGTCCACCTGCATGGGGAAGGTCTCGGCGTCCGCCACCGGCAGCCCCGGCGCCACCAGGAAACCCTGCATGATCGAGCAGCCGTGCTCGATCAGCCACTGGCGCTGCTCCAGGGTCTCCACGCCCTCGGCGATCACCTCCAGGCCCAGGTTGCGCCCCAGGTCGATGATGGTGCTGACCACCGCCGCGTCCCGGGGCGAGCCCAGCATGTTGGCGACGAACAGCCGGTCGATCTTCAGGGTGTCCAGCTCGAAGTGGCGCAGGTAGGCCAGGGACGAGTAGCCGGTGCCGAAGTCGTCGATGGCCACCCGCACGCCCAGGGTGCGCAGCTGACGCAACTGCTCCCGGGTGTTGTCCAGGTCCTGCATCAGGGCGCTCTCGGTCACCTCCACTTCCAGTTGCATGGGGTTCAGCTCGTTGGCCTCCAGCACCCGCCGCAGGTCGTCCGCCAGCTGCGGCATGCCGAACTGCACCGGGCTGACGTTCAGGCTCAGCACCAGCTCGTCGCCGAAGCGCTCGCGCCACTCGCGGCACTGCCGGGCGCCCTGGCGGAAGATCCAGTCGCCAACCCGGTTGATCAGCCGGGTCTCCTCCAGCAACGGGATGAACACGTTGGGCGCCACCATGCCGGCGACCCGGTGGCGCCAGCGCAGCAGGGCTTCGAAACCCCGCAGGCGGCCGCTGTCCAGGTGGACCTGGGGTTGGTAGACCAGCAGGAAATCATCCTGCTCGATGGCGTTGCGCAGGCTTTCTTCCAGCATCAGCCGGGAGCGCGCCCGGCCGTTCATTTCTGGCGAGAAGAAGCGGTACTGCTGGCGGCCGGCGCGCTTGGCCTCGTACATGGCCATGTCGGCGGCCCGCAGCAGGCCCTCCACGGTCTGCCCGCACTCCGGGTAGCAGGCGATGCCGATGCTGGCGCCCAGGGTGACGTCGATGCCGTCCACCCGGTAGCGCACCGAGACCAGCTCGATGAGCTTCTCCGCGACCCGGGCGGCGTCCTCGGGGTGGTCCAGGGAATCCAGCAGCGCGGTGAATTCGTCGCCGCCCATGCGCGCCAGCACGTCGTAGGGCCGCATGCAGCTCTTGAGTTGCTCGCCGACCCGCCGCAGCACCTGGTCGCCGGCGTCGTGGCCGAGGGAGTCGTTGATCCGCTTGAAGCCGTCCAGGTCGAGGTAGAGCACGGCGATGCGCTTGCCGCTGCGGCCGATGCGCGCCAGGGACGACTCCACCGCCTGGTGGAAACCGCGCCGGTTGAGCAGCCCGGTGAGGGCGTCGGTGATGGCCTGGGATTCCAGTTGAGCGTGCAACTGGCGCACCACCGACATGTCCAGGGCCAGGACCACCATGGAGCGCTGCAGGCGCGGCAACGGCGAGCTGGACAGCGCCACCGGCAGCAGCCCGCCCTCGAAGGTGCGCAGGTTGGCGTCGTGCAGGCGGTAGACCTCGCCGCGCTTCCAGAAGCGGTAGAAGTCCGAGAGTTTCCAGTCGCAGCCGTTGTCTTCCAGCTCCAGGCGCGACAGCAGCGGCGTGCCTTCCAGGTCGGTGACCGAGCAGTGGAGCATCTGCGCGATGGCCGGGTTGGCGAAGTTGATCAGGCCGTCCTCGCCTACCACCAGGATGCCCTCGGCGGCGTTCTCCAGCACCGAGGCGTTGAACGCCCGGGCGCTGTCCAGCTGTTGGGTGAGGTGCACCAGGTCGCGGCGGTTGCGCTCGTGGGCCAGCAGGGAATGGATCTTGTGCCGCAGGACCTGGGGGTCGAAGGGCTTGAGGATGAAGTCCACGGCGCCGCTGGTGTAGCCGCGCAGCACGGCATCCTGGGTCTGGGCGATGGCGGAGACGAAGATGATCGGGGTGTAGCGGGTGCGCGGGTTGCCGCGCATCAGGCGGGCCACCTCGAAGCCGTCCATGTTGGGCATCTGCACGTCCAGCAGGACCAGGCTGACCTCCTCGTCCAGCATCTTCTGCAGGGCCGCCTCGCCGGAGTCGACGCAACGCACCAACCAGTCGCCCTCCTCCAGCAACGCCTCCATGGCGACCAGGTTTTCCGGCCGATCATCCACCACCAGCAGGACGTTACGCTCGGCGACGCTTTTGATCTGTGCTTGCGCCATTTCTTTCTCCCCACAGGCAACCGGCAAAGGATTGCGTCGGCGGCGACTTCATCGATCTGTCGCTCTCTGATGCGAGCGGCCATGGTGTGTTCACGATTCGCAGCCTCAGCCGCCCTCAGATTCCGGGCCCTGCTGAGTTACGACCTTGTCGGTGGAGGTTCGATCCACCGGCGTATCCAGCCAGCGGTGCAGCATGTCCAGCAGGTCCTGGCGTTCCACCGGCTTGGCCAGGTAATCGTCGGCGCCGGCGGTGATGCATTTTTCCCGGTCGCCCTTCATGGCATGGGCGGTCAGGGCGATGATCGGCGTCACGCAGCCGTGGTGCTCCTTCAGCTCGCGGGTGGCGGTGTAGCCATCCTTCACCGGCATCGCCATGTCCATCAGGATCACGTCGAAGGGCTCGCGCAGGAAACAGTCGATGGCCTCCTGGCCGTCCCGCGCGGTGGTGATGTGGAAACCCACGTCGTCCAGCAGCGCGCTGAGGGCGTAGAGGTTGCGCACGTCGTCGTCCACCAGCAGCACCCGGCGCCCGCTCAGGGACTGCGGTGCGCGGATGTCGACCGACTCCCGCACGCCGTCGAGGAAGCCCTGCACGGCACCGCTCAGGCCCTGCAGGTCCGGCCCGGCCTTGCGCACCACCACCGCGGAGTAGCGGCGCAGCTGCTGCAGCGCGTTGTGGTTGACGTCAACCCCGGTGTTGATCACCACCCGGGTGCCGTTCAGCGGGCGCACCAGGTGCAGTGCTTCCAGCAGGTCGAAGCCGTGCTGGTCGGGCAGGTTGAGGTCCACCACCAGGGCGTCGAACGCATCGTCCACGTAGGCCGCGTGGGCCGCCTCGGCGGTGGACAGCGCGGTCACCTCGAAGCCCAGCTGGCTCAGGTGCTCCTTGTAGTGCTCGCGCTCGCTTTCCACGTCTTCCACCAGCAGCAGCTTCTTCGGCTCGGCCGGGCTCTTCTGGAGGGTGCTGAAGACTTCTTCCAGGTCGCGCCGGCCGATGGGCTTGACCAGGTAGCGGGTGCCGTCCTCGCTCCAGTCCAGGGGCTGCGGCACGCAGGAAATGATGTGCACCGGGGTCTCGCGGTGATTGGGCAGAGTGCGCAGGCTGCGGTAGATCTGCCAGCCGCTGATGTCCGGCAGCAGGATGTCGAGAATCACCGCGGCGAAGCGCTCGTCGTGCAACACCTGCATGGCCTGCTTGCCGCTGCGGCAGTGCACCGTGGAAAAGCCGTGGGCCTGGGCGCTCTCGGCGATCACCGAGGCGAAGTTGACGTCGTCCTCGACGATCAGCAGCGGGTCGCCCTTGCCGGCGCGCACCGGCGGCCCGTCCGGCTCCGGTTCCTCGCTCTGCACCACCGAGACCGGCAGGCGCACGGTGAATACCGAGCCCTCCCCCGGCGCGCTTTGCAGTGCGATGTCGCCGCCCAGGGCCAGCACCAGCTGGCGGGTGATGGCCAGGCCCAGGCCGGTGCCGCCGAAGCGCCGGCTGGTGGAGCCGTCGATCTGCTGGAAGGCCTGGAAGATCCGCTCGTGGTGGTCGGCCGCGATGCCGATGCCGGTGTCGCGCACGGCGAGGGTGAGCATCTCGGTGTCGCGGCCGGGATCGGGCGGCTCGACGCCCACGGTCAGTTCCACCTCGCCGTGGTCGGTGAACTTGAGGGCGTTGGACAGCAGGTTGCGCAGGATCTGGTGCAGGCGCACCCGGTCGCTGTAGAGGGTGCGCGGCACGTCCGGGGCGACGTGGGTGACCAGCCGCAGCCCCTTCACCTCGGCCATGGGCCGCAGGCTGCCGTCGATCTCCACCAGCATGTCCTGGACCCCCACCGGCTCCAGCTTCAGCTGTATGCGCCCGGCTTCCACCTTGGCCAGGTCCAGCACATCGTTGATCAGTTGCAGCAGGTCGCTGCCGGCGCGGTAGACGATGTCGGCGTGCTTCACCTGCTTGTCGGTGAGGTTGCCTACCACGTTCTGCCGCAATTGGTCGCTGAGGATCAGGATGCTGTTGAGCGGCGTGCGCAGCTCGTGGGACATGTTGGCGAGGAATTCCGACTTGTAGCGGTTGGCGAGCATCAGTTGCTCGGCCTGGTCCCGCAGCTGCTGCTCGGCGGCCTTGCGCTCGCTGATATCGATGATCACCGCCTGCACCTGGGTCTGCTCGCCGCTGAGGATCGGCGACAGGCCCACCTCCAGGGGGATCAGGTGGCCGTCGCGGTGCATGCCGAACAGCTCGCGGTTCTTGCCCATGCGCCGCGTCTCGGGCGCGTCGAGGAAGGCATCGCGGACCTTCACGTGGTCGGTGCGCAGCGATTCCGGCAACAGCATTTCCACCGGCCGGCCCAGCAGTTCCTGGCGCGGGTAGCCGAACATCTGCTCGGCCTGGCGGTTCACCAACGTCAGCAGGCCCTGGCGGTTGACCAGCACGATGGCGTTGGGCGACGCCTCCACCACCAGGCGGAAGCGCTCCTCGGCGATCTTCCGCGCCTGCAGGTCGATCAGGTTCAGCAGGTAGCCGGCGCCGCCCTCCTGGCTGAGGATGTTCAGGCTCACGCCCACCGGCACGCTGCTGCCGTTCTCGCGGCGAATCTGGTACTCGCCCAGGTCGCCGAACGCCGCGTCCTGGGTCAGCCCGTCGATGCCGCCCAGCTCCGGCAGGAAACGCCGCACCCGCTCCCCCAGCAGGTCGTCCGAGTGGCAGCCCAGCAGGTCGCCGGCGCTGCGGTTGGCGAACTCGATGCGCCCGTCGAGGCCGCACATCAGGGTGGCCACCGGCAGGCGCTCCAGCAGCAGGCGGAAGCGTTCCTCGCGCTCACGCAACTGGCCGGCCGAGGCCTGGTTGGCGCGCAGCTCCCGCTCCCGGTAGTGGAGGAAGCCGCCCACCAGCAGTGACAGCAGGACCGCTGCGGCCAGGCCGGTCCACAGGCTGAAGGTCAGTCGGTGGGTGCCCAGGGACGCCTCGTAGGCCGGCAGGCTGGTGAGGGTGAGTTCCCAGGTACGGCCGTATATGTGGAGTTCCTGGCGCAGCTGGAAGCGTGCCGGGTCCTGGGGCGCGGCCCCGTCCAGCAGGCGGGCGTCCGGCGCCTGCAGATCCTTGATCTCGACGTGGAACAGCGGCGCCTGGGTACCGAGAATGCCGGTCAGCAGGTCGCGGATGCGGAACGCCCCCATGACCACCCCGAACAGCGCGGCTCGACGTTCCTCCGCGGTGGTGACGGGCTGGTTGGGGTGGTACACCGGCATGAACAGCAGCACGCCGCTCTGGGTGTCCGTATCGGTTTCCTGCTTCAGGGTCACGGGTGCGGTGAGCACCGGCTCGCCGCTGTCCCGCGCCTGGTCCAGGGCGGCCTTGCGGGTGGGCTCGCTGAGCAGGTCGAAGCCCACCACCCGGCGGTTGCGCCAGTTCAGCGGGCTGATGTAGTCCACCAGCAGGTACTCATCCCGGGGACCGGGCGGGAATGGATGCAGGTCGTGACGGCCTTCGCCCAGAAGCGCGGCGCTGAACGGCGCCAGCTCGGCCTCGCGCAGGTAGCGGGCCCAGGCGATGGCCTGGATGCCGGGATAACGCTCCTGTAGCTGCAACTGGTCCGAGGCCCGCGCCCACTCGTCCAGGGAAACGTCGTCGCTGCCGATCATCACGCCGGCCATGCCGCGCAGCACCATCTCGTAGGCCTGCATGCGCGAATCGATGCGCTTGGCGATCTCCTGCGCTTCCATGGCGAAGCGCTGCTCGTACTCGTGCTGGTTGCGCGACTCCAGCGCCGCCCATTGTCCATAGACCAGACCGCCCAGGCACACCAGCAAAATCAGGGTCACCGCCAGCGGAAGGCGCGTACTGCGCTTCACGGGGACGTGCCTGTCATCCATGGGTATCGGTCCTTATCTGTGCAATCTGTGCAGCCGGATCGGCGAGCCTTTGACGCCGAGTAAATGGCGAGTCCTGAGGAGTCTAGACAGGAATCCTCCAAATGGCCTTGCGCCAGCAGCGACTCGACGAACGGCAGAAAGCAAAAAGCCCCTGGATAGGGGCTTTTGGCGACATTGTTAAGCGTGTTCAGGGATATTGCTGCACGGTGCCTGGTTGCGCCGCCGGTGCCTGCTGCTGGGGTTGCTGAACCTGGGCGCCCGGCAGCGGGCGCAGGTTGACCTCGACGCGGCGATTCTGCGCCCGGCCGCTCTCGGTGGCGTTGTTGCCCACCGGCTGGTCCGGCCCCATGCCGCGGGTGGTGACCCGCTGGACGTTGACGCCCTGGGCGATCAGGTAGTTGGCCACGCTCT
Organism: Pseudomonas mangiferae; assembly: GCF_007109405.1. Classification (GTDB taxonomy): domain Bacteria; phylum Pseudomonadota; class Gammaproteobacteria; order Pseudomonadales; family Pseudomonadaceae; genus Pseudomonas_T; species Pseudomonas_T mangiferae. The sequence goes on from NZ_VJOY01000009.1 coordinate 122,099, forward strand.
GGGCGCGGCGCTGGGACAGGTCCATGTTGTGGGGGCGGGAGCCGGTGCTGTCGGTGTGGCCGACGATCTCGATGCTGTTCTGGTCGTACTGCTTGAAGGAGGTCGCCAGGTTGTTCAGCGGCGTATAGAAGTTGCTGGCGATGTCGGAGGAGTCGGTGGCGAAGGTGATGTTGCCGGGCATGATCAGCTGGATGTTGTCGCCCTGGCGCTGCACCTGCACGCCGGTGCCTTCCATGCTGCGGCGCAGTTCCGCTTCCTGGCGGTCCGCGTAGTAGCCGTAGCCGGCGCCGGCCGCACCGGCCACTGCCGCGCCGATCAGCGCACCCTTGCCGCGGTGGTTGTGGTCGATGGCGGCCCCGGCCACCGCACCGGCGAGGGCGCCGAGCCCGCCGTAGGTGGCGGTCTTGTTGCGGCTGGAACCCTGGCCCTCGTAAGGGTTCTGGGAGGCGCACCCGGCCAGCAGGGCGACGACGGTGGCGGCGATGATCGAGCGGCTCGAACGGGACATGGATCGGCTCCTGGCTAAGTCGCGCCCCGAAGGGTGGGGCGAGGCGTTAGAGCGACCGACGCCGGGGAAATTCCCGAGGGCCTCAGGCGCGCACGAAGGGGTTTTCCCGCATTTCATCGCCCAGCCGGGTGTCCGGCCCGTGGCCGGTGACCACCGTGGCGTCCTCGTCCAGGCGGTACAGGCGCTCGCGGATGGAGCGCTCGAGGGTGGCGTAGTCGCCGCCCCACAGATCGGTGCGGCCGATGCCGCGGCGGAACAGCGTATCGCCGGCGATCAGCAGCTTGGCCTCGGGGAACCAGAAGCTCATGGAGCCGGGCGTATGCCCCGGCGTGTGCAGCGCCACACCGCACCCGCAGGACAGCGCCTCGTCGTCCGCCAGCCACTGGTCCGGCGCCGGGACCGGCGCGTAGGGCACGCCGAACATCTGGCACTGCATCTCCAGGTTGTCCCAGAGGAAGCGGTCTTCCTTGTGCAGGTGCAGGGTGGCGCCGGTGGCCTTTTTCAGTTCACCGGACGCGAGGAAATGATCCAGGTGGGCGTGGGTGTGGATGATCGCCACCAGGGTCAGCCCATGGGCCCGCAGGCGCGCGACGATCAACTCGGGGTTGCCGCCCGGGTCCACCACCAGGGCCCGTTTGCTGACGGGATCGCCGATCAGCGTGCAGTTGCACTGCAACGGGCCGACGGGGAAGGTTTCGCGGATCAGGGCGGGAACGGTCTCGGACATGGGGCGCTTCGGGTCGGGGAACGAAACGCGGATGATCGGCCAGCGGGCGATGGATCACAAGGCGGAACGGCCGGCCCACGCCGCAGGCGGAGACTGTAGGCCAGGCACGGCCTGTGAGGCATGGCTGATCGAGCAGGGCTCACCGGGGGCTGGTGGGCGAAGCGAGGCCACTGGAGCGCCCTGTTCAGCCCCGGCCCGCCGCGCCGCGGCGGTAGGCCTGGGGTACCTGTCCGGTCCATTTCTTGAAGGCGCGGCGGAAGTTGGACGGGTCGCTGAAGCCCAGCAGGGCGGCGATCTCGTGGAGTGGCAGCTGGGTGCCGGTCAGGTAGTCCAGGGCCAGGCGCCGGCGCACGTCGTCCAGCACCTGCTGGTAGGTGGTGCCCAGTTCGGCCAGGTGGCGGCGCAGGCTGCGGCCGCTGGTGTGCAGGGCGGCGGCGGCGGTGTCCAGGTCGGGGAAGTCGCCGGGGCGCGCCAGCAGCAGGCGGCGCACCCGGGTCAGCAGCGGGTCGCCCACATCCAGCCGGGCCAACAGCGCCTCGCACTGGCGCTCGCACATCTGCACGGTGGCCGGGTTGGCCAGGGCCATGGGCCGCTCCAGGTAGGCCAGGGGGATGCGCAGCCAGTGACAGGCCTGGTCGAAGGCCGGGGCCTGGCCGAACACCGCGCGGTAGCGATCGGCGTACTCCGGCGCCGGGTAGGCGAAACCGGCCTCCAGGGCGAGGTCATCCTCCCCCAGGAGGAACCGCGCGATGGTCAGGAAGCTGACCAGCAGGCCCTCGGCGGCGAAGCGGCTGTGCAGGCCGGTGGGAAAGGCGTCCAGGGCGCGCAGTTCCAGATGGCCGTCGTGCGCCTGCAGTTCCAGCTCGAACATCAGGCCCAGCACCCGGTAGTACTTCATGGCGAACTGCAGGGCGTCCCCCAGGCTGGCGCTGGCCAGCACCGCGTAGCCGAGAATGCCATGGGTGGAGACGTTCAGCCGCTGGCCCAGCAGCAGGCCGAGGGCCGGTTCGCCACTGCGGGCGAGGGCTTCCTGGGCCAGCTGGTGGAACGCCAGGAACGACACCCGACGCTCCGGATCGTCCGGCAACCCTCGGTGCAGGCCGCTGGCGTCCAGCAGGGCCTGGCGCGCCGCGCCGTGTTCTTCCGCCACGGCCAGCAGCGCCTCGACGTAGGTCACCGGGATGCGTTCGGCGGTGAGGATGAAGGGGGTCTTCATGGGGTGCGCGCGGCCTCCTGGCCGAGTGGAACCCGAGCGGCGGACGATAGCCTCCCGGCGAGGCGTCGGACAAGCCGCAGCGGATGGCCGGATAGGACCTGATTTTTGGCGGGAGCGGACCTGCCACGATCCGCGCCAGGGGGCGATCATCATTCCATCACGGACCGCCCCTGGAGCCCGCCCCATGGCCAGCACCACGCCCACCGGCCTGCTCATCCGGCCACGCCACCTGGCGTTCGACCTGCCCGACCCGCTGCCGCGCCACTGGCACGGCGGCGATGCCTTCAAGAGCCATCTGTTCGACGCCATGTCGGTGCTGTTCCCCGACGGTGAGCGGTTCTTCATCGACTCGGTGAGGCTGTTCCGCGAGCGCATCGAGGACCCGGTGCTGAAGGAGCAGATCCGCGGCTTCATCGGCCAGGAAGGCCACCACAGCCGCGAACACCTGGTCTACAGCCAGCGCCTGCGCGACCAGGGCTACGACGTGGGCCGGCTGGAGGCGCGGGCACAGCGGCGCATCCGCTTCACCCAGCGCACGCTTTCGCCCCAGCGCCAGCTGGCAGCCACCGTGGCCCTGGAGCACCTCACCGCGATCATGGCCGACGCCCTGCTGGCGAAACCCCAGTACCTGGCCGGCGCCGACCCGGCCCTGGTGCGCCTGTGGCGCTGGCACGCCCTGGAGGAAACCGAGCACAAGGCGGTGGCCTTCGATGTCTACCAGCAGGTCTGCGGCGACCGCGCACTGTTGCGCCGGGCCATGCGCATGGCCACCTGGTTCTTCCTGCTGGATACCTTCCGCGGCCTGGCCCACATGCTGGCCCGGGACGGCCTGGCCTGGAATTGGCGGGTATGGCGCGACGGCCTGCGCTTCCTGTGGGGACGAGACGGGTTTTTCCGTTCCCTGCTGGGCGCCTACCGGGATTTCTTCCGGCCCGGCTTCCACCCCTGGCAGCACGACAACCGCCCGCTGATGCAGCGCACCCGCGACGAGTTCGAGGCCCCCGCCGACGCCGAGCGCGCCGCCCTGGCCTGACGGCTCAGTCCAGCAGGCCCAGGGTCTGGGCCCGGGCCACCGCCTGGGTGCGCCGCTCCACCCCCAGCTTGCTGTTGATGTGGCGGGCGTGGGTCTTCACCGTGTGCAGGGAGATGAACAGACGGTCGCTGATCTCCTGGTTGGAACAGCCCTGGGCGATCAGCCGCAGCACCGCCCGCTCGCGGCCGCTGAGGGTCTCGGTGGAACCGGTCGCGACGTCCCCGGCCGTCGCTGGCGGGTCCGTCTCCCGCGCCGGCAGGCAGGCCAGCAACTCATCACGGAGATCGGCGCGTGCGCTGGGGTCCCCGCCGGCCCAGGCCCCCGCCCGCCCCCCGTGGCCGCTGCAGCCACCGGGCGCCTGGAGCGCGTCCCGCAGCCAGTCCGGCTGTTGCCGCAGCAGGCCGGCGAAGGGCAGCAGCGCCCCGCCGCCGCTGGCGTCCAGCGCTGCCAATAGCAGCCCACGCGCTTCCTCGTCGTCGCCCCGCTCGCGCCGCAGCAGCGCCAGGTGCAGGCGCACCTTCTGCGCCAGCAGCTCGCCGCCGCTGGCACCGGCCCGTTGCAGCAGGGCCCGCAGGCGTCGCTCGGCCTCGGCCGCCTCGCCCTTCTGGCGGGCCAGCAGTGCGTGCTGCAGGTCGATGTGCAGGGCCAACTGCGGATGGCTCTCCGGCGCCGCGGCCGGGCGGTCGCCGCCGTAGGTGTCCGCCAGCCGCACCAGCCAGGCCTCGGCCAGTTCCAGCTGGCCCTGGGCCAGCCACAGTTCGCATTTGCTCAGGGTGACCATGGCCAGGTAGTAGATCGGCGGCACGTCCCAGATGTGCATCAGCCGCTCGGCCTCGGCCAGGTGGGCGAAGGCGGCGGCGAAGCGCCCTTCCCGGCCTTCCAGCCCGGCCAGGACGCAGTGGCCGATGAGCAGGCTGCCGTCGCGGCATTCGCGGGCCTCGGCGACCCCGGCCAGCAGCAGGCGGCGGGCGCTCTCGGGGTTCAGGCGCAGGGCCTGCAGGTAGCCCTCGTAGAGGGTCAGGCGCGCCCGGGCGGCGTAGAAGCGCCTGGCCGGCAGGTCGCGCAGGCGGGCATGGCCGAGGCGCACCTCATCCAAAGCCCGCAGCACCTCGCCCCGAGCCTGCAGCACTCGCGCCCGATCGTAGCGGGCCAGGGCCTCGAACAGCGGGTTGCCGACCCGCTGGGCCAGCTCCAGGGCGTCGCGGTTGAGACCGCGGGCGCGCCACAGGTCGCCGCGGGCCACCGCCATGTTGGCCAGGGCCGAGAGGCACAGCAGGCGCTGCCCGTAGCGGTCCGCCGGCAGCGCGGCGAGGGCCTCGCCGCAGTAGGCCTCGGCCCGGGCCAGGTCACCGCGGCCGCGGGCGATGACCCCGCTCAGGGCCATCCACTGGGCCAGCAGGCCCTGCTGCACCGCCGGCTCGGGCGCCGGCAGGAAGCGCGCCAGCTGCGCGCCCAGTTCCTCGGCGGCGTCCAGCTGGCAGGCCAGGGCCAGGGCCCAGCCGTAGAGCATGATCAGCCGCGGCGTGCTGGCCAGCAGGCTGTCCGGCAGGTCGGTCTTCCAGCGCAGCAGCATGGCGACGTTCTGCTCGGCCAGCAGCTGTTCCTCGGACAGGTTCTGCACCAGGCTGGCGGCCACGTCGGGCTGGCCGGCGCGCAGGGCCTGTTCCACCGCCTCGTCCAGCAGGCCGTGGGCGCTGAACCAGCGGCAGGCGCGCAGGTGGGCGCCTGCCTGGGGCTGCGGCGAGCGGGCCCGCAGCAGGTCAGAGAACAACTGGTGGTAGCGGAACCACTCGCCCTGCTCGTCCAGAGGCACCAGGAACACCTGGTGGGCCTGCAGGTGGCGGAGGATCGCCGCGCTGTCGTGGCTGTCGCGCACCGCGTCGCACAGGTCGGCGCAGAAGCGCTCCAGGCAGGCGGTCTGGTAGAGAAATGCCTGGACCTCGGCCGGCAGCCGCTCGATGACCTCTTCCAGCAGGTAGTCGCGGATCAGCCCTTCGGCGCCGCTGGGCTCCCCCGGGGTGCCGTCGGGGACCGCGCCGTCGCGGCCGGCCAGCAGCCACAGGCGCAACCCGGCGACCCAGCCCTCGCTGCGCCGCAGCAGGCACTCCTGGCCGTCCGGGTCGAGGCGTGCGCCGTGGCTGGCCAGCAGCGCGGCGCCCTCCTCGGCATTCAGCCGCAGGTCCTGCTCCTGCAGTTCCAGCAGGTGCCGGTTGAGGCGCAGGCGCGCCAGGTGCCAGTCCGGGCGCTGACGGCTGGTGACCAGCAGGACCAGGCCGGCGGGCAGGTGGTTGAGGAGGAACTGCAGGCAGCGGTCGAGCACCGCGCCCCGCGCCAGGTGGTAGTCGTCCAGGGCCAGCAGCAGGGGCGCCGCCGGGTCGAGGCGCCCGGCCAGTTCGTCCAGCAGGCCGTCAAGCCATTCCTCGAAGCCGAACGGCTGGTGCCGCTGGCGCAGCTTGAGCAGGCCCAGGGCGTTCTCGCCCAGGTCGGGGAAGAAGGTGCGCAGGCCTTCCAGCAGGCGTTCGAGGAACCGGCCGGGGTCGGCGTCGCGGGGGGTCAGGGCGACCCACAGGCTGCGCCAGCGCGCCGGCAGCCCCTCGCAGAACTCGATGGCCAGGGAACTCTTGCCGAACCCGGCGGGGGCGCTGACCAGCAACAGGCGCCCATCCAGTCCCTCGGCCAGGCGTGCGCAGAGCCGCGGCCGCGGCAGGTGGCCCGCAGGCAGCGGCGGACGGAAGAAACGGCTGTCCGCCGCCGGGGTAGTAGCGCGGCCGTCCGGCGACACGGGGGTCGTGGGGTCGGTCATTTCCGCCTCTTGTGGGATCAGCGCGATCCTGCGCGAAGGTCGAGCCTAGCCGCTGGGAACGCGCATTTGAAGGGCGGTCGCATCGACAGCGAAAGGTGACGCACCGGTCACGTTCGGCGAGGTGCCTGGACGGGGTGTTACGCGGGAGCTGCGACGGAAAGTCGCAGACTGCAACAAAAGACATTTTCCGTAGTCGCGACAGCCTCCCCGGGCGCCAGAACGCGAAAAGCCGGCACGAGGCCGGCTTTTCGGGATCAGCGGGTGATCAGCGCACGCCGGCCTGGCGAAGCGCCGCCGGGGTGAAGTCGCTCTCCGAGGCGGAATAGCCGAACTCGTAGGCCTGCTTCTCCTCGTTCTTCATGCCCAGGGCCAAGTAGCGGCCGGACTGCAGGTCGTAGAGGGTCTCCACGGTGTACCAGGGCACCTGCTTGTCGTAGTAGTACTGGGAATGGGCCTCGGCCACCCGCCACAGGTTGTTGCGGCCGTCGTAGTGGTCGATCACCGACGCCTGCCAGGTGTCCTCGTCGATGAAGAAGTCACGCTTGGCATAGATGTGCCGCTCGCCGGACTTCAGGGTCGCAGTCACGTGCCAGACCCGGTGCAGCTCGTAGCGCGCCAGGTCCTGGTTGATGTGACCGGCCTTGATGATGTCGCTGTATTTCAGGCTCGGCGAATCCAGCTTGTAGCTGTTGTAGGGGATGTACAGCTCCTGCTTGCCCACCAGCTTCCAGTCGTAGCGGTCCGGCGCGCCGTTGTACATGTCCAGGTTGTCCGAGGTGCGCAGGCCGTCGGCGGCGGTGCCGGGGCCGTCGTAGGACACCTGGGGCGCGCGGCGCACACGGCGCTGGCCGGCGTTGTAGAGCCAGGCCAGGCGCGGTTCCTTCACCTGGTCGAGGGTCTCGTGGACCAGCAGCACGTTGCCCGCCAGGCGCGACGGCGCGGTCACCCGCTGCTTGAAGTAGAACAGGACGTTGCTCGGCTTGTTCGGGTCGTAGTCCTTGAGCTGGTCGCGGAACACGAACTCGTCCTGGAAGTACACCAGGCTGTAGGAACCATTGGCCTGGGGCGTGGCCTGGGTCACCAGTCGGCGCACGCTGCCGCCACGGTAGCGGGTGATGTGGTTCCAGATGGCTTCCAGGCCGTTCTGCGGGATCGGGAACGGGTTGGCGGTGCGGAAATCCTCCAGGCCGTTGCCGCCCTGGATCAGCTTGGTGTGGGTGGCGTTGTAGCGGGTCGCCTCGAGCACGTTGGCCGGCACGCTGGCGCTGCGGTGGCTGGGGTACACCGGCATGGTGAAAGTGTCCGGGTAGCGCTTGAACATCGCCAGCTGCCCAGGGGTGAGTTTGTCCTTGTACTGCTCGACGTTCTTTGCGGTGATGGTGAACAGCGGTTTCTCGCTGGCGAAGGGGTCGGCGAGGAAGCCCTTGGCGTCCACGGCGCCGGCGTTCTTCGGCAGGCCACCGGTCCACTCGGGGATCGAGCCGTCGGCATTGCCGGCTTTCTCCGCGCCCAGGGGGGTCAGGCTGGCGCCCAGCTTGGCCGCCTCGTCGGGGGACACCGCCGCCAGGGCGCTGCCGGCCAGCAGGGACAGGGTCAGGGATTGCAGGAGCATTCTTGTTGTTTTCATGGGCACAGTCTTCCTCGAAAGTCCCGCCCGCCGGAGCGCGCGAGGATGGCGTTCGTGTCGTGTCGCAGCGAAGCGGCCGCGCCGGGCGCGCGGCCGCCGTCCCGCCTTAGAAGTTCACGCCGAAGCTGAGCGCGACGAAGTCGCGGTCGTCCACGGTGCTGTACTTGCCGTCGAAGAAGTTGGTGTACGACAGGCTGGCGGTGTAGGTGTTCTGGTACTCGGCGTCGAGGCCCAGGCTGATGGCCTTGCGGCCTTCCTCGAAGTTGCCGCCCGGGCCGGGCGAGTAGCCGTCGACGTCATGGGACCAGGCCACGTTGGGCTTGAGGTTGACCCCGGCAAAGACGTCGTTGTAGTCCCAGATCGCCCGGACGCGGTAGCCCCAGGAGTCGGAGGTGGTGAAGCCGTCCTTCTCGCAGTGGCGGCTGACGTTGGGTCCACCGGCGGCGCCCAGGGTGCTGGCGTTGAGCGCCTGGCAGGTGGGCATGCCGGTGAGGGTGCCGGCCAGCGGGCCGGGCCCGAAGATCGGGTCGCGGCCGTAGCGCGCCTCGGAGTTGCTTTCCAGACCGCCGACGTGGGTCCAGCCCACCTCGCCCACCAGGGTCAGCCGCTCGGCGCCCATCACCTGGTCGAAGAAGTGGGTGAGGGTGGTCTGCAGTTGGGTGACTTCCTTGCGCCGGTAGCCGTGCAGGTCTTGCCCGGCGTAGCCGTCCAGCACCGAGGCGTTGTCGTAGGGACGCACGCCGCCGAGGCTGATGGGGTTGAGGCCGGAATAGAGGATGTCGGTGGTGTTGAGCTGCACCGGCGCGTTGGGCCGGTAGCTCAGCTCGCCGCTCCAGGCGGTGCCGGTGGGCAGGGTGGTGGAGAAGCTCAGGCCGTACAGGCGGATGTCTTCCGGGTACTCGATGAAGTAGCTGGAGTTGCCGGCCATGGCCGCCGCCGCCAGGCGCGCCGCGGTGGACGCCCCCACCAGGCCGGCGGCGCCGGTGGCGATCTGGTTGATGGTGTTGGCGGCCGCCACCGACGGCCCCTGGCCGCTGAAGATCGGCAGGCGGCTGTGGTAGTTCATGAAGTAGCCGCCGAACTCGGTGTTGAGTTCCTCGGCGAAGTAGCGCAGGGCGAAGCCGAACTGGCCGCTGTCGCGCGGGTCGCGGTCGCCGCTGCGGCGCACCACCAGGCCCTCGCCCCAGGGCGACGGGGTGACCCCCAGGCCGGAGGGCTTGAGGATGCCGTTGACCAGGGCGATGGATCCCGGGTCGTTGCTCAGCACCGCCAGGTTCATGTCGCAGCCGTCGGCCACCACGTCGGCCTGGGAGAAGAAGGTGCCGCAGTTGTCCACCACCGTCTGGTCCCACTCCAGCTGGTAGAAAGCCTCGGCGGACAGGTTGTCGGTGATGCTCTGGGACACGTAGAACATGTTCACCGGGATCAGGCCTTCCTTGATCTCGGCGCCGGGGCGACGGAACGCGGAGACGTCCACCGGGTTGACGGAGTTGATGCCGTTCTGGATGAAGGTGCTCTCGCCCCAGCTCACCACCTGCTTGCCCACCCGCACCGAGCCGGGCAGGTCGGCGATGGTGTAGTTGTGGTAGACGAAGGCGTCGAGGATCTCGGCGCCGGAGGACTTGGCGCCCTCCTTGCGGTTGTGGTCGTCGATATCCTTGAACGGGCGGTTCTCGTCCTTCAGCTCGAAGTCGTACCAGTACTTGCCGCGGACGAACACGCCGGTGTCGCCGTATTTCAGCTCCAGGTCGTGGATGCCCTTGAAGATCTTCGAGAAGGTCTCGCCGCGCTTGAAGTTGAGGTGACCGTCGTCGGAGGTCTGCGACAGGCCCTTGCCGCCGTTGTTGACGCCGATCAGGTTGCTGTCGGGCTTGGCGGTGGCCCAGCTGGCGCCCACCGACAGCGAGGAGTCGAACTGGCCCTCGATTTCCCCGATGTTGAAGGTCACTGCGGACGCCGGGCCGGCCAGGGTGGACGCCAGGCTGACGGCCAGGGGCAGTTTGGCCATGCGCCAGAGCGGATTGGATGTGGTCATCGACGCGACTCCATGTGTTTTTTTGTTATGGCTGGCGGACTATAGCCAGCGTGAAGGCAGGACTGATCCCTCGAAAGTGTGATTTGCGACGTCCCGCTCGGCGTGACCGGGCGGTCTAGTCCGCGCCACGCAGGGCATTCACCCGGCGCTGGCGCCTTGCCAGCAATTAACACGCCAAGCGTTTGCTCGGGCGCGCCGTGACCGCCAAGGCCGCTACAACGTGGATAGGAACTCGCCGCCCGCCGCCTGCAGGCGGGCGATGTCGCCGCGAATGCGCTTCTTGTCCAGCTTGCCCACGCTGGTCTTGGGAATTTCGGTAACAAGGGCGATCTGGGTGGGAATCGCCCACTTGTTGATGAGCCCCTGCTCGACGAAGGGCTTGAGGTGCTCCTTCAGCCCGCGGGCATCCAGGCGCTGGTCGGGGCGCACCACCAGCAGGGCGAACGGCCGCTCGTCCCACTGGGGATCGGGGACCCCCACCACCGCCACCTCGCGCACCGCCGGGTGGCGGCTGATCAGGTCCTCCAGCTCCAGGGAGGACAGCCATTCGCCGCCGGTCTTGATCACGTCCTTGATGCGGTCGCGGATGTCGATCACCCCCATGCCGTCCAGGGTCGCCACGTCGCCGGTGTGCAGCCAGCCGTGCCGCCACAGTTCGGCGCCCTTCTCCGGCTCGCCCAGGTAGCCCTGGGTCAGCCAGGGCGCGCGCAGCACCAGTTCGCCGCGGGTCTCGCCGTCGGCCGGCAGCAACCGGCCCTCTTCGTCCATCAGCGCCGCCTCCACCAGCGGCACCGGCACCCCGGCCTTGATCCGGTAGGCGATGCGCTCGTCCTCGCTGCCGGCCAGCAGCTCGTCGTTGAGGTGAGCCACGGAGATCAGCGGGCAGGTCTCGGACATGCCGTAGGCGGCGGTCAGCTGGATACCCCGCGCCTTGGCCGCCTGGTACAGGCTGCGGTTCAGCGCGCTGCCGCCGATGATCACCTTCCAGCCGCCGAAGTCCACGTCCCGGGCGCCGTCGGCGTTGAGCACCATCTGCAGGATGGTGGGCACGCAGTGGGAGAAGGTCACCGCCTCGCGGCGCCACAGCTGCACCAGCAGCTCGGGGTCGTAGCGACCCGGGTAGACCTGCTTCACCCCCAGCAGGGTGGCGACGTAGGGCACGCCCCAGGCGTGCACGTGGAACATCGGGGTGATGGGCATGTAGACGTCGTGGCTGCCCATCAGCCGGGTGCTGTCCAGGGCGCCCATCACGCCGGCCATGGACAGGGTATGCAGGACCAGCTGGCGATGGCTGAAGAACACCCCCTTGGGGTTGCCGGTGGTGCCGGTGGTGTAGAAGGTGGTGGCCACCGAGTTCTCGTCGAAGTCGGGGAAGTCGTAGTGGGGGCTGGCGGCCGCCAGCAGCGCCTCGTATTCCCCTACCTGGCCGGGCAGCGCGATGCCGCCGGCGTCGCCATCGCTCAGCAGCAGGGTCGCGCGCACCTGTTCCAGCTGCGGCGCCAGGCCGTTGTACAGCGCGGCGAACTCGCCGTTGACCAACACGAAGCGGTCCTCGGCGTGGTTCATGGTGTAGAGGATCTGCTCCGGGGAAAGGCGGATGTTGATGGTGTGCAATACCGCGCCGATCATCGGGATGGCGAACATGCATTCCAGGTAGCGGTGGCTGTCCCAGTCCATCACCGCGACGGTGTCGCCGGGGCCCACGCCCATGCCCACCAGGACGTTGGCCAGCCGCGCCACCCGCTGGTCGAAGGTGGCGTAGCTGTAGCGCACCTGGTCGCGGTAGACGATCTCGCGGGTTTTCTCGTAGCGGCTGCCGGAGAGCAGTAGGCGCTTGATCAGCAACGGATAGGGATGGACGCCTTCGGCCGGCGAAATGACTCGGGTCTGCAACATGGACGACACCTGCACGCCTGGTTGTTGTTTTTGGCTTCGCCCGCACTCTAGAGCGGTGCCGGCGGCGCTCAATCACCCTAAGGAGTGATTTCCCCGGCCTGGCCGAGGGGGTGGCGTGTCGGGTGGCGGTTGCGCGCGAACGCGGCGGTGGGCACCGCCGCACGCGCTTTTCAGGCTAACCGGCCTGGTTGCCGGTCGCCGCCGGCATCGGCGCCGGGGTACGCGGGAAGGCCAGGGCGGCGAGGAAGGTGACCACGCCCAGTACCGCCAGCACCCCGTACAGCCCGGCCAGGCCCTGGCGCGGCTCCAGGTAGGCGATCAGCGGGATCGCCGCCGCGCTGGCGCCGAACGACACGAAGTAGCGCAGGGCGAACACCCGCGCCTGCCAGGCCGGCGCCACGTAGTGGGCCACCATGGAGTCGTTCACCGTCACCTGGCCGAACACCGCGAACATGAACAGCGCGCCCAGCACCACCACCGAACCGCCCTCGGCACCCATCAGGGCATAGAGCAGCGGGCCCTGGGCCAGGGTCAGCAGCACGAACGGGCCCTTGAGGCTGAAGCGGTCCAGCAGGCGCCCGATGATCAACTGCGCCACGGCGCCGAAGGCATAGGCGAGGCTGACCACCAGGCCGAGGGTTTCCGGCGAGGCCAGCAGGTCGTGGAGGCGCTCTTGGAACAGCTTCGGGTAGGTCACGGTGGTGGCGTTGAACACCACCCCGCCGGTGGCGGTGACCAGCGCCAGCACGGCGAACACCCGGCGCACCGAGACCCGGCCGGCCTCCTCGCCGCGGCGCGGCGCGGCGCCCGCCAGGGGCGACGGCTCGTCCCGCACGCAGGCGGCGAACCACAGGCCCAGGGCCAGGGAGATCGCCCCCGGCAGGATGAACGCGGCGCGCCAGCCGAAGTGGGCGGTGAGGAACCCGGTGAGCAGCGCGGCGAAGGCCACCCCCAGGTTGCCCCACATGCCGTTCAGGCCGATTTCGTGGCCGCGGCGGGTGGCATGGGCCACCAGCATCGCCGTGCCCACCGGGTGGTAGATGGCGGCGAACACACCGATCAGGGTCAGGCCCAGGGTCAGCATCGGCACCGAGTCGCTGAAGCCGGTGAACAGCGCCGCCGCGCCCAGGCCGAGGAAGAACACCAGCAGCATGTGCCGCCGGCTCCAGTGGTCGCCCAGCCAGCCGGCTGGTAGCGAGCAGGCGCCGAAGGCGATGAAGCCGCCCAGAGACAGGCCGATCAGCCCGGCGTAGTCCAGGCCGAAGGTGGCGGTCATGCCCAGCACCGCGGCGGGGAAGATCAGCATGAACATGTGGTCGAGCACATGGGCGGCGTTGACGAAACGGATGACGGTGCGGGGTCGGTTCATGGGGCGGTCCCGGGCGTTCTGGCGTGGAAAGGAACGGCCATGCTAGGTTGTCCGCCTCACCGCAACCGGACAGAAAGGTCATCGGATCGGACATGTTCGACCTCCTCGGCCCGCCGCCGCCCTTCCATGCCGTGGCCATCGACTACCCCGACGGCGCCCAGGTGGCCGCCCACGCCCACCGCGAGGCGCAGTTCCTGTATGCCGCCCAGGGGCTGATGCGGGTGCTGACCGCCGGCGGCGCCTGGACCATCCCGCCGACCCGGGCGGTGTGGATACCGCCGGGGGTCGAGCACACCCTGTTCATGTCCGGCGAGGTGCGCATGCGCACCCTGTTCATCGCCGGCGGCCCCCTGCCCGGCGCCCCGGACGGCTGCTGCGTGCTGGCGGTGACGCCGCTGATGCGGGAGCTGGTACTGCGCGCCATCCATCTGCAGCGCCATGAGGCGGATGACGCCCAGGCGCGGCTGGTGCGGACCCTGGCCCTGGACGAGCTGACCCGCCTGACGCGCATGCCGCTGTACCTGCCGATGCCGGAGGACCGCCGTCTGCGGGCGATCTGCACCGCCCTGCTGCGGGCCCCGGACGACGACCGCACCCTGGAGGACTGGGGGCTGGAGGTGGGCGCCAGCCCGCGCACCCTGGCGCGGCTGTTCGCCCGGGAACTGGGCCTGAGCTTCCAGGCCTGGCGGCAGCAGCTGCGCCTGACCGAGGCGCTGCCACGGCTGCACGCCGGGCAGAGCGTGCAGGCGGTGGCCACGGCCCTGGGCTACGGCAGCGCCCGGGCCTTCTCGGCGATGTTCCAGCGCCTGCTGGGGGAAGCGCCCCGGGCCTACCTGGGGCGCGCCGAGACGGCCCTCAGCGCAGGCTGGTGAAGGCCAGCTTGATGCCCAGGCCTACCAGCACCGCGCCCATCAGGCGGTCGAACCAGTGGCCGAGCCGGGCGAAGCCGGCACGCACCCGGTGCTGGCTGAACAGCGCCGCCACCAGGCAGAACCAGGCACCGGTGGCCACCGCCAGGTAGACGCCGTAGCCGGCCTGCACCAGCAGCGGCGTGTGGGGGTCGATCACCACGGTGAACAGCGAGAGGAAGAACAGCGTGGCCTTGGGGTTCAGGCCGTTGGTGACGAAGCCGCTGGTGAACGCGCCGCGCAGGCTGCGCGCCGGGGCCGGGCCGTCGGCCAGTTCGGCGGGCGCCGCCGGCCGCGCCCGCAGGGCCTTGATGCCGATGTACAGCAGGTACGCCGCCGCCAGCCATTTCAGCGCGTTGAACAGCCACAGCGACTGGGACACGATCAGGCCGATGCCCAGCAGCGAATAGGTCACGTGGACGAAGATCCCGCAGCCCACGCCCACGGCCGTCCAGCGCCCGGCACGGGACCCGTGGGCGACGCTCTCGCGCACCACCACGGCGAAGTCCGGCCCCGGGCTGGCCACCGCCAGCAGGTGGATCAGGGCAACGGTGAGGAATTCGGTCCAGTACATGGCGCCTCCGCGAACGCTCCGGGAAAGCCCGCAGCTGAACAGGCGCCGGCGCACTTGTCCAGCCTCGCATGGGGCTGGCACCCTGGCGCATGGCGGCGCCCCGCCCGTGCCCGCGCCGCCCTTTCCTCCCGCCGCAGAAGGTCCCTTGCCGATGAACCGCGCCGTCTTCCTCGATCACGCCTCACTCGACCCGGGCGACCTGGACCTCTCACCGCTGCGCGAGGCCTTCGACAGCCTGGAGCTGCACCCCGCCAGCGAGCCGGAGCAGGTGGCCGGTCGCCTGGCCGGCGCCCAGGTGGCCATCGCCAACAAGGTGCGCCTGGATGCGCCGGTGTTCGCCGCCTGCCCCGAGCTGCGCCTGGTGCTGGTGGCCGCCACCGGTACCAACAACGTCGACCTGGCCGCGGCCGCCGCCCACGGCGTCACCGTCTGCAACTGCCAGGGCTACGGCACGCCGTCGGTGGCCCAGCACACCCTGATGCTGTTGCTGGCCCTGGCCACCCGCCTGGAAGACTACCGCCAGGCCGTGCGCGAGGGCCGCTGGCAGCGCGCGCCGCAGTTCTGCCTGCTGGACTTCCCCATCGTCGAGCTGGACGGCAAGGTCCTCGGCCTGCTTGGCCACGGCGAACTGGGCGGCGCCGTGGCGCGCCTGGCCGAGGCCTTCGGCATGCGCGTGCTGCTGGGCCAGTTGCCCGGACGCCCACCCCGGCCCGACCGCCTGCCCCTGGACGAGCTGCTGCCCCAGGTGGATGCGCTGACCCTGCACTGCCCGCTCACCGAGCAGACCCGTCACCTGATCGATGCCCGCCGCCTGGCGCTGATGAAGCCCGGCGCGCTGCTGGTCAACACCGCCCGTGGCGGCCTGGTGGACGAACAGGCCCTGGCCGATGCGCTGCGCGCCGGCCACCTGGGCGGCGCCGCCACCGACGTGCTGTCCCAGGAGCCGCCGAAGGACGGCAACCCGCTGCTGGCGGCGGACGTTCCGCGGCTGATCGTCACCCCCCACAGCGCCTGGGGCAGCCGCGAGGCGCGGCAGCGGATCGTCGTCCAGCTGGCCGAGAACGCCGCGGCGTTCCTCGCCGGCGCGCCCCGGCGAGTGGTCGGCGGCTGAGGCCGGGCCGTTCGCTCTGCTAGAATCGCCGGCTTTTCCCAGGAGGATCCGCATGGACCCGCGCAGTGAAGTCCTGCTCCGCCAGGCGGAACACGTCCAAGGCCCGGTGCTGCTGGCCGGGTTGCCGGCCGACGACCTGCTCGGCACGCTGCCCGAGGCCCGCGGCTGGAGCTGGCATGCCGGCGAGCAGGCGGCCCTGGCGACGCGCTTCCCCGGCCGCAGCGAGTTCGGCATCCACGCCCCGGCCGGCGCCTTCCGCGCGGCGGTGCTGTTCCTGCCCAAGTCCCGGGAGCTGACCGACTACCTGCTGGGCGCCCTCGCCGCCCGCCTCGGCCCCGGCGGCGCGCTGCTGCTGGTGGGCGAGAAACGCGCCGGCATCGAGCGCGCCGCCCGCCAGCTGGGCGCGTTCGGCACCCCGCGCAAGCTGGACAGCGCGCGCCACTGCCAGCTCTGGCGGGCCGACCTGGAACGTCAGGTGGCGACCCCCGACCCGCTGGCCCTGGCCGAACGCTTCAGCCTCAACCTGGAGGGCGGCCCGCTGCAGGTGGTCAGCCTGCCCGGGGTGTTCAGCCACGGCCGCCTGGACCGCGGCAGCGCCCTGCTGCTGCGCCACCTGGAGGGCCTGCCGCGGGGCCCCCTCCTGGACTACGGCTGCGGCGCGGGCGTGCTCGGCGCCTGGCTGAAGCGGCGCTACCCGGACAGCCCGGTGAGCTTGCTGGACGTGGACGCCTTCGCCCTGGAGAGCAGCCGCCTGACCCTGGCCGCCAATGGCCTGGAGGCCGAGCTGATCGCCGCCGACAGCCTGCGCGCCGCGCCGACCCAACTGGCGGCGCTGGTCAGCAACCCGCCGTTCCACCAGGGCGTGCGCACCGACTACCAGGCCACCGAGGCGCTGCTGCGCAGCGCCCGCGAGCACCTGGCGGCGAAGGGCGAGCTGCGCCTGGTGGCCAACGCCTTCCTCAAGTACCCGCCGTTGATCGAGACCGCCTTGGGCGCCTGCCAGGTGCTGGCCGAGGCCGAAGGCTTCCGCATCTACCGGGCGACCCGCAACTGATGCGCCGTCCGTCCCCTTTTATCCCGGCCGCCCTGTCGCGCGCCGGCCATCGCCCCCGCCCGGGGCGTCCCGGAGTGTTGATCCCGTGACCGAGTCCACCGCCGCCCCCGCCTCCAGCGGGCTGCACCGCGCGCTCAAGCCGCGCCACCTGAACATGATCGCCATCGGCGGCTCCATCGGCACCGGGCTGTTCGTCGCCTCCGGCGCCACCGTGGCCACTGCCGGCCCGGGCGGCGCCCTGCTGGCCTACGCGCTGATCGGCGTGATGGTCTACTTCCTGATGACCAGCCTCGGCGAGATGGCGGCCTACCTGCCGGTCTCCGGCTCCTTCTCCACCTACGGCAGCCGCTTCGTCGAGGACGGCTTCGGCTTCGCCCTGGGCTGGAACTACTGGTACAACTGGGCGATCACCATCGCCTCGGAGCTGGTGGCGGCGCAGCTGATCATGAGCTTCTGGCTGCCGGACGTGCCCGGCTACCTGTGGAGCGCCGGCTTCCTCGGGATCATCTTCCTGCTCAACGCGTTCTCGGTGCGCGGCTTCGGCGAGAGCGAGTTCTGGTTCGCGCTGATCAAGGTGGCGGCGGTGCTGGTGTTCATCGGCATCGGCCTGGCCACGGTGTTCGGCATCATGAGCGGCATCGAGTCCCCCGGCCTGAGCGTCTTCACCCAGGGCGAGGGACCCTTCGTCGGCGGCCTGCAGGCCATGGTCGGGGTGATGATGATCGCCGGCTACGCCTTCCAGGGCACCGAGCTGATCGGCGTGGCCGCCGGGGAGTCCGAGGACCCGAAGAAGAACATCCCCATCGCCATCCGCCAGGTGTTCTGGCGCATCCTGATGTTCTACATCCTGGCGATCCTGGTGATTGGCCTGCTGATCCCCTACAACGACCCCAACCTGCTGAAGAACGACGCCAGCGACATCAGCGTCTCGCCCTTCACCCTGATGTTCGAGCGCGCCGGTCTGGCCGCCGCCGCGGGGGTGATGAACGCGGTGATCCTGACCGCCGTGCTGTCCGCTGGCAATTCCGGCATGTACGCCTCGACCCGGATGCTCTACAACCTGGCCAAGGACGGCAAGGCGCCGCGCCTGTTCGCCCGCCTGGCCGCCAGCGGCGTGCCGCGCAACGCGCTGTACGCCACCACCCTGGTGGGCGCGCTGTGCTTCCTCACCTCGGCGTTCAGCAACCAGACGGTCTACACCTGGCTGCTCAACACCTCCGGCATGTGCGGCTTCATCGCCTGGCTGGGCATCTCGGTGTCCCACTACCGCTTCCGCAAGGGCTACCTGGCCCAGGGCGGGCGCCTGGAGGACCTGCCCTACCGGGCCAAGCTGTTCCCCCTGGGGCCGTTCCTGGCCTTCGCCCTGTGCCTGTTCATCAGCCTGGGGCAGAACTACGAGGCCTTCGCCCACGAGCGCATCGACTGGCTCGGCCTCACCGCCACCTACGTCAGCCTGCCGCTGTTCCTGCTGATCTGGCTGGGCTACCGCCTGCGCCACGGCAGCCGGCTGGTCAGCTACCAGACCATGAACGTGCGCAGCGAGGCGGACTGAAAGAGGTTGCCCGGGTACGCGCGCTTGGGCAGAATGCGCGCGTCCTAGGGGAGTAGTCTCCCGCGAGCGCCCTGCTCGCCCGGCGTGCGTCAACACACTTGGTCCACCGACCATGGCGCCCGCGACCCGAGGTCTGCGCAGACAGACCCGCGGTTTGACAAGACCTATGACACGCATGACCTGACCCGGGGCGGGCAGATCGTACGTGTCATGGTATCCGTCGACCCGCCCCCGTTGGTTCCCTGATGCTTGAATCCCTGCTGGTCCCCACCCTGGTCGTCGCCCTGGCCGAAATCGGCGACAAGACCCAACTCCTCGCGCTCCTGCTCGCCGCCCGCTTCCGACGACCGCTTCCGATCATCCTCGGCATGGTGGCGGCGACCCTGGCCAACCATTTCCTCGCCGGTGCCGTGGGCACCTGGGTGGCGGGGCTGTTCTCCCCGGCCGCCCTGCGCTGGATCCTCGCCGCCGCCTTCGCCGCGGTGGCGCTGTGGACCCTGATCCCCGATAAGCTGGAGGACGACGAGGGCGCCAGGCTGAAGCGCTTCGGCCCGTTCCTCACCACCCTGGTGGCGTTCTTCCTGGCCGAGATGGGCGACAAGACCCAGGTGGCCACGGTGATGCTGGCGGCCCAGTACCCGCACTTCCTGCTGGTGGTGGCCGGCACCACCCTGGGCATGCTGCTGGCCAACGTGCCGGTGGTGCTGGCCGGCAACTTCGCCGCCGACCGCCTGCCCCTGACCCTGATCCGCCGCCTGGCCGCCCTGGCCTTCGGCGTACTGGCGCTATACGCGGCCTACGAGGCCCTCAAGGCCGGCGGCAGCCTGCCGGGCTGACCCCACCGCGGCCGGCGCCGACTGGACGGCGGGCGTCGCGGCGGCTAAAAGAAGCGGAATCGCCGGAGATGCCGATGAACCCGCGTCACGCCTGCCTCGACTGCCTCGCCCGTAGCCCCGCGGACCCGTTCGAGGCGGCGCTGTGGGTGGCCGCCGAGCACGATCCCCAGGTTCGCCCGGAGCAGGTGCGGCAGGACATGGCCGGCCTGGCCCAGCAGATCCGCGCCGGCCTGCCGGCACTTCCCCCGGCGGAACTGGCGCAGCCGCTGTTGCGCCGGCTCAGCGACCTGGGCTTCCACGAAGACGACGACACCCCGCTGCGACCGCGGGCGGCGCTGCTGCACATGGTGCTGGCGCGGCGCCGAGGCCAGCCGCTGTCCCTGGCGCTGGTGGCCCTGGAGCTGGCGCGGCGGCTGGAGATTCCCCTGGCGGGCGTGGCCTTTCCCGGCCACTTCCTGCTGCGGGTGCCGGGTGCCGACCACCTGCTGGACCCGTGCGGCGGCCGTCGCCTGTACACCCGGGACTGCCGCGAGCTGCTGCTGCGCTGCCTGGGCCCTCAGGCGGACTTGCACGCCAGCCACCTGCAGGCGGCCAGCGCGGCGCACATGCTGCAGCGGCTGTCGCGCAACCTGCGCACCCTCTACCTGCACGCCGGCGACTGCCTAGAAGCGCTGAAAGACGCCGAGCGGGTGCTGGAGCTGGGCCCGCCGAACCTGCTGGACCACCTGGCCCGGGCCGATATCTACCGCCACCTGGACTGCCCGCGGGCGGAGCGCTTCGATCTGCAGCGGGCGCTGCTGCTGTGCGACGACCCGGCCCAGCGGGTGAGCCTGGACCAGCGCCTGCGCCGCCTCGGCAGCACCCCGGCGCTGCATTGAGGGCCAGGTTGTGTACGAAAAAGTCGTCGAGCGAAGGTCAGGCGAGGAAGAAATGGGAGAGGAAGCGGTGTTGTTCACGCGCTGTAAATGCGCATCCCGAACCCATTTTTAACGAAGCATCACCGAGCGCAGGCACTTTTCGTACACAACCTAGAGGGCTTCCCGGGGGATGCCGTTGCGCACCCGGAGGATGTCGGCCAACACCGCCAGGGCGATCTCCGCCGGGGTCTTGCTGCCCAGGCCCAGGCCGATGGGGGCGATGATCCGGGCGATCTGCGCGTCGCTCAGCCCGCCGGAGCGGCGCAGCCGCTCGCGGCGTTTCTCGCTGGTCTGCCGCGAGCCCATCACGCCGATATAGAACGCGTCGCTGCGCACCGCCTCGATCATCGCCAGGTCGTCGATGCGCGGGTCATGGGTCAGCGCCACCACCGCGGTGTCGGCGTGGCAGGCGCCGGCGGCGATCACTTCGGAGGGCAGCTCCCGGCGGATGTCCACCCCCGGCAGGTCGACCCCGTCGATCACCTCCTCGCGGGGGTCGCAGAGCAGCACCTCGAAGCCCAGGGGTAACGCATAGCGGGCGCAAATCTCGGCGACGCTGGAGTAGCCGGCCAGCAGCAGGCGCTGGGCGGCGCCGACGCGGATGCGGATGCGCCGCGGCGCGCACTCGACCCGCGGGCCCTGGCCGCTGTCCTCCAGGAAGCGCCGCCCGCCTTCCGGCACCGTGACCTCGCGGATCAGGCGCCGGCGGCCGTCCAGGGCCTGCTCCAGGAAGTCCAGGTGGGCGCGGGTGGCGTCGTCCGCCGGCAGATTCTCCACCAGCACCTCCAGCACCCCGCCGCAGGGCAGGCGCACCCGGGACCGGGGATCGCTGCCGTCGCCGTAGCGCAGCTGGTTCACCGGCTCGACGAAGGCGCCCTCCCCCAGGCGCTCGAGGAACTCTTCTTCCACGCAGCCGCCGGACAGCGAACCGACCCATTCGCCCTCGTCGTTGGCCGCCAGTAGCGAGCCCGGCGCCCGGGGCGCCGAGCCGAAGGTGCGCAGCACGGTGCACAGCCACACGCGGTGGCCGTCGCGCGACCAGTCGAGGGCGCGCCGGATGACTTGCAGGTCGAGGTGATGCATGGCGGAGTCCTGCCGCGAAGGGGTGCCAGGGTTTGACCGCGGGCCGCGATGCAAGGTCGACTTTTCGTGGCGCCGGCGACCGGCGCGGGCCCGTGCCGTGCTAGGCTGGCGGGTCCGTTAGCCGCCTATGTATCTGCCCATGTCCGAGATTCTTCTGCGCCGGCACAAGCCGTTCCTCGCGTTCTGGCTGGCCCGGGTGTGCACCGCCAGCGCGTTCCAGATCATGACCGTGGCGATCGGCTGGCACATCTACCAGCTCACCGGCGACGTCTTCGACCTCGGCCTGGTGGGGCTGGTGGAATTCCTGCCGCGGGTGCTGTTCATGCTCCATACCGGGCACGTGGCCGACCGCTACGACCGGCGTCGGGTGGCGGCGCTGTGCCAGAGCGTGCAGGGCGTGGTGGCCCTGGCGCTGGTGATCGCCAGCGCCGGGCACGCGGTGACCCGGGAAATGATCTTCGTCATGGCCTTCCTGCTGGGCTCCGCCCGCGCCTTCGAGATGCCCAGCACCCAGGCGCTGCTGCCGAACCTGGTGCCGCCGGCGCTGTTCCCCCGAGCGGTGGCCGCCTCGGCCTCGGCGATGCAGGCGGCCACCATCGCCGCGCCGGCCTTCGGCGGCCTGCTGTTCGCCTTCGGCGAGTTGTGGGTATACGCGCCGACGGCGCTGCTCTACGCCATCGCCTGTCTGCTCAGTCTGAGCCTGCCGGCCCGTGGGCAACCGCCCCAGAAGGGCCGCGCCTCGATGGAGTCGCTGCTGGCCGGCATCCACTTCATCCGCAGCCGGCGCGACGTGTTCGGCGCCATCTCCCTGGACATGTTCGCCGTGCTGCTGGGGGGCGCCACCGCGCTGCTGCCGGTGTTCGCCCGGGACATCCTGGACACCGGCCCCTGGGGCCTGGGCCTGTTGCGCTCGGCACCAGCGGCCGGGGCGCTGCTGATGTCGTTCTGGCTGTCGCGCTTCCCCATCGAGCGGCAGGTGGGCCGGGTGATGCTGGCCTCGGTGGCGCTGTTCGGCGTCACCACCATCGCCTTCGGCCTGTCCACCTCCTTCTGGTTCAGCCTCGCCGTGCTGGTGGTATTGGGCGCGGCGGACATGGTCAGCATGGTGATCCGCGGCGCCTTCGTGCAACTGGAAACCCCCGACGAGATGCGCGGCCGGGTCAGCGCGGTGAACGGCCTGTTCATCGGCGCCTCCAACCAGCTCGGCGAGTTCGAGTCCGGGGTCACCGCCGCCTGGCTGGGCACGGTGCCGGCGGTGGTGATCGGCGGGGTCGGCACCCTGGTGGTGAGCGGCCTGTGGCTGAAGCTGTTCCCGACCCTGGCCCAGCGCGACCGCCTGCACGCCGAGCCGCCGGCTGACCCGCAGGACGAGGCGCGCCCCGCCTGAGGGTGAGCCGCCGGGGAGGTCCCGGCGGCCGGCCCGCTACAGCAGCTTGTCGAGGGTGATCGGCAGGTCGCGGACGCGCTTGCCAGTGGCGTGGTAGACCGCATTGGCGATGGCGGCGGCGACCCCGACGATGCCGATCTCGCCGACCCCCTTCGAGCCCAGGGGATTGACGATGCGGTCGTGCTCCTCGACGAAGATCACCTGGAGGTCCTGAATGTCCGCCTGCACCGGGATGTGGTACTCCGCCAGGCTGTGGTTCATGAAGCGGCCCAGGTGGTGGTCCAGCTGGGTCTCTTCCTGCAGGGCCATGCCGATGCCCCAGACCACCCCGCCGAGAATCTGGTTCTCGGCGGTCTTCGGGTTGACCACGCGGCCGGCGGCGATGGCGCTGACCACCCGGCTGACCTGCACGGTGCCCAGGGCCTCGTCCACCTTCACCTCGACGAACACCGCGGCGTGGCTGCCGGTGGCGTACTTGTCGCGCTCAGCCTCGGGCTTGGCGTCGGCCTGGGCTTCCAGGCTGGGCGAGCCGCTCTGGCGCACGATGTCGGTAAAGGTCAGGCTGCGCGCCGGGTCGGCCTTGAGCCTCAGGCAGCCATCGACGCACTCCACGTCGTCCGGCGTAGCGCCGGCCAGGGGCGAATCGTCGTCCTTCTGGGCGGTCTCCAAGAGGGTCTTGATCAGCGCCTGGCAGGCCTGCTGCACCGCGGTGCCCACCGACGACACGGTGAACGAGCCGCCCTCCAGGGGCGCTTTGGGCAGGCTGGTGTCGCCCAGCTTGAAGGTCACCTTGTCCATGGGCAGACCAAGGGTTTCCCCGGCGATCTGGGTCATCACGGTGTAAGTGCCGGTGCCGATGTCGGCGGTGGCGCTGGCCACCACCAGGGAGCCGTCGATGGCCAGGGTGGCCTTGGCGCTGGCGGGCATCAGCATCGCTTCCCAGGCGCCGCTGGCCATGCCCCAGCCGATCAGCTGGTGGCCTTCGCGCATGGAGCGCGGCTGTGGGTTGCGCTGGCTCCAGCCGAAGCGCTCGGCGCCCTGCTGGTAGCAGGCCAGCAGCTGCTTGCTGGAATAGGGCTTGCCCTCGTTCTGGTTGACCGGGCTGAAGTTGTCGATGCGCAGCTGTACCGGGTCGACGCCGGTGGCCACCGCCAGTTCGTCGAGGGCGCACTCCAGGGCGTAGATGCCCAGCACCGCCCCAGGCGCGCGCATGTCCAGGGGCGTGTACACGTCCAAGGCGGCCAACTGGTAGGCCAGGCGCACGTTGTCGCAGTGGTACAAGGCGCCGGACCATTCGGCGACGTGCTCGGTGAAATCCTCGAAGCGCGAGGTCTCCCCCAGCACCTCGTGGATCACCGCCTCCAGGTGGCCCTTCTGGTCGGCGCCCAGCTTCAGGCGCTGCAAGGTCTGAGGCCGGTGGCCGAAGGTGAACATCTGCTGGCGGGTCAGGGTGACCCGCACCGAGCGCTTCAGGTGCAGCGCCGCCATCACCGCCAGCACCACCTGGTACTGGGGCCGCAGGCCGGAGCCGAAGGCGCCGCCGACGAAGGGCGACAGCACCCGGGCGTCGCCGTCGGCCAGGCCGAAGATGTGGGAGACGAACTCCAGGGTATTCACCGCGCTCTGGGTCTTGTCGTAGATCGTCAGGCCGCCGTCGGGCTGGTACACCACGGTGGACGCATGGGGCTCCATGGGGTTGTGGTGCTCCACCGGCGAGGAATACGCCGCCTCCACCTTCACCGCCGCCCGGGCGAAGGCCTCGTCGGCATCGCCACGGGGCTTCGGCAGCTCCGCCGGGGCATCGTGGGGCGCCTGGCGGTGGATGTCGGTCTGGTGCGGCTCCTGGGCGTAGCGCACGCCCACCAGGGTCGCGGCGTAGCGGGCCGCTTCGAAGGTCTCCGCCACCACCAGGGCCAGGGGCTGGCCGCTGTACAGCACGCGGTCGTTGAACAGCGGGCGGAAGGGCGCGCCGTCGGCCGAGTCCATGTCGGTGTAGCTCTCGTCGTAGGCGGCCATGCGCGGACGGTTGAGGTGGCTGAGCACGTCCACCACCCCCGGCACCGCCTTGGCGGCGTCCACGTCGAGGGCGAGGATGCGGCCCTTGGCC
The DNA here is from genome assembly GCF_007109405.1 of Pseudomonas mangiferae. Classification (GTDB taxonomy): domain Bacteria; phylum Pseudomonadota; class Gammaproteobacteria; order Pseudomonadales; family Pseudomonadaceae; genus Pseudomonas_T; species Pseudomonas_T mangiferae. The sequence continues at coordinate 146,842 of NZ_VJOY01000009.1, forward strand.
AGGGTGCTGTTCACCGCCACCCCATAGGTCAGCCCGGGTACGGCGAACTCGCCGGCGTACTGCGCCTGGCCGGTGACCTTCAGCGGGCCGTCGACCCGGTCCAGGGGTTTGCCGATGTGTGCGGTCATGGGGTGCCCTCCTGGCTGGCCGCCTGTTCCAGCGCGCGGACGATGGCGCGACGCGCCAGTTCGATCTTGAAGTCGTTGTGGGCGAAGCCTTGGGCGCCCTGCAGCAGCGCGTCGGCGGCCCGGCCGAAGGACTCGGCGTTGCAGGGCTGGCCGCGCAGCAGGTCCTCGGCCCGCGGGTCCCGCCACGGCTTGTGGGCCACCCCGCCCAGGGCCAGGCGCGCTTCGGCGATGCGGCCGTCGGCCTCGCGCTCCAGGGCCGCCGCCACCGAGACCAGGGCGAAGGCGTAGGAGGCGCGGTCGCGCACCTTGAGGTAGGCATGGTGGCGGGCGAACCCGCGGGCCGGCAGGGTGATGGCGACGATCAGCTCATCGTCCTCCAGGGTGTTGTCCCGCTGCGGCTGGTCCCCGGGCAGCCGGTGGAAATCGGCGAAGTCGATGACCCGGCGTCCCGCCGGGCCGGCCACTTCCACCGTCGCCTCCAGGGCCGCCAGGGCGACGCACATGTCCGAGGGGTGCACGGCGATGCACTGGTCGCTGGCGCCGAGGATCGCATGGATGCGGTTGAGGCCGTCCCGGGCCGGGCAGCCGGAGCCGGGCTCGCGCTTGTTGCAGGGCACGCCGGCGTCATAGAAGTAGTAGCAGCGGGTGCGCTGCAGCAGGTTGCCGCCGGTGCTGGCCATGTTGCGCAGCTGCGGCGAGGCGCCGGCGAGGATCGCCTGGGCCAGCAGCGGGTAGCGCCGCTCCACCTCCGGGTGGTAGGCCAGGTCGGCGTTGCTCACCAGGGCGCCGATGCGCAGCCCGCCGTCGGCGGTGGTCTCCACGTCGTGCAGGGGCAGCCCGGTGATGTCGATGAGCATGCCCGGGCGGGCGACGTTTTCCTTCATCAGGTCCAGCAGGTTGGTGCCGCCGGCGATGAAGCGCGCCTCAGGGTGGCCGGCGCGCAGGGCCAGGGCCTCGTCCACCTGGCGTGCCCGGGCGTAGGCGAAGGGCGTCATGAGCGGCCCCCTTCGCGGCAGGCGGGCAAGGCATCCTCGATGGCCGCGAGGATGTTGGTGTAGGCGCCGCAACGGCACAGGTTGCCGCTCATCAGCTCGCGGATCTCGTCGCGGCTGTGGGCGCGGCCTTCGTTGGCCAGGCCCACCGCCGAGCAGAGCTGCCCGGAGGTGCAATAGCCGCACTGGAAGGCATCGCGCTCGATGAACGCCTGCTGCAAGGGGTGCAGGCGGCCGTCCTCGGCGAGCCCTTCGACGGTGGTGATCTCGGCGCCGTCCTGCATCACCGCCAGGCTCAGGCAGGCGTTGATCCGCTTGCCGTTCACCAGCACCGTGCAGGCGCCGCACTGGCCGTGGTCGCAGCCTTTCTTGCTGCCGGTGAGCTGCAGCTGCTCGCGCAGCAGGTCCAGCAGGGTGGTCCAGGGCTGCACCTCGAGGCGTCGTGGCTGCCCGTTGAGGGTCAGGCTGATGGAATGGGCGGCGGGAAGACCCGCGCCCGCGGTGGGGGACGTCGCGCTCATGGGTTACCTCACGGTTAGCGGCCGGGACAGGCCCGGTCGGCATCAGGGCGTGGGCAGGTCGGTCGCCTGCTTCTCGGGGTTACGACTGCCCCGCTCCGGCAATCGTTCAGGCCCGTGGATCGGACCGGAAACCGCACCGCGACGGCGCGTCGCGAGGCCGTCGCGCCCCCCGCCGGTGCATCCCCCGAAAAACCGTGCAAGCCGCGTCGACCGGGCGCTGCGCGGCCTTCCGCCTGCTGTTATGATGCGCGCCTTTTCGACCGCGCGACCCGTGCCGGCCGGTGCCATCGACTCCACCGCTTCAGCCCGAAACAGGGGAACGACCATGCTGGAACGACTCTTCCGCCTCCAGGCGCACAACACCGATGTCCGCACCGAAGTGCTCGCCGGCATCACCACCTTCCTGACCATGGCCTACATCCTGTTCGTCAACCCGAGCATCCTCGGCGAGACCGGCATGGACAAGGGCGCGGTGTTCGTCGCCACCTGCCTGGCGGCGGCCATCGGCTCCAGCATCATGGGGCTGATCGCCAACTACCCCATCGCCCTCGCCCCGGGCATGGGTCTCAACGCCTTCTTCACCTACACCGTGGTGCTGCACATGGGCCACACCTGGCAGGTGGCCCTGGGCGCGGTGTTCCTCTCCGCCTGCATGTTCTTCCTGCTGTCGATCTTTCGCATCCGCGAATGGATCATCAACAGCATCCCCCTGGCCCTGCGCTCGGCCATCGCCGCCGGGATCGGCCTGTTCCTCGCGCTGATCGCCCTGCAGAAGGCCGGCATCGTGGTGCCACACCCAGCCACCATGCTGACCCTCGGCGACCTCAGCCAGCCGGCCCCGGTGCTGGCGATCCTCGGCTTCTTCCTGATCGTCGGGCTGGAGGCGCGGCGGGTCACCGGCGCGGTGCTGATCGGCATCCTCGCGGTCACCGTGGCTGGCATCGCCCTGGGCGTGTCCCACTTCGGCGGGGTGTTCTCCATGCCGCCGTCCCTGGCCCCCACCTTCCTCCAACTGGACATCAAGGGTGCCCTGGACATCGGCTTGGTCAGCGTGATCTTCGCCTTCCTCTTCGTCGACCTGTTCGACAACTCCGGCACCCTCATCGCGGTGGCGAAGAAGGCTGGCCTGATGCGCGCCGACGGCTACATGCCGAAGATGGGCCGCGCGCTGATCGCCGACAGCACCGCGGCCATGGGCGGCTCGCTGCTGGGTACCTCCACCACCACCAGCTACATCGAGTCGGCGGCGGGCGTCAGCGCCGGCGGTCGTACCGGCCTCACCGCCCTGGTGGTGGCCGTGCTGTTCCTCCTGGCGCTGTTCCTCGCGCCCCTGGCTGGCAGCGTGCCGGCCTTCGCCACCGCGCCGGCGCTGTTCTTCGTCGCCGTGCTGATGGCCTCGGGCCTGGCGGAGATCGACTGGGACGACCTGACCACCGCCGCGCCGGTGCTGGTGACCGCCCTGGCCATGCCGTTCACCTACTCCATCGCCGACGGCATCGCCTTCGGCTTCATCGCCTGGGCGGCCATCAAGACCCTGGCCGGCCGCTGGCGCGAGCTGAGCCCGGCGCTGGTGATCCTCGCCGTCCTGTTCGTCATCAAGCTGGGCTTCTTCCAGTAAGCCCGCGCGTCGGGGCCGCCGGGCCCCGGTACTTCCCGGGGTCGGCCTGGCCGGCCCGCGCCTCCCCTGCCAGACGAGAACCGCCATGAGTCGCCCTTCCTTCGACCCGTCCACCTACGCCGCACAACTGGAGGAGAAGGTGACCCGCCTGCGGGAGTTGCTGGCACCGTTCCAGCCGCCCGCGCCGGAGGTCTTCGAGTCGCCCCGGGAGCACTACCGCCTGCGGGCGGAGTTCCGCCTGTGGCGCGAAGGCGAGGAGCGCTTCTACGCCATGTTCGCCGCCGGCGACAAACACACGCCGATCCTGCTGGAAGACTTCCCCGTCGCCAGCCAGCGGATCAACCAGCTGATGCCGCGTCTCAAGGCCGGCTGGCAGGCCAGCCCGGCGCTGTCGTTCAAGCTGTTCCAGGCGGAATTCCTCACCACCCTGGCCGGCGACGCCCTGGTCACCCTGGCCTACCACCGGCCCCTGGACGCCGACTGGCAGCGGGCCGCCGAGGCCCTCGCCGCAGACCTGGGGGTGAGCCTGGTGGGCCGCGCCCGCGGGCAGCGCATCGTCATCGGCCGCGACTACGTGGAGGAAGCCCTGGACGTGGCCGGGCGCACCTTCCGCTACCGCCAGCCGGAAGGCGCCTTCACCCAGCCCAATGGCGAGGTGAACCGCAAGATGCTGGCCTGGGCCCTGGACGCCCTCGGGCAGCGCCAGGACGACCTGATGGAGCTGTACTGCGGCAACGGCAACTTCACCCTGCCCCTGGCGACCCGCGTGCGGCGCGTGCTGGCCACGGAGATCAGCAAGGCCTCGGTCAGCGCCGCCCTGGCCAACCTGGCCGACAACGGGGTGGACAACGTCACCCTGGTCCGGCTGTCCGCCGAGGAGCTGACCCAGGCGCTCAACGAGGTGCGGCCGTTCCGCCGGCTGGCCGGGATCGACCTCAAGGGTTACGCCTTCGGCACCCTCTTCGTCGACCCGCCGCGGGCCGGCATGGACACGGACACCTGCGAGCTGGCCCGGCGCTTCCCGCGCATCCTCTACATCTCCTGCAACCCGGAGACCCTGGCGGCCAACCTGGCCCAGCTCCAGGATACCCACCGGGTGGTGCGCTGCGCGCTTTTCGACCAGTTCCCCTACACCCACCACATGGAAAGCGGCGTGCTGCTGGAGCGCCGCTGATCCACGGGCGAGAGATTCTTCGCGCCGGATAGTTGAGAATAAGTCTCAACAACTTTAAGCTCGTACCCGTCAGGACCGACACTTCCGCGCACGGGTACACCGCCATGACCAGCAAGACGCCGTCCCTGCAGTTCTTCACCGTCTCCCCGTCCCTCCCTTTGCCGCGCTCCGCGCCGCGGGCCGATGAAGCCCCCACGCCCCTCGACCCGCCCGGCCGCGCGTGGCTGCGCGCCTTGCGCGGACTGCCCCGGCGGGTGCAGCGGGTGTTCCTGCTGAGCCGCCTGGACGGCCTGGCCTATGGCGCCATCGCCCAGCAGCTGGGCGTGCCGCTGCTCACCGTGGAACGGGACCTGATCCGCGCCCTGCAGCACTGCCAGCGTTACGCCCGAGAGCACCGATGAGCGGGCCGTCCGCTCCACGCAGCCCGGAGGATGCCGCCAGCGCCTGGTACGTGCGCCTGCAGAACCCGGAGCTACCGGCCAGCGAGCGCATCGACTTCCGCCGCTGGCTCGACGCCGACCCGCGCCATTCCCAGGCCTTCAGCGACGTGGAGCGGCTCTGGCAGGCCCTGCGCCAGCCGGCGCGCCACCTGGGCGCCTCGGGCTGGCACCGGCGCGGTGGCCAGCCGCTGTTGAACGCCTCCCTGCGCGGCTCGGCGCTGCTCGCCGCGCTGCTGGCCCTGGCGATCCTGCTCTGGAGCGAATCGGCGCGGGCGCCCGACCCGGTGGCCCCCGCGGCACCGGCCGTCCAACCGCGCTAGCCCTACGACTCGATCAATGCCGCGCGGGCGGCGCGGCCACGCACGGCCGGAGCCTCCCATCTTCGTCAGCCCTCTCGGCCATCGGCGAACGGCCGGTCGACCGGATCGATCCGGACGACTTTTCGCCCACCCCTGCCACGCCGCCAGGCACGCGGGCTCGCGGCCTGGCGGTGCGACCTTGGGTAGCAGCGGCACCCGCCCGGGTCGGCGCTATGCTGGACGCGTCTTCCTTTCTTTCAGCGGGGCTTTCGCCATGCGCCGTGTCCTTTTCGCCCTCGGTCTGTTCGCCGCCAGCCTGCAGGCCGCCGAACCCCTCTCCCTGGATGTCTACCGCGATCCCAACTGTGGCTGCTGCAAGGCCTGGATCGCCGACCTGCGGGCCCACGGGCTCACCGTCAACGATCACGAGGAAAGCGACATGTCCGGCCTGAAGGCGCGCCTCGGCGTACCGTCGAACCTGGTCTCCTGCCACACCGGGGTGATCGGCGGGCGGTTCGTCGAGGGCCACGTGCCGGCGGCGGACATCCTCGCCCTGCAGGACCAGCCGGACCTGCGCGGCATCGCCGTGCCGGGGATGCCGGCCGGCGCCCCCGGCATGAACGCCGGCGGTCGCCAGGACCCCTACCAGGTCATCGGCGTGAACGCTCAGGGCCAGGAACGGGTGATGGCCCGCTACCCCTGAGGGCTCAGGTTCCGCCGCACCCCTCCACCTGGGGCTTGAGGCCGACGTAGCCCTGCCGCGCGTCGTAGAGGAACTGGTACTGGCGCAGGAAGTGCCGGCCGGTGTTGACGAACGGCGCGCGGCCGTCGCTGCTCCAGGGGATCACCTGGTACGGCGTGATGGGGTCGCTGCCACCCACCCGGTAACGCGTCTGGACCACCGGCGCGCGCTCGGCGGTGACCGCGCCCGGCACGCTGATCTGCACCTCGGTGCCCTTGGCCAGGACGTCGATCAGCACCTTGCGCGCGCTGGCGTCCGGTTCCCGCTCAGTGGCGTAGCGCACCGCGGTGGGCACGGTGATGTAGCTCTGGGACACCCCGGTGTCCACCAGCAGGCTGCCGGCCGAGCAGATCGGCCCGTCGGCGCTGCGGTTCACCTGCGGGTCGAGGGTCACGCACATGGGCGCCGCCTGCCAGTCGCCCGGGTAGGCGGCGTAGGGCTGCAGCTTGACGAAGCCGAAACCGCGGGTGTTCTGCGCGGTGAGCCCGAGGGTGATGCCGCGGCGGCCGATGATGTAGCCGCGGTTCCACTGCTCCGGCCCGAGGGCCGCGCCGCCCATGTCCACCAGGTTGAGCAGCGGGTTCTTGTCCGGCGTGCCCTCCGGCTGGCTGTCCGCCTCGCGGCCGAAGCCCACCCCCATGTACAGCACGCCCTTGGCCGGCGGCAGCGGCTGGCCCTTGCAGTCGGCGTCGCCCGCCACGTAGCCGCGGCAGACGCCTGCGGTTTCCACCCCCAGCACCGGCACCTGGGCGCTGGCCAGCACCTGGCGCCGGGCGTCGTAGAAGGTCACCCGCAGCGGCACCCAGGTGCCGACCCAGAGCACCTTGCTGCTGGAGAGGAACTGGGTACCGGGGCGCGCATCGGGCAGTGCCTTGAGCTGCGCGTAGCCGGGAATGCCGTCGGCGTCCATGGCGATGCCCACCGAGCCGGTGTCCATGGTCACCTCGTGGATCGCGCTGGCGGGGGCCGGCGACGGGTCGCGGGGGTCCTGCAGGGACAAGGCGAGCTTGGGCGCCGACTCGAACGCGGCGGTCTGTTGCGGGTTGGCGTAGGGGAGGCACTGGCTGCGGGTGAAGCCGCCGTAGTCGGGTGCCGCGTCCACGGCGGCCCAGGCGGGGGCACTCAGCAGCGGCAGGGCGAGCAGGCAGGCGATTGACGGCGACGATCCACGGCGGACGGTCATGGCGGGGCTCCTTGTGATGATCACTCGGCCGCCGGCCGGCCTGGCGGGCCGGCCGGCGGCGCGGAACGGGCCCGCGCGGTTGGCGACGGGCGCCGGAGCGCCCCTACGCCCTCATGGCGTATCGCTGGCGCTACGCCTTCACGCTAGCCAGCGGCTCGGGGTTGTCAACCGCCTCGGCGCCGCGGCCGGCCGGCTTCGCGCCACGCCCTGCGGGCGCCAGCCCGTCGGCACGGAACATCCCGCGGATACCGCGCACCGCCTGGCGGATACGGTCCTGGTTCTCGATCAGGGCGAAGCGCACGTGGTCGTCGCCGTAGTCGCCGAAGCCGATGCCCGGGGACACCGAGACCTTGGCGTCCTGCAGAAGCTTCTTGGCGAACTCCAGGGAGCCCAGGTGGGCATAGGCCGGCGGGATCTTCGCCCAGACGTACATGGAAGCCTTGGGGTTCTCCACCATCCAGCCGATCTCGTGCAGGCCCTTGACCAGCACGTTGCGCCGCTGCCGGTACTGCTCGGCGATGTCCCGCACGCACTGCTGGTCGCCTTCCAGAGCAGCGATGGCGGCCACCTGCAGCGGGGTGAAGGTGCCGTAGTCGTGGTAGCTCTTGATCCGCGCCAGGGCGTTGACCAGCTCCGGGTTGCCGACCATGAAGCCGATCCGCCAGCCGGCCATGTTGTAGCTCTTGGACAGGGTGAAGAACTCCACCGCGATGTCCTTGGCCCCCGGCACCTGCATGATGGACGGCGCGGTCCAGCCGTCGTAGACGATGTCGGCGTAGGCCAGGTCGTGGACCACCAGCACGTCGTACTGCTTGGCCAGGGCCACCACCCGCTCGAAGAAATCCAGCTCCACGCACTGGGCGGTGGGGTTGGAGGGGAAGCCGAGGATCATCATCTTCGGCTTGGGGATCGACTCGCGGATCGCCCGCTCCAGCTCGGCGAAGAAGTCCACCCCGGGGACCAGCGGCACCGAGCGCACCTGGGCGCCGGCGATCACCGCGCCGTAGATGTGGATCGGGTAGCTGGGGTTTGGCACCAGCACCGTGTCGCCGTGGTCCAGGGTGGCCAGCATCAGGTGCGCCAGGCCTTCCTTGGAACCGATGGTGACGATGGCCTCGCGCTCGGGATCGATCTCCACCTGGTAGCGCTCGGCGTACCAGCGGGAGATGGCCCGGCGCAGCCGCGGGATGCCCTTGGAGGTGGAGTAGCCGTGGGTATCCTCGCGCTGGGCCACCTGGCAGAGCTTCTCGACGATGTGCGGCGGGGTCGCGCCGTCGGGGTTGCCCATGCTGAGGTCGATGATGTCCTCGCCACGGCGGCGAGCGGCCATCTTCAGCTCGGCGGTGATGTTGAACACGTAGGGGGGAAGGCGATCGATGCGCGCGAAACGGCGCGGCTTAACCGGGTCGGTCATGCTGTCCTCGAGATACGTAAGCGCCCGGAACCGTCCGAGCGACGCCGGCCGCTGCGGCGGCCTGGACCGGGCGCGTCGGCCCTGTCCTGCCGGCGACCATAAAGCCCGTCCACGGGCCTGTCGAGTCATTTTTCGCACGCACGCCTCGGGGTCGGGCTGGCGCACGCCGCGCCTCCAGGGTGGGCGGCGCGGCGTGCGCCTGTGGTAGGTTCGGGGGCCGCGCCCGTCCGCCGGGGGCGAAATCGACATCAGAAAAAGGACCCGCAGATGGCCGAAGACAAGGCACAGAAGATCATCGCGTTGTGCGAGACGCACTGGGCAGCCCACAAGCGCGACTGCAGCGGCTTCGTCAAGAGCGTCGCCGATGAACTGGGCATCCCCCTGAGCGGCCAGGCCAACGCCATGGTCGACCAGATCCAGCGGGCGCCGTGGAAAGTGCTCGCCAATGGCCGCGAGGCGCAGCGCCATGCGGCCCTCGGCGACCTGGTGATCGCCGGGCTCAAGGCCAACCCCCACGGGCACGTGGTGATCGTCGTCGACGGCCCGCTGAGCCAGGGCAAGTACCCCACCGCGTACTGGGGCAGCCTGGGCGGGGTCGGCAAGAAGAACACCACCCTCAACTGGTCCTGGAACGCCACGGACCGCGACCGGGTGATCTACGCCAGCTGGGCCTGGCAACAATGACCGGAGGCCGGATGAACTCGACTCGCCTGCACACCCTCTTCGCCCTGGGCGCCCTGCTGCTGGGCACCAGCCTCAGCGCCTGCGCGGTGGACGCCCCCGCCGTCTCGCCCTCGCACTGCGACAGCCAGACGCCCCACAACCTGCGCCAGATCGGCGATTACCGCGTGCTGCTCTACGAACCCGACGACGAAGCGGCGCCCCAGGCCTGGCAGGGCCCGGTGTGCATCGAGGCCGACACCCTGGCCAAGGCCTGCGTGCTGGACCTGTCCCTGGTGAAGGCGGTGGAACCGGGGCCGAAACCCGGCACCCTGCGCATCACCACCTTCAGCGGCTCCATGGCCTACCGCCAGGACGTCGACCCGCGCGCCTGCCCGCGCCCCTGATCCGCCGGCACGTCGCGAATCGGCGGTGACGAACGCCGCCGCTTCGGGTCCATACAGGCAATGGGCGGTCGCCACGCGCGCCGCCCGCTTCAGGACCGGCATTCCCGACAGGAGACGCACAGCATGCAATGGGGCAAAGGGCGGCGCAGCGACAACGTGGTGGATGGGCGTGGCGGTGGCGGCGTCGGCCGTCTCGGCGGGGGCCTGGGGCTGGGCGGCATCGCCGTGGTGGTGGTGTTCGGCCTGATCACCGGGCAGAACCCCCTGGACCTGCTGGCGATGCTCTCCGAGCAGGGCACGGCACCGGCCCATACCCAGCAGCAGCCGCCACCGGCCGGCGACCGCGACGCGGATTTCGTCAGCGCCATCCTCGGCGACACCGAGGACACCTGGGGCGCGCTGTTTGCTCAGTCCGGCCAGCAGTACCAGCAACCCAAGCTGCAGCTGTTCAGCGGTGGCGTGCGTTCCGCCTGCGGCTTCGCCGATTCGGCGGTAGGCCCCTTTTACTGCCCCGGCGACCAGCGGGTTTATCTGGACATGAGTTTCTTCCGCGAGATGGAAACCCGCTTCGCCGCCGCTGGCGACTTCGCCCGGGCCTACGTGATCGCCCACGAGGTGGGCCACCACGTGCAGACCCTGCTGGGGGTGTCCGCCAAGGTGGACGACGCCCGCCGGCGCGGCGCGTCCATGGAGGGCGCCAACGGCTTGTCGGTGCGCATGGAGCTGCAGGCCGACTGCCTGGCCGGGGTCTGGGCCTATCACGCCCAGCAGCGGCTGAACTGGCTGGAGCCGGGGGACCTGGAGGCCGCGCTGAACGCCGCGAACGCCATCGGCGACGACCGGCTGCAGCAGCAGTCCCGCGGCCGCGTGGTGCCGGATTCCTTCACCCACGGCACGTCCGCGCAGCGGGCGCGCTGGTTCCGCACCGGGTTCGACAAGGGCGACATGAACCGCTGCGACACCTTCGCCGCCCGCAGCCTGTAGGCCCCTGGACTGCGCCTCGCCCCAGCGGGCGGGGCCTCAGCGGTCCAACTGCTCCGCCAGCGCCGCGCAGTCCCGGGCGTGCCAGTCGGTCAGTTCGGGCCAGGGGTTGTCCGGCAGGTTGACCAGGGCGGTGCGGGTGCCGGCGGCGCGGCCGCAATCCAGGTCGAAGCGGTAGTCGCCCACCATGGTCATCCGCGCCGGCGCCACGCCCCAGCGCGCCGCCAGTTTCAGCAGGCCATCCGGGTCCGGCTTCGGCCGCGCCTCGTCGCGTCCGAGAACATTGTCCGGAAGAAAGCAGTCCCCCAGGCCGATAGCCTCCAGGGTGATCAGCGCCAGTTCGTGGGCGTTGCGGGTGAGGATGCCCAGGCGCACGTCCCGCGCGTGAAGCCTGCGCACCAGCGCCACCGCCCCGGGGGCAGCCCGCGAACCCAGCGCCAGGCCGCGCTCATGCTCCAGCAGCCAGGCGTGCTTGGCCGCCGCTTCGGCGTCGGGCAGCGCGGCCAGGTGGCCGAGGATGTCGTCCTCCGCCGGGATGTCCAGGTGGCGCCGGATGGCGGCGAAATCGTGGACCGCCACGGTCAGGGTTCCGTCCATGTCGAACACCCAGTGTCGACAGTCCGCCAGTCGCATGCTGCACCTCGTCATACTCGAACAGGCGCCCAGCATACCTGCCCGGCGCCGGCCCTCAGTAGTTGATGATCACCGTGACGTTGTCCAGGTAGATCCCGGCCGGCTTGTTGGGCTGGGTCGGGTCCACCGTTACCTGGAAATTGAAGGTCTGCAGGGCGCCGTTCCCTACCGCCGACTGGGTCTGACTGGTGGTCCACACCGTGGTCGTGCCGGGGAAGTAAATCTGGTAGTTGAGGTAGTTGCCGGAGAAGGCCATGCGCCGCCAGGGGGCCGCGTAGTTCTGGCCATTGTCGAAGCCGACGGTGTAGCCCTCGGTGTTGGTACAGATCACCGCCAGGGTCTGGGTCACCGTACCGAACTGGTTGGCCAGCGCCTTGGCGCCGAAATCCACCTGGGGCAGGCTGCTGATCAGGCAGGCCTTGGTCACGACCAGGGTCAGGGTCACCACCGCCTGGGACCCTGTTCCCCAGTTGGTGGGGCTGCCGCAGATGCCCAGGTTGCAGGTCTGGGTCAGGCCGGGACTGCGCTGCCAGACGCACAGGTTGAGGGCGCCGGTGGTGCAGATCGCCCACTGCCAGTTGAGGGTGACCGTGGCGGTGTAGGTGCCGGCCGGCACGTTGGCGCCGGCCTGGGTACGGAAATACAGCGCCACCGCGCTCTGGCTGGTACCGAGCCCCACCAGGGCCAGGCTGCTGAGCACTTGGGGCTGGCCGTTCTGCAGCGCCTGGCTGTAGGCGGCGTCGGCGTAGACCTGGAAGGGAATCTGGTTGCCCTTGCCGTCGCTCAGGACCATGGTCGGGCTGTTCAGAGTCACCCGCACGTAGGCGGCGGTCAGTGCCGCCAGCACCCCGTCGCAGGCCAGCCCGCCGGACGCCGCCGCTTGCTGCGGCACGGTGGCGAGGGTCAGGGAGCTGGCGGTGCCCAGGCTGACGGCGGGGCTGTTGACGCCACAGTCGGCGGCGCACAGGCCGCTGCACAGGGACAGCAGTAGGGCCAGCAGCAGGGCCAGCCCGTTCCGGCGAGTGGGGGCGGTCATCGGCATACCAGGGGTCCTACCAGGGCGATCTGGTCGCTGCGGGTGTCCAGGTCGAAAGCGGCGGCGCAGTGCCGGCCCCCGGGCAGCTCCGCTTCCAACTGGTTGCGGGCCTGCAGCCGCTCGAAGTAGACCAGGCCGTCCCAGCCGACGAAGGCGCTCTGCTGGCTGCCCCGCTCCACCACCCGGGTGCCCCGGGGCAGCGGCTGGTTTCGGCTGTCCACCAGCACGATGCTCGCCGCGGTGATCGCCTGCAGGGGGAATTTCAACAAGGCGCCGCTGCCCTGGCGCACCGCGATGAACTGCGCCAGCTCGTCGCTGCGCACGTTGTCCGGCAGGTCGATCAGGTCCACCTCGTACTGCCCGCGGTAGTAGGACGGCACCCAGGGCACCAGTAGGTGGCCGTCGGCGTCGGTGCTGCCCAAGGCCTGGTGCTCGAAACGCACCGGCACGTTGCCGAAGCCGGCGGTGTCCACCAGCACGAAGGCGTCGTCGATGCGGTTGCTGGCGAACAGCGAGCCGTCCATCCACACCAGCGAGCCGCTGGCCTCGCCCCAGTGGGTGGCGCGACCCTCGTCGCTGTAGACGCCGCCCTGCAGTTGCAGGTGGCGCGAGCGCCAGGTGAGGTCGGCCTGGCGGTAACCGCTGCTGGTGTAGCCCAGGTTCCAGCCCAGGCCGCCCTCGCTGGGCACCGAGCGGCTGTAGCTGACCCGCTCGCTGAGGCGCCCGCGGGGCGTGCGCTCGACCCCGACGTTGACCGTGGAATACAGGTCGAAGGGCACCACCACCTGGGCCTGGGCCGCATAGCCCTGGTCCCCCAGCACGCGGTTGACGGACAGGTACAGGCTCACCTGGCTGAACAGGTTCTTCGACCACGACAGGTTCACCAGGCGGGTGCGCGGCCCCTGGTGGGTGCGGGTCTCGAAATAGCCGAGGCCGACGGTGCCCAGGTTCACTTCGCCCAGCTCGCCGGGGCTGTAGGAAAAGGTGAGCTGGTCGCTGCCGGTGGGCAGGTAACTGTCGTCCTCGCGGCTGTCCAGGGCATCGAGCACGCTGAGGTCGGTGTAGCCGGCGCTGCGCTCGATGTGCTGCAGGGCCACGCCGAAGCGCGACGAGTAGTAGCTGTAGCCGAGGCTCACCTGGTGGCCGCCGCGCCCCGGGGCGTCACCCTGGCTGATGGAGGTGCCGAGCACGCCCCAGCGACCCAGGGCGAAGGTGGTGCCGACCCCGGCCAGGGTCAGGGACGGGCCCACCTCCAGGTGCCCCTCCAGGGTCAGCGCGTCGCTCAGGCCGTAGCGCAGGGTGCCGCTGGAGGCGGCGTCGCCATAGTCGAAATTGTCCACGCCATACCCCCGGCGCAGCTTGCCCACCGACAGCGAGTAGTCGAACAGCCCCTCCTGCAACAGGCGATCGGTGACGTAGAACGGCACGTTGGTGGAAACCCGCCGGCCCAGGGCGTCGGTGGTCACCAGGGTGGCGGTGCCGGCGCCGCTGATGAAGGGTACGTTGTTCAGGGTGAACGGCCCGGGCCGCAGGTCGTCGCTGCTGATCTGGGCGTTGTTGATGAACAGGTCGAGGGTGCTGGGCACCGCCGCCTCGCCGGTGAAGCGCGGCAGCGGGTAGGTGATCAGGTCCGGGCGCAGGCCGAAGTCCCGGGCGATCTGGACACCGCCCATGCGCACCGAGGTGTTCCAGGTCAGCGCGCCGGTCACCAGGTCGCCGACGGTGTAGCTGACCAGGCCGTCCTGGTCGTCGGTGCGCCACTGAGTGTCGTAGCGGATGAAGCCGTCGCCATAGGTATCGCCGGAGAAGTGCTGGCGATAGGTACCGTTGGTGGAGAACACCCCGGCCGCGTTGAAGACCCGCTGCTCCAGGTAGGCGCTGGCGCTCTCCGGGCCCTGCTGGGCGCGGGTGTAGTACAGGTCGTAGTTGAACAGCGCACCGACGCTGCTGCGGGCCGGCAGGTACTCGTGCAGGCGTCGGTTGCTCAGCTCCTGGGGCGGCAGCCGGCCGCTGGCGAGCTGCAGGTCGAGGCGCTGGGTGCTGGCCTCGTAGCGCACCTGCAGCCCGGGGATGACGTCCAGCGCCAGGGGGTCCTGGTCGCCGGTGCCGCCCAGGGGAATGCCCACCGCCTGCAGGTCGTCGCGGCCGACGAAGTAGCGCCCGGCCCGCGCAGTCACCGCCGCCACCCGGCCGGTGGGCAGCTGGTTGACCACCAGTTCGAGGAACAGCTCCAGCGGGGCGTCGTCCGGCTCCGCCGCCAGGGCGCCGAGCACCAGGGAACCGGACAGCAGCGCCAGCAGGCCGCGCCCGGGTCTCGACCTCCGCGTCACGCTACCACGGCGGGGCACGCATCCTCCTCAGTCGGCCGCGAGCCGCACAGGTTGGTCCGCGTCGTTGACGCGCGCCTCCAGCACGCCGGCGCCGGCGGGCATCTCCCGAGGCAGCGGCCAGCGCATCTCGGCCCCCGCCAGGACGTAACCGAGCAGGCCGTCGGAAATGGAGAAGGCGCGGCTGCCCTGCACCAGGCGCACCGCCGACAGCCGCGCATGGGCATCGCCGACGTTGCGCACGCTCAGGTAGCGAGTGCCGCCCGCCTCGCTGATCCGGTAGCGCAACTGCGGCCGCAGCCGCCCCGGCTCCTCGGTGCCCCGCAGGTCGACCCGGGCGCCGCTGCCGATCACGAACAGCGGCACCGAGTAACGCATCTGGAACTGCACCCCGAGGTCGGCATTGCCCTGGCTGTCGGGGGTGAGCATCTCGTCTACTAGGACCCGGTAGGCGTGCTCGCGGCCGGCGCTCACCGGCTCGCGCAGGATCAGCCGGACCATCTGCTGCTTGCCCGGCTGCACCTCCGTCACCGGCGGGCTGCCCACCACCGCGCGCTGGGGCTCCAGGCCATCGGTGCGCTCCTGCTGGTGCCAGTCGAAGACGCGCACCTGCAGGCTCACCGGTTTCTCGCCGCGGTTCTCCAACCACAGTGCGGCGGCCTTGCGGTCACCCTCGATCAGCGGGTTGATCGGCCAGATCAGGATCGACGTGGCCGCCCAGGCCGTCGGCGCGGCCAGCAGCAACGTCGCCACCAGCAGATGGCGCCAGGCCGGTGGGTGCCGCGTCGGCGTGTGGGGGGCGTTCTGGCACATCCTTGTCCCTCAGTAGGTGATGGTCACGGTCACGGTGTCGCTGTAGAGGCCGGCGGACGGCATCGGGGTGACCGCGAACAGCCGGGCATAGACCGGGTAGGTCTGGGCCACGCCGCTGCTGGGAAAGGTCACGCTCAAGGCCGTGCCGCCGTTGGTGGCGTCGCCCCACACGGTGTTGTAGGCGGCGTCCTGGTAGAGCTGGTAGCGCAGCCGCTCGCTGCCGTTGGCCAGGTAGCGCCCGGCGGTGACGGTCGCGGTGGCGTTCAACCCGGTGTTGAGGGCGATGCTCACCGCCATCCCCGGGGTGCACTGCAGAACGATGGAGCCGGTACCGGCCGTGGTCACCCGGTTGACGTCGCCGGGCAGGCTGGCGAACTGGCCGAACGAGAGGGTGCCGAAGGTGGTGACGTCGCTGGCGCCGGTGCCCAGCAGGCAGCCGGAGACCACCTGGGCGCGCAGCTGGAAACTCTGGGACACGGTCAGCTCGTTGGTGCCGGTGTCGGCCATCGCCCGACCCGCCAGCAGGCTGGCCAGCACCGCGCCGGCCACGCCCGTCCACACCCGGGCCCTCACCAGACCACCGTGACCGTCAGGGTGTCGACGTAGGCACCCGGGGCCGGGGTGCTCTGGGCCGGCACCCGGCCGTACACCGGCAGCCACTGGTCGGCGCCGTTGCCGGTGCCGCTGACCCCGGTGACGTTGTCCCAGACCGTCGCGTAGGTAGACGAGGTGTAGAGGTTGTAGGCGATGGTGGCCGCGCCGGGCCCCACCATCCGCCGGGCGCTGGGGTTGCCGCTGCTGCCGCCGGCGATCAGCACCTTGTAGGGCACGTTGGCGACGCAGTTGACCCGCACCCCGCCGCTGCCCGCGCCGCCTAGGGCGGTGACCGTCGCCGACAGGGAATAGTGGGTGCCGAAGCTCAGCGGGTCGAACTGCCCGGGGGTGGACAGGTTGACCCCGCCCGCCACGCAGGCCGGCAGCACCAGCGCGTTGAAGCCAATGGTGGCGCTCTTACTGATCGCTCCGGCGAAGGCCGGTATCAGGCAAGCCGCCAACGCCAGCGGCCTCCTCAGGTCCCTGTAGTCCATGCCCGTCCCTGCTCCACCCTGGAAATGAATCGTCGTTCGCGTGGCGTCGGCCGCTCCCCATCACACCGGGCCCGGAGGCGACGGCGGCGGATCGCGTACCAGAAGGCGCGGCCAGTTACCAGGTCACCGTGACCTGCACGGTGTCGAGGTAGGTGCCGGCGGCCGGGGTGGCCTGGACCGGTACCCGGCCGTAGACCACGATCTCCTGGGCGGCGCCGCTGCCGGTGCCGGACAGCACGCTGCCGCCGTTGCTGCCGTTGCCCCAGGCCACGGTGCGGGCGGTGTCCTGGTAGAGGTTGTAGGCGATAAAGGCGCTGCCGTTGCTCATGCGCCTCTGGGTGCCGGAGGAATACAGCCCGGAGTCGATGGCCACGCTGTAGTTGGTGCCGGAGCTGCATTGCAGGCCGAAGGAACTGCCGCCACCGGCGCCCACCGAGCTGCCCTCGACGATGTTGTCCAGGGACGGGTGCTCGCCGAAGTTCAGGGTACCGAAGGTGTTGGTACTGCCGTCGCTGCTGCCATTGGTCACGGTGCAACCGCTGCCGACAGTCATCTGGACATTCATCTGCCCCTGCACCTGGCCGGCGGACTGAGCCTGGCCGGCGGCGCAGAGAAGGCAGAACACAGGTAAGGTCTTGCGGAAGGTGATCACTGGGACGCTCCTCTCACGGGGTATGGCTCCCCTCGTCCGTGACCTTAGTACAAATGGCCATCATCGGATTTTACGACGAGCGGCCACAGCGATCGGCACCGATCTGTCGGAGCGGCGCAAAAGCTTGTAGGACAATCCTTTGGCGGAAGGTCGTAGGCAAATCACGGCGCCGCGCAATGGCGTTTGTCCTACAGAAAAAACCGCCAGTAACGGCGGTTGCTTCCTGTAGCGGCATGGCGACCCTGGCGAAACGGCGGAAACCGTCTAGCGCGGGCCTGTCCCCATCACTTCCAGTCCTCGCGCTGGCGAATCAGGCCCTCCTGGGCGACCGAGGCCACCAGCCGGCCCTGGCGGTCAAAAACACTGCCCCGGGAAAACCCGCGACCGTTGCCGGCCCAGGGGCTGTCCATGGCGTACAGCAGCCACTCGTCCGCCCGCAGCTCGCGGTGGAACCACAAGGCATGGTCGAGGCTGGCCACCTGCATGAACTTCTGCCACACCGACACGCCGTGGGGCAGCATCGAGGTGGTGAGCAGGTTGAAGTCCGACGCATAGGCGAGGATGTACTTGTGGATCGCCGGGATGGCCGGCAGCGCACCGTCGGCACGGAACCACACGTAGCGGGCCGGCCGGGTGCAGCCGGGGGTGAAGGGGTTTTCCACGGTGACCGGGCGGATCTCGATGGGCTTGGCGCTCATGGCCCGCTCGCGCAGAGCCTCCGGCAGCTTGTCCGCCACTTCCCGGGCCAGTTCGGTCTCCGTGCGCAGGTGCTCGGGGCCGGGCACGTCGGGCATCTCGATCTGGTGGTCGAAGCCTTCCTCGAAGGTCTGAAACGAGGCGCTGCAGGTGAAGATCGGCTGGCCTTTCTGGATCGCCGTGACCCGCCGGGTGGTGAAGCTGCCGCCGTCGCGGACCCGGTCCACCTGGTAGACCACCGGCAGGCTGGCGTCGCCGGGGCGCAGGAAGTAGCCGTGCAGGGAGTGCACCGAACGCGCCTCGTCCACCGTCTGGCTGGCGGCGGAAAGGGACTGGCCCAGCACCTGACCGCCGAACAGCTGGCGGAAGCCCAGGTCCTGGCTGACCCCGCGGAACAGGTTTTCCTCGATGGACTCCAGGCTCAGCAGCGCGACCAGGTTATCCAGAACATGACTCATGACGGCATCTCCCCTCGTAGTGACCCGCACACCCCACTGGAGGGGCATGGCCCGGACTGCATCGACCGCAGTGCCCGGCGCGAAGATCGGCGGCGGATGCGCCGGGGCGGCGCGTCTTCGCTGATCCTCACGGCGCGGGCCTGCGGGATGTTCCGGCGAGCCCTGGGAGGGGCCGGGGTCCCGGACCGACAGGGGCATCGACCTGAGGCCCCACTTCGCACGATCCGGGCCGCCATGGTAATGGCTTTACCGGCGGCTGTCGGCGCACCCGCGCACGTCCCGACGCGAGGCCGTGGACAACCCGGGCACCGACCCGACGTCAACGGCCGTCCGGGGCCAGCCGGCGCGGCCTCCACGTGCCCCCAACGCGTGTGCCGACGATGCCGGCCCTAGCGGGGCGTAGCGGGCGCCCCGTTCTGCAGCGGCCACTCCGTCTGCCACAGGCGGTACAGCACGTGGCGGCGCAGCCAGTGGCCGGGCGGCAGGTCCGGGTGGTCGAAGTCGTCCGCCGGGTCGCGGTGCATGCCGATGGCCTCCATCACCCGCCGCGACGGCTGGTTTTCCACCGCGGTGTAGGCCACCACCTGCTCCAGCCCCAGGCGCTCGAAGCCGCAGGCCAGGGCGGCCCGCGCCGCCTCGCGGGCGAAGCCTTGTCCCCAGTGCGCCCGGGCCAGGCGCCAGCCGATCTCCACCGCCGGGCTGAAATGCGCCTCAAAGCCCATGTAGCCGAGCCCGGTCATGCCGATGAAGGCACCGTTGTCCTTGCGCTCCATCGCCCACAGGCCGAAGCCGTGCCGGGCGAAATGGTCCTGGATACGCTCGTAGGAGGCCTCGGTGCGGGCGGCGTCCTGGGGCGCCGGGAAGTAACGCATCACCTCGGGGTCGGCGGACATCTCGACGTAGGCCGGCAGGTCCGAGCGGCGCCATGTGCGCAGGCGCAACCGCGGGGTTTCCAGTTCGATCGGTTCGGTCATCGCATCCTCGTTTCCTTGAGCGGCACCGGCACGGCCGCCATACTCGGGCGCTGCCGCCCACGCGGCTGACCAGCGTCATTCAGCCTCTTAGTGGGAGGGTCGATCCGTCCCGGGAGTTCGATCCATGCCGTCGCCGCGGCCGCCGGAGCCCTCATGCGCGTGCCCCTGATCTACCACGACGAGTACAGCCCGCCCTTCCCCGCCGGGCACCGCTTCCCCATGGACAAGTTCCGCCTGCTGCGGGACCACCTGGTGGCCAGCGGGCTGGTCAGCGACGCGGCGTTGCTGCGCCCCGAGCCGTGCCCGGCGGACGTGCTGGCCCTGGCCCACCGGCCGGCCTACATCCAGGCCTTCCTCGAGGGCGCCCTGGACCGCGAGCAGCAGCGCCGCCTCGGCCTGCCCTGGAGCGAAGCGCTGGCGCGGCGCACGGTACGCGCGGTGGGCGGCTCGCTGCTCACCGCCGAGTGCGCCCTGCGCGACGGCATCGCCTGCCACCTGGCCGGCGGCACCCACCACGCCCACTACGATCACCCGTCCGGGTTCTGCATCTTCAATGACCTGGCGGTGGTCAGTCGCTACCTGCTGGAAAGCGGCCGGGTCCAGCGGGTGCTGATCTTCGACTGCGACGTGCACCAGGGCGACGGCACCGCGCGGCTGCTGGCGGAGGTGCCCGAGGCGGTCACCGTTTCCCTGCACTGCCAGACCAACTTCCCCGCGCGCAAGGCGGCCAGCGACTGGGACATTCCCCTGCCGGCCGGCCTGGGAGACACCGACTACCTGCGGGTGGTGGACGATGCCCTGAACTACCTCCTGCCGCTCTATCAGCCGGACCTGGTGCTCTACGACGCCGGGGTCGACGTACACCGCGACGACGCCCTGGGCTACCTGGACCTGAGCGACGCCGGCCTGGCCGCCCGTGACCGCAGCGTGCTGGCCCACTGCGTGCGCCGCGGCATCCCGGTGGCCGGGCTGATCGGCGGGGGCTACGACCGCGACCGCGAGGCCCTGGCCCGGCGCCACGGCATCCTTCACCACAGCGCCCAGGCGGTGGCGGACCGCCTGCTGGGCGGCGGCCGCGCCTGAGGCGCCCGCCTCGGCTAGAATGCCGCTCCCCCTGCCCACGTCGACCGCCATGCCCACCGCCACCCGCGCCCCCGTTTCCCCCACGCCTCGCGTCGCCATCGTCGGCGGCGGCCCCGCCGGGCTGATGGCCGCCGAGACCCTGGCCGACGCCGGGGTGGACGTGGACCTCTACGACGGTATGCCCTCGGTAGGGCGCAAGTTCCTCCTGGCCGGGGTCGGCGGCATGAACATCACCCACTCGGAGCCCCGCGAGGCGTTCCTATCCCGCTACCGGGAGCATCGCGACGACGTGGCGACCCTGCTCGCGGGGTTCGACGCCGACGCCCTGCGGGACTGGGTCCACGGACTGGGCATCGAGACCTTCATCGGCAGCTCCGGGCGAGTATTCCCCCGGGACATGAAGGCCGCGCCGCTGCTGCGGGCCTGGCTCAAGCGCCTGCGGGAACACGGCGTGGCATTGCACACCCGGCACCGCTGGCTCGGCTGGGGCGCGGACGGCGCCCTGCGCCTGGCGACCCCCGGGGGCGACTGCGCGCGGCACGCCGACGCCGTGGTGCTGGCCCTGGGCGGCGGCAGCTGGCCCCGCCTGGGATCGGATGGCGCCTGGACCGGCCTGCTGGCCGAGCGGGGCGTGGAGGTCGCGCCGCTGCGCCCGGCCAACTGCGGCTTCGAGGTGGAAGGCTGGAGCCCGCTGCTGCGGGAGCGTTTCGCCGGCGCACCGCTGAAGTCCGTGGCTCTGGGCCTGGTCGGTACCCCGCTGCGCCGGGGTGAATGCGTGCTCACTGCCGACGGCCTGGAAGGCAGCCTGGTGTACGCGCTGTCCGCCATCTTCCGCGAGCGGATCGAGGCCGAAGGTGCCGCCGAGGTCCACCTCGACCTGCTGCCGGACCGCTCCGAAGCCCACATCCGGGCAGCCCTGGGCCGGCCCCGTGGGCGCCAGTCCATGGCCGGCCACCTGCGCCGGCAGCTGGGCCTGGAGGGGGTAAAGGCCGCCCTGCTGCGGGAGCGCACCGCCGCCGAGGTCTTCGCCGACCCGGCGCGCCTGGCGGCGGCGATCAAGGCCCTGCCGCTGCACCTGGTGGCGCCGCGGCCCCTGGCCGAAGCCATCAGCAGCGCCGGCGGCGTGCGCTTCGAGGCGTTGGATCAGCGGGGCATGCTGCGGGCGCTGCCCGGGGTGTTCTGCGCCGGCGAGATGCTCGACTGGGAAGCCCCCACCGGCGGCTACCTGCTCACCGCCTGCTTCGCCAGCGGTCGCCACGCCGGCCTCGGCGCGCTGGACTGGCTGCGCCGCCGGCAGCCGGCCTGATACCGTCCGGCCGCCCCGCGCGCGGCGGGCTGGACGGCAGCGGCTATGCTTGCGTTAAGCTGGCGCGGCGGACGCCCCGGGCGCCGCCGGTCCTCGTTCCCTGCGCACAGGTAGTCCATTCATCGTGATCCCCCTGCTGGTCTGCGACGATTCGAACATGGCGCGCAAGCAACTGATCCGCGCCCTGCCGGCCGACTGGCCGGTTTCCATCAGCCAGGCGGCCAATGGCCAGGAAGCCCTCGCGGCGATCCGCCAGGGCCTCGGCCAGGTGATGCTGCTGGACCTCACCATGCCGGTCATGGACGGCTACCAGACCCTCGCGGCGCTGCGCGAGGAAGGCCTGCAGAGCCGCGTGGTGGTGGTCTCCGGCGACGTCCAGGAAGAAGCGGTGCGCCGGGTCAAGGAACTCGGCGCCCTGGCCTTCCTGAAGAAACCCGCCGACCCCGAGGCCCTGCGCGCCACCCTGGCCGAGCTGGGCCTGTTGGACCTGGCGCCGGCCGCCCCCGCCGACGCCCCGCCCGCCGCCAACCCCCAGCAGGCGGTGCTGGACTCCCTGAAGGTGAATTTCCGCGATGCCCTGCGGGAGGTCACCAACGTCGCCATGGGCCGCGCCGCGGCGCTGCTGGCCAAGGTGCTCGGGGTCTTCGTGCAGTTGCCGGTGCCCCAGGTGAACCTGTTCGAGGTCAGCGAACTGCACATGGCCCTCAACGACGCCCAGCGTGGCCAGCGCCTGAGCGCCGCCTGCCAGGGCTTCATCGGCGACGGCATCGCCGGCGAGGCCCTGCTGCTGTTCCACGACGCCGAGGTTTCGGACGTAGCGCGCCTGCTCAAGTGGCAACCCCGGGACGACAGCGAGACCTCGGAGATGCTGCTGGACCTGGCCAGCATCCTCATCGGCGCCTGCCTGTCGGGCATCGCCGAGCAGATCGACGTGCGCTTCTCCCAGGGCCACCCCATGCTGCTGGGCCAGCACGCCTCCATCGAGCGGCTGATCCACCTCAACCAGAAACGCTGGAAGAAGACCCTGGCGGTGGAGATCAGCTACAGCCTGGAGGGCGACCACATCCATTTCGACCTGCTGCTGCTGTTCACCGAGGACTCGGTCCGCCGCCTCACCCACAAGATCAACTACCTGATGAGCTGACCGCCCATGCCCGCGCAGATCGACATCAAAGAGGTTCACTGGCTGCTGGACATCGTGCAGTGCATCGACGTGGGGGTGATCGTGCTGGACCGCCAGTACCGCATCGAGGTGTGGAACAGCTTCATGGAGAACCACTCCGGCCTGGGCCCGGACGAGGTCCACGGCAAGGTGATCTTCGAGCTGTTCCCGGAGATCGACGAGACCTGGCTGCGGCGCAAGGTGGACACCGTGGTGCAGCTGGGCACCCGGGCCTTCAGCCTGTGGGAACAGCGGCCCTACCTGATGCACTTCAAGAACTACCAGCCCATCACCGGCCAGGAGGACTTCATGTACCAGAACGTCACCCTGCTGCCCCTCGCGGCGTCCCATGGCGTGGTGGAACACCTCTGCGCGGTGGTCTACGACATGACGGCCGCCGCCACCCACAAGAAGCAACTCGCCGCCCGGGACGCCGACTGACCGTCCATCCCCGCCAGACGCACGTTCGGCGGATCGCGACCGCTTACTGTTAAAAGCCCCTGTTATAAGACGACGCGGCGTTATTTCGCGATGACCGGTCGTCTACACCTTCCGCACGCCTCCGAGGCGCGCGCCAGACGCTCCGGTTCCGGCCCCGCGCCGGTCGCCAATGCCGCGCGTTACCTGCTGTGCCCCTCAGACGAGACGCCGGCAAATCCTTTCGCGGAATCCGCGTCGTATCCGCATCCACGTCCATCCCCTCCGGCATTGCCGGCAAAGGAGTCGTTCATGCGTCTACTGATCCCCACGCTGCTCGCGGCGTGTTCCACCACGGCGTTCGCCGCCGCCCAGTCCACTGCCGAATGGCGCGTCAACCGCGCGGACGATCATTACGACGGGGTCTGTAATGCCGTCGACTGTTCCCTGCGCGACGCCATCAGCGCGGCCAACGCCGGCAAGGGCCCGCAGCGCATCCTGCTGCCGGCCGGCACCTACGTCCTGACCCTGCCCGCCGACGTGGGCGAGGAAGGCGAGGTCCTCGACGAGGACGCCAACCTCAATGGCGACCTGGACGTATCTGGCAACGTCACGATCTTCGGCGCCGGGGTGGGCCGCACCCTCATCCGCGGCAGCGACAGCGCCCACGACCGGCTCTTCGAGGTCCTGGCCGGCGCCAGCCTGCGCCTGGAAGGCCTGAGCCTGGAGAAGGGCCACACCTCGTTCTACGGCGGCGCCCTGGAGAACCACGGCAACGCCTACCTGCGCCTGGTGGATCTGACCGGCAACACCGGCTCCGCGGCCTTCGACCCGGGCGCGGGCGGCGCGCTGGCCAACTTCGGCCACATGGAAGTCGACCAGGCACGCTTCAAGGGCAACCGCTCTTCCGCCGGCGAGGCGCACTTCGGCCAGGGCGGCGCCATCTACAACGCCGGCGACCTGCGGGTGCGGGACAGTCGCTTCGACGACAACACCGCCTCCGACGACGATGACATGGGCCTTGGCGGCGCCATCTACAACCGCGGCAAGCTGGAAGTGGCGCGCACCTCCTTCGTCGGCAACCGGGTCTCGGTGAACGGCTCGGGCTCGGCCATCGCCAACGACAACGGCGCCACCCTGACCCTGAGCAACAGCACCCTGAGCGGCAACTTCGGCGACGCCCTCAGCAACGGCCTGCGCTACAGCGGACGGGCCGGCGTGGCCCAGGCTACCGTGATCAACGTCACCGTAGCGGCCAACGAAGGCTTCGGCGTGCGCAACCGCGGCACCCTGAGCCTGCGCAACAGCCTGCTGGCCAGCAACCACGACGAAAGCGGCGAAACCGTGCAGAACTGCCTCAACGAAGGCACCTACCACTACAGCGCCAAGGGCCTGCTGCTGGGCGCCGGCGCCGGCAACTGCACCGGCGAGGTGAACATCGAGGACAGCAAGACCTTCGTCAGCGTGCTGTTCCCGCTGGCCGAGAACGGTGCTTTCTCCCCCACCCACGCGCTGCGGCCGCGCAGCCCGGCCATCGACGCGGCGATCGGCAACTGCCCGGTGCAGGACCAGCGCGCCAGCATGCGTCCGCGCGATGGCGACGGCGACGGGGTAGCGGTCTGCGACCTGGGCGCCTACGAGCGCACCAAGCCCTGACCGGGGTGGGGCGCCGGGCCTCGGCTCAGGCGCCCTTGCCCGGCTTGCGGGAGAGGCCGGGGGATTTGCGTACCGCGCGCACCTTCGGCTTTTCCCCATCGATCCAGGACCCCAGGCGTGCGCCCGGTTTGCCGGCGGGTACGTCCTTGGGTTTTTTCGGCTTCTTCGGTTTCTTCAGGACCTGCCCGCGGGCATCGGTGGCCGGCACCCGGTGGTCCGGCTCGAACCCCGGCTCGTCCACCCGCTTCAGCACCTGCCGGGTCAGGGTCTCGATGGCCGCCAGCAGTTGCACTTCGTCGGCGCAGACCAGGGACAGCGCCTCGCCGCTGGCACCGGCGCGCCCGGTGCGGCCGATGCGGTGCACATAGTCCTCCGCGACGATGGGCAGGTCGACGTTCACCACCAGCGGCAGGTCGTCGATGTCCAGGCCGCGGGCCGCCACGTCGGTGGCCACCAGTACCTGCACGTCGCCATCCTTGAACCGCTGCAGCGCGCGCAGGCGCGTCGGCTGCGGCTTGTCGCCGTGGATCGAGTCCGCGGCAATGCCCGCGTCTTGCAACTCCGTCACCAACTGATCGACGCCCTTGCGGGTCTTGGCGAAGGCCAGCACCTGGCCCCAGCGATGACGCAGCAGCAGGTGCAGGAACAGCTCGCCCTTGCGCTTTTTGTCCACCGGCACCAGCCATTGGCGGACGCTGCTGGCCGCGGCGTTGCGCGGGCTGACTTCCACCGACAGCGGGTCGCGCAGCAGCTCGCCGGCCAGGGTGCGGATGGGGTCGGAGAAGGTGGCGGAGAACAGCAGCGTCTGGCGCTTCCTCGGCAGGGCGCAGAACAGCTCGTCCAGCTCCCGGGCGAAGCCCAGGTCGAGCATGCGGTCGGCCTCGTCCAGCACCAGGGCCTGCAGCTGGCCGAACTTCACCGCGTTCTGCCGGTAGAGGTCCAGCAGGCGGCCCGGGGTCGCCACCAGCACGTCGATGCCCTTGCGCAGTTTCATCATCTGCGGGTTGATGCTCACCCCGCCGTACACCGCATAGCTGCGCAGGGGCAGGTCCTGGCCGTAGCGGCGGAAGCTCTCGTGGACCTGCTCCGCCAGCTCCCGGGTGGGCACCAGGACCAGCACCCGCACCGCGTTGCTCGCTACGGGCGGGCCTTCCAGGGTCAGCCGCTGGAGCAGCGGCAGGGCGAAGCCGGCGGTCTTGCCGGTGCCGGTCTGGGCCGCCGCCATCAGGTCGCGACCCTTGAGCACGGCGGGGATGGCCGCCGCCTGCACCGGCGACGGGGTCTGGTAGTCGAGCGCGGCGAGGGTGCGCAGCAGGGGTTCGATCAGGCCGAGTTCGGCGAACGTCATGGCAAGCAACCGGGGGCGAAAGGACCGCCAGTCTACTCGCTGGCGACGCTGCGGCGAACCGCGGCGGGTTTCCCTACGGCCGGGGTCGCTCCTGCGGGTCGCCGGCGCTGGCGCCACTGGGGCAGGCCGATGAGCACCACCGCCCCGACGATCACCGTCATGGCCAGGGCCTCCTCGGGCCCCACGTGTTCGTCGGCGAACCCCATCCCCAGCAACACCGCCACCACCGGGTTCACGTAGGCGTAGCTGGTGGCCGCCGCCGGCCGCACGTGCTTGAGCAGGTAGACGTAGGCACTGAACCCGATGATGGAGCCGAAGCCGATCAGGTAGGCCATGGCGCCCCAGCCGGCGGCGCTCGGCAGCTGCACCATGCGCTCGCCACTGGCCACGCTGGCGCCCACCAGCACCAGGCCGGCGGTGAGCATCTGCGTGGCGCTGGCCATGGGCCCCGGCGGCATCGGCAGGTGCTTGCTCCACACCGAGCCGAACGCCCAGCTGGCGGCGGCGAACAGGATCAGCGCCGCCCCCAGGGGGCTGGCCTGGAGGTTCGAGCCCAGGTTCAGCAGGCCGATGCCCAGCAGGCCGAGGACGATCCCCGCCCATTCCAGGCGGCTGGCGCGCCCGCCGGCCACCAGGCCGAAGAGCAGGGTGAACAACGGAACCGTGGCCACCGCCAGGGCCGCCACCCCGGACGACACCCCGCGATGCTCCGCCAGGGTGACACCGCCGTTGCCGCAGCTCAGCAGCAGCACGCCCACCACCGCCGCGGCCCGCCATTCGCGCCAGCCGGGCCGCGGCGCACCGCGCATGCGCAGCCAGGCGTACATCAGCCCGCCGGCGATCACGAACCGCACGCCCGCCATCAACAGCGGCGGCCAGGACGCCACGCCGATGCGGATCGCCAGGTAGGTGGACCCCCAGATCAGGTAAAGGGAGAGAAACGCGCCGACCAGCATCAGGGGCGAGGGACGAGTGGCCATGGGACTGCCTGCACCAGGGAATGGAACGATCATTCTCCCAAGGCGATCACGCGAAAATAAGAGCGAAACCCTGCTTGATCCTCGTATTCGCCTTGGTTTCCCAGGTAGAGTCGGTCCGATGCTTTCGCTTCCTGCCTGGAGGGCTCATGGACAAGTACGACCGGCTGCTGGTGGCGGCTCTGGTGGAGAACGGCCGCGCCTCGTTCGCCGAACTGGCGCGGCGGGTGAACCTGTCGCCGCCGGCGGTGGCGGACCGGGTGGCCAAGCTGGAGGCCAGCGGCGTCATCACCGGCTATCACGCCTGCGTCGACCCGGCCCAGGTGGGCCTGCCCATCCAGTGCATGATCGAGCTGCGCCTGGCCCACCAGGAGTTCAAGCGCACCTTCGAAGCCCTGGAGCGCATCCCGCAGATATCCCTCTGCCACCGGGTCACCGGCGAGGCCTGCCTGTTGATCCAGGCGTCGGTGGGTTCGATGCCGGAGCTTCAGGACCTGATCGACCAGCTGAGCCCGTTCGGTGCCAGCAAGACCTCGCTGATCCTCTCCACGCCTCTCACCCGGCGCCTGCCGGCCACCCTGCAGGACGGCCGCAAGGCCTGACTCAGGGCCTGAGGAAGCGCACTCCGCCGCCCACCCGAAGTTCCGCGCCGCCCATGAAGCCCGACGCATCCGACGCCAGGAACGGCGCGGCCTCGGCGATCTCCTCGGGCCGGCCAAGGCGGCCGATGGGCACCAGGGCGGCGATCCGCTGGCGCAGGGCTTCGCTGCCCAAGTGTACGTAGGAGAAAGCGCTCAGGAACGCAGCAGCAGCCCGCCCTCGATGGGCTGGTAGTCGTCGGCGGCGCGCAGCAGCGACTGGGCGGTGAGGCCCGGCACGCCATAGACCTGGCTGCGGGTGCCATGGCGCTGGCGGATGCGCTCCAGCAGCAGGTCGAAGTCGCCGTCGCCGGAGGCCAGCACCACCTCGTCCACCCGCTCCGCCGCCTCCATCACGTCCAGGGTGATGCCCACGTCCCAGTCGCCCTTGGCAGAGCCGTCGCTGCGCTGGATGTAGGGCTTGAGCTTCACGGTGAAGCCCAGGTTGCGCAGGATGTTCTGGAACTGCCGCTGGCGCGGATCGCCGCGATCGATGGCGTAGGCGTAGGCCTCGGCGATCCGCCCCCGGCCGGCCACCCGCGCCCACAGGGCGGTGTAGTCGAAATGGCAGGCGTAAGCCTGGCGTACCGTGTAGTAGAGGTTCTGGACGTCGGCGAACAGGGCGATGGATGTCACGGCGGGCTCCGGTGGCCGGCGAACGGGCGGCGATTATCGCAGCCCGGGCTCGCCGGCGCATGCTCCGCGCCCGGGCGCCGCCCGTGGATCAGACGAACGTGTCGTCGTCGGAGAAGAAGCCGGGGTCCGGGTCGAAGTCCGCGTCGCCGAACCCCGGGTCGCCCAGGCCCGGGTCGTCGAAGGCGTCGCGGCCGCCGCTGTCGGCGAGGCCGGGCGCCCCGCCGAACTGGTCGGGGGTCATGTGGCTGGTGTCGAGGTCGCTGTCGGCGAGGAAGCTGACGTCATGGTCGTTGGGGTCCACGGCCGGCGGTTGGATGATCTCGACGATCTCCTGGGGATTGGCCTGGTGGAACAGCCCGGTGAGCATGTCCGCCAGCATCACCCCGCCCGCCACACCGGCGGCGGTCTGCAGGGCGCCGCCGAGGAAGCCACCCATCCGCGAAGGCGCGCCACCGGGCGTTGCCCCGTAGCCACCGGCGGTGGACGGTGGGGCACTGCCCCAGGAACTGGCCGGCAGCGGTGCCGGGGCGGGCGTGCTGTCGCGGCCGCCGGCGCCGAACAGCCCGGCGAGGAAACCGCCGCTCGCCGGACGGCTGCGCGCCTGGGCGGCGGCCTGAGCCTCCAGGTCCTTGACGCGCTGGTCGAGCCGCTTGAGGGCCGCTTCCTGGATCAGGATCACCTGGGCCATGTAGTAGGGCGCGCTGGGCTGCCCGGCGAGGTGGCGGTTGATCTGCGCCTCGGCCTGGGCATCCCGCGGCGCGGTCCCCTGCTCGGCCTTCTTCAGGCGATCGAACAGGCCGTCGATCAGGGCTTGTTCTGACGTTTCCATGGGTACCTCTGCGAAATGCGCATTGGACACGCGATGGCGGTTTGAGCAAGCTGGCGAACCCAAGTTCCCAGGCTGCCCGCGATGCCCGCCACCCCTGCCCTGCTGCTCGTCGACCTGCAACGCTGCATGGCGGAGCCGCGCCCGGTGCCGCGCAACAACCCCGACGCCGAGGCGCATCTCGCCGCCCTGTTGGCCCACTGGCGCGCCCAGGGCTGGCCGCTTGTGCATATCCGCCATATTTCCCGTGACCCGGCCTCGGGTTTCGCGCCGGGCCAACCGGGCGCGGCCTTCCAGGCGGCATTCGAGCCGCAGCTCCACGAGCAGGTGCTGGAGAAGAACGTGCCGGACGCCTTCGCCAGCGGCGCCCTGGAGCGCTGGCTGCGAGTACGCGGCCTCGATCGCCTGGTGATCGCCGGGGTGATCAGCGAGAACTCCCTGGAAGCCACCGCTCGCAGCGCCGGCAACCTGGGGTTCATCGCCCAGGTCCCGGAGGATGCCTGCTTCACCTTCGCCAAGAGGGACTTCCGCGGCCGCCCGCGCAGCGCCGAGGAGGTCCACGACATGGCCATGGCCAACCTGCACGGGGAATACGCCGAAGTGCTGAGCACCCGGGCCGTGCTGGACCGCTGGGCCTAGGTACCCATTTGGTGGCCCACGGCGGCTTCCGCTACAGTAGCCGCCCCGCTCTTGTCGTGAACCGCCGATGATGTCCTTCAGCGCCTTGCGCGATTCCTGCTACTTCTTCAGCCGCCACCTCCTCGCCATCGCCCTGCTGTGCCTGCCCCTGCTGGTGCCCGAGGCGTTGCTGCAGCGTTTCATCGAGGCGCACACGGGGAACGATTCCTCCCTCTACCCGCTCCTCGCCAACGTCCTGTTCTACCCGCTCTACACCGCCGCGCTGATCCTCTTCCTGGATGCCCGCAGCCGCGGCGAACGCCCGACGACCCTGGCCCTGTGGGGCGACGCACTGACCCTCTGGCCGCGCTTCGCCGTGCTGTTCACCCTGAGCGTGGCGCTGCTGCTGGCGGGCTTCTCCCTCTACGTGCTGCCGGGGCTGTGGCTGATGGTCAAGCTGGCCTACGCCGAATGCCTGCTGACCCTGCGCGGGCGCTCGCCGCTGCAGGCCATGACCGACAGCTTCCAGCTGACCCGCGGCCAGTTCGGGGGACTGGCCCTGAGCCTGCTGGCGGCAATGCTGCCGGCGTGGCTGTTCGATGGGCTCTCGGCATACGGGCTGGGCCCGCAGCCGC
Source organism: Pseudomonas mangiferae (assembly GCF_007109405.1). Classification (GTDB taxonomy): domain Bacteria; phylum Pseudomonadota; class Gammaproteobacteria; order Pseudomonadales; family Pseudomonadaceae; genus Pseudomonas_T; species Pseudomonas_T mangiferae. Next base: position 177,380 of record NZ_VJOY01000009.1, read on the forward strand.
CGCTGGCACTGGACCTGGCGTGCCGGACCGTCAGCAGCTTCCTGCAGCTGTTCCCCACGGTGGTGACCTACCGCCTGTTCATGCTGCGCCTGCCGCCGCCAACCCAGGCCTGAGGCGTTTCGCGCCGCCCTGCGCCGGGCATCGCCTTGCAGCCGGGGAATGACGGAGGAAGCCGCCGGCTCGCTCGCCCTCCCCGGACCGTACAAAAACGCTGCACGCCATCCGCCACCGAGAACCGTCGTCATGGAACGCACGCCCACCCTCAGCACCCCGCGCCTGACCCTCACGCCTCTGGCGCTCGCCGATGCGCCCGCCATCCAGCGGCTGTTCGCCCACTGGGAGGTGGTGCGGTATCTGGATCACCGGGTGCCCTGGCCCTACCCGGATGACGGGGCGCTGACTTATGTCCGCGACGTCGCGCTGCCGGGCATGGCCGCCGGCCGGGAGTGGCACTGGATGATCCGCTTGGGCACGGCGACAGGCCCCTGCATCGGCAGCATCAGCCTGTACGACCAACCCGGCAACAACCGGGGCTTCTGGCTGGCACCGCCCTGGCAGGGCCAGGGCTACATGGGCGAGGCCTGCGAGGTCATCAATGCCTTCTGGTTCGAGACGCTCGGGCGTCCGCTCATGCAGGTGCCGAAAGCTGTGGAGAACCAGGCCTCGCGCGCCATTTCCCTGCGCGAGGACATGCGCAAGGTGGAGACCCGCGAGGGCCGCTTCGTCTGCGGGCCGATGCCCAAGGAAATCTGGGAACTGACCCGCGAGGAATGGCTGGGCAATCGTCCGACCTGAGCGCTTCAGCGCGCCGGGCCTCGGGCGCGAGCCTTCGCTGGTTCAGTCCCTGCGCGGGCTCGCGCAGCCGCCGAACGCCGGGGCGGCACGCCCTAGGTTGTGTACGAAAAGTCGTCGAGCGAAGGTCAGGCGAGGAAAAAATGGAAAAGGAAGCGGAGTTTACGTGCTGTAAATGAGCATTCCGAACCCATTCTTAACGAAGCATCACCGAGCGCAGGCACTTTTCGTACAAAACCTAGCGCCGCGGCCGGGCACGGGCGGTAGGCTCGGCCACCAGGGGGTCGTCGGGCCAGTAATGCTTGGGGTAACGGCCCTTGAGGTCCTTCTTCACCTCGGCGTAGGTAGTGGCCCAGAAGCTCGCCAGGTCCTGGGTGACCTGCACCGGGCGTTGCGCCGGCGACAGCAGGTGCAGCTTCACCCCCAGCCGACCATCGGCGATGCGCGGCGTGTCCGCCAGGCCGAACAGTTCCTGCAGGCGCACCGCCAGCACCGGCGGGGACTCGTTGTAATCCAGGCGGATATGGGAGCCGGACGGCACCTGCAGGGTGCGCGGCGCCAGCGCCTCCAGCTGCTTTGGCAGCGGCCAGGGCAAGGTGCCCTGGAGCAGGCTCGCCAGCTCCAGCTGGGCGAAATGGGACAGCCGCGAGACCTTGCCCAGGTACGGCAGCAGCCAGTCCTCCAGGGACGCCAGCAGCGCCGCGTCGCTCACGTCCGGCCAGTCGCTGCGGCCGTCCCGCTCCAGGTCGAGCCGGCGCAGCAGGCCCACCCGCGCCTGCCACTGGCGCAGCTCCGGCGTCCAGGGCAGCAGCGCCAGGCCCTTGCGCCGCACCACGCCCAGCAGCGCGCGACTGCGGGCGTCCTCGTCCAGGGCCGGCAACGCCTCGCTGGCCAGCACCAGTTCGCCCACCCGGCGCTGGCGCTCAGCGCGCAGCACCCCCTCCCGCTCATCCCAGTCCAGCACATCCAGGGTGCTCACCTGCTCCGCCAGCGGGCCGTCGAACAGCGCCGGGTCCAGCTCGGCCGCCAGGTAGATGCGCTCGTCCCGCTGGCCCTGGCGGCTGCCCAGGTCGGCGATCACCAGCCAGGGCGCCTTCATCAGGGCATCGGCCTCGGCGAACACTGCGGCGCGGCCATTGGCCAGGCGGTAGCCGGCGGCCGATCCGGTGCGTTGCCGGGCGACCCGGTCGGGGTAGGCGAACGCCAGCAGGCAGCCGAGCCAGCGGGGGTGCTGGGGGTCGGCCACCGGCTGGGCGGGCGCCTGCCGCAGCAGCCCGCGGTACTGCCGCGCCAGCTGGCGAATGCGCTGTACCGCACCCCGGGCGGACCCCGTGGCGCCGCCCTCCAGCAGTGCGAGGCGGCTGTGCAGGTCGGCTCCGCCGTCGCGCAGGATGTCCCGCTCCCCCAGCAGGGCCGCCAGGTCGCAGGCCAGCGCCCCCAGCCCCAGGGCCTGGCCGCGCAGCAGCAGGTGGGCGATGCGCGGGTGTGCCGGCAATGTCGCCATGGCCTGGCCGTGGGCGTCGAGGCGGTCGCCGCGCAACGCGCCGAGGCGCGCCAGCAGGTCACGGGCCTGGGCCAGGGCGGCGCTGGGCGGTGCATCCAGCCAGCGCAGGTCGTCCGCGTCCACGCCCCAGCGGGCCAGTTGCAGCGCCAGCCCGGCCAGGTCGGCCTGGAGGATTTCCGCGCTGCCGTGGACCGTCAGCTGGGCGTGCTGCTCTTCCGACCACAGCCGGTAGCAGACCCCCGGTTCCAGGCGACCGGCACGGCCGGCACGCTGGGTCGCCGAGGCCCTGGAAATGCGCTGGGTGTCTAGGCGGGTCATACCGCTGGCCGGGTCGAAGCGCGGCACCCGCTCCAGGCCGGCATCGATCACCACCCGCACGCCCTCGATGGTCAGGCTGGTCTCGGCGATGTTGGTGGCCAGCACCACCTTGCGGATGCCAGCCGGAGCCGGCTCGATGGCCGCGCGCTGGGCGGCCAGGTCCAGCTCCCCGTGCAGCGGGCAGAGGCGCACCCCGGGGCGGTTGCCCAGGGCGTCCTCCAGGCGCGTGGCGACCCGGCGGATCTCCGCCTGCCCCGGCAGGAACACCAGGACGCTCCCCGGCTCCTCGTCCAGGGCCTGCAGCACCGCCTGAGCCACCCGCGGCTCCAGGCCGTCGCGCGCATAGGCGCCGCCGGGGGCCGGCTGGCGACCCCAGCGGATCGCCACCGGGTGCATGCGGCCCTCGCTGCGCACCACCGGCGCATCGTCCAGCAATGCCGCCAGGCGCTCCCCGTCCAGGGTGGCGGACATCACCAGCACCTTGAGCGGCTCGTCCCGCAGCAGCTCGCGACCGTTGAGGGTAAGGGCCAGGGCCAGGTCGGCGTCCAGGCTGCGCTCGTGGAATTCGTCGAAGATCACCAGGCCGACACCCTCCAGGCCCGGGTCGTCCTGCAGGCGGCGGGTGAGGATGCCCTCGGTGACCACCTCGATGCGAGTGCGCGGGCCGACCCGGCTGTCCAGGCGGATGCGGTAGCCGACCGCCTCCCCCACCGCCTCGCCCCGCTCCGCCGCCAGCCGCTCGGCGGCAGCACGGGCCGCCAGCCGACGCGGCTCCAGCATCAGGATGCGCTGCCCGGCGAGCCACGGCTCATCCAGCAGGGCCAGCGGCACGCGGGTGGTCTTGCCCGCCCCGGGGGGCGCTTCCAGCACGGCTTCATCCCGCGCGGCGAGGGCGGCGCGCAGGTCCGGGAGGATGGCGTCAATGGGGAGAGCGTTCATACCGGCTCCAATGCGAGGGGACGCGGATTATAGGGCCAGGCAGCAGCGCTTCCACCCGGGCATAGGCGCTCACGCGCGGCGAACCCCGCGGACCCGGTGGCAGTCTGAGTAGCAGCGAAGAACTGTCCCCGGGCCACTGCTATAGTGGCGCCCATTTTCCCAGGAGGTGCTCAATGCGCACAGCTAACCGCGTCGTCGGCGGCGTCCTCGCCGTTGCCCTGTTCACCCAGCTCGCCGCCTGCGGCTCGCTGTTCTTCCCCGACCGCCGCGGGCAGATCGAGGGCCGCGTCGACCCGCTTGTGGCCGGCCTGGATGCCATCGGCATCCTGTTCTACGTGATTCCCGGGCTGATCGCCTTCGCCGTGGACTTCGCCACCGGCGCCATCTACCTGCCCGAAGGCCAGCAGTATTCGGTGGCGCCGGAGCGTCTGCACGACGCCATCGGCGCCGACGGCCAGGTGGACCCCGCACGGCTCAAGGCGATCATCCTGCGCGAAACCGGTCATGACCTGCCCCTGGACGACCCGCGGCTGATCCGTCACAGCGGCAATGCCCAGCAGCTCGCCGCCTACGGCCTGCGCCCGGCCGCCTGATCGCGCGTCCCTTTTCGTCATGGCCGTGCCCGCCGACCATGCCCGGCTGATGCGCCTGGCGACCCGCGCCTCCCTGGCGGTGGCGCTGACCCTGGCGACGGCCAAGGGGGTTGCCTGGTGGCTGAGCGGGTCGGTGAGCCTGCTGGCCGGCCTCACTGATTCGCTGCTGGACGGCGCGGCTTCGCTGCTCAACCTGATCGCCGTGCATTATTCCCTGCGCCCGGCGGACGACGACCACCGCTACGGCCACGGCAAGGCCGAGGCCATGGCGGGCATGGGCCAGGCGGTGTTCATCGCGGTGAGCGCAGTGCTGATCGCCATGCAGGCGGTGGATCGCCTGCTGCACCCGCAGCCGCTGGGCGCACCCGAAACCGGGATCGCGGTGATGCTGGTGTCGCTCCTGCTCACCGGCGCGCTGCTGGCATTCCAGCGTCATGTGATCCGGGTCACCGGCTCCACGGCGGTGCGCGCCGATTCCCTGCACTACCGCTCCGACCTGCTGCTCAACGGCAGCATCCTGCTGGCACTGCTCCTCGCCACTTTCGGCTGGCAGGGCACAGACGCGGTGTTCGGCCTCGGCATCGCCGCCTACATCCTGTGGAGCGCCTGGTGCATCGCCCGGGAAGGGTTCTCGGTGCTGATGGATCAGGAACTGCCGGATGACGTGGGCCAGGCCATGCTCGCCCTGGCCCGCCAGGTCCCCGGCGTGCTGGGCGCCCACGACCTGCGCACCCGGGTCTCGGGCAACCACTGGTTCGTCCAGTTGCACCTGGAGCTGCCGGACGCCATGCACCTGTTCGACGCCCACGCCCTGGGCGAGCAGGTCGCCGCATCGATCCGCGAGGCCTATCCCCGGGCCGACGTGCTGGTCCATGCCGACCCCCAGAGCGTGGTAGGCCGGGAAACCGGGCTTCAGCGCGCCGACACCAGCGCCGGATCGCAGGCCGGGGCGCCACGCCCGTAGCGCAGGGCAGTGAGCAGGCCCACGACCCCCATTACCCCGCAGAACACCACGCAGACCCACGGGCTCCAGGGCATCAGCGCGATCAGGGCCAGCGGCGTGGTGCTGGCCCACAGGGCATAGACGAGGTTGTAGGTGAAGGAAATGCCGGACACACGCATATCGGCCGGGAACAGCCCCACCATCACCGACGGCACCACCCCCACCACGCCGCAGGCAAGGCCGGCCAGGGCATAGGCGGCGCCGAGCCATTGCGAACCGGCCACCAGGCTGGCGTAGAGCGCGCCGATGCCCGGCGCCAGCAGCAGGCTGTACAGCGCCACGCCACGCCAGGCGCCGATGCGATCGGCCAGGGCGCCGGCCAGCACGCAGCCCAGGTTGAGGAAGACGATACCCACGCTGCTCAGGCTGAAGGCCCGCTCGGCGGGCAGGCCGAAGCGCTGTTGCATCACCGTGGGGGTCACCACCACCAGCACCACCACCGCCGAGGTCAGCACCGCGGTGAGCAGCGCCGCCGGCATCAACGCATGGCGATGCTCACGCAGCACCGCCCGCAGGGGGTAGTCGGCGAGGCCGTCGCGGCGTTCGCGCAAAGCGAGAAATACCGGTGTCTCGCTCAGCCAGCGGCGCAGCCAGACCCCGACCACGCCGAACACCCCGCCCAGCAGGAAGGGAATGCGCCAGGCGTAGTCGAGGATTTCCTCGGCGCTGAACAGCCGCGACAGCAGGGTGGCGGTGAGGGCGCCGATCAGGTAGCCGAAGGTCAGGCCGGCCTGCAGCACCCCCAGGGCATAACCGCGGTGCCCGGCAGGCGTGTGCTCGGCGACGAAAACCCAGGCACTGGGTACCTCGCCACCCACCGCGGCCCCCTGCAGGATGCGCATCGCCAGCAACACCAGCGGCGCGGCGAAGCCGATCTGCGCATAGGTAGGCAGCACCCCGATCAACAGGCAGGGCAGCGCCATCATCAGGATGCTCAGGCTGAACACCCGCTTGCGCCCCAGGCGATCGGCGTAATGAGCCATGAAAATGCCGCCCAGGGGGCGCGCCAGGTAACCGGTGACGAAGATTCCGAAGCTCTGCAGCAGGCGCAACCACTCCGGCATTTCCGGCGGAAAGAACAGCTTGCTCAGGGTCAGGGCGAAGAACACGAAGATGATGAAATCGTAGATTTCCAGCGCACCGCCCAGGGCCGCCAGGCCCAGGGTCTTGTGGTCATTCAACGCCAGGCGCGGCCGTGGGGAATCGGCAGTCATGAAGCCTCCGGGAGACAGCGAACGCGACGGCGGTGGGAAAACCGGGGCGGTCGGATGGTAGCGGGCGGGCGGAGGATAGCAAAAGGCGCACGCCATAGCGGTCCGTGCGTCAGGCAGAGGCCACCCGCTCACTGCGCGCTTGGGCACCGGTCACCATCAGCTCCACCGTCCGTTCAGGGTCGCTCAGGCCAGGGTCGATCACTCACGCGCCTTTGGATCGAACGTTCCGCTCTAAAGCCGGCCGCCTGTGCTGCGTCACGACAAAACAAAAGGGGGGTCATCGCTGACCCCCCTTCGGGTATTCGTCCGGTGCTGGCAATCGTGTCGCCGCTTTCGTCGTCCGCCTGATTGGGCGGTACGGACCCGGGTGCCTGACGCGGCCCGGTGGGACCGCCGGCGCCGACGCACCTGATTGGGTGGGTCGGGTGGACTCCTCGTCCGGGCCGTGAAACTGAAAGAAAGCTTACGTCACACACACCGGCAGAGGTTTGCGAAAATTGCTCAAATCAACATCACTTGCGCAATGATCACCTCATATTGGATGATTATCCGCAATCAATACGAAAGGATGTTCATAACATGGAGAAATTCGACCGCTACGACCTGCGTATCCTCGCGGAATTGCAGAAGGATGCGCGGATTTCCAACCAGGACCTGGCTGAACGCATCGGCCTCTCTCCCTCGCCCTGTTCGCGGCGGGTGCGGCAGCTGGAGGACGACGGCTACATCGTCCGCCAGGTGGCGCTGCTGGACCGCAAGAAGCTCGGCCTGAGTCTCACCGCCTACGTGCTGATCGGCATGGACCGGCACACGCCGGACCGCTTCGAGCATTTCCAGTCGGTCATCCACCAGTGCCCCGAGGTGCTGGAGTGCTGCCTGGTGACCGGGATCGACGCCGATTACCAGCTGAAGGTGGTGGTGCCGGACATGGATCACTACCAGCAATTCCTGCTGGGCCAGTTGACCCGCATTGAGGGGGTCACCAGCGTGCGGTCGAGCTTCGTCCTCAACCAGGTGGTGAGCAGTACCGAGTTGCCGCTGGGTCACCTGAAGAGTTGAAGCGGGCGCTCTGCGCCGTGCTTCGCGTATACTCGCCGGCGCCTTGCCGTGCCCCCGCGTGGAACTGCCCGCCAGCCCCCACGCTCGAAAAACAACACGCTTCGCCCCCACGGCCTCTCGATCCGGCCCCGCACGCCGGGTCCGCGCGTTCCCCGTTCCATGAGGTTGACGATGAGCCCCGAGAAGTTTGAAGAGCTGATGATGACCGCGCTGATCGCCGGTCTGGTCCTGTTCATGGCGTTCATCGTCTGGGACCTGGCGAAGAAATCCAATGCGGGCCGCTTCGGCACCATGATCCTGTTCCTCGCCCTCGGGCTCGGGGTGATCGGCTTCGTCATCAAGACCCTGGTGATCGGCAGCCTCGAAGGGCTGTAACGCCACACGCCCATCCCGCGTCTCTACCCTCGTCCTCCCCGCGACGGCGCTCCGGCGATCGTCGTGACGGGCTCGTTTTCACTCAGGAGATCCACCCCATGAACGCTACCGATCGCGTCATGCAAAGCTATGGACGGTGCTGTGCCAGTACCGATTTCTTCGACGACTTCTACCGTCACTTCCTCGCCAGTTCGCCCCAGGTGCGGGAAAAATTCCTCAACACCGACATGAAGGCGCAGAAGCAGCTGCTGCGCCAGGGCATCCTCAACCTGGTGATGTACGCCCGGGGCATGCCCGACACCAAGCTGCGCGCCCTCGGCTGCAGCCATGCTCGGGGCGCCCTGGACATCCGCCCGGAGCTCTACGACCTGTGGCTGGATGCGCTGGTGCAGACCATTTCCGAACACGACAAGCAGTTCGACACGGAAACCCGGGTGGCCTGGCGCGAGGTGCTGGCCAAGGGCATCAACATCATCAAGTCCCACTACTGAAGGCCAGCGCCTTCAGTCGAGCCGGGCGGGCACCTCGCGCCATTCGCCCGGCGCCAACCCTTCCAGGCTCCACGGCCCGATCCGCACCCGCACCAGGCGCAGGGTCGGCAGCCCCACCGCGGCGGTCATCCGCCGCACCTGGCGGTTGCGTCCCTCGCGGATGGTCAGCTCCAGCCAGGCGGTCGGCACGCTTTTGCGAAAGCGTACTGGCGGCTGCCGCGGCCACAGGGCCGGCTCGTCCAGCCGGCGCACCTCGGCCGGCAGGGTCGGGCCGTCGTTGAGCTCGACACCGTCCCGCAGCCGCTGCAGTGCCGTCTCGTCCGGCTCGCCCTCCACCTGGACCCAGTAGGTCTTCGCCAATTTGTGCCGGGGGTCGGCGATGCGCGCCTGCAGGCGGCCGTCGCTGGTGAGCAGCAGCAGCCCTTCGCTGTCCCGGTCCAGGCGCCCGGCCGGGTAGACACCCGGCACGTCGACGAAGTCCTTGAGGGTGGCGCGGCCATCGCCGCCGCTGAACTGGGTCAGCACGTCGTAGGGCTTGTTGAACAGCAGCAGGCGCGCCGGCCCGGCAGCGGGGGTGGACTGGCGGGGCGAAGGACGCGGGGAAGGACGGCGGGGGCGTGACATGGCGTGAAACGGTCGGTGGCGCGGAGGCGGACGCGCGGGATGCTAGGATGCCCGCCTCCGTTCCCGCAAGAGTGTGCCGGATGACCCGAGCCCTGCGCCCCACCTGGCTGATCGAACTGCTCAACCTGCTGCGCGGCGCCGACGCCGGCTACCAGGGCCCGCCCAGCGACCACTTCGACGGCCGGCGCTTCCACAACCTCCAGCCGACCGACCGCAAGACCCTGCGCCAGGTCCTCAGGTGGCGGATGAACCGCGAGAAGCAGGTGCCCTGGGCACTGCAGGCGCCGGCCGGGCGGGACAACCCGCCGCCGGCCCGGGTGCAGGGAGAGGACCTGCACGTCACCTACATCAATCACGCGACCCTGCTGATCCAGCAGCACGGGCTGAACATCCTCACCGACCCGCTGTGGTCGGAGCGCGCCAGCCCGTTCCCGTTCCTCGGCCCGCGCCGCTACCACGCCCCGGGCGTCGCCCTCGACGACTTGCCGGCCATCGACGTCATCCTGGTCAGCCACAACCACTACGACCACCTGGACCTGGACAGCCTGCGCCGGCTGGCCGAGCGCTTCCCGGTGGCCACGGTGGTCACCGGCCTGGGCAATGGCGCGCTGATCCGCGCCTGCGGCTTTTCCCGGGTGGTCGAACTGGACTGGTGGCAGCCCCTGGCCCTGAGCCCGGCGCTGACGCTGCACGCGGTGCCGGCGCAGCATTGGTCATCCCGCAGCCATGGCGACGCCAACCGTACCTTGTGGCTGGGGTTCGTCCTGACCTCCGCCGGCGGACCGGTGCTGTTCCCCGGGGACAGTGGCCTGGGGCCGGAATTCGCGCTGATCCACGAGCGCTTCGGGCCGCTGCGCTTCGCCGCCCTGCCCATCGGCGCCTATGCGCCGCGCTGGTTCATGCGCGACAACCACATGGACCCGGACGACGCGGTGCAGGCGCACCAGCAGTTGCAGTCGCACTGCAGCATGGCGATCCACTTCGGCACCTTCAACCTGAGCGACGAGGACCAGTTCGCGCCGCCCGAGGCCCTGGCCGCCGCCCTCGAAGCCCGGGGCGTAGCCGCGGACCGCTTCCGCGCGCCGCAGCCGGGCGAGCGCTGGCAGGTGCCGCCGCTGCCACTGGCCGCCGCCGAGGTAGACGCCGCCGCGTCCTGAATGCCGCGCCGCGACCGACCGGCACCTCGACGGAGCCGGCGGCCGCGCCCTAGCGGAACGGCGGCTCGTCGAAGCTGCGCAGCTTGCGCGAGTGCAGCGAATGCAATTGGCTGCGCAGCAGGTCGAGGGCGGCGATGCCGATCTTCAGGTGCTGGCTCACCGCCCGCTCGTAGAACGCACCGGCGGCGCCGGGCAGCTTGATCTCGCTGTGCAGCGGCTTGTCCGACACGCACAGCAGCGTGCCGTAGGGCACCCGCAGGCGGTAGCCCTGGGCGGCGATGGTGCCGCTCTCCATGTCTACCGCCACGGCCCGGGCCAGGTTGATCAGCGGCCGTTCCTGGGCCCAGCGCAGCTCCCAGTTGCGGTCGTCGTAGGTCAGCACGGTGCCGGTGCGCAGGCGGCGCTTGAGGGCCTCGCCCTTGTCGCCGGTGACCTGGGCCGCGGCCTCCTGCAGCGCCTGCTGCACCTCGGCCAGGGCGGGGATCGGGATGTTCGGCGGCACCACCCGGTCGAGGATGCCGTCGCGGCGCATGTAGGCGTGGGCCAGCACATAATCGCCGATGGTCTGGGACTGCCGCAGCCCGCCGCAGTGGCCGATCATCAGCCAGCAATGGGGGCGCAGCACCCCCAGGTGGTCGGTGATGTTCTTGGCGTTGGACGGGCCGACGCCGATGTTCACCAGGGTCACCCCGTGGCCGTCCTCGGCGATCAGGTGGTAGGCGGGCATCTGGTAGCGGTGCCAGAGCACGCTGCCGATGATCGCCTGGGCCTCACCCTCGTCCATGCCGCGCTCGATCACCACGTTGCCCGGCAGCACCAGGCGCGCGAAGCGCGGGTCGTCCCGCAGTTGGTCGAGGCCGTGGCGGATGAACTGGTCGACGTAGCGGTGGTAGTTGGTCAGCAGGATCCACGGCTGCACGTGGCGCCAGTCGCTGCCGGTGTAATGCACCAGCCGGCGCAGGGAGAAATCCACCCGTGCCGCGTCGAACAGCGCCAGGGGCATGGGGTCGGCGTTCTCCCATTCGTACAGCCCGTCGGCGACGCCGTCGGAGGCGGCCGACAGGTCCGTGCTTGGGAACACCCGTGCCAACTCGGCGGCGGTCACGCCGGAGCCGGCCAGCTCGTCGCCCTGTTCCACCACGTAGGGATAGGGAATGTTCTGCTGGCTGGGACCCACTTCCACCTGCAGGGTGAAGTCCTCCATCAGCGGCCGCAGTTGCTCCAGCAGGTAGGTGCGGAACGCCTCGGGGTGGGTGACGGTGACGCTGTAGTTGCCCGGGACCTGGATCTTGGCGTAGGCGCGGGTGGTGGACGGCACCTCGCCGTGGCAGCGGTAGCCGATCCGCAGCAGGGGGTAGCGGAACAGCGCGCGCTGGGTCTCGGTGGGGACCACGCGCTCCTTGAGGTAGCGCTTGAGGGCCTGGCTCAGGGCCTCGGTGGCCTGGCGATGCAACGCGGCGAGGCGGTCGACCGCCTCTTCCGCGCACGTGGCGACGATGAAGTCGTCGTCGGGGTAGAAACTCATGGAAGGCATCCTGTCTGCTCGGACCGGCTCATCTTGCCTGCTCGACACCGACAAGGGTAGCGCGGCCGGGCGGCCTGGCGAGGGCGCGACCCGCGGCGCTCGGCCGCGCCAGCGCCGAGGTGGGGCTGGCGCGTCGTCGCAGCCCGAACCGTGAAGATCATCGCCCAGCTGAACGGGGTGTACGGAGCGCCTGGCTGCCGAGCTGGCAACACGTCCGCTAGGGCAACGGCCAGTGCTCGGCCAGGCACGCCAGGGCGCGGGCCAGTTCGCCCCGGCTGCGGGCCGCGGTCAGGCTCAGCCGCACCGCGTCGAGGCGCTCGGGCGCTACCGCGAAGATGTCCGCCGGGGCGCCGGCGATGCCCGCCGCCCGGCAGGCTTCCACCCGTCCGCCGCCCGCGCCACTCAGCCACAGGTGCGGCGCCGGGCCCAGGCTGTCGGCCATCCGCACCCCGAGGAGGCGCCGGGCCAGTCGCCAGCGCTGCCGCACCTCCTCGCGTTGCCAGGCCAGCCGGCGCGCGGCGACCCCGGACTCGATCCATTCGCAGGCCAGCGCCAGGCACAGGGGCGACAGAGCCCAGCTGGTGGCCTGGGCTTCCCGGTCGATGCGTGCCAGCAGCGGCGCAGGGCCGGCGATGAAGCCCTGGCGCAGCACCGGCGCCACCGCCTTGGACAGGCTGGTGACCAGCACCGTGTGGTCCGGGAGCGCCTGGGCCAGGGGTGGTTCGTCGCCCAGCCCGCCGTACACGTCGTCCTCGATCACCCACAGGCCGTGGCGCCGCACCACCTCGGCGACGGCCGCCCGGCGCGCCGCGTCCATGCTCGCGCCGGTGGGGTTCTGCAGGCAGGGGGTGAGCACCACGCCCCGCGCGCCAGTGGCCCGCGCCAGGCGGTCCAGGGCCTCGGGCAGGATGCCCCGGTCATCCAGGGCGACACCGTGCAACGGCAGCCGCAGCTGCCGCGAAGCCGCCTTGATCCCCGGGGACGTGAAGGCTTCCACCAGCACCGGCTCGCCGGGCTCGCACAACGCCAGCAGCGCGGCGAACACCCCCTGCTGGGCGCCGGCGCAGAGCAGCAGCGAGGCGGCCGGCAGGTCCAGCCCACGCCCGCGCAGCCAGGTGCTGCCGGCCAGCCGGCCGCGGGCCAGTTGCTCCGCCCCGGCATAGCCCTGGAGCGCACCGAGGGCGCTGGCGGCCCGCAGCGCATCGAAGGCATCGGGCAGGTCGTGGCTGCCGGGGTCCTGGGCCGGTACGTTGGTGGACAGGTCCAGCGGCGCGGCGCCCGGGGCGTCGGGGCTCTTGAGCAGGAACAGGCTGGCTTCGCCGCTATCGGCCAGCACGTAGGTGCCGCGGCCCACCTCGCCGGACACCAGATGCCGGCGCGCCGCCTCGCGGTAGGCCTGCTGGGTGGTGCTGGGGTTGAGGCCCAGGCGCCAGGCCAGGCGGCGCTGGGGCGGCAGGCGGTCGCCAGGCTTCAGCTCGCCGTCGCGGATGGCGCGGGAGAGTGCCTCCACCAGTTCCAGGTAGCGGGGTCGATCAGAATCGGGCAGTTGGGGAATCCACATGGAAGGCTCGCGAAGCCGGGACGGCTGGCAGGGGACTTTATTGCAGGCCATGCAATATAACCTTTTACCCATGCAATGCCCGCCTCGTAGGATCGGCTCTCCTCTTCCCGACCCGGAGACCCGCCCATGTTCGACCTGCCCGCCCTGCGCGACGCCGCCGCCCTGATCCGCCCAATCGTCCCGCCGACCCCGCAGTTCGCCTGGCCGCTGCTGGCGGAGCGACTGGGCTGCGAGGTCTGGGTGAAGCACGAGAACCACACCCCCACGGGCGCCTTCAAGGTGCGTGGCGGACTGGTCTACGTCGATGCCCTCAAGCGCAGCACACCGGCCCTGGCCGGCCTGATCACCGCCACCCGCGGCAACCATGGGCAGAGCCTGGCCCTGGCCGCGCGGCAGGCCGGCCTGCCGCTGCGAATCCTGGTCCCCCACGGCAACTCCCTGGAAAAGAACGCGGCGATGCGGGCCTTCGGCGCCGACGTGGTGGAATTCGGCCGCGACTTCGACGAGGCCCGGGAGGAAGCCGACCGCCAGGCTCAAGCAGAAGGGCTGCATTTCGTGCCGTCGCTGCACGCCGACCTGGTGCGCGGTGTGGCCACCTATGCCCTGGAACTGCTGGAAGCGGTGCCGGACCTGCGCCGGGTCTACGTGCCCATCGGCATGGGCTCGGGCATCTGCGGGCTGATCCAGACCCGCGACCTGCTGGGCCTGGACACCGAGATCGTCGGGGTGGTGGCGCGAGGCGCGGACGCCTACGCCCGCAGCGTCGAGGAAGGCCGGCTGGTGGGCACCGAGCGCGCCGAGACCCTGGCCGACGGCATGGCCTGCCGGGTGCCCCAGGCGGAAGCCCTGGACATGATCCGCGGCGGCGCGGCGCGCATCGTACGAGTCGACGACGACGAAATCCGCCAGGCGATCCGGGTGCTCCACGAAGACACCCACAACCTGGCGGAAGGCGCCGGAGCCGCCGCCCTGGCCGCCCTGATCCAGGAGCGCGATGCCAACCGCGGGCAGCGGGTGGCGGTGGTGCTCAGCGGGGCGAACATCGACCGCCCGCTGCTGGCGTCGATCCTCGGCGCCTAGACGCTGATGGAAAGCCCGCCGGCCGGGAGCGCAGGCGTGGCCGCCACGGCGCTGCTGACAGCCGCGTCGGGCGTCGATACGGCCGCCGTGGACACGGAGGCCGACGCAGCCGGTGCTGTCTGGATGTCCCGCGCCGCCTGCTCGCTGTCCCGCAGGCGGGCCTCCACTTCGCGCAGGGTGCGGCGGTTGCGCTCGTCGTGCTGCAACTGCGCCTTCACCAGCGCCAGCAACTGACGCAAGCCCCGCACCGCGTCGCGGATGCGTGCGCTGTCCTGGTCGTTCTGGGAAGGGCCGCCGAATGCGGCAGCGCCCTTCAGGCCAGGGCTGGCCTGAGCCTCGTCGAGGGCGCGGGATACCTCGGCCTCGGCGGAGGCGCCCCCCTTGGTCGACGCCTCCGGTGCGGCGGCAACCGTTTCGTCGGCATCGGATGAGGACGCGTCCGCCGGGTCGGCGGACGGCTCGGGGGCAGCCTCAACGGTTTCAGGCGCCGCGTCGAGAGACCCGCCCTGGCCCGCTCCGGCTTCGTCCGGGGTCTCGGCGGGCGCGCCAGGGCTGGCCGACGCGGGACTGGCCTGCCCGCCGGCGTCGCCCCGGGCGGCGCCGATCCCCACCACGTTCCCCGCCTCGGCGCTGCCGTTGCCCTTCAGCTCGCCGGCGGCGTGGCCCAGTTCGTGGGCCAGTTGGCGGATCTGCGCCAGCAGCGCCTTGGCCGCCTTCGGGCCGAGCCCCACCGCCAGCTTCTTCAGCAACTCGATGCGCTGGCGGATGTCGTCGATGCGCGCCCGGGCGGCGGCCTTGCGCTGCTCGCCGGCCTGGGCGTTCTGGGCGCTGAGGGTGCGGATCGCCTGGTTCATCGCCGCCATGCGGTCGCGGGCGTACTGGCTGAGGGTCACGGTGACGGACGGGGTTTCGTCCTGCTGCGGGTCGAGGCCGCCCTGGGCGGTCTCGTCCGGGCTGGCCTCGGCGGCGCTCCGGCGCACCGGGGAAAGGGAAGCGGCGGCGGCGCCGAACGCGATCGACAGGGTCATGGCGGTTCGTCCTTGGGTGAGCATTGGCCGGGCTATCGGCTGCGCCACCCCGGGACTTTAGGCCGCCGCCCGGCGGCGCTACGGATTCAGACGTGCGGCGCGCTACGGGCCACCAGCGCCGCGGCGTCGATGCCCCGCGGCAGGGTCCCGTAGACCCGACCGCCCTCCCCCAGCCGGCCGGCGATGAAGGCGTCGGACACCGTGGCGTTGCCGGCCTCCAGCAGCAGCTTGGCCTGCAGCGTCAGGGCCACGTCTTCCGCCAACTGGCGCGCACGGTACTGGATCTCGCCGGTGTCGGCGAAGGCCGCCTTGAGGGCGCCGATCTTCGCCGCCAGGCGGGCGTCGCCGTGGCCGTCGCCCAGTTCGTCGAACAGCACCTCCAGCACCCCGGGCTCCTTGGACACCGCCCGCAGCACGTCCAGGCACTGCACGTTGCCCGAGCCCTCCCAGGTGGAGTTGACCGGCGCCTCGCGGTACAGCCGCGGCAGGATGCTGTCCTCCACGTAGCCGGCGCCGCCCAGGCATTCCGCAGCTTCGTTGATCATCGCCGGGGCGCGCTTGCAGACCCAGTACTTGCCCACCGCGGTGACCAGCCGGGCGAACGTGCTCTCGCGCTCGTCATGGGCGTTGTCCAGGGCATTGCCCATGCGCAGGCTCAGCGCCAGGGCCGCCTCGCTCTCCAGGGCCAGGTCGGCCAGCACGTTCTGCATCAGCGGCTGGTCCGCCAGCAGCCGGCCGCCCACCTGGCGATGGCTGCAGTGGTGGATGGCCTGGGTCAGGGCCTGGCGCATCAGGGCGCTGGAGCCGACCATGCAATCGAAGCGGGTCAGCGCGACCATCTCGATGATGGTGGGCACCCCGCGCCCCTCCTCGCCGATCATCCAGGCCAGGGCGCCCCGGTATTCCACTTCGCTGGAGGCGTTGGCCCAGTTGCCCAGCTTGTCCTTCAGCCGCTGGATGTAGAAGGCGTTGCGGCTGCCGTCGGGGCGGTGGCGCGGCAGCAGGAAGCAGCTCAGGCCCTTGTCGGTGTAGGCCAGGGTGAGGAAGGCGTCGCACATGGGCGCCGAACAGAACCACTTGTGGCCCACCAGTTCGTAGGCCTGGCCGGGCCCCGGCAGGCCCACGGGATGGGCGCGAGTGGTATTGGCGCGGACGTCGGTGCCGCCCTGCTTCTCGGTCATGGCCATGCCCAGGGTGACCCCGGCCTTCTGCTCCATGGGCACGTTGCGCGGGTCGTAGGTGGTGGACAGGACCTTCGGCAGCCAGCGCTCGGCCAGGTCCGGCTGCAGACGCAGCGCCGGCACGCTGGCGTAGGTCATGGTCAGCGGGCAGCCGCTGGCGGCCTCGGCCTGGCTGTGCAGGTAGGTCAGCCCGGCCCGGGCGACCTGGGCACCAGGGCGCGGGTCGGTCCAGGGCAGCGACGGCAGGCCATGCTCGACGGCGGTACGCATCAGCGCGTGGTAGGCCGGGTGGAACTCCACCAGGTCCAGGCGATGGCCGTAGCGGTCGTGGCTCTTGAACACCGGCTTGTGGGCATTGGCGAGGAAGCCCGCTTCCATCAGGGGGCCGCCGGCCAGGGCGCCGTAGGCCTCCAGGCGCGCGTCCGCCCAGCCGCCGTGGTAGCGGCGCAGCCACTCCTGCAGGGGCAGGTCGGCGCGATAGAGGTTGGTGCCGTCCAGGGGCGGCGCCTGGTTGAACACGTCATGGGTCTCGGCGAGCACGGAAGCGGTCATGGGGCGATCTCCAGGTCGGGGGTACGGGCGCCGACGGCGCGCAGGCAGAACGTGACGAGGGCGGTGGTGACCTCGGCCAGGGCCGCATTCGGCGACCCGTCGCGGCGCACTGCGGGCGACAACGGGCCCACCAGGGCCTCGGCGATGGCCCCCACCAGGCAGGCAGCGGCCACCGCTATCGCCCCCGGTGCGAAGGCCCCGCTGGCGCGGCCTTCCTCCAGCAGGGCGGCGAACAGCGCGCCATAGGCGTCCCGGTAGCGCAGGCGCTGGACGTCCACCTCCGGCTCCACCGGTTCGGCGATCAACGCATACGCCAGGCGCCGGCTGCTCCAGGCCCGGGCGGCGAAGCGGGCGATACCGGCCGCCAGGCTTGCGGCGGGGTCGCCGGGGGCTTGCAGCACCTGGGCCAGGGCCTCCACCTCGCGCTGGCTGGCGCGGGAGAACACTTCCGCCGCCAGGGCGCCCTTGCCCTCGAAATGCCGGTACAGGCTGCCAGTGGCGACACCGGCATCCTCCGCCAGGCCCTGCATGGTCAGCGCCGCGAACCCGCCGGCGGCGACGCGTTGCAAAGCACAATCGAGGATGCGTGCGCGGACCGCCTGGTCGCGGTCGAGCCGGTGCGCGGTGGTACGGTAGGCCATGGTCTGAATCCGGATTCAGGATTTCCGTCAGTGAGCCAGGCTTCGCCTCCGCAGGAAAGGGACATATCGGCCAAAGGCGGCGACGGGCCGGTTTCCACAGGCCACAGCGACCGGCACCGCTGCCGCCCGGGCCCGCAGCAGCGCGGCAAATAAATGGTAAGCTCGCCGCCCATGAACAGCCCAACCTCCCGCCCCACGTCCCGTCCCGTCGTCCTCTGCCTCTCCGGCCACGACCCCAGTGGCGGCGCCGGCCTGCAGGCCGACATCGAGGCCCTGCTCGCCCAGGGCTGCCACGCGGCCCCGGCGGTCACCGCGCTGACGGTGCAGGACACCGTGAACGTCCGCGATTTCCGCGTGCTGGACCGCGACTGGGTGCTCGCCCAGGCCCGGGCGGTGGTGGAGGACCTGCCGGTGGCGGCGGTCAAGCTGGGCATGCTCGGCTCGGTGGAAATGGTCGAGACCGTGCTGCAGGTCATGACCTGGCTGCCCGGTGTGCCCCTGGTCTGCGACCCGGTGCTGCGCGCCGGCGGCGGCGGCACCCTGGGCCGCGACGATGTCGGCTATGCCCTGCGCGAGCGCCTGTTGCCGCGGGCCAGCGTGGCGACGCCGAACCTGCCGGAGGCGCGCCTGCTGGCCGGCCTGCCCGACGGCGATGCCGATCAATGCGCCGAGCGCCTGCTGGAACATGTGGAGTGGCTGCTGATCACCGGCGGCCACGGCGGCGAGACCGACGTGCACAACCGCCTGTACGGCCGCGACGGCCAGCGCCAGGTGTTCACCTGCCCGCGCCTGCCGGGCAGCTACCACGGCTCCGGTTGCACCCTGGCCAGCGCCCTGGCTGGCCGCCTGGCCCTCGGCGAACGCCTGCAGAGCGCGGTGCAGTCCGCCCTCACTTACACCTGGCGCACCCTGCGCGACGCCGAGACGCCCGGCAACGGCCAGTACGTGCCGCGGCGCCTGCCTCTGGATTTCTGCGCGTGAAACCGGCGAAACCTTTGCGTGGCCTGTATGCCATCACCGATTCGCACCTGCTGGCCGGCGGTCGCCTGCTGCCCTACGCCGAGGCCGCCCTGCGCGGTGGCGCGCGGCTGCTTCAGTACCGCGACAAGGGCCACGGTGAGGCACGTCGGCTGCAGGAAGCCGAGGCCCTGCGGGACTGCTGCGCGCGCCACGGTGCGGACCTGATCATCAACGACGACGCCGAGCTGGCCGCGCGCCTGGGCGTCGGCGTGCACCTGGGCCAGGATGACGGCTCCCTGGCCGCCGCCCGCGCCCTGCTGGGTCGCCGCGCCCTGATCGGCGCCACCTGCCATGCCCGCCTGGAGCTGGCCGAAGCCGCCGTGGCCGAAGGCGCCAGCTACGTTGCCTTCGGCCGCTTCTTCGACTCCGTCACCAAGCCCGGCGCGCCGGCGGCGACCCCTGCGCTGCTGGAAACCGCCCGCGCCCGCCTCGGCCTGCCCCTGGTGGCCATCGGCGGCGTGACCCTGGACACCGCGCCGGGGCTGATTGCCCGGGGTGTCGACCTGGTGGCGGTGATCCATGCCCTGTTCGCCGCCGACTCCGCCGCCGAGGTGGAGCGCCGCGCCCGCGCCTTCAGCGCCCTGTTCGCATCCACCTGAACGTCCGCCGGGCCGCCGCCGCGGTCCGCCATCCGTTACGAGAGGTCCCCATGTCCCGTTCCGAAACCCTGTTCGCCAACGCCCAGAAACACATCCCCGGCGGCGTCAACTCGCCGGTCCGCGCGTTCAAGAGCGTCGGCGGCACGCCGCTGTTCTTCAAGCACGCCGAGGGCGCCTACGTGATCGACGAAGATGACAAGCGCTACGTCGACTATGTCGGTTCCTGGGGCCCGATGATCCTCGGCCACAGCCACCCCGAGGTGCTGGACGCGGTGCGCAAGCAGCTGGACCACGGCCTGTCCTACGGTGCGCCCACGGCCCTGGAGACCGAGATGGCGGAGCAGGTCTGCGCCTTGGTGCCGTCCATGGACATGGTGCGCATGGTCAGCTCAGGCACCGAGGCGACCATGAGCGCGATCCGCCTGGCCCGTGGCTACACCGGGCGCGACAGCATCATCAAGTTCGAGGGCTGCTACCACGGCCACTCCGACAGCCTGCTGGTGAAGGCCGGCTCGGGCGCCCTGACCCTGGGCGTGCCCAGCTCCCCCGGCGTACCGGAAGCGTTCGCCCGGCACACCCTGACCCTGCCGTTCAACGACCTGGAGGCGGTGGAGCAGATGCTCGCCCAGGTGGGCCAGGAAGTGGCCTGCATCATCGTCGAGCCGGTGGCCGGCAACATGAACTGCGTGCCGCCGGCACCGGGTTTCCTCGAAGGCCTGCGTGCCGCGTGCGACCGGCATGGCGTGGTGCTGATCTTCGACGAGGTGATGACCGGCTTCCGCGTCGCCCTCGGCGGCGCCCAGGCCCACTACGGCGTGACCCCGGACCTGACCACCTTCGGCAAGATCATCGGCGGCGGCATGCCGGTGGGCTGCTTCGGCGGCAAGCGCGCCATCATGGAATGCATCGCGCCCCTGGGCCCGGTCTACCAGGCAGGCACCCTCTCCGGGAACCCCCTGGCCATGGCCGCCGGCCTCGCCACCCTGCGGCTGATCCAGCGCCCGGGCTTCCACGCCGAACTCACCGACTACACCAGCCGCATGCTGCAGGGGATGCAGGACCGCGCCGACGCCGCCGGCGTACCCTTCGTGACCACCCAGGCGGGCGGCATGTTCGGCCTGTACTTCACCGGCGCCGACGACGTGGTGACCTTCCAGGACGTGATGGGCAGCGACGTGGAGCGCTTCAAGCGCTTCTTCCACCTGATGCTGGAACACGGGGTGTACCTGGCGCCCAGCGCCTTCGAGGCCGGCTTCACCTCCATCGCCCATGGCGACCGCGAGCTGCAGATCACCCTGGACGCCGCGGAGCGCGCCTTCGCCGCCCTTGCGGCTTGAGGCCCTCCGTTCGGGATGGCGCCTTCCTCTTGGCGAGGCGCCATTTCCAGCCGACACCGATGCGCGTCCACCGGCCACTCGGCTGCGTTCCTTCCCCTGCCCTTTTCCGCCCCCAGACCTTTCTCGAGGCCCGTCCGTCTCGTGCGGGAAACCCGCGGCGCCATGCGGCTCTCCACTGAAGGAGAGCCGTGTGCCGGTACCTGGAAAAAAGTTTCGCCCTGACGCGTAAAGTTTTTGAAAGGCCGCGCCGGCTTGACCCATAATTGACACGTCGGCTCGTCTCGCCGACCGGGTTCTCCGAACCCGCCTCGCTTGTGGAGGCGCTTCATGCACCGCGCTGGTCGAATCCTCTGCGCAACCCTTCTCCTGCTCCCGCTGGTCGCCACTGCGGGCGGCAATTCCCTGCTCATCCCCGCGACCGGCCGCTGCACCCTGAACACCGAGCCCGAGAATCTGCCCGAGGCGCTTTCCGCGTGCCAGCGTTCCGCCCGCGAAGGCGACAGCGAGGCGCAGTACGAACTGGGCGAGTTCTTCTACGATGGCAAGCGTACCCCGCGCGACCTGCAGCAGGCGCTGAACTGGTTCGAGCAGGCGTCCCTGCAGGGCCATGCCAATGCCCAGTTGCGCCTTGGCAGCATGTTCTTCCGGGGGGAGGGGGTGCCGGCCAACAACGTGCAGGCCTACATCGTGCTGAAGATGGCCGCGGTCAACGGCGCCGAAGACGCCATGGACACCGCCGACCTGGTCGCCGCGCAGATGCGCCGCGACGAGCTGGAAATCGCCACCCAGGTGCTGGGGCAGATCTTCCGCAACTACCTGCTGGACCTGCAGACCGCCGACGGCGGCGCGCCGTTCACGCCCCTGCCGTAGCCGCTCGTCCCGCGATCACTTCTCCGGCATCGGCACCGGGAACGGCATGACGTTGCCGCCGCCCTTGGCCTCGCTGATCTTCGGGGTCCCGAGCCGCTCCACCTCGTCGATGCGCACGATGGCGTGCATCGGCACGAAGCTGCGCACCACGCCCTCGAACTGGGCCTTGAGCTTTTCCTCGCTGGGGTCCACCACCACCTGGGTGCGCTCGCCGAAGACGAACTCCTCCACCTCCAGGAATCCCCACAGCTCGCTCTGGTAGATCTGCTTGGCGTACATCTCGTACACCTGGCCCTGGTTGAGGAAAATCACCTTGTAGATGGGGGTTTCGCGTTTGCTCATGGGGGCGGGACGGGTCGTCTGGCGAAAAGAGGGCGCGCAGCATAGCACGGCGCCTGGGGCGATCCGTCGCGGGTCCCGACTGCGAACGGCTTTTCCCGATCCGACGAACCCCCTATAATCCCCGGTCATTTTTTAACCAGCCCTTTCCGTGACCATGTCCAAGAAGCTCTACATCGAAACCCACGGCTGCCAGATGAACGAGTACGACTCGTCGCGCATGGTCGACCTGCTCGGCGAGCACGAGGCCCTGGAGGTCACGGAAAACCCGGCGGAAGCCGACGTCATCCTGCTCAACACCTGCTCGATCCGGGAAAAGGCCCAGGAGAAGGTGTTCTCCCAGCTGGGCCGCTGGCGGGAGCTGAAGCAGCAGAACCCGGACCTGGTGATCGGCGTCGGTGGCTGCGTGGCCAGCCAGGAAGGCGCCGCCATCCGCGACCGCGCGCCCTACGTAGACGTGGTGTTCGGCCCCCAGACCCTGCACCGCCTGCCGGAAATGATCGACGCCGCGCGCACTACGCGCGCGCCCCAGGTGGACATTTCCTTCCCCGAGATCGAGAAGTTCGACCGCCTGCCCGAGCCCCGGGTCGACGGGCCCAGCGCCTTCGTCTCGGTGATGGAAGGCTGCAGCAAGTACTGCAGCTTCTGCGTGGTTCCCTACACCCGCGGCGAGGAAGTCAGCCGCCCGTTCGACGACGTGCTGGCCGAGGTGATCCACCTGGCCGAGAACGGCGTGCGGGAAGTGACCCTGCTGGGGCAGAACGTCAACGGCTATCGCGGCGAGACCTACGACGGGCGCATCGCCGACTTCGCCGAGCTGATCCGGGTGGTGGCCGCGGTGGATGGCATCGACCGCATTCGCTACACCACCTCGCACCCCCTGGAGTTCTCCGACGCGCTGATCCAGGCCCACGCCGAGGTGCCGGAACTGGTGAAGTTCGTCCACCTGCCGGTACAGGCCGGCTCCGACCGCATCCTCGCGGCCATGAAGCGCAACCACACCGCCCTGGAATACAAGTCGCGCATCCGCAAGCTGAAGGCGGCGGTGCCGGACATCTGCATCAGCTCCGATTTCATCGTCGGGTTCCCCGGGGAAACCGAGAAGGACTTCGAGCAGACGATGAAACTGGTGGAGGACGTGGGTTTCGACTTCTCTTACTCTTTCGTCTACAGCGCGCGCCCCGGCACCCCGGCGGCGGACCTGCCGGACGACCTGCCGGACGCACTGAAGAAGCAGCGTCTGCAGGTGCTCCAGGGGCGAATCCACCAGCAGGGCTTCGAGATCAGCCGGCGCATGGTGGGCAGCAGCCAGCGCATCCTGGTCAGCGACTTCTCCAAGAAGGACCCGGGCATGCTCCAGGGGCGCACGGAGAACAATCGCATCGTCAACTTCCGCAGCACCAATCCGCGGCTGATCGGTCAATTCGTGGACGTGCACATCGACGAAGCGCTGCCTCATTCGTTGCGCGGAACGCTGATCGAGGCCACGCTGCACTGACCGGCATCCACCGCCGGTCGCGGCTTGTCGCCGGCGGGCGCCGGCGGTAGCCTGTCACCCCTAGAACGGAATTTTCCTACGACATTGAACGCACCCTCCGACCTCCGTCGCTTCATCCTGGAACCCTTCGAAGCGCAGCGCTTCGCCAACCTCAGCGGACAACTCGACGCTCACCTGCGCCTGATCGAGCAGCGCCTGGGAATCGAGATCCGCAACCGCGGCAACCAGTTCGAACTGGTGGGCGATGCGGCCCGCGCCCAGGCCGCGGAAAACCTCCTGCGCCGCCTCTACCGCGAGACCGAAGCCACCGAGCTCACCCCGGACATGGTGCACCTGTTCCTGCAGGAGTCGGGCATGGAGGAGCTGGCCGCGCCGCAGACCGACGCCAGCATCGGCCTGCGCACCCGCAAGGGCATGATTCGCCCGCGGGGCGCCAACCAGCAGCGCTACGTGCGCTCGATCCTCGACCACGACATCAACTTCGGCATCGGCCCGGCGGGCACCGGCAAGACCTACCTGGCGGTGGCCTGCGCGGTGGATGCCCTGGAGCGCGAGCAGATCCGCCGCATCCTGCTGGTGCGCCCAGCGGTGGAGGCCGGCGAGAAGCTGGGCTTCCTGCCGGGCGACCTGTCGCAGAAGATCGACCCCTACCTGCGCCCCCTGTACGACGCCCTCTACGAGATGCTCGGCTTCGAGACCGTGGCCAAGCTGATCGAGAAGCAGGTGATCGAGGTGGCGCCCCTCGCCTACATGCGCGGGCGCACCCTGAACAACAGCTTCATCATTCTCGACGAGAGCCAGAACACCACGCTGGAACAGATGAAGATGTTCCTCACCCGCATCGGCTTCGGCTCCACCGCGGTGATCACCGGCGACATCACCCAGGTGGACCTGCCCCGCGGCACCCGCTCGGGCCTGACCCACGTGATCGAGGTCCTGCGGGACGTACCGGGCATCGGCTTCACCCACTTCCAGTCCAAGGACGTGGTGCGCCACCCGCTGGTGCAGCGCATCGTCGAGGCGTACGACCGCTTCGAGTCGCGCCAGGCCGAGGACAAGGCCAGGGCGAAGGCGGCCGACAACGACCCGGGCGCGCGGGCCGACGATGCTTGAACTCGACCTGCAACTCGCCAGCGAGGCCGAAGGCCTGCCGGACGAAGCGGACTTCCGCCGCTGGTGCGAGCTGGCCCTGCGCGCCCGCAGCGCCGACTCGGAACTGACCATCCGCCTGGTGGACGAGCCCGAGGGCCGCGAACTGAACCACACCTGGCGGCACAAGGACTACGCCACCAACGTCCTGTCGTTCCCTGCCGATGTCCCGGACGGCCCCAACGGCGAGCCGCTGCTGGACATCCCGTTGCTGGGTGACCTGGTGATCTGTGCGCCGGTGGTTGCCCGCGAGGCCGCCGAGCAGGGCAAGCCGGCCCAGGCCCACTGGGCCCACCTGGTGATCCACGGCTGCCTGCACCTGCTGGGCTACGACCACCTGGAGGACGAGGAGGCCGAGGAAATGGAAGAGCTGGAACGACAATTGCTGGCCGAACTGGGCCATCCCGATCCGTATTGATCGGGAACACATGACGGCGCGCCCTTCGCGCGCCGATGAATCATTGCCACATGCACGGGTGAACCGAGTAACACCATGAGCGAAGATCGATCGAGCAGCGGGCAAAGGTCCTGGCTGGACAAGCTGACCCAGGCCTTTGCCCACGAGCCGAAGAACCGGCAGGAACTGCTGGAACTGTTGCGCGAGGCGCACCAGAACAAATTGCTGGACAGCGAGGCCCTGGCCATCGTCGAAGGCGCCATCCAGGTCGCGGACCTGCAGGTCCGCGACATCATGGTGCCGCGCTCGCAACTGGTGAGCATCAAGGCCTGCCAGAGCCCGCAGGAATTCCTGCCGGCGATCATCGAGTCCGCCCACTCGCGCTACCCGGTGGTGGGCGAGAGCCTGGACGACGTGCTGGGCGTGCTGCTCGCCAAGGACCTGCTGCCGCTGCTGCTCAAGTCCCCCAGCGACGCGCCGTTCAACCTCGCCGACCTGCTGCGCCCGGCCACCTTCGTGCCGGAGTCCAAGCGCCTGAACGTGCTGCTGCGGGAATTCCGCGCCAACCACAACCACATGGCCATCGTCATCGACGAGTACGGCGGCGTCGCCGGCCTGGTGACCATCGAGGACGTGCTGGAGCAGATCGTCGGCGACATCGAGGACGAGCACGACGTCGAGGAAGACAGCTACATCAAGGCGCTGCCCAGCGGCGACTTCATCGTCAAGGCGCTGACCCCGGTGGACGCCTTCAACGAGTTCTTCGAGACCGCCTTCTCCGAGGACGACTTCGACACCGTCGGCGGGCTGGTGATGGGCTCCTTCGGCCACCTGCCGAAGCGCAACGAGTCCACCGAGATCGGTGACTTCCGCTTCCGCGTGCTCAACGCCGACAGCCGCCGCGTGCACCTGCTGCGGCTCACCCCGCTGTCCCGCTGAGCGTTCCCCTCCGGTGCGGCCCTGCCGCCGCGCCGGACGCTGGCAACGGCCAGATGCCTGCCTGTACCCTGGCGGCCTTTTCCTTCCCCGAGGATCTTCGATGCGCTGGATCACCCGCCCCGGCTGGCCGGGCAACCTGCTTGCCCTGTTCGCCGGCGCCCTCACCCCGCTGACCCTCGCGCCCTTCGACCTCTGGCCGCTGTCGCTGCTGTCCCTGGCGCTGTTCTACCTCGGCCTGCGGGACCTGACGCCCCGTGGCGCCCTGCTGCGGGGCTGGTGCTACGGCTTCGGCCTGTTCCTCGCCGGGACCAGCTGGATCTACGTGAGCATCCACGACTACGGCGACGCCCCGCTGCCCCTGGCGGCGTTCCTCACCGGCGGCTTCTGCGCCGGCGTCGCGCTGTTCTTCGCCCTGCCCGCCTGGCTCTGGGCGCGCTGGCTGCGACGCGCCGAGGCGCCTCTGGCGGATGCCCTGGCGTTCGCCGCGCTATGGTGGCTGCAGGAGGTGTTCCGCGGCTGGTTCCTCACCGGCTTCCCCTGGCTCTACGCCGGCTACAGCCAGCAGCAAGGCCCCCTGGCGGGGCTGGCGCCGGTGGGCGGGGTGTGGCTGGTGTCCTTCGTGCTGGCGGGCAGCGCCGCGCTGCTGGTGAACCTGCCGCGGTTGCGCGCGCGCCGCGCCTTTCTCGGCGTCGCCCTGGTGCTGCTGGCCGCACCCTGGGTCACCGGCCCGCTGCTGAAGGGGCACGCCTGGACCACACCGCTGGGTGAGCCGCTGAGTGTCGCCGCGGTCCAGGGCAACGTTGCCCAGCAGATGAAATGGGACCCGGCGCAGTTGAACGCGCAGCTCGCCCTGTACCGCGACCTGACCCGCGCAAGCCAGCGGGTCGACCTGATCGTCTGGCCGGAAACGGCGGTGCCGGTGCTCAAGGAGTTCGCCACCCCCTACCTGCAGGGGATGGACGCTTTCGCCCGCTCCCGCGAGGCGGCGCTGATCACCGGGGTGCCGGTGCGCCAGCTCCAGCCGGACGGCGGCAAGCGCTATTTCAACGGCATCACCGTGGTGGGCCAGGGCCAGGGCGACTACCTGAAGCAGAAGCTGGTGCCGTTCGGCGAATACGTGCCGCTGCAGGACCTGCTGCGGGGGCTGATCGCCTTCTTCGACCTGCCCATGTCCGACTTCGCCCGCGGGCCCGCCGACCAGCCGCCCCTGGAAGCCAAGGGCCGCCGCCTGGCGCCGTACATCTGCTACGAAGTGGTCTACCCGGAATTCGCCGCGTCCCTGGCGGCGCGCAGCGACCTCCTGCTAACAGTGAGCAACGACACCTGGTTCGGTACCTCCATCGGCCCCCTGCAGCACCTGCAGATGGCGCAGATGCGTGCGCTGGAGGCAGGACGCTGGATGATCCGCGCCACCAACAACGGGGTCACCGCCCTGATCGACCCCCAGGGACGCATCACCGAGCAGGTGCCGCAGTTCCAGCAAGCGATCCTCTATGGTGACGTGCAGCCCATGGAAGGCCTGACGCCGTACCTGCGCTGGCGTTCCTGGCCCCTGGCGGTGCTCTGCGGACTGTTGCTGGTCTGGGCGCGCCTGGCGAGCCGGTTCAGCAAGCTGATCTGAAGCGGCTCAGCGGTAGACCAGGGGGTAGGCCAGCAGGCCGACCGCCTCATTGAGCAGCATGCCGTTCTGCCAGACCGCGCGGCTCTCCGGCAGCCAGCCATCCAGCGGGCGCGGTGGCGGGTCGGCGAGGGAACCCACAGGAGCGGCCACCACCTCCAGGCCCTGGCGCTCGAAGCACCAGCGGGCCCGTGCCATATGCCAGGCCTGGGTCACCAGCACTACCCGGGTCACGCCGTCGGCGGCCAGCAGGCGCGCCGATTCCACCGCGTTCTCCCAAGTGGTGCGGCTGTGGCCTTCCTCCCAGCGCACCGCCACCTGGTAGTCCTCGCGCAGGCTCGCCGCCATGATCGCCGCCTCGCTGGGCGGCTCACCGTAGTGCAGTCCGCCGGAGGTGAGCAGCGGCAAGCCGCTGGCCCGGGCCAGCCGAGCGGCATAGCGCAGCCGTTCGTTGGCCATCAGCCCCGGCTGCGGGTCTTGCCAGGCGGCGTCCCGCTCCCGCCCGGCACCCAGCACCACGATCGCCTGGGCGCGGCCGGCCAACCCCGGCCAGTCGGCCTGGGCCAGCGTCGGCTCGCGCTCCAGGGCGCGGGCGGCGTGCTCCACCACCACCGGCAGGCTCATCAGCAGCAGGCCGCCGAAGCCGATCACGAAGCAGCCCGCCGCCAGCCGTGGCCGGCGGCGTCGCCACCACCAGGCGAGCAGCAACAGGAGCAGCAGGCAACCTGGCGGCAGCAACAGCTGTTTGAGGATGTAGCGAAGCGGCATCGGTGCCTCCGGGGTCAGGCACGCAGCCTACCGGGAGCGGCGAAGCACCGACAACCGCGGGTCGTTTAGTGGCGGGTACCCGTCCGGCTTCGGCCGGAGAGCCACAGGGGGGCGCTGCGCGGGGTTCGCCCTGCCGCCTGGCGGGCGCGCAGTTCGGGCATGTCGTGGTTCAGGTAGGCACGGATCAGTCCGAGCTCGGCCAGGCTGAGGCCTTTCAGTTCCAGCTCGTCGGGGTGTTCGTCGCGCAGCCGTTCCGCCGTTTCCGCCTCGTCCAGGGCGAGGGTCACACGCCGCAACAAGCGATCGTACAGCTCCGTTCTCGTATCCGCCTTGCGTGCTTCATTCATCGGTCACCTCGGTCGGCCGGGTTCGGCCGGTTGCGGAAAGTCTAGTCCGCTCACGCCCGCCGACCCGCCACCCGCGACAGACGGCGCAACCCCGCGGCTGCCCGCGCAATCAGGGTTTCCCTCCGTCCGGGGGGGTCATGTATGCTACGGCGCTTCCCCGTGAGTCCCTCATTTCCAGCGCCAGTAGCCATGCACGAACAGTATCAGCCCCGCGAAATCGAAGCCGCCGCGCAGTCCTTCTGGGAACGGAACCAGTCCTTCCTCGCCACCCTGAAACCCGGCAAGGAAAAGTTCTACTGCCTGTCCATGTTCCCCTACCCCAGCGGCAAGCTGCACATGGGGCACGTGCGCAACTACACCATCGGCGACGTGATCGCGCGCTACCACCGCATGCAGGGCAAGAACGTGCTGCAGCCCATGGGCTGGGACGCCTTCGGCATGCCGGCGGAAAACGCCGCCATGAAGAACAACGTGGCGCCCGCCAAGTGGACCTACGAGAACATCGAGTACATGAAGGGCCAGCTGTGCAGCCTCGGCCTGGCCATCGACTGGACCCGCGAAGTCACCACCTGCAAGCCCGACTACTACCGCTGGGAGCAGTGGCTGTTCACCCGCCTGTTCGAGAAGGGCGTGATCTACCGCAAGAACGGCACCGTGAACTGGGACCCGGTGGACCAGACCGTGCTGGCTAACGAGCAGGTCATCGACGGCCGCGGCTGGCGCTCCGGCGCGCTGATCGAGAAGCGCGAGATCCCGATGTACTACTTCAAGATCACCGCCTACGCGGATGAACTCTTGAGCAGCCTCGACGACCTGCCCGGCTGGCCCGAGCAGGTCAAGACCATGCAGCGCAACTGGATCGGCAAGTCCCGCGGCATGGAGGTGGCCTTCCCCTACGACGTCGCCAGCATCGGCGAAGAAGGCACCCTGAAGGTCTTCACCACCCGCCCCGACACCCTCATGGGCGCCACCTACGTGGCGGTGGCGGCGGAGCATCCCCTGGCGACCCTGGCGGCGCAGCAGGACACCTCCCTGCGCAGCTTCATCGACGAGTGCAAGCGCGGCGGCGTGGCCGAGGCCGACCTTGCCACCCAGGAGAAGAAGGGCGTCGCCACCCCGTTGCGGGTGCAGCACCCGCTAACCGGCGAGCTGATGCCGGTGTGGATCGCCAACTACGTACTGATGAACTACGGCGAAGGCGCCGTGATGGCGGTGCCGGCCCACGACGCCCGTGACTTCGAGTTCGCCGAGAAGTACGGCCTGCCGATCAAGCCGGTAGTACGCACCAGCGCCGGCGACGCCACCCCGTCGCCGTGGCTCGATGCCTATGGCGAGCACGGCACCCTGATCAACTCCGGCGAGTTCGACGGTCTGGACTTCCAGGGCGCGTTCGACGCCATGGAGATGGCCCTGCTGAAGAAAGGTTTGGGCAAGTCGCGCACCCAGTTCCGCCTGCGCGACTGGGGCATCAGCCGCCAGCGCTACTGGGGCTGCCCGATCCCCATCGTCCACTGCGATGCCTGTGGCGACGTGCCGGTCCCGGCCGAGCAACTGCCGGTGGTGCTGCCCGAGGACGTGGTGCCGGACGGCACCGGCTCGCCGCTGGCCAAGATGCCCGCGTTCTACGAATGCCGCTGCCCGAGCTGCGGCGCACCGGCCAAGCGCGAAACCGACACCATGGACACCTTCGTCGAGTCGTCCTGGTACTTCGCCCGCTACGCTTCGCCGTCCTTCACCGGCGGCATGCTGGACAAGGCCGAGGCCGACTACTGGCTGCCGGTCGACCAGTACATCGGCGGCATCGAGCACGCCATCCTGCACCTGCTCTACGCGCGCTTCTTCCACAAGCTGATGCGCGACGAAGGCCTGATCACCTCCAACGAGCCGTTCAGCAACCTGCTGACCCAGGGCATGGTAGTGGCGGAGACCTACTACCGCCTCAATGCCAACGGCAGCAAGGACTGGTTCAACCCGGCCGACGTGGAAGTCGAGCGGGACGCCAAGGCCAAGGTCGTCGGCGCGCGCCTGAAGGCCGACGGCCAGCCAGTGGAAATCGGCGGCATCGAGAAGATGTCCAAGTCGAAGAACAACGGCGTCGATCCCCAGGCAATGATCGACCAGTACGGCGCCGACACCTGCCGGCTGTTCATGATGTTCGCCTCGCCGCCGGACATGAGCCTGGAATGGTCCGACGCCGGCGTCGAGGGCGCCAGCCGCTTCCTGCGCCGGGTCTGGCGGCTGGCCCAGGCCCACGTGGCCACCGGCCTGCCGGCGGCGGTCGAGCCCGGCAGCCTGAGCGATGCACAGAAGGATGTCCGCCGCGCCATCCACCTGGCCATCAAGCAGGCCAGCGTCGACGTGGGCCAGCACCACAAGTTCAACACCGCCATCGCCCAGGTGATGACCCTGATGAACGTGCTGGAGAAGGCCCCCTCCGACAGCGCGGCCGACCGGGCGCTGCTGCAGGAAGGGCTGGAGGCCGTCACCCTGCTGCTGGCGCCCATCACGCCGCACATCTGCCACACCCTCTGGCAGGCCCTGGGCCATGCCGACGCGGTGATCGACGCCACCTGGCCGACAGTCGACGAGAGCGCCTTGGTGCAGGACACCCTGACCCTGGTCATCCAGGTCAACGGCAAGCTGCGCGGGCAGATCGACGTCGCCGCCGACGCCAGCCGCGAGGCCGTGGAGGCCGCGGCGCGGGGCAACGAGAACGTGCTGCGCTTCCTCGATGGCCTGACCATCCGCAAGGTGATCGTGGTACCGGGCAAGCTGGTCAACATCGTCGCCAACTGACACATCGGCCACTGGGCGGCGGCCTCGGTCGCCGCCGGATGGCCACAAGGGGATAACGAACATGATGAAACGGAATCTGCTGGTCCTGGGCCTGGCCGTATTGCTGAGCGCGTGTGGCTTCCACCTGCGCGGCACCGGCGAGAACGCGGCCTTCGCCCTCACCGAGCTGGACGTCCAGGCCCGCAACGCCTATGGCGACACCGTGCGCCAGCTGCGCCACCTGCTCAAGAGCAACCACGTCAAGGTTCACGCCGGCGCGCCCTACCGTGTGCTGCTGGTCCGCGAGCAGGAGACCCGCCGCACCGCCAGCTACACCGGCGCCGCCCGCAGTGCCGAGTACGAGCTGAACACTGCGCTGGACTACGAGATCCGCGACAGCCAGAACCTGCTGCTGATCCAGGACAAGATCGACGTGCAGAAGGTCTACGTGCACGACGAGAACAATCTGATCGGCTCCGACCAGGAAGCCGCCCAGCTGCGCGAGGAAATGCGTCGCGACCTGGTGCAGCAACTGGTCCTGCGCCTGCAACTGCTGGACCCGGCCAAGCTGGAAGAACTGCAGAAGACCGCCCAGGCCAAGGCGCAAGCCGAGGCCGAGGCCCTGGAGGCCCAGCGCCGCGCCCACGAGGACCAGCCGCAGCAGCCGTCCATCAAGCTGCCGGTCAACCTTCAGTGATCGCCCTCGGGGTCGCCGCCTGGCGGCCCCGGCCCTCCCGCCGATGAAACTCTCCCCCGCGCAACTGAACCGCCACCTCCAGGGCGACCTCGCCCCGGTGTACGTGGTCAGCGGTGACGAGCCCCTGCTCTGCCAGGAAGCCTGCGATGCCATTCGCGGCGCCGCCCGCGCCCGCGGGTTCGGCGAACGCCAGGTGTTCAACGCCGACGCTTCCTTCGATTGGGGCCAGCTCCACGAGGCCGGCGCCAGCCTCTCGCTGTTCGCCGAACAACGCCTGCTGGAGCTGCGCATCCCTTCCGGCAAGCCCGGCGACAAAGGGGCCGCGGCACTGTTGGAGTACCTGGCGCGGCCGCCGGAAGACACCCTGCTGCTGGTCAGCCTGCCCAAGCTGGACGGCAGCACCCAGAAGACCAAGTGGGCCAAGGCGCTGATCGACGGCCCCGGCAGCCAGTTCCTGCAGATCTGGCCGGTAGAGGCGGCGCAGTTGCCGCAATGGGTCCGCCAGCGCCTGGCCCAGGCCGGCCTGGTGGCCACGCCGGACGCGGTGGAGCTGATCGCCGCCCGGGTGGAAGGCAACCTGCTGGCGGCGGCCCAGGAGATCGAGAAACTCAAGCTGCTGGCCCGGGACAACCAGGTGGATGGGGACACGGTGCAGGCCAGCGTGGCCGACAGCGCCCGCTTCGACGTCTTCGGCCTGATCGACGCCGCCCTCAACGGCGAGGCCGCCCACACCCTGCGCATCCTCGAAGGGCTGCGCGGCGAGGGCGTGGAGCCGCCGGTGATCCTCTGGGCCCTGGCCCGGGAGCTGCGGCTCCTGGGCGGGCTGGCCCAGCAGTTCGCCCAGGGCACCCCCCTGGACAAGGCCTTCGCTGCGGCCCGGCCGCCGGTGTGGGACAAGCGCCGCCCGCTGCTTTCTCGCGCCCTGCAGCGGCACCCCGCGTCGCGCTGGAACGCGCTGCTGCGGGATGCCCAGCACATCGATGCGCAGATCAAGGGCCAGGCGCCGGGCACCCCCTGGACCGGCCTCGCGCGCCTTTGCCTGCTGCTGAGCGGCCAGCGCCTGACATTGCCGGCCGAAGGCTGACGAACGGGCATCCCCGATGGGAACGGGCGGCCTCCTGCGAAGTCCTATCCGCGCGCCTCGACAAGCGCCCGCGCATCGTCCAGGATGCGCGCCTTCCCCCAGGAGAGACCCCATGGCCAAGTCCAAGAAACGGCCCAACAAGGCCAAGTCCATCGTCGCCCAACCCCTGTTCCGCAACCGCCAGGAAACGCCCCGCAAGGGCAAAGGCAGCTACCGCCGCGAAGCCTCCCACTGGGAGGCTTCGGTCTTTCTGGCCGCCTAAAAAGAGGCAGGCATGCTAAGGTCGCGGTCTGTACGCAAGAGACGCCTTTCCATGCCCGATGTTGAAATACCCGGCCTGATCCTGCGCAGCCTGGTCGCCGGCTCCCTGCTGACCCTGGGCGCATGCGCCGGCCAGGCCCCTGGCGTTCCGGCCCTCGCCGCGGCGCCCGCCGGCAACCTCTCCCTGCCATCGCCGCCCGCCCGCGCCACCGCGCCATCCGCGCCCGTGGCCAGCCTGGGCGACGGCGCCGAACCCACCCTCAGCTTCGACAGCTGGCGCAGCGGGTTCCGCGACGAGGCCCTGCGCGCGGGGATTCGCGCGGACGTCTTCGACGCCGCCTTCGCCGGCGTCCAGCCAGACCCCTCGGTAGTCACCGCCGACCGCAGCCAGCCGGAGTTCTCCCGCCCGGTCTGGGAGTACCTGGAAGGCGCCATGTCGCCCGCCCGCATCCGCCGCGGCCAGGCCCTGCTGGAGCAGTACCGCTCGACCCTGGACGACATCGAGCGACGCTACGGCGTCGACCGCTCGGTGCTGGTGGCGATCTGGGGCATGGAGAGCAGTTTCGGCCAGATCACCGGCGACAAGTCGGTGATCCGTTCCCTGGCCACCCTGGCCTACGAAGGCCGGCGCCCGGCTTTCGCCCATGAGCAATTGCTGGCGGCCTTGCAGATCCTGCAGAACGGCGACATCGCGCCGTCGCGCATGCTGGGCTCCTGGGCCGGCGCCATGGGCCAGACCCAGTTCATCCCCACCACCTACAACACCCATGCGGTGGACTTCGACGGCGACGGCCGCCGCGACATCTGGACCTCCCCGGTGGATGCCCTGGCGTCCACCGCCCACTACCTGCAGGCATCCGGCTGGCGCGGCAAGCAGCCCTGGGGCTTCGAGGCCTTCCTGCCCAGCGGCTTCGACTATGCCCAGGCCGACGCGGAGATCCGCAAGCCCCTGGCGGAATGGCGCCGCCTGGGGGTGAAGACCGCAGCCTTGCCGGCGACCCTGGACCAGGAGTCCGCCTCGCTGCTGCTGCCGGCGGGCTACCGGGGCCCGGCGTTCCTGGTGCTGGACAATTTCCGGGCGGTGCTGAAGTACAACAACTCGTCCGCCTATGCCCTGGCGGTCGGGCTGCTGTCCCAGCGCTTCCAGGGCGCCGGGCAGGTGGCCGGCAGTTGGCCCACGGACGAATCGCCCCTGAGCCGCAGCGAGCGCATCGCCCTGCAGGAGACCCTGGCCAACCGCGGCTACGATCCCGGTGCCGCCGACGGCATCATCGGCGCCAACACCCGCCGGGCGATCCGCAGCTACCAGCAGCGCCTGGGCTGGCCGGCGGACGGTTACCCGACCCAGCGCCTGCTGCAGGAACTGCAGACCTCCCGCTAACCGCAGCGAGGTCTCGCGCACCGCGCGGTGCCTCGAGACCGGCAAGCAAAAGGCCCGACCGGATCGCTCCGCTCGGGCCTTTTCGTGCAGGGCGGGTTCAGCTTTTGCGGGCGCCGTGGGCCTGCTGGTCGGCGTGGTAGGACGAGCGCACCAGCGGGCCGGAGGCGACGTTCTTGAAGCCCATCGCCTCGCCCTGTTCGGCGAACCAGGCGAAGGTGTCCGGGTGGACGAAGCGCTGCACCGGCAGGTGGTTGCGGGACGGCTGCAGGTACTGGCCGAGGGTGAGCATGTCGATGTCGTGCTCGCGCATGCGCTGCATCACCTCGATCACTTCCTCGTCGGTTTCCCCCAGGCCCAGCATCAGCCCGGATTTGGTGGGCACGTGGGGCACCAGGTGCTTGAACTTCTCCAGCAGGTCCAGGGACCACTCGAAGTCCGAGCCCGGCCGCGAGGAGCGGTACAGCCGCGGCACGGTTTCCAGGTTGTGGTTGAACACGTCCGGCGGCTCGGCGGCGGTGATCTCCAGGGCCACATCCATGCGCCCGCGGTAATCCGGCACCAGGGTCTCCAGCTGCACGCCCGGGGACAGGGCGCGGATTTCCCGCAGGCAGTCGGCAAAGTGCTGGGCGCCGCCATCGCGCAGGTCGTCGCGGTCCACCGAGGTGATCACCACGTACTTCAGCCGCAGGTCGGCGATGGCCACCGCCAGGTTCTTCGGCTCGTCGGTGTCCAGGGGTTTCGGCCGGCCGTGGCCGACGTCGCAGAACGGGCAGCGACGGGTGCAGATGTCGCCCATGATCATGAAGGTGGCGGTGCCGCCGGAGAAGCACTCGCCCAGGTTGGGGCAGGAGGCTTCCTCGCAGACGCTGTGCAGCTTGTGCTTGCGCAGCAGCTGCTTGATCCGCTCCACCTCCGGCGACACCGGCAGGCGCACGCGAATCCAGTCGGGCTTCTTCGGCAGTTCCTCGGTGGGGATGATCTTCACCGGGATGCGCGCGACCTTTTCGGCGCCGCGCAGCTTGACGCCGGCCTCGACCTTGGGCCGCGCGGCGGGGCGCTCGGTGGCGTCGAGGGTCGGGATCAGGGTGGACACGGAGTCTTGCGCAGTGGTGGTCATCGATCGATACCGCCCGTCAGGGTCTTCTGTTCAGCGTAGTCGAGGTGGGTGACGAGCTGAGCGCGCAGCGCGGCACACACCTCGGCGAATGAGAGGGGGCCATCCACCAGGTCACGCAACTGGGTCATGGCCAGGCCCGCGTAGCCACAGGGGTTGATCCGGCGGAACGGTTCCAGGTCCATGTCGACATTCAGCGCCAGGCCATGGAAGGAGCGACCGTTGCGGATGCGCAGGCCCAAGGAGGCGATCTTCGCTCCATCCACATAGACCCCCGGGGCGTCGGCGCGGGCTTCGGCGCGCACCCCATGGGCCGCCAGCAGGTCGATCAGGCTGCGCTCGATGCGAGTCACGAGCTCGCGCACACCGATACCCAGGCGACGCACGTCGAGCATCAGGTAGGCCACCAGCTGGCCGGGGCCGTGGTAAGTGACCTGCCCGCCGCGGTCCACCTGGACCACGGGGATGTCGCCGGGGAACAGCAGGTGCTCGGCCTTGCCGGCCTGGCCCTGGGTGAACACCGGGTCGTGCTCCAGCAGCCAGATTTCGTCGGGGGTCTGCGGGTCGCGGGCGTCGGTGAAGCGCTGCATCGCGTGCCAGGTGGGCTCGTAAGGCACCCGGCCGAGCTCGCGGAAGCCCAGCGCGGCCATCACAGCACCATGTGCACGCGGCCGGTGGCGCGCAGGTCGCTGTGGATGGCCTGGAGTTGCTCGATGCCGGTGGCGGTGATCAGCAGCTGCACGGAGAGGAAACGGCCGTTGCGGCTGTCGCGCACCACCAGGGTGTCGGCGTCGAGGTCGGGCGCGTGGCGGCGCAGGACCTCGATCACCAGGTCGGAGAAATCCTCGCCGGCGTCGCCGATCACCTTGATCGGGTAGCGCGGGCAGGGGAATTCGATTTTCGGGGCGTCGGTTTCGGTCATGGTGGCGGCGGACCCGGGGTCCGCGATGACGGACGCCCGCGGAACCCCGGGAGGGGCGCCACGGGCGCCGGTCGGCAAGTGTCGGTCGGGCGGCGCTTAGTTGAACAGGCCGTAGAAGAACAGGCGAATGCTATCCCACAGGCGGCGGATGAAACCACCCTCTTCCACCGGTTCCAGGGCGATGAGGTCGGCGGTGTGCACCACCTTGTCCTCCAGCTTCACCTCCACCTTGCCAATGACGTCGCCCTGGGCGATGGGGGCCACCAGCTGCGGGTTGAGGGTCATGTTGGCCTGCAGTTTCTTCGCTTGGCCACGCGGCAGGGTCAGGGTCAGATCCTGGGCCAGGCCGGCCTTCACCTCGCGGGTGGCGCCCTTCCAGACCGGGCTCTTCGCCAGTTCGGCGCCCTTCTGGTAGAAGGTCTGGGTTTCGAAGAAGCGGAAGCCGTAGGTCAGCAGCTTCTGGGTCTCGGCGGCCCGGGCCTGCTCGCTGGCGGTGCCGAAGACCACGGCGATCAGGCGCTGGCCGTCACGCACGGCGGACGCCACCAGGCAGTAGCCGGCTTCGTCGGTGTGGCCGGTCTTCAGGCCGTCCACAGTCTTGTCGCGCCACAGCAGCAGGTTGCGGTTGGGCTGCTTGATGTTGTTCCAGAAGAATTCCTTCTGGGAGTAGATGGCGTAGTGGGCCGGGTCCTCGTAGATGATCGCGCGAGCCAGGCGGGCCATGTCGTGGGCGGTGGCGTAGTGATCCGGGTTGGGCAGGCCGGTGGCGTTCATGAAGTGGCTGCCGGTCATGCCCAGGCTCGCCGCGGTGGTGTTCATCATGTCGGCGAAGGCGTCTTCGCTGCCGGCGATGTGCTCGGCCACCGCCACGCTGGCGTCGTTGCCGGACTGGATGATGATGCCGTGCAGCAGGTCGCTCACCGAAACCTGGGTGTTGACCTGGATGAACATCCGCGAACCGCCGGTGCGCCAGGCGTGCTCGCTGACGGTGACCATGTCGCTCTCGCTGATCTGGCCCTTGCGGATTTCCAGGGTGGCGATGTACGCGGTCATCAGCTTGGTCAGGCTGGCCGGCGGCAGGCGCTCGTCGCCGTTGTTCTGGACCAGCACTTCGCCACTGGCGGCATCCATCAGCACGTAGGCCTTGGCGGCCAGTTGCGGCGGTGCGGGAATCACCTGTTCGGCGGCCCAGGCACTCGGCGCCGCGATGACGAGGACTAGCAGAAACAGGCGTTTGGCAAAGCTGGTGATGTTCATCCGTCTCTCTGTTGTTCGCTGATAAAGGTAGCGCGGCGGGCCGGTCGCCCGGCGCCGCATGCCCACATCCCTATGCCCGCCCGGGGTGGGCGGTCGCTCGCGCGACGGTCAATCCGGTCGCACCAGCGTGGCTTGGCCGAGGTTGGCCAGGCGCACGCTGTTCTGCACACGCAGGGCTTCACCCTGCGTGTCGATCGGCCCCAGGCGTACGCGGTGCAGAATCTGTTGGTTGCGCACCACCGAGCTGATAAAGACCGGGGCAGTCACCGCCCCGCTCAGCTTGGCCTTGAGGAGTTCCGCAGCGTCCGGATTGGCGAAGGCGCCCACCTGGAGATACAGGCCAGATGCTGCGACTGAATCGTTTTTTTTTGAGTCGATCTGCACCGGCAGCACGGCGGCGGCGTGCTGCTGGGGCGGCGGGGTGTACTGCTCGACGGGCTGCGGCAGGGCCTTGGCCAGGGTCGGCGCGGCCATCGGGGCGGGCGCGGCCTGCACGGGGGCCGGTGCCGGGGCGGGCTGGACCTTGGCCATCTGCGGCTGGGCCAGCACCATGGGCACCGGGCGGCCCTGCTTGGCCCACCACTCGTAGGGGTCGATGCCTTCTACCTTGACCCGGGCGGTGCCCACTTCGGCGTAGCCCAGCTTCTTCGCCGCGGCGAAGGACAGGTCGATGACCCGGTCGGAATAGAATGGGCCGCGGTCGTTGACCCGCAGGATCACGCTCTTGCCGTTGTCCAGGTTGGTGACCCGCACGTAGCTGGGCAGCGGCAGGGTCTTGTGGGCCGCGGTCATGCCGTAGAGGTCGTAGGCCTCGCCGTTGGCGGTGGCCTGGCCGTGGAACTTGGTGCCGTACCAGGACGCGGTGCCCACCGCCTGGTAGCGGCGGCTGTCATTGAGCGGGTAGTAGGTCTTGCCCAGCACGGTGTAGGGGTTGGCCTTCACTGCGCCGTAGTGGGGCATCGGCACGGCGTCGGGGATGCGCGAGACGTCCACGTCCCACCAGGGCGCGCCGTCGCGGTGCGGCCGGGAGAACTGGCCGGACGGCCCGGAGATGGTCCCGCCCGGCGCGACCGGCTCGGGGGCACGGCTGCTGGAACAGCTGGCGACCAGCACTGCCATGGCGCTGAGCGCCAGACTTCTGAGCGGCAAAGATCGCATCGGTTAACGTCTGCCTCGCGCTTGCAGCAAGAGTTCGGAAAGCTGATGCACCGCCATGGCGTACATCGCGCTGCGATTGTAGCGGGTGATCACGTAAAAGTTCGGCAATCCCAGCCAGTATTCGGGCCCGGCCTCGCCGTCCAGACGGAAGGCGGTCACCGGCACCTCGTCGCGCAGCGCGTCGGCGCTGGCCCAGCCCAGGAGCCGCAGCTCGCCTACGT
The DNA here is from genome assembly GCF_007109405.1 of Pseudomonas mangiferae. GTDB lineage: Bacteria > Pseudomonadota > Gammaproteobacteria > Pseudomonadales > Pseudomonadaceae > Pseudomonas_T > Pseudomonas_T mangiferae. The sequence continues at coordinate 216,768 of NZ_VJOY01000009.1, forward strand.
TTTTCACCGGGTCGAGACCCTCGGTGAGGCCTTCGTCGACCCGGTCGCCGCGCACCTGGGCACGGCTCACCACCGGCTGCCCGGCGACCCAGCCGTGACGCTTGAAGTAGCTGGCGACGCTGCCTATCGCATCCACCGGGTTGCCCCAGATGTCGATGTGGCCGTCGCCGTCGAAGTCCACCGCGTAGGCGCGGAAGCTGCTCGGCATGAACTGCGGCAGGCCCATGGCGCCGGCGTAGGAGCCCTTGAGGCTGAGGGGGTCCACCTGTTCCTCGCGGGCCAGCAGGAGGAATTCCTTGAGCTGCTGGCGGAAGAAAGGGGCCCGCGGTGGGTAGTCGAAGCTCAGGGTGGACAGCGCGTCCAGCACCCGGTAGTTGCCCGTGTTGCCGCCGTAGAAGGTCTCCACGCCGATGATCGCCACGATCACCTGGGCCGGCACGCCGTACTCTTTCTCGGCGCGGGCCAGGGCCTCGGCGTTGCGGTTCCAGAAGTCCACACCCTTCTGCACCCGGGCGTCGGTGATGAAGATCGGCCGGTACTCTTTCCACGGCTTGACCCGTTCGGCCGGCCGGGAGATCGCATCGAGGATCGCCTGCTTGCGCTCCGCCTCGCGGAACAGCCCGACCAGCTGCTCGCTGGCGAAGCCGTAGTCCCGCGTCATCTCGCCGACGAACTCCGCCACCTGCGGAGCCCCTTCGTAGGCGCCCGCCCAGACCTGGCTGGCGCTGCCGAGCAGACCCAACAGGCCCGCACCGGCCCCCATCGCCCATCCCCGCACTGCTTGTCTCAAATTCTTCACTCTTATCAAACCTGCGCGATCCACTTGCGATGGGTATGGACCGCCATCAAAACCCCAAACCCTGACAGTAGCGTCACCAGCGAAGTTCCACCGTAGCTAATGAAGGGGAGCGGAACCCCCACCACCGGTAACAACCCGCTCACCATGCCGATATTCACCAGGACGTAGACGAAGAACGTCATGGTCAGGCTGCCCGCCATCAGCTTGCCGAACAGCGTCTGCGCCTGGGCGGTGATCACCAGCCCCCGCGCGATCAACAGCAGGTAGACCAGCAGCAGCAAACAGATGCCCACCAGCCCGAACTCCTCGCCGAGGACGGCAATGATAAAGTCCGTATGGCTTTCGGGCAAAAAATCCAGATGGGACTGAGTGCCCAGCAGCCAGCCCTTGCCGAATACACCGCCGGAACCGATGGCCGCCTTGGACTGAATGATGTTCCAGCCGGTGCCCAGCGGGTCGCTCTCCGGGTCGAGGAAGGTGAGGATGCGCTGCTTCTGGTAGTCGTGCATGACGAACATCCACATGCCCACCGCCACCGGCACCACCGCCGCCACCGCGCCGGCGATCCAGCGCCACTGCAGGCCGGCCATGAACAGCACGAAAGTGCCCGAGGCGAGGATCAGCAGCGAGGTGCCCAGGTCCGGCTGGCGCACCACCAGGATGAACGGCACGGCGATCATCGCCAGGCTCACGATCACGTGCTTCAGCCGCGGCGGCAGGCTGCGCTTGGCCAGGTACCAGGCGATGGTGGCCGGCATCAGGATCTTCATGAATTCCGCCGGCTGGAAGCGGATCACCCCGGGAATGTTGATCCAGCGGGTGGCGCCCATGGCGTTGTGGCCCATCACGTCCACCACGATCAGCAACAGCACGCCGATCACGTAGCCGGCCGGCACCCAGCGGGCCAGGAAGCGCGGCTCGAACTGGGCGATGACCACCATCGCCACCAGACCGATGCCGAACGAGCTGGCCTGCTTGGCCAGCAGGTCCCAGCTCTTGCCGCTGGCGGAATAGAGGACGAACAGGCTGCCGGCGGCCAGCACCAGCAGCAACAGCAGGAGGATGCCGTCCACGTGCAGGCGCTGCAGCAGGGTCGCGCGGCGGCGCATCACGTCTTCGCTGGACAGGGTGCGGTCGAAATTGCCGTTCATCGCGAGGGCTCCGGGCTGGTGGGCGGCGAGCGGTACTCCGGCTTGAGCTGGCCGTCCTCGCCCAGCAGCCAGGCATCCATCACCTGCTTGACCACCGGTGCGGCCACGCCAGAGCCGGACTCGCCGTTCTCCACCATCACCGCCACGGCGATGCGCGGGTTTTCCGCCGGGGCGAAGCCGACGAACAGGGCGTGGTCGCGGTGGCGCTCCTGCAGCTTGGAGCGGTCGTAGCGCTCGCCCTGGCGGATCGCCACCACCTGGGCCGTGCCGCTCTTGCCGGCGATGCGGTAGGCCGCGGTCTCACCCACCTTGCGTGCGGTACCACGGGCGCCGTGCATCACCTGCTCCATGCCATTGCGCGCCTGGTCCCAGTAGCTGGGGTCGCGCACCACGATGTCCGGCATCGGGTTCGGGTCCACCGGCGGCTGGCCCTCGATGGTGCGGGCCAGGTGCGGGCGGATCCATTTGCCGCGGCTGGCCACCAGGGCGGTGGCCTGGGCCATCTGCAGCGGCGTGGTCTGCATGTAGCCCTGGCCGATGCCGAGGATCAGGGTTTCTCCCGGGTACCACACCTGGCGCCGGGTGATGCGCTTCCATTCCCGGGACGGCATCAGCCCGGTGGCTTCCTCGAACATGTCCAGGGACACCCGCTGGCCGATGCCGAAGCGGCTCAGGTACTGGTGCAGCCGGTCGATGCCCATCTTGTGGGCGAGGTCGTAGAAGTAGGTGTCGTTGGAGCGCATCAGCGCGGTCTCCAGGTTCACCCAGCCGTCCCCGGAGCGGTTCCAGTTGCGGTACTTGTGGTCGTAGTTGGGCAACTGGTAGAAGCCGGGGTCGAACACCCGGGTCGCCGGGGTGATCACCCCGGCATCCAGGCCGGCCACCGCCACCACCGGCTTGATGGTGGAGCCCGGCGGGTAGAGCCCGCGCAGCACCCGGTTGTACAGCGGCCGGTCCAGGGAGTCGCGCAGCTCGGCGTAGTCCTTGAAGCTGATGCCGGTGACGAACAGGTTGGGGTCGAAGCTGGGCTGGCTGACCATCGCCAGCACCTCGCCGGTGCGCGGGTCGATGGCCACCACCGCGCCGCGACGACCACCCAGGGCGGCCTCCGCCGCTTCCTGCAGGCGGATGTCGAGGGTCAGCACGATGTCCTTGCCGGGCTTCGGGTCGGTGCGTTTGAGCACCCGCAGCACCCGGCCGCGGGCGTTGGTCTCGACTTCCTCGTAGCCCACCTGGCCGTGCAACTCGGGCTCGTAGAAGCGCTCGATGCCGGTCTTGCCGATGTGATGGGTGCCGCTGTAGTTGATCGGGTCGAGCTCCTTGAGCTCCTTCTCGTTGATCCGCCCGACGTAGCCCACGGAATGGGCGAAGTGAGCCCCCTGGGGGTAGTGACGGACCAGTTGGGCCACCACCTCGACGCCGGGCAGGCGGAACTGGTTCACCGCGATCCGGGCGATCTGCTCCTCGCTCAGCTCGAACAGGATCGGCACCGGCTCGAAGGGCCGCCGGCCCTGCTTCATGCGCTTCTCGAACAGCTCGCGGTCGTCGGCGCTCAGCCCCAGGACCTCGACGATCACGTCCAGCACCTGCTCCCAGTCGCCGGTGCGCTCGCGGGTGACGGTGAGGCTGAAGCTGGGGCGGTTGTCGGCGATCACCACGCCGTTGCGGTCGAAGATCAGCCCGCGGGTGGGCGGCACCGGCTGCACGTGGACGCGGTTGTTCTCCGAGAGGGTCGAGTGGTACTCGTACTGGATCACCTGCAGGTAGTACAGGCGGGCCACCAGCACGGCGGTCAGCAGCAGTACGGCCACCGCGCCGACGATGACCCGGTTGCGCACCAGGCGGGCGTCCTTCTCGTGGTCTTTCAGACGGATCGGCTGCGGCATCGGGCGCCCATCACTTGTGGTACGGGTGGCCGGACAGCACGGTCCAGGCCCGGTACAGCTGTTCGCCCACGAGAATCCGCACCAGCGGGTGCGGCAGGGTCAGCGGCGACAGCGACCAGCGCTGCTCGCTGCGGGCGCATACCTCCGGGGCGAGGCCCTCGGGGCCGCCCACCATCAGGTTGACCGTGCGCGCATCCAGCCGCCAGCGCTCCAGCTCCGCCGCCAGTTGCTCGGTGCTCCAGGCGCGGCCGCCCACTTCCAGGGTGACCACACGCTCGCCGGGCTGCACCCTGGCCAGCATCGCCTCGCCTTCCTGGCGGATCAGCCGCGCCACGTCGGCGTTCTTGCCACGGGTGCCAAGGGGAATCTCCACCAGCTCCAGGGGCAGCTCCGCGGGCAGGCGCTTGACGTATTCCTGCCAGCCTTCCTCCACCCAGCGCGGCATGCGCGAGCCGACGGCGATCAGTCTGATGCGCACGGCGTTTTCAGTCCGCGGCGCCCTGGGCGCGGCTCTGCTCCGCACCCTGCCACAGGCGTTCCAGGTCGTAGAACTGGCGGGTCGCCGGCAGCATCACGTGGACCACCACGTCGCCCAGGTCCAGCAGCGCCCATTCGCCGCCGTCCAGGCCTTCGCTGCCCAGGGGCCGCGCACCGCGTTCCTTGATTTTCTCCAGCACGTTCTCCGCCAGGGATTTCACGTGGCGGCTGGAGGTACCGCTGGCGATCACCATGAAGTCGGTGACGCTGGTCTTGTCCCGTACATCGATAGTGGTGATGTCCTGGGCCTTCAGGTCTTCCAGGGCCTCGATGGCGACCTGGGCGAGTTCTTCGTTGTGCATGCCTACCTCATCAGATGGAAAGTGCCGCGTCGCGGATCGCGAGGGCCGTGGCGGGCCGGTGCCGCGCCACGGGCGGTCGTTCAGTGGGGCGCCCGATACAGATCGTGCGCCTGGATGTAATCGAGTACCGCGTCGGGCACCAGGAAGCGCACCGAGCGGCCTTCCCCCAGGGTCCGGCGGATCTGCGTGGCGGACACCGCCAGGGGCGTCTGCCAGACGAAGGCGATCTGCCCGCTCACCTGGTCGATCGCTCCCGGGTCGCCGACGCTGCGCGCTGCCAGCAAGTCGCGCAGGGTTTCCGGCGGCTCGCTGTCGGCGTCCGGGCGCTGCAGCACGATGATGTGGCAGTGCTCCAGCAGCTCCTCCCAGCGGTGCCAGCCCGGCAGGCCGCAGAACGCATCCCAGCCCAGCAGCAGGAACAGCCGGTCGTCGGCGGCCAGCTCGGCGCGCAGGGACTCCAGGGTGTCGATGCTGTAGGACGGGCGGTCGCGGCGCAGCTCGCGGTCGTCTACTTGCAGCGGCGCCACGCCGCGGGCGGCCAGGGCCACCATGTCCAGGCGCTGGCGGGCACTGACCTGGGGCGTGTCGCGGTGCGGCGGACGGGCGCTGGGGATCAGCCGCAGCTCGTCCAGCGCCAGGGCCTCGGCCACTTCCAGTGCGCCGCGCAGGTGGCCGATGTGGATCGGGTCGAAGGTGCCGCCCAGCACGCCGATACGTCTGGCTCGACTCATCAGGTGCGCACGTGCCCGTCGCCGAAGACCACGTACTTCTCGCTGGTCAGGCCGTCCAGGCCGACCGGGCCGCGGGCGTGGAGCTTGTCGGTGGAGATGCCGATCTCCGCGCCCAGGCCGTACTCGAAACCGTCGGCGAAGCGCGTCGAGGCGTTGACCATCACCGACGAGGAATCCACCTCGGTGAGGAAGCGCCGGGCGTCGCTGAAGTGCTCGGTGACGATGGCGTCGGTGTGCTGGGAGCCGTAGGTGTTGATGTGCTCGATGGCCTGGTCCAGGGAATCCACCAGGCGGATCGCCAGGATCGGCGCGTTGTACTCGGCGCGCCAGTCGTCCTCGCTGGCCGCCAGCACGTCGTCGCCCAACAGCTCGCGGGTGCGCGGGCAGCCGCGCAGCTCGACGCCCTTCTCGTGGTAGATGGCGGCCAGGGGCGGCAGCACCCGGGGCGCGATGTCGGCGTGCACCAGCAGCGTCTCCATGGCGTTGCACGGCGAATAGCGCTGGGTCTTGGCGTTGTCGGCGATGCGGATCGCCTTGTCCGGGTCGGCGGCCACGTCGATGTACACGTGGCAGACGCCGTCCAGGTGCTTGATCACCGGCACCCGGGCGTCGCGGCTGATGCGCTCGATCAGGCCCTTGCCGCCCCGGGGAACGATCACGTCGACGTACTCGGGCATGCTGATCAGCGCGCCGACGGCGTCGCGGTCGGTGGTCTCCACCACCTGCACCGCGGCGGCAGGCAGGCCCGCCTCGGCGAGGCCGGCCTGGATGCAGCGGGCGATGGCCTGGTTGGAATGGATCGCCTCGGAGCCGCCGCGCAGGATGGTGGCGTTGCCGGACTTCAGGCAGAGGCTGGCGGCGTCGATGGTCACGTTGGGCCGCGACTCGTAGATGATGCCGATCACCCCCAGGGGTACGCGCATCTTGCCCACCTGGATGCCCGAGGGCAGGTAGCGCATGTCGCGGATTTCGCCGATGGGGTCGGGCAGCGCGGCCACCTGGCGCAGGCCTTCGATCATGCCGTCGATGCCGTTCGGGGTCAGCGCCAGGCGGTCCAGCATCGCCGGCGCCAGGCCGCTGGCGCGTCCGGCGTCCAGGTCGCGCTGGTTGGCGACGGCCAGCTCGGCGCGAGCGGCATCGAGGGCGGCGGCGGCGGCCAGCAGGGCGCGGTTCTTCTGCGCCGTGCTGGCCCGCGCGAGTTGCCGCGACGCCTCGCGCGCGGCGCGGCCCAGGCGATTCATGTAGACGGGCACGGACTCGGTCATGGTCTGGGGTCGGCAGTGAAGGGAAAGCGGGCGATTATAGCCGGGTGGTCGCGCCGCGCCCAGCCGCGCCGGGCGGACGGCCGCGCTCCGTTCAGCGGGGGATCGACCGGCTTCCGTATAATCGCCGGCTTTCGCCGAACGGAATGACCGCCCATGACCCGCGACGCCCCGCCC